>JAFGKD010000098.1 GCA_016928775.1 Candidatus Zhuqueibacterota bacterium | reverse complement strand
GTTCCTTTTTTGCTGGATGTGATTCTCTGTGTTCTTTGTGTTCTCTGTGGTTGGCTTGTAAACTTTGCCAAAAAAACACGATGTTTCAGATTTGTCGTACGGATGAAACACAGATCATATCATTCATTTTAAGCCTTTTTAGCCTCCAGTCCCAAAGCTTTCTCGAAGCAAAGCCGAAAAATCCGTGTTCATCAGTGGCTTGTAATTTGGCTGCGGCCAAAGGCCGTGCCAAGAAAATTCTCTTGTTTTCCGCCAGTAAAATGTTATAATTTTAAATGATTACTTTTTTCATCAATAAACGTCGAGCGTCCAAACTGCAATCCTCTGCGAGCGGAGGAAAAGTTTATCGGTCATCACATAAATCATCCGCAGCAGCCCGCTCGATCCGGATGATTTGGGCTATTAAGAGCAAAGAGTATAGTGCAAAAGTCGAAAATGTGTAAAATTAAAAGATCAACAAGGTGTGAGCAATGAAGTATCTTATATTGACGCTGTTCTTTATTCGCCTGCTGTTCGCGGATCACATCATCGTTTATACTTTTCGCGAATTTGAAAATGCCCTGAATATTGCACAACCGGGAGATTCTGTTTTGGTCAATGATGGTGTTTACAAAATCCAGGACACCTGGGCGCTGCAAGTCAGGATAAACCATCTGACGATCAAAAGTTTATCCGGCATTCGCGATAATGTGGTCATTCAGGGACGCGGCATGCATGCGGACAGCCATCACGGCTTTTGGGTGGATGCAGATTTTGTGACCATACAAGACCTGACCATCCAAAATGTGCGCAATCACTGTATCCAGACGCACGTCGATGCGGATTTTCTGTCTGTTAAAAATTGTGTGCTGCGGGACGCTGGAGAGCAGATGCTCAAAGTCCCGATGGATGAAAATATCGATTCTCCAAGCGAGTCAGGACTGGTTGAAGATTGTCTGTTCGAATATTCACAAGGAATCGGACCGCGAGATTATATTGGTGGTATCGATTGTCATTTTGCCAAAGACTGGATTGTCCGCCGAAATGTGTTTCGGGATATCAGCAGTCCGGAACACGCTGTTGCCGAACATGCAGTGCACTTTTGGAGCTGGTCGGAAAATACCCTGTGCGAAAATAATCTGATCATAAACTGCGACAGGGGTATTGGTTATGGCCTGTCCAATTCGGGGCATCGTAATGGTACTATTCGCAATAATATTATTTTTCACGATCAATCACCCGGCGGTGGCTATGCTGATGTATCCATTGAAGTATTCAATTCCGATCGTACGGCGATTTACAATAATACGATCTATCAGGCGCATTCGAACTATTTTGCCGGTATAAAAAACTGGGGCGGTAAAAATGTATCGATTCTGAATAATGTCGTGATTATCTCTGACGGCTTTTACGGTCACGTGCAGCAGGCCATTTGGGTGACGAACGGTGGTACAGGCCCCGTCTCTTACAATCATGTTTGTGTGCCGAATCCGGATTTATTCGCCAGTGTCGATGTGCCGGATGTAAACAGGGTACAAGATGTCACAGATTTTTTGCACATCCGCGATGCAGGAGTAACCGAGCTGATCGATGCCGGGACGAACGATCTGCCAGGAGCGCCAGCAGCATTTATTGATTTTGATGGAACCATTCGTCCTGTTGGCGCGGCTGTCGACATTGGGGCGGATGAGTTTGAAGAATGTGTCGGGATTGGCGAGACAACAATCAATGTGCCGCTCGATTATCAGCTCTTTCAGAATTATCCCAATCCATTTAATGCAAAGACCTTATTAACCTTTCAAGTGCCGATAGATGGTATTGTCAACGTGATAATCTACAACGCTCAAGGCTATAAGGTTGCCATTCTGGAGCAAGAATTTTATGCAGCCGGAAAGCACAGCATGATGTGGAATGCCACACCATTTCCATCCGGTTGTTATTTTGTAACCTTGAGTACGACCGAATATACGCAATCGGTAAAGGCGCTTCTGGTCAAATAACAGGAATCTATCTGGTTTGTTTCAGAATGCATTAAAAGCCTGTTTGTCATTTTGCAGCATTTTTTAACAATTTAAAGAATCAAAGGTAGCTGTATGCTCTTCCGATTCAGCCTGTATGGCTTTTTAAAAAACCAGCGCTATTTTGAGCCGTTCATTATATTAGCGTTTCGGCAAAAAGGGCTCGACTTTGCGGCCATCGGCATTTTGATCGGATTTCGGGAGATCTGCATCAATCTGCTTGAGATTCCGACCGGTGCGATTGCCGACGCGCTCGGTCGACGGCACTCCATGATCGCTTCTTTCCTGGCGTATATTATTTCTTTTTTTGTCTTTGGCATCTCTGCGCAATTGTGGATGCTTTTTCCAGCCATGTTCTTTTTCTCCGTTGGAGAAGCCTTTCGTACCGGGACTCATAAAGCCATGATCTTTGCCTGGCTCGAGTTTAACAATCGCCAGGATAAAAAGACAGAAGTGTATGGCTTTACGCGCTCTTGGAGCAAAATCGGTTCGGCGGTGAGTGTTATCATTGCCGCAGTGCTTATGTTCTTTTCCAATGATTATTCAAAGATATTTCTGTTCAGTATTGTGCCGGCGGTTTTAAATATCCTGAATTTTCTGTCCTATCCCGACTATGTCGATGGTGAAACCAAAGGACGATCCATGGCGGATATTGGCACAATACTGTGGAACACGCTAAAAACTGCCGTGACGCACAAAGCAATGCGTCGCCTGCTGATCGAATCCGCGAATTACGAAGGATTGTTTAAAACCAGCAAAGAATATGTCCAGCCAATTATAAAAACCGTGGCCCTTGCCATGCCATTGCTGTTGGGCCTCCAGGAAGACAAAAGAACGGCTATCATGATAGGTCTTGTCTATGTGATTCTCTATCTTCTCAGCAGCTATGCGTCGCGACACGCCAATGCTGTGGTCACGTTTTTTCGCTCGGAAGCACAGGCCAGCTCTTTTTTGTGGTTTTTCAATTTGTGCATCTACGGATTCATGGCTGTGGGAGTGCTGCTCAGGTTCAATGTTCTGCTCATTTTGACTTTTATCCTGTACAATGTCGCACAAAATATCTGGCGACCCATTCTAGTGGGGCGGGTAGCGAATCTGGCTAAAAGTGAGCGGACGGCAACAGTTTTAAGTGTCGAATCACAAACCAGCTCTCTGTTCGTCGCGGTCTGTGCACCGTTGCTCGGGTGGGCGGTGGATGTGACCGCACAGATCAATGCATCGCTTCGTTTTTTGCCGTTGGCTCTGTTGGGTCTGAGCATAACGGTGCTGATGCTGCTGACGAAAAAGCCGAAAATTGCTTAAAAGCCTCGTTCTGCCGGATTCCGGAAGTCAGGGCAGGATGCTCGGCGTCTGAATATCCAGCTCCATGGTCCTCGCTTGCACGTTTCTGCTTGGGAGCCTTTAGAGTTTTTGTATGATGATCACATTTTATTTGAATATCTCAATTCAATTCCCTATCATTGTGAAAAAAGCATGGCCCTATTACCCACATCAATTCCTCGCCTGTTAGTCCTTTTTCTCCTGTTCATTTTTTTGCCCGGCATGATTCTGTCCTGGTTCAACATAAAAACGATCATCGAGCAAAAAGAAATCACCGAAAAGGAGCTGCTTGATGAACAGATACAGCTAACAAATCACCTGCAGTCAAGGATGGAAGAGTTTATCGTCGATTATATCCAAGAGTTTCAAAATTATATTGACACTATTCAATTTAACTCGAGCGCACCGTTATCTATATTTGATTCATTAACGTTTGTTGATCAAGCGATTTTATATGAAAAGGGCGAGCTCTTGTGGCCTTGTTTTTATCCAAGAAATAGTCAAAGTGACGCATCAAGGAGTCAACGCTTTCGGCGCTACTTTTCTCAGGCCGAAAAAGCGGAATTCTCGGATGGGCATCTGCAAACAGCCTTTGCGACTTACCAACTTGCTTTGGATGCGAGTGAGACGGATTATGAAAAAGGCTGTGCCATCAATGCGTTAGCTCGTGCATGCATCAAATTGAACCGCTTAAAACCAGCCAAAGACTATTATTTGGCATTGCTAAAATATTACAGCTCAGAAGTGGACGAGAACGCGCTTCCTTTTTCTTATTACGCGATTCATCAAGCGATCCATTTGTCGAAAAAGACGGGGGATGATTCGTTACTTTTGCACGTCATTGATTTGCTGTATCATAACAAAATACCACTGACTGCTCATTTTCACTTTCTATTCAATGAGCTGAAAACCTCAATCGATTTGAGCGATATCAATAATTTCGCACTAGCTAAAAAGCTAACATCAATAGAAAAAACGCTCTCTTTTGTCATAAATCATGCGACAAATACAATCGACATTTTGGAAAACCTGTCTTCCAATGATGTTCGGCCTTGTTATTTTTCGTTTTATTTATTAAAGGGATTTCAGCAGGAACACCCCTACGTTCTTTTGATGACCGAATTGCCGGATAAAAAGATGGCAGGTTTTTATGTTCATTTGGACTATTTTAAAGAATCCATTTTGGCAGAAATGCCGACTGTACCGCTGAAATTTAAGCAAAAATGTGCACTCCTGTTGCCGAATGATACGCTAAAAACAGATCATGAGCATGTTTTTATGAAAAGTGTGGATGCAATTATCCCTGCCAGTACAATTTCGCTGAGGCCTGTGGATGAAAACATCATTTTAAAATATAGTACGCAACGACAATTCGTATATGGCGCTGCTGTTTTAGCTTTATTTACCGGTCTTTTGTTTGGCTATATCCTTATTTCCCGGGATTTTAAACGGGAGAAAAAAGTTGCTGAGCTGCGAAATGACTTTGTATCCAATGTCACGCATGAGCTCAAAACACCATTGACGTCCATTCGTGCGCTCGCGGAAACCCTAAAATTCGGTCGCTATCGTAGCAAGAAGGAACAGCAGGACTATCTGGATATCATCGTCAATGAATCGGAACGGCTCACGAGATTAATCAATAACGTACTGGATTTTTCTCGTATCGAAAAAGGAAGCAAACAATACAATATCGTCAAGGCCAATATTACAGAAATCGTTCAGTCTGCCATAAATATTATGAAATCGTCCGCCGATGAAAAAGTATATAAAATAATATCAAAAATTGAAGCGAACATTATCATTTTTGCAGATCCGGATGCTATTAAGCAGGCTGTTTTGAATCTTTTAAGCAATGCTTTTAAATACTCCAAGCAGCAAAAAGAAGTCGTGGTTGAGGTGCAGTGTTATGAAACCAAAGACGCTGTCAAAATTTCGGTGACGGATCAGGGTATCGGTATAGCCAAATCCGAAATTCCTCTCATCTTCAATAAATTCTATCGTTGCAGCCATGATAGGCACATGCACAAAACAGGCACTGGGCTGGGGCTGTCGCTTGTGAAGCATATCATGGACGAGCATCAGGGAAAAATCGATGTAAAAAGTCAGTTGGGGATTGGCAGTACCTTTACTTTGGTATTACCGAGGATTGAATGCCAATGAAGCAAAAACGAATTCTCATCATTGAAGACGATGCCGCCATACTGCGGGGGCTGGCGGGTAATTTAATATTTGAGGGATATTCAGTCATGTCATCTCAGGATGGCCGTGAAGGTCTGGACATGGCGCTGCAACATGAGGTCGATTTGGTCCTGTTAGACCTTTTGCTCCCCTCACTGGATGGCTACAACATATGCCGACAAATCAAAGCCGCCAAACCCGAATTACCCATTATTATGCTGACGGCTAAAAGTCAGGATATAGATGTCGTCAAAGGACTTGACCTTGGCGCTGATGATTACATTATAAAACCGTTCAGCATCATCGAGCTCTGCGCACGAATTCGCGTGCAATTCAGGAATGAAGAAAAATCGCCAATTGACCTTGAGAGGTATACCTTTGGTGATGTGACAATAGATTTTAAAAAGTATAAAGCGAACAAAAACGGAAAATTGATTCATCTTTCTCCAAAAGAATTTCAGATTATGAAATATTTCATACTTCACGCCGAAGAGGTTGTGCATCGGCATGATCTCCTGCATCATGTATGGGGATATGAAAAATATCCGTCCACACGCACCGTGGACAATTTTATCCTGGAACTGCGCAAGAAAATAGAAAAAAATCCCTCACATCCTGTCCATATCATCAGCGTCCACGGCGTAGGTTACAAGTTCAATCCGTAATAAACTATTTGACACAATTCTGACATAAAGCTGACTGTTTCATGACAATGGCGGCTGGCATATTTAGTATTTTACAACGTGTCAGCCAAAGAATCCATCTCAATAAATGACGGAATCAAAAATGGCTGTTTTTCGACGAATCGTTTTTTTGATCATAATCCTGTTTGTTTCAAATGGATTTGTTTTCACCCAAACCCCTTCGCAACTTTATCAGCATGCTTTGCTCAAAGAAAATGGCGAAGGAGACCTGAATGCCGCGATAAGCTTGTACGAAAAAGTCGTTGCAGATACCACTGCCGACAGGAGTTTACGTGCAAAAGCGCACTTGCACATCGGCATGTGCTGGGAAAAGATGGGGGAGCAGCAGGCGAGATCGGCTTATCAGTTGATCATACAACAATATGCCGACCAGAGTGAGATTGTCAACATCGCGAAAGAGCGGCTTGCGAGCTTGCAGCTTGAACAGAAATCGTCTGTTCAAGATAGTGTGTCTGAAAACGAGCAGTGGACGGGTGCCACGATCACTTTTGCCGCGGACATGCGCGACAGCTTTCACGCCGGTGTCTTTGATCCTCAGAAACACCTTTTGGAAATTGGCGGTCATTTTAACGGATTTCAGCACGGCGATACGTTGCACTCCTCTGCCGACGATCCCCTGCGTTATGAATGCGATATTTATATGAATTATCGCATCGATCTTTACATCCAATTTAAATTCCGCGCGTTGCCCCCGTTTGAGTTTGATGAAGGGGGGTGGGAAAAAGGCATGCGCCACTTTAATATGCCAGCGCGGGATATACGCATGTACACCGCTACGCCGGACTTTTACCCTCGGCGTCTGCCTTCCTTCACCGAGGCCGGATATGCTGCCACCTCTTTTTGCCGCGGAATCAATGCGCCCACGGCTTTGGCATTTCGTTCAAACGATGAACTTCTGGTGTCTAATAAAAATGGCTATCCAGGAGCAGGTGTTTTTGTGGCGAGAAGAGGGGAAATGTTGAATGTTTCAGACCTCTTTGCAAAGCCGGGCGATTCCTCCAAAGGCCCCGATGATATCATCATTGCACCATCTGGCGAGATATTTTTGTGTGAAGGTACTCCCGGCATCATTTATAAAACATCTCCGGCTGGTGGCGAGCCGCAACTTTTCATCACCAGAACGACGATAGGATCCAAATATTTTAATGCCTATGCTGCGGCCATTGCTCCTCCGGGTTATGATGGTCGCCATGTCAATCCAGGTGATCTAATTGCGGCGGATAACGGCTCTGGTTTTGATGCCCGCGGTGTCTGGGCCATTAATCTGAAAACTGGTGTCGGTCGCGTGATTGTCAGTGGCAAGCAGCAATTCATCAATGGTTTGATCGCTCCGGCTTTTAATTCGAAAGCCGAGTTGTTCATTATGGAAAATACTGAATCTGGAAAAGGTCGGATTGTCAAAGTTACCCGTGATGGAAAGGTGATACCGGTTGTTGTGAATATTCCGGAGAGCGGATCAATAGTCATACATCCAGTTACAGATGATATCTACTTTCAATATAGAGTTGGCGAAATCTATCGATTAAGAGCAGGAGCGCAAACACCCGAATTGTTTGCCTCTGAATTATACTCTTTCGGTGGGATGATTTTTAGCCCGGATGGCCGGCTTTTGTTCATTTGCTGCAATACGTGGGAGGAGATAATGGAAATAACCGGGCCATTTGCTGAATAACAATGAATGAAACGGAATGATAGAGGCTGATGGTTACTAACGTTTGGCGACCAGCATGAAATCAATCGCCAAACAATTAAAAACCCTGTTCATTTTGATTGTTATTGTTTTCAGTTGTACAGAAAAAGTACTTTGACCTCACAAGAGAAATCAGATCCTGACTAGATAAATTTGCAAAATAAGAGGGGAGGGAGGCCATCAATGTGGAGGGGTATGGCTATACTTGCCATTTGAAAACACCGTGACCGTACTTGAGCTGCTTTGAGCGAATAGGCAAAGCGGAGGACACAACTATAGATAATGAGAGGAGAAAAAAATGAGTACTAACAAATGCATTGATATTGACGGAAACGTCTACAAAACGGTAAAAATTGGCGATCAGATTTGGATGGCTGAAAACTTGAAAGTTACCAAGTACCGAAACGGTGATCCAATTCCTAAAGTAATCGATCACATTGAGTGGAGTAATTTATCTTCAGGGGCCTTTTGTGTATATGATAATAACGATAACTATAAAGACATCTACGGTTATCTTTATAACTGGTTTGCTGTTAATGACAAACACAAAATTGCTCCTGAGGAGTGGCATGTGCCGACAGATGAAGAATGGAAACAGCTGGAAATGCATTTGGGCATGTCTAGTATAGAAGCTGAGGTTGTAACAGGGGGGCGAGGCACTGATGAGGGTGGTAAATTGAAAGAGACTGGCACGGAACAATGGAAATATCCCAACCTCGGCGCCACGAATGAAACTGGTTTTTCTGCGCGTCCCAGCGGAATCCGGTTTGATAATGGTAGCTTTTACGGTATGAATAGCTACGCTGGCTTTTGGACCTCCACTAAGGCGGATAATGAAAAAGCGTGTCGGCGTAACCTGACTAATATGACTTCAGGAGTACACCGTAGCATTGGTACTCAAAGTGACGGTTTTTCTGTTCGCTGCATTAAGGATTAGAAAAACAACAATGAATGGCGAATCGCGATAGGTGGCCAGGTGAGGAATACATAGGAGATAATTATGAAAGTGAATTCTTTTAAATATTTTTTAATCGTTTTTATAATCTTAGCAACTATTTACATTGAGGTCTTCACTTCTCACGTGCACCCTCAAGATTTCAGTTCAAATTCAAACGATGTTATCCAAATCCGGGGCAATAAATTTTATAAAAATGGTCAAGAGTTTGTCTTAAAGGGATTCAACTATTTTCCGCGGAATTCGCTGCGACAAAGTATGGAAAAGTGGCGATGGAATGAAGTAAGGGATGAACTTGACTTGGCGAAAGCGCATGGCGCGAATGTAATTCGTACATTTATTGATTATGGCTTTTCTGTCGGCGAACGATATGAACCTTTTGAGAAAGATAGTGTCAAGCTAAAAAAAGCACTAACGAATGGTTATGCAGCAGCAATTGATAGCTTTTTATCAATAGCAAAAGAGAGGCAGCTCAAGGTTATTTTTTCTCTTTTCGATTTCATGCCCGGGTGGGCCTTTTTAGTTGACACATGTAGAACAGAATACATGGAGCATGCTTATAGCTATCTTAAAAACTTGCTGGTAGACAATGGCTTGAGGGATAATAATACGATCTTGGCGTGGGATGTTTTGAATGAAGGAGATATACTTTATAAAAAGCCTATTTCATCCGGAGATAAAACAACGTTTGATGATTTTATAGTATTTTGTAAGGATATTATTGAGAGAATGAATTCCTGCATTGATTCAAGTACCAGTGGCAACGAGCAATATATTACAGTTAATTTTGCAGATATCGACAGATCAGCATCTTTAAATGATGTGGTTGATTTTCTTTCCTTTCAATATTATGAAGATCAGGCTAAATTTAAAGAAAAGATTAAAAAATTGGATAGCCTCACAGATAGGCCGATAGTTGCCATGGAACTTGGCTATCATTCCAACAGAATCGTATTTGAAAAAGACTCCATCACAATCAAAGATAAAAAATCTGTCCAGGTTGACTCTCTAGGTAAACAGATTACTGCACTAAACTGTTACCTTGACCTTTCACTCAATTATAATTCAAATTTGGCAGGTGTTTTGATCTGGTCACTTGTTGATTATAAATTTCCTCCAGATTTCCAGTCTCCGGAAAAGAGTTGGCATCGACCAGTGATATTTGTGCTTGATACAACATTGTATGCACCTGATAGCGTTTTTGTTGTTTATGATAATTTCAATGGAGTTTTTGATACGGCACTGACGCCAAAACCTTCTGCTTGTCAAGCGTCTAAATTTTTTAAAAATGAATTTTCAAATCAGATCCGCTTGGATTTTAAATATACCAAATATGATACAAATTCATACACTTCTAAGACCAAAGATACAACCGATTTAAGAACATTCGGATTATATTTTATTGGTCCAATGAAATTTATTTCTGATGAGGGTATCGTGCTTGATTCGATCTTGTTTGGTTCCCCGGATCCAATTTTCGGAGCCAATAAATATCAGGGGCGTGGGTGGTATAGTAATGAAGAGGCATATAATACATCATGCCAATGGTCAGGTAACCGTGAAAAGATAGCATCAATGTACTATGCTCCTCCACAAAAAACAGATTACATTTTTATCAGATTAGCGAGCCGTATACCAGACAATGAGTTGAACATATTCTTCAATAATGAGCCTTATTCGAGCGAAACATTAGTCATAGACACAACTGATAAAGAATTTAAAGTACCAACTTCAGTATTTATGAAAAACGATGGTTTGACTAATTCCTTTGTTCTATCCCAAAACTACCCAAATCCTTTTAATCCAATCACAACAATTAAGTATCAGCTGAAGAAAAGTGGACGTGTGCAGCTTTGTATATTTAATGTACAAGGCGAGAGCGTAAGAATTTTGTTAGATGAAGAAAAAAGGCCCGCAGTTTATTCTATCTGTTGGGATGGACGTGATGACAAAGGTATCTCTGTTTCTAGCGGCGTTTATTTTTGTCAATTAATTGTTGGTGATTTTACTTCTCACAAAAAAATGCTATTAATTCGATAGTACCTGCTATCAAATTGTGTTTATTTTTGGGGGCCAATTATCGGGATAATTTTGAGTTTATTACTTTAAATGTTTTGCAAAAGGGAGAAAAAATGAAAAGTCTTTTCTATTCAACCTTGGTCATAATTTTAACGCTAAATTTATTTTGTGCATCGCAGCTTAGCAGAGTAATCAAAAATGATCCTATAATTGATCCTGTCGAAGCTGAGGTGATGAAAGAAGCTGATAAACTTTTTGCAAAAGCGGTGAGAGGAAAAATCGATATCGAAGAATTGAATTCGGGTTTGGAATTTGTTAAAAACGAATACCTATCCCCCATCAGGAGAAATGAATTTAGGAGTATAATCATCGTCTTGAACCATAAATATGTTGATATTAGCTCTACATATGCGAAAAGTAGGTTTTTCTCAGACGATGCTTCGGTTCACTATGCACTTTGGAACGGCAAGGCTGGGATAAGCAAGGCGTATGTTGAATACATGGATAAAATTAAAGGTTGGTAACCAAAAACTGCAAGGAGCATAAAATGATTAAAACTATTGGATTTTTTGCACTCCTATTCTTATGCAATACAGCCATCTATGCGAATCCCTATTTCTTTAAACATGTAATTGAAAATGATATTGAGTATGTCAAAAATGCTTTGTCGCAGGATAGTCGGCTCGTTCATTCACGCGATGAATACAAGAATACACCATTGCATTATGCTGCTCGTGGCCACATTGAAATCATGCATCTTTTATTAGACAATGGTGCTCACATAAATGTTTTGAATGATTTTGGACAAACACCACTAAGAAGTGCCATTGGGTACAAAAGTTTAGAATCGCTAACTTTTTTACTTGAAAACGGCGCTGATCCGAATATTGGGGATAATTTTAGTTCTGGACGTACACCTTTAGAAGAAATATGTCATTCTTGGCCAACAGCTAAAAGCGACGCTACTCTCTCCCTCGAGCGCGAAATGGCCTCGCAATTAATAGATGCAGGAGCATCAATGAGAAGAGCTATTACAAACATCTCAACTTATGGGGAAGTTTGTCAAGATACAATTTCCCCATTTTTTATAGCAATTGCGAACAAAAATATTCATCTCATTGATCTCATGCTAAAGAAAGGATTTGGCTTATATGAAAAAGGGAAACCGGATATGCATTCTACCGAGAGAACTCCTTTAGATGCCGCCTATTATAGAGCCGCACTTGGATTAGAACCTCAAAAGGACGTTATAGATTTTTTAATGTCAAAAGATGTTAATGTTAACAAATCTTTTGATTACAATACCTCTACTTTTTTTAAAGCTGCCCAGGAAGGAAATATCGAGCTATTGCAAACATTGATTACTATGGAGATTGATCCAAATCTTAGAACAACTGATGGTGGTTCCACAGCATTAATTTTTGCTGCATCGAAAAATTTATCTGAAACAGTAGAAATGTTAATAAATAGATATAATATAGATCTCAATATTCAAAACGACAATGGTAATTCAGCTCTGATGGTGGCAATCGAATCAAAAGCATTTGACGTTATACCCATTCTTATCGACAAAGGAGTCGATATCAATGCCCAGAACAAAGAAGGTGAGTCAGCTCTATCAATGATAGTACGTCTCATTCAGCCATCAATAACTCTTGAATCTATTATTGGCGGAAAGAACGCACGTAATAATAAAGTCGATGAGTCAATATTAAAAATGACATCTTTTCTAATCCTTAATGGAGCGGATGTTAATGCGATAAATTTGAAGGACGAATCGGTTCTTATGATAGCTTCAAAAGGAAAAATTATTGAGATTGTGTCATTATTAATTGAACATGGAGCAAATGTTAACTTTGAAAATAAAATTCGTGATACGGCCTTGTTTTATGCAATTCAGGCTGGATCAACCGATATTGCAAAATTGCTTATTAATAATGGCGCAGATTTAAATACAATAAATTATGATGATGAAACGCCATACGAAATGGCACAATCCTGGAGCAGACCAGATATAGCCTCTTTTATCGAGAATTATGCGAAATAGATTTTTCTGAAAACTAAAAAAATACAAAAATTCGAGAAATTTTATGTAGCATAAAATTGAAAAAGTTCTTGATAAGCTATCCTAATTTAGGGATGATTGATTATGAAAAAGAGCATTCTGTTTGTCCTATTGATACTCTATTTTTCTTTTACGAGACTCTATTCACAAAATCCCGAGTGGATACAATATACTTATGCAAAGAACGTGTATTGTATTGCGATAGAGGAAAATGTCATATGGCTGGGAACATTGTATGGCGTCGTCGAACTTGACAAGATTTCCGGTTCGATGAATTTTTACAACACAGCCAATTCAGGATTGCCCGACAACAGGATAAACACAATTGCAATCGATGAAAGCGGGAATAAGTGGATAGGGACAGAGTCTGGCGGCTTGGTCATGTTTGACGGCATCAACTGGGCAGTATATAACAAATCCAATTCAGGATTGCTCGATAATTTTGTCAAATCAATCGCCATCGAAAAAAACGGCAAGAAATGGATTGGAACCTTAAAAGGTTTGGTGCTCTTGGACAATACAACATCGACCTGGACATGGACGGTGTACCACAAATTCAATTCGGAACTACCGGATAACTATGTCAGATCTATTGCAATAGACGAAAGCGGCGACAAATGGATTGGTACAGGCAGAGGGGGATTGGCTGTGTTCGATGAAACAACATGGACAGTCTATGATACAACGAATTCAGAATTACCCGAAAACTATATCACCGACATTGTCATTGACAAAAAAGGGAATAAATGGATTGGGACGACATGGCATGGGCTGGTTTGTTTTAATGATGCCAACTGGATTTTTTATAACACATCCAATTCTGGGCTGCCAGATGACTTGATCATGTGTCTTGCTATAGATAGAAACGGCGATAAGTGGATTGGCACTTTTAATGGTGGTTTGGCTCATTTTAATGGAACCAACTGGACGGTGTACAACACTTCCAACTCGGGGCTTCCTTACAATGAAATTTATTCTATCGCCATCGACGGGAGCGATGACAAGTGGATTGGCACAATTAGTGGTGGCTTGGCCCTTTTTGATGGATCAAACTGGACCGTATACAATCCATCTAATTCAGGACTTACAAGTGAGCGGATACATTCTATTGCAATCGATAGTGTCGGTAACAAATGGATTGGGGCACAGGGTCTGGTTCTGTTTGACGGGATAAATTGGAACGTGTACAACGAATCGAATTCAGGATTACCCTTTAATGTTGTGACTGCCATCGCAATCGACCGAAAAAAAGAAAAGTGGATTGGAACATCTCGCGAGGGATTAGCCCTATTTGATGGGACGAACTGGACAGTATACAACGAATCGAATTCGGGGCTTCCTGACAATAATATCAACTCTATCGCCATCGACAGGAGCGACAACAAGTGGATAGGAACATCTCGCGGAGGTTTAGCTCTATTTGATGGAATTAGCTGGACAGTGTACAACACATCCAATTCAGGATTGCCCGAAAACTGGATCACCGACATTACAATTGATGGAATGGGCAACAAGTGGATTGGGACAGATGATGGTTTGGTTAAGTTTGACGGGAGTAGCTGGACAGTATATAATACATCAAATTCCGGACTTCCTGGTGATTTCATCTCTTGTATCGTTATCGATGGAACCGGCAACAAGTGGATTGGAACTTTTGATGGCGTGGCTCTTTTTGACGGGACGACCTGGACAGTATATGACACATCCAATTCAGGATTGCCCGATGACTGGATTAACGATATAGTAATCGATGGGAACGGCAATAAATGGATTGGGACAGGATTACTTCAAGGCGGTGGTTTGGTTCAATTTGACGGGACGGTCTGGAACCTGTATAAAAAATCCAATTCAGGAATCCCGGATGATGAAGCGTTGTGCATTACAATTGATGAGTACGGTAACAAGTGGATTGGAACCGGAGGTGGGCTGGCGGTTTATAAGCAGGGAGGTGTTGTTACATCGCTAGAAAGAAAAATATTGGCACCCCCAATTCCTCGTCATCATGGATTATCACAAAACTATCCCAATCCTTTTAATGCCTGTACAACGATCACCTATAATTTGTCTCAATGCTCTCAAGTGAAATTGAGCATTTACACCCTAAACGGCCAAAAGGTTGAAACGCTCGTCTCCGATGCTCAGCCTCCCGGTCGTCATCAGGTCTCCTGGAATGCCGAAAAAATGAGCAGCGGAGTTTATCTCATCCGCCTGCAAGCGGGAGAGTCGACCGAGATCAAAAAGGCGGTTCTGATAAGGTAGTACTTTGGACACATCCAAAGCAGAGTGCGAGAAAACAGACGATAATTCGTAAAGGCGCATGCAGTGTTGTGCCGCGATGTTGGTGAACGGCTGAAACAAGAAAAAATGTAGCAGGATACAAAAGACGATGATAAGTAAAAGGATAATTATATCATCATCTTGCGGCCGTCCATTCATCCAGAATGCAGCAATCCCGTGCCCGCGATTTCAAGAAAATTGTTTTCAATTCAATAACGGATAATCATACAAAATGTCACATCCGTCGGATGTCACGCGATATATATCTTCAAAGCGAACGCCACCAAAACCGGGAATCGCCAGTACGGTATGGCCAATGGTGACAGTCATATTTTCCCGGTAGACAACACTCCGGTGCGCCGGAATGATGGTCGACGCCGGCGTCTCTTCAAATCGCAGCCCGATGCCGTGCGAAATGCCGTTGAGATGATAGTCTTCCATATCATGTTTTTTGCAAATTTCAGCACCAACTTTGTCGAGCTCCGCGACTTTGATGCCCGGTTTTAAAGCCTGACGCGTGGCTGCGTACATGTCCTCATAAACTCCCAGCAACTCTTTTTGTTGTTGATTTGGCTGCCCGACAACAAACGTCCTGGCTAAATTGGCGCAATAGCCTTCATATTGCGGCGTTAAATCGATGATCACAAGGTCACCTTCGGCTAAGGGATTCCTGTCGACTTTGCCGTGAATCCAGCAACTCCGGATGCCGGAGTTGATGTGAATCGGCGTGCTGGTACCTTCGGCGCCTTCTTTCATCATCGTATATAAAACTTCTGTCGCAATGGCATGACCCGTGATGCCGGGTTGCAGCATCTGTCCGGCCCTGTCCATGCCCGTGGCGGCAATTTTCTGCGCCTGTCGCAGCAGCTCAATCTCTTCAGGATCTTTTATCATGCGCAAAGGATCCATCACCGGGTCGGAGGACACCAGTTCAACGTCCTTGTTCATTTTGCGGAACAAATCGACCAGAAAGGCCGGCGTATGAAACCACATCTGCATGCCGACGCGCGGCTGACCCTCGTCCGGATGTTGCATTCCCGGCGGTGGTCCGGCAAACAGGGTACGGAATGTTTGTTTGACATCGGATATCTGCTCCCCAACGTGACTGAAGACGTGAATCGTTTCATCGCCGAGGGCCTTTTTGAGCTCGGGCTCCTCGCCGCGAAAGCAGATAAAAATGGGTGCGCCGGAGGCAGGTATAATCGCCCGCGGTTGCACCCGAACGTCACCAAAAAAATAGCGATAATCATCATGATTCATGATCATGAGACCAATCATTCCTTGCTCACGCATGAGAGTCTGAGCGCGATGGATTCGATCATAGTTGATGTGCATTTTTAACACTCCTTTGTTTAAAGCTATAAACAAAAATATTTTCCTGCATCTTTCGTTTGACATCAATTGCACCAAAAAATTATGTATAAAGCTGTAGTCGAAATAATTGACGAATAAAATCACTTTTCAAAGAGATGATTATTGCTTATGTTAATTTGTTACTCAACGTCTCCAAAATCAAAAAATTGAATTTTACGACGCAGGCATGTCGAACAAGGAAAAGGAGGGTTATTGTGACCAAGCAATTATTGGGATGTCTTTGTCTCGCTGTTATGGCTCTGGTTTGTTCATCCAATCGGCAAAACTCTATTTCGCTCGCCGGACAATGGTTCATCAAACTGGATCGACAAGATGTCGGCATCGAAGAAGAGTGGTTCGATCAGACATTCACGGAATCCGTTCAACTCCCCGGCGCTTTACAGGCGCAGGGCTATGGCGAAAAACCAAACTTGAACACCCCCTGGATTGGCGGTTCAGGTGTGGAAAAATTCGATTTGCCACACTATGCAAAATATGCGCCGTACATCACGGATGAGGATTACAAACATCCGTTCTGGTTGACGCCAGACAAATACTATCGCGGCGTCGCCTGGTATCAAAAAGAGATCGACATTCCGAAAGTGTGGGAGGGAGACCGCATTCTCCTCACTCTCGAACGCTGTCACTGGGAAACCACGGTCTATCTGGATGATCACAAGATCGGATCGGACAGCAGCCTGGTGACGCCACATGTTTATGATCTATCCAGAGTCACTTCTCCCGGAAAACATCTGCTGTCCATTCGGGTGAACAACGACCTGATCCTCAACGTTGGGCCAAACTCGCACAGCGTCAGCGATCACACACAGTCAAACTGGAACGGTTTTGTCGGTGATATTTTATTAAGAGCCAGCTCGTCGGTTTATATCGCGGATGTCAAGATTTTCCCCGATATCGTCACAAAAAGCGCGCGCGTCCGCATCAAAGTGAGAGATATCAATGATCGTGATGTCAAGGGAAGATTGATCCTGCAACTGGAGTCGAGCTCTGAGGTAAAAGCGCAACAACGCGACATCGACGTTCAATCCGGGGAGACAATCGAGATGGATTATCCCATGGGGGAGGATGTCAAGCTCTGGGACGAATTTGCCGCCAATTTGTACACGATGACCGTTCAATTAGCGACCAACCATGGCACAGATGAAAAAAAAGTTCAATTCGGCATGCGTGAATTCAAGGCAACCGGCACACGATTTGAGATCAATGGTCGGCCGGTTTTCTTACGCGGGACGTTGGATTGCTGTATCTTTCCGAAAACCGGCTATCCGCCAACCGATCCGGTTGAATGGGAGCGTATCTTTGCAACGTTGAAAAAGCATGGACTGAATCATATGCGATTTCACTCCTGGTGCCCGCCAAACGCCGCGTTTGTCGCGGCGGACAAGATAGGCTTTTACCTGCACGTGGAAGGACCCTCCTGGGCAAACCAGGGCGCGAGTCTGGGTGAAAACCGGCCAATAGACCGGTTCATCTACTCGGAGACCAGACGTATTCTGGACGAATACGGCAACCATCCGTCGTTTGTTTTATATGCTTATGGCAATGAACCGGCGGGACAAAACCAAAATAAATTCCTTGGCGAGTTCGTCAATTACTGGCGCGAGCAGGATCCGCGGCGTTTGTACACCAGCGCCGCCGGCTGGCCGATGATTCCGGAAAACGACTATCATGTGACGCCGGCACCGCGCATACAGCAATGGGGACAAGGACTGAACAGCATCATCAACGCCCAGCCGCCACAAACTAGCTACGACTGGCGCGATTTCGTCTCGAGTCAATCCATCCCGGTGGTTGGTCACGAAATCGGACAATGGTGCGTCTATCCGAATTTTGCCGAAATGTCCAAATATTCCGGTTATCTCAAGCCGAAAAATTTTGAAATATTTTACGATCTGCTCAAACGTAATCACATGGACGATCAGGCGCACGACTTTTTCATGGCGTCCGGCACATTGCAGGCGCTCTGTTACAAAGCCGAAATCGAGGCGGCCCTGCGGACGCCTGGATTCGCCGGATTTCAGTTGTTGGATATCCACGATTTCCCGGGTCAGGGCACAGCCCTGGTGGGCATTCTTGATCCGTTCTACGAGAGCAAGCCTTATATCAGTGCAGAGGCGTTTCGTCAGTTTTGTGGAATTACCGTTCCATTGGCGCGTTTGCAGAAACGGCTTTACACCCGTTCCGAGCTTTTTGAAGCGGAGCTTGAGGTCGCTCATTTTGGTGCAGCACCGATAACAGATGCCGAGATCTCCTGGTCAGTTAAAGCTGAGGATGGCACCATTCAGCAACAAGGTCAGTTCAGCTCGACTATCGCCATCGATAATTGCCAAAAAATTGGCAGTATAAAAATGATGCTGGCTAAAATCGCTGCACCGCAAAAGCTCACCTTGCAGGTAACAGTCGCCGACCATGGGTACAACACCTGGGATTTCTGGGTTTATCCGGATGAGATCGACTTGAATACGCAGGACATCCTGATCACAAACGTGTTGAGCAACGAGGTGATCGATAAATTGTTGAATGGGGCTAATGTGCTGCTGAATTTGTTTGGCAAGATTCGTGAGGGCAAGGGAGCAGAGGTGGCGATCGGCTTTTCATCCGTGTTCTGGAATACCGCCTGGACCAGCGACCAGGCGCCGCACACCCTCGGCATTTTATGCGATCCGCAGCATCCGGTGTTCGCCGACTTTCCGACCGAGTATCACAGCAACTGGCAGTGGTGGGATATCATCCATTCGTCGCAGGCTATGATTCTGGATGACCTGCCGCCGGCGCTGCGCCCCATCATTCAGCCGATCGATACCTGGTTTTACGCGCGGCGCCTGGGATTGCTGTTCGAAGCGCACGTCGGCCAGGGCAAAATTGTCGTTTGCAGCATCGATTTTGCCAAAGATCTCGAATCGCGTTTGGCATCGCGACAGCTTTATGCCGGATTGCTGGCGTATATGCACAGCGACAAATTTGCGCCAAAGCACAGTCTTGAGCTTGATACGATTATCGCTTTATATCAATGAGCTGTTGCCGCATCGTAAATGGTTCCCGCCTGGCGCGACCTCGGAATTTTGTTTGACAACACAACTTGCTGCCGTTAGCGCATTTTTGAAAAATGGTCCTGATTTTCACGGAGAAGATAATGCCCGGATATCTGTTCTACAAGAAAATAAAGCAGTATTTTTTTAGCAAAGGTTATGAGCCACGGATATTCACGGATGAAACACAGTGGCTCAAAATTTGGCTGCGGCTCAAGGCCGCGCCAACTGTTTCACTTTTTTCTTTGTGCTTTCTGACCTCCGCGCAAGCTGAAGGTGCTCATATTTATTTTGACAAAAACAGCCCGCAGGTTGAGTTTGCTGTAACGGAAATCAAATCCGTTTTGGAATCTAGCGAGATAAATCAAAGCGATCTGCAAAGTTATGCACATACGGATGGTGTTCAAATCATTCTCTGTGATCTCAACGCCGAAACGATGCTGGAAAAGCTAACGGAGCTTGGCAAAAATCCCGGGGACCTGCAGCCCGAAGGATTCAGTCTTCGCAAAACGCAAAACACGATCTGGGTGATTGGTGCGGACGCGGCAGGAACCATGTATGGCGGACTCGAATTGGCCGAGATTTTTCAAACAAGCGGCCTGGAGGCGGTTGCGGATGTCGATCACAATCCCTATATGAGCATGCGCGGTATAAAGTTCAATATTCCTCTGGATGTGCGCACGCCAAGCTATTCCGATGTCAGCGATGCGGCGCAGCACAATATTGCGGAAATGTGGAGTTTTGATTTCTGGAGAGAATTTATCGATAATCTGGCGCGCTATCGCTATAATTTTATCTCCTGCTGGAATTTACATCCATTTCCCTCATTGGTGCATGTGCCCGATTATCCCGATGTGGCGCTCGATGATGTGCAGCGCTCTACGGTGTGTTGGGAAGAACACTATGATCTTGAAGGTACCGGTTTTGACGCACCGGAGATCCTTGGTCATGTCGAGATCCTGAAAAAAATGACCATTGATGAAAAGATCGAATTCTGGCGCCAGGTGATGGCCTATGGCAAATCGCGTAACATTGATTTTTATTTTATCACCTGGAATATCTTTACCAACGGCACAAATGGCAAATACGGCATCACCGATGAGATAAATAATCCAATTACACGCGATTATTTCCGGCACAGTGTCAAGCAGATGTTCCTCACTTACCCGGACCTCAAAGGCATTGGCTTGACCACCGGTGAGAATATGTACGGCGCTTCCTTTCAGGAAAAAGAGGATTGGGCGTTTGAAACTTATGCTCAAGGTGTGCTCGATGCCGCGGCGGCACAACCCGGGCGCAAAATCACCTTGATCCATCGCCAGCACATGGCCGGCGCGCTGGACATCGCGGAAAAGTTCAAGCCGGTTATCGACCATCCGGATATCGAATTTATTTTCAGCTTTAAATATGCCAAGGCGCATGTCTATAGCTCGACCACACAAACGTATCACACGGCATTTGTCGAGGATATTCAAGGCAAGGGCGATCTCAAAACCATCTGGACATTGCGCAATGACGATATTTACTTTTTTCGTTGGGGATCGCCCGATTTTGTCCGTGATTTCATTCAGAACATTCCGCACGAGGTGTCGCGTGGTTACTACTACGGCTCGGATCAATACATTTGGGGGCGCGAATTTTTGATGCAAGAACCGGAATCGCCGCGGCAGCTCGAGATCGTCAAGCACTGGTATCAGTGGATGCTGTGGGGGCGACTTGGCTACGATCCGGGCACCAGCAACGAACGGTTCACCCGGATCCTGCACGCGCGATTTCCGGGCGTTGATGCGTTAAAGCTGTTCACCGCCTGGCAGGAAGCCTCGATGATTTACCCGACGACCACCGGCTTTCACTGGGGCGCGCTGGACTTTCAGTGGTATATTGAAGCCTGCCAGAGTCGCCCCGGGCCAGCGCAGACACCGTCCGGCTTTCACGATGTGAATCGTTTCATCACATTGCCACCGCATCCGGGGACTCGAAACATCTCCATTGAGAACTATGTTAAAGAACAATTGCGTGGCAAAAAAGTCGATGGCATATCACCGATAAAAGTCGCCGATCGCCTGCATGCGCACGCCGATCAGGCGCTCAGCCTTTTGAATAGCTTGTATTTTAATGGCGACAAAGAATTGCGGCTCACCTTCGATGATATTCGTTGTATGGCCTGGCTGGGAAAATATTATGCGCATAAAATTCACGCGGCAACCGAGCTGGCCCTGTTCCGTGAAACGCTGGTCGCTGAACATCAGCACAGCGTCATCGAGCAGTTGCAGCAGGCAGCGCACTATTGGCGCTGCTATGCATCTCTGGCGTTGAGCAATTATCGAAATCCCCTGTGGACCAATCGCGTGGGCCACGTTGACTGGCGTGACACCTTTGAGTATGTGCTCTACGATATCACCACAGTCGGCGGCGACATCGACATCCCCTCGATGAAACCCACCAGGGGAGGCGTGCTGTTGGAAGCGGAAAGTACAACCACAGCCGGATTCGAGACATTCAGCGAGGTCAAAGCGTATACCGGAGCGGGCTATATCGAGTTTGATCGAGATAAAGGTAATCGAAGGCTTGAATTGAGCTATGATGCGCCTGTCGGTGGCCGGTATATTCTTGAGTTTCGCTATATTAACTCGTGGAATCGACGAACGCCATTAAGGCTTGTAATACATGGCAAAGCTGCAGTTGATTTGATGCTGTGGAATACCGGCAGTTCGGAGACATGGGCGTGGGATCGCGTGGCAGTCGATTTTATAGAGGGTACGAACAAGCTCACCCTCAGCGCTGGTGGCCGGATTAAAATGGATCATGTGAATATTTTGTATGCCGGAGAAAAATGAGTGTCACCATCGCTCGTTGCGATGGTAACACTGTCGTGCTGCGAGGATAAATATTAGCCATAATACATTTCGCTATGTGATTGTTCGTCATATAACTCGCTCCAATAAGATGTGAGTGAAGAAAAGGACGGATTGGTGGGTTCGATGACAATTCGATCATTCATGAGCTGCACATTCACTTCGCAACCATTATCAAGGCCACAATGTTCCGCATAATTCGCTGGAATTTTGACCGTCAAATCGCCGTTGATTTTTTTTACTTTGATGAGCATAATGATCCTCCACTTGTTGCTAATGAGATAAAAAGCTTTGACGCCGCGCACAAACCAGTGGATTGTTAGTTGTGGCAACAATTGTTCTTGTGCGCGTTTAAAGGAACACCTGCGTGGGAGAATTACACTGGCGTAATTAGATTACAATTCCTGGCGTGCTGGATGAATACGATGTATGTTTTCCCGGGAGCTCTCCCGCGAACTTGAAAATTTTCAATTCAATACATCTATATAAACAAAGTTATATGACCATCACATCCATCTTTTTTTTTAGACATTTTATCTTCAAAAACCATGCAAAACTTTGCCTTTTTATCATCACAATCTACGTCTGCGATATTATATTGTTTGGCAAAATATGATCTATTTGTTATCTTTAGGATTAAATTTTGCTCCTATCGAATGATTAGGTATATAAAATGATTGAACAAGGAGGTATCATGAAACGCGTCATTATTTTCGTTGTTCTTCTGGCGTTAGCTTGCATGGCCTGGCGATGCACACCATCCCCGCGTGGTGTCAGTATCACCAGCGAGCCATTTGGTACTTTGTCGAATGGCGCCATGGTGCAGTTGTATACCCTGACCAATGCGAATGGCATGCAGGCCAAGATAACCAATTATGGTGGAATTATCACGCATCTGTTCGTCCCGGATCAGGATGGTGTTCTGGGCGATGTTGTTTTGGGGTATGATAATCTGGACGGTTATTTAGCTAGTTCACCTTATTTCGGTGCGATCATCGGACGTTATGGCAACCGAATCGCGAATGCACAGTTTGAGCTTGACGGTGTAACCTACTCATTGGCGCAAAATAATGGCAACCATCATTTACATGGCGGTTTGAAAGGTTTTGACAAGGTTGTGTGGGAGGCGAGGCCCTCCACGCAGGACGATGCGGCGGTGCTGGAGCTCACCTATACAAGTCCGGATATGGAAGAAGGCTACCCTGGCGAGCTTGCGGTCACTGTGACTTATTCGGTCACTAATAAAAATGAACTGAAAATAGATTATATTGCCACGACCAACAAACCGACGATATGCAATCTGACCAATCATACCTACTTTAATCTCAAGGATGGCGGGGCATCTCCACACCTGGAACATTTGCTGTTCATTGATGCGGATTATTATCTACCTGTCGATGAAACATTGATCCCCCTGGGTGAAAGTGCTCCGGTCGACGGCACGCCGTTGGATTTTCGGCAATCGACGGCTATCGGGGCTCGAATTAACGCGGAGGATGAACAGGTGCGCAATGGCCTTGGTTATGATCATACTTTTGTTCTCAACGGGCAGGCTGGCGAATTGTCTCTGGCGTGCACAGTGACGGAAGAATCGACCGGGCGCGTTGTGCAGGTTTACACCAAAGAGCCGGGCGTGCAGTTTTATTCGGGCAATTTCCTCAATGGTTCAATCACTGGTAAGAACGGGAATGTCTATCACCAGCGACATGGATTTTGTCTGGAGACGCAGCATTTCCCGGATTCGCCCAATCAACCGAATTTTCCCTCCGTTCTCCTTTATCCAGGAGAAACGTATGAAACAACCACAATTTATCAATTTAGTACATTGTGAAAATCGATCTCGTGACAAACGTTGTGGTGGGAAAAAGACCCCGACGTGGCGTCGGGGTCACACTCTGTAAAGATCACACTTTGGTAACGTTCATTGCCTGCAAGCCTTTTGGACTTTCGCCAACTTCAAACTGCACTCGCTCTCCTTCTTCGAGTGTTTTGTAGCCGTCACCATTAATCGCTTATTAATATTTTCAAAATGCAAGAATAAAATGTTCAAAGTGAAAATTGGTTGCATTATTGGGGCTATTTGTTACATTATAATCAATGAGTCTGTTTGTGCTTTGCGGTTCGACAAATAATCGTTACAATCTTTCATGAAAACAGGAGGATTTATGGATTATACCTGGGAACAGCTCCACAAGATGCGTGTGGCTGATCTTCGCGCGATTGCAGAGAGCATCGAACATGATGAACTGCAGGGTTACACAACCATGCATAAAGAACAGCTTGTCCCGGCTTTGTGTCACGCTCTCGGGATTGAGGATCATGCGCACCATGAGGTTGTCGGATTAAATAAAACAGCGATCAAGCAAAAGATACGCGCCCTGAAGAAAGAACGGGATGCCGCGCTCGAGGCAAAGGATAAAAGCAAATTAAAAGAGGTGCGTCGGGAGATTCATTATCTGAAGCTTAAATTGCGAAAAGCAATGACATAAAAAAAGGCGACACGTGTCTGTCGCCTTTTTTTCTATAGATGAATTTACAGTTTTTCCTCAATCTCTCTTTCTTCTTGCTCCCATTTTTTCTCCTCTTCGCGGGTGACTTTATCGTCAATGCCGTCTTTGTTCCAATTCAAGGCGCCGTAAACGACACATAAAATTGTGCTGAGGATCAAGAGTAAAAAAACAGAGGACACCCAAAAATCGCCGAGGCCTAACATAGTGATCTCCTCATTTTTATTTTAAAAGAGTAAACAGACTACTTTTTAATGCCATGAAAACAGTGACTCAGATGCTCCTCGGGCATCTGCTTTCCAACGAGATTGCCGATGATTGTGGCGATGACGGCTAATGGCAGCGCAACGACCAATGGATCGACAACTGTCCACAGGGTTGTGCCCGCGATCGAATCTACGCCAAAAAGAGCTTTGCACAGCAATAGGGGCTGGGATTCTTTGATATGCACAAATAACAGCCAGAACAAACTGACGAGGAATCCGACCCAAAATCCAGCCAGGGCGCCGGTACGTGTCATTTTTTTCAAATAAAGGCCGCCGATGAACATTGGCAAAAACGCCGAGGCACACAGGCCAAAAAATATAGCGGTGCCGCGCGCGATAATAGCCGTACCGCCCTCAAAAAAGAGCGGCAAGCTCCAGGCTAAAATCAAGCTGATGAGAATCGCAAGCAAGATGCCGAATTTGGTGATGATGACAGAACCACCTTTGCCACCTGCCCACTTTTCATAAACATCACGGCCAATCGAGGTGCCCATGGCATGGAATTGTGAGCTGAGGGTTGACATGGCTGCGGAAAGAAGTGTCACCATAAAAATAGCGGTGAACCATGCCGGCATGGCATTGTTGATGTAAAGCGGAATAATATTGTCAACATTTTTTGCCGCAGCAATGAGAGAAATTTGTCCAAACTCCGGATTATTGACAAAATAGATATTGGTCAGGGCACCAACCACAAATGCAACGCCGGTCATCATCAAAATAAAAACACCGCCGATGAGCACAGCACGATTGAGTTCGCGGCCGGATTTTACCGTCATAAAGCGAACCACCAACTGTGGTTGAGCCAAAACACCAATACCAACACCCAGTACAATTGTCGACACCAGTGTCCACCAGTATTCGCTAAAGATTTTTGGAAATGACGTCCAGCCCGTATGCCCTTTGGAGGCAAGTGCGCCAAGGACATTTTTTGAGGCTTCCGGCAGCATTGCTGGCAAATCGGTCAGTTTCTGATTTGCTGCAATCACGCCGCCAAATTTGGAATAAGTGAAAATAAGCAATAAAAACATACCGATAAACATGATACTGCCCTGAAAGGCATCCGTATACATCACGCCCTTCAATCCGCCCATAATGACATAAATAGCAATGATGATAGTGAAGAAAAACAGGGCAGCATTATAATTAATCGTCAATACTTCGGCGATAAATTGCGCACCACCCATGAGCACAACGCTGGCGTAGAGCGGCATCGCGATGAAAATAACCAGGCCAACGATACCCTGCAAAAAGGTCGATTGATAGCGATTTCCCAGAAATTCCGGGAATGTGTGCGCATTCATGTTCAAACCCATCAGTCGAGTACGTTTGCCCAAAAAGACAAACGCGATAAAAATACCGACAAAGATATTCAAAAAGGTCAACCAGAGAATACCCATGCCAAAAACAGCAGCGGCGCCGCCAAATCCGACAATTGCCGAGGTGCTGATAAACGTGGCGCCATAAGACAACGCCATGATATAGGGATGGATAGATCGCCCGGCTATCATGTAATCCGACGCAGTTTTGGTGCGGCGGTAGGCCAGGAATGCCAGATAGCCAATGACGCCGAGGTAGATCAAAACGATAATAGACAACAGCAATACATTCATGACAACCTCCTCCATGATTCCTTTGCTACTGCATTACTTGGATTGAAAGGCATACATGAGTTCAAAGCGAATAAATGAAGCATTCGCGCGCGGCTCGGGATAAAAATCGCCGGCAATAAAATAATCATACAAAAAGTGGCCGGTGAGTCCCTTGAAGAACTGGAATTTTAACCACAACTGGATTTCATTGCCGCGTGATTTACCCAGGGCAGCATTCTCCATCATCGGATTTTGCATGTCGGGTTGGGCATAAAATGAATTCAAATTGTGCAGCCATAATGTCACGTTGACTTTTTTGAACAGGTCCATCACCAGTTTGATGTTGGGTGCCCAGGTGTTCGTCCAGTATGCCACTTTGCGGGCGCCACCTATATTCTCAGCAGTGTGCGAATAGATATAAAGCTCGCTCCATTTCGGCCAGCGCGAAAAGAGAGGATTCCATCCTTCAACATCTTCTGTCGCCGGATCATCACCGGACATGACATTGATGCCCGCCGTCAGTACTCCTTTTTTCTTGGGCACAATCGTATAGCTCAAATTGGCATAGCCACCGTAGGCGCTTATTTTGTCGTCCCCTTGTTCACCGGCCTGGTAGGCCCACTCCGTCGTGAGATTTAATCTTTCGGTGATCGGCTGGGTGATGCGCCCGCCAATTGTGTTCAAATAAAGTGTGCGAAGTTGTCTTTCGGTGGGTTGAACAGGGCCAGCTGCCGGATTGCCATTGTACCCGATCACCGGATTGGGCCGCTCGGTCTTATAGAAGAGATAGCCCTCAATTTGTGTTCCTTGCGGTGGTTTTGAGGTCAGGTAAAATCCCAATGCTTCTTCCACACCGTCGTTCAACATTTGGTCACCGTCCGCATTTTTCGGCAAGCCCAGGTATTTGCCGCCTTTTTCAGAAAAATTGATTTTCGGCAAACGATCATCGTATTCCGGATTGCTAATTGCCAGGAAATCCGCTGTGATGTCGTCGCGTTTTACCGAGATCTTTAATGCATCATGATAGATTGTGCGCGAGCCATCCCACGGTGCACCTTCCAGCAGAATAAAACCTTCTCCATAAATCAGGTTCTGCCGCCCTAAAATGACTGATATGGGATTCTCACCTCCTGTGGTATAGCTGAGATAAAGATTGTCAAAAACAATCTCATCAAAAGTCATTTCCTTTCCGGCAGCTTCGTCGCTTTCTCGAACGATGGTATAGGGACGGAATTCGTTGGTCAGCATGACACGCAGCGCCAGGTTTTGTGTAAAGGTGACATCTCCCCATAGATTGGTGCGAACACGGAAAAATCCTTGTTCGTCATCGCGATCGGCGTTAAAATCCATGTTGTTGTTCATGTACGTATGGCGCAGCCGTTCACGAAAACCCCATTTGAAGCTTGGCTGAGCGATCAATTGGCTTGCAAAGCTTAACAACACCACTGCGCATACCACTCTCGTCAGATAAATCGTGACTCGTCTCATAATGCCTCTCCTTAATTTGGTGATTGATTCTTCTATTATGAATATACTTTACTGCCAGTAGTTTATCGTTGCTCTTGTCTATGCACCTTCTCAGGTAAATTGACTGATATTAATAATAGAGACAATAATAAAAGGGTAGATGATAGGATAGAAAACAAGCCTTTTGTTGTTTGCAATGACTGATATTTCGAAAGTTGTGGAAAAATAGCGTGAACATCACGTGAATTGATACCACTTTTTATGAATTCTAAACCAGGCTTGCATTACTGAATGAAAATCATATTTTATATAGAAACTTTCTAATAAAAATGCAAGTGATTAATGAAAAATATGAAAAATTTTTCAGCATTTATGAAATCAAAATACGTGATTTTCTAACTTGCCTTTTGTGCGGTCATTTCGTAACATTCAGCGCCGGTGCCGAAAGTTTTATCGGCTGGATTATTGATTCGCGGATAATTCACGGTTGTATTCATTATGCTCATTTATCAGGAGTGCACATTTTATGCTGAATATCAATTTTAATCTTAAACCGACTGATCTGGTCACAAAATTAAATACCTTTTGGCAGCTTTCGGCGGAGAAAATTTTGTCTATTGAGCAGCGTTATGATGTAGAGCAAGGTTCCCCCGTCTTTACGGTGAATGGGCACTATACAAGTCGAGGCTGGACCGAATGGACGCAGGGTTTTCAATATGGCTCCGCCATTTTACAATATGATGCGACCGATGATGAACAATTTCTGCGCCTCGGTCGGCAAAACACCATCAAATACATGGCACCGCATGTCAGTCATATAGGTGTGCATGACCATGGCTTTAACAATATCAGTACCTATGGCAATTTGTTACGTTTGATGCACGAAGGAAGAATACCCTTCGATGAGCATGAGAAAAATTATTACGAATTGGCTCTGAAAATTTCCGGCGCCGTGCAAGCGAGTCGCTGGACGCCGCTCAAAAATGGTGGCTATATTTGTTCTTTTAACGGACCACATTCCTTGTTTGTCGATACGATTCGATCATGTCGATCTCTCGTTGTGAGTCATCTTCTTGGTTTTGTCCTGCAGGCGGAGAACGATGTCCGCATCAATTTGTTAGGACGCGCGTTAGCCCACATCAAAACGACGGCAAATTTTTCGGTCTATTATGGAACGGGACGAGATGCCTATGATCGTCGCGGACGCGTGGCGCATGAGTCAATTTTCAACACCAGAGACGGCGCCTATCGCTGTCCCAATGCGCAGCAGGGATTTTCCGGTTATAGCACCTGGACGCGCGGCCTCGCCTGGGCGATGCTTGGTTTCCCTGAGGAGTTGGAAGCACTGGAAAAAATTGATGATGCCGAGCTGGAGGCTTTTGGCGGTCGCGGTGCCATCGAGGACTATATGCTTAAAGCTGCACAAGCTACGTGCGATTTTTATATCGAAAATACCCCCACAGACGGTATTCCCTATTGGGATACGGGTGCACCACATTTGATTGATTTGGGTGATTATCTCGATCGCCGCTCTGATCCGTTTAATGAATACGAACCCGTTGACAGTTCGGCTGCCGCTATTGGCGCCCAGGGGCTTTTGCGATTGGGGCGCTATTTGGACAAACGCGGGGATCATGAACCGGGACAGCGCTATTGGCAAGCGGGACTCACGGTGCTCGATTCACTGTTGGATGAACCCTACCTGAGCGTCGATTCGTCGCATCAAGGCTTGATTCTCCATTCCATCTATCATCGGCCAAATGGCTGGGATAATATACCGGCCGGCTACTCGATACCCTGCGGCGAATCGAGTATGTGGGGTGACTATCACGCCCGCGAGCTTGCTCTCTGTGTGCAGCGTATTTTAGCCGATAAAGAATATTACACCTTTTATGGATGTGTGGCATGAATCCCTCTCCTGTCAATGATTTGTCCAGGTTGTGCCTTCATACCATCACCACAAAACCATGGCCCATTGAAGTCGCGGCGGAAAAATATGCGCAGGCCGGCATCAAAGGTATTACCGTGTGGCGTCAGGCGCTGGAAGGTCGAGATCCGTACAAAGTGGGAGAAATGCTCAGATCATATGGCTTGCATGTTGTTTCGCTTTGTCGTGGTGGTTTTTTTCCGGCATCGAGTCCGGCAGAGCGACGTCGAGCGATATGTGATAATTTACAAGCCATAGATGAGGCCGTCGCTCTTGGTGCGCCATTGGTTGTCCTGGTCTGTGGGGCTGAACCAACACAATCACTCGGCAAGTCCCGTATGCAGATCAAAATTGGCATTGAAACTGTGCTGGCCCAGGTAGAGTCTCACGGTATTAAGCTTGCCATTGAGCCCCTGCATCCCATGTACGCCGATACGCGCTCAGCCATCAATACCCTGGCCAAAGCCAATGATATGGTTGAGACGATCGGTTCAAATTCCGTTGGTATTGCTGTTGATGTCTATCACCTGTGGTGGGATCCCGAGCTTGAGGAGCAGATACATCGTTGTGGCGAGATGGGCAGCCTTTTTGCGTTTCATATAAGTGACTGGAAATATCCACTGGAGGATATCCTGAATGACCGTGGCTTGATGGGAGAAGGCTGCATCAATATCAAGCAAATTCGTGGTTGGGTGGAGCAAGCGGGCTTTCATGGCTATCATGAAGTCGAAATTTTTTCAAACCGATATTGGGCGGAAGATCAGGATGTATTTTTGAAAAAAATTCTTCACGCTTATCTGAACCATTCTTAGTGCTGCAATGCTGACCAGAGCTATCTTTAGTTAAAGTCTTTCCGAGGGAGTCCGGAATCCATTTAAGTGATGAACGTGATAAATGATCAATAATTCAGGGAGGTGACCATGTATAATAAATTCAATAAAATTGTATTGCGTATGATTTTCAATGTTTTTTTTTCAACGTGCCTGTATGCGCAAATGGGCAACCTGCACGGTGACTTTGCCAACCATACCTCCGGCGTTTTAGCCGGCAATAAGTTTCGAACGACAGTCTATAATGATGGCACCCTGGGCCGCAAACAACCGGACGACTTTGCGGGTGAATGGCCGATCAACTCAGGGCATTGGTACATGATCGACGGTAACATTTTTTTAGGCTCTGAGGTGATTGACAATACTAATGCCCTCCGCCACATCGTGAGTACAGTGACCAGTATCGATATAGCTGCTTCAACAGGTGACAAAGGACCGACCGGCGAGTGGTGGACATTCCTGCCTCTGCCCGGCTTTTACAATCCTGAGGTCAATAAAATTGCCACGAGCACATCCCCCTGGAGCTGGCCCTCTTTCTGGCCGGACAAAATGGATGATCTTTTAGATCCAGGCTGGGTCGGCTCATGGAACGGCTATTTTGGCAAAGATGTTATAAATGCTGATGAAGAATGTTATTTTGTCGCCGACGACTACCAAAATCGTGAGTTCAACTTTTACCCGGACGACAACGATCCCAATCGTCGTGGTCTTGGCATGCGCATGACTGTGCGCGGATTTCAATGGGACTATGAAAGGTTGGACGATATCCTTTTTCTACACTACGATTTTGAAAATATCGGCACCTATCAACACGATAAAATGGTCTTTGGTTTTAAAATCGGCAATAATATGGGAGACTCAAATTTAGGAGGAGACGGCGGTGATGATATGGGCGGTTTTGATCAAACAATGAATGTGGCTTACCAGTTCGATTTTGACGATATAGGCGCCGGATTTACCCCGGTGGGCTATTTTGGTGGCACGCTTTTGGAAACGCCAGGCAATGCCGTGGATGGCATCGATAATGATGGCGATGGGAATGCCGGGTCCGGGATTATCATTGAAGAATCGATGTTTGTCCCCAAAACACTCAATCAAGGCGAAAACATCATTCTCATTGATTATAATACTTTTCAGCGTCAAAAACAGATAATGCCTGCCGACACCTTGCGCATTCCGTTTCATGACCTCGTTTTCAAATTTTGGCCCGGAAAAATTGTGGAGGAAATCCCGCACAATCTTTTTGACGATAACCTGAACGGCTTGATCGATGAAAGCAACGGCGCAGAGGTTGGGGAGGGTCCAAATTCATTCGTCACTTATCTGAATGTCGGCTTGAAAGCTGTCGACTATTTTTCGGGTGCCGGCACCAACAACATTTTGTTAGATGAATCCCGCGATGATGGTATTGACAATGATGGCGACTGGAACGTTTTAAACGACGACGTTGGCCAGGATGGTGCAGCCTTTACAGGTGATCCTGGTGAAGGGGACGGACGTCCCACCTCCGGTGAACCCAACTTTGACAAAACAGATGTGGATGAAAGCGACATGCTCGGTTTGACGAGCTATAATTTGTATTTTTGGATGGATATTCCGCATTATGAGGACGAACTCGTTTGGAACAACCTCACCCCTGGTTATTTTAACGCGTTACTTCAAAATAGTGGTGTTGAAATCTTTTTCGGCTCCGGCTACTTTGGTATGGCTCCTGCTCAATTTCAGCGTATCTCACTGGGATTGATGTGCGCGATCAGTCTTGAACAATTTCTCCCAACCGTGCAAAGCGCCCATACCGTCTATAGCCGCAATTATGTGATGGAAAAACGCCCTTTTATTCCGACATTGAAGGCCATTGCCGCTGATAACAAGGTTCGGCTTTTGTGGGATGATCGCGCTGAATATGAAATTGATCCGATCACCGGTATGGATTTCGAAGGCTACAGGATTTATCGCTCGTCAACGTTAAACTTTGACAATCTCACCCCCATTGCTCAGTTTGATCTTGTAAATGACTTTTCGGGTTATTCGTCGCTGCCCGTGAATGGGAAACCATTTTATTTAGGTGACAATACAGGGATCGTGCACGAATATATTGATAACACCGCGGTGAATGGCCACGATTATTACTATGCAATTACCGCTTACGATCACGGTGCACCGGAGATGGACATACCGCCTTCCGAATGTCGTATAAGCTTTGATGTCGAGACTGGCACATACGGCACAAACGTCGCTTTTTGTATGCCGCGAGATCCCTACACATCGGGAACCAGTCAGGCGCGCCATATCGCTGGACACGCGACGGGTCAGGTACATCTTTCGGTTGTGGATCGGGAAAAAATCAAAGAAAATCATGATTACGAGGTGACGTTTGAGGACACCCTGCTCGACAATACCGGCAACTGGCGAACCCGAAACTTTAGTCTCAAAGATAAAACGGCCGGGACAATGCTGTTCACTACCATGCCGCTTCTTGACGGCAACACCAACACGCCTATACCCTATGTCATCGATGGATTTCGCATCGATTTTGACAATCCACCCTGTTTTATGGTAAAGGAAACGGAATCAGGCTGGAATGATCCGGCGATTTATAACTTTGAATTTAAAGTCTACCGCTACTCAAGAACCATGGGGTATCCCGAAGCCGCCGATTATCAAATCGAATTTGGTGAGGTCGGTATAGCAAACTCTGTTGAACTTGCGATTTCGACGACAAGGACATTACCATCAATGCCCGTCAATTTTAGAGTAAAAAACCTGACCACAAATACCTACATTCACTTTGGTTTTTATGAACGAGATGTGCTTGCCGGAACAGAAGGACAATTTACCGCTTTTACAGACAGAACGCGCGCAGATGAAATTATCTTTCTGGACGCAAACAATGTGGTGACCTGGCAATTTATCCTTGTTCAAACTGACGCAGAAACGCGCCGCAATCCGGGCCTTGGAGATATGGTCAAGATTTTCCTGGACAAACCGTTTACATCCGCGGATGTCTTCAATATGACCATGCCGGATGATTTTGTTCAGGTTGAGCAGCAAACGTCTCAGCGACCCGTGACATTTCAGCTCTCGCAAAATTATCCCAATCCGTTCAATCCTTCAACAACAATTTCGTACACTCTCCCCAGACCGGCGTACGTGAAACTGGAAATCTATAATGCCATCGGCCAAAAAGTCCGGACATTGGTCAATGATGCTCAACAAGCCGCTGTGCACAAAATCAATTGGGATACAACGAATGATTACGGCATCAAGCTCGCCGCGGGACTTTATATTTATCAATTGCGTGCCGAGAGCGATACGGAATCGTTTGTTGAAACGAAAAAAATGATTATTTTGAAATAAGGCCAAATATACATTGGATTGAACATAGCAGTTTTATGCCTTTAACACAAATAAGGCCACACACCCCAAACAAAGCATCGGCGAGGAGACTATGGATTCGAAACACACTAAAATCGTGGCAAGTATCGTTCTTGGCATATTAATCTCAACCAGCTCCCATGCCCAGCTGGATAACCTGCATGGCGACGAGGCGAATATTGTCACCGGGATTTTCTCCGGCAATCAATTGCGACTGACCTTTCAAAATGACGGCAGTTTGGGCTATACGACAGATGGTATTTTTATTGGCGGTGAATGGCCCCTATACTCTCAACACAATTATTTAAATCTGGGTGCGCCTTTTCTCGGCTCGGAAGTGATAGACAACAACAACCAAACGAGACACATTTTCAGCACCGTCATTGGTGTAGCAAGCCAAACACAATCCGGTGCAGGAGACAGTGGCCCAAACGGCGAATGGTGGACTTTCTTGCCGCTGCCTGGTTTTTCAAATCCCGAAAGCGAACATGTTGCTATGAGCCAATCGCCGTGGACCTGGCCCGAGTCCTGGCCGGACAAACACGATGATGTCAACGATCCTGGATGGCCAAACGCGTGGAACGGCTATTTTGGCAAAAATCAAATCAATGCGGATGAAGAGTGTTATTTTGTCGTGGATGACTATCAAAATCAGGAATTCAATTTTGATCCGGACAATACTGACAAAACCCGTGGTGGCTTGGGTATGCGGGCTTATATTCGCGGCTTCCAGTGGTCCGCGCAAAAAGTACAAGATGTCCTTTATATGTTATATGACTTTGAAAACATCGGCACTTACGATCACAAAAAGATGGTGTTTGGATTCAACATCTTGGATGTAATAGGGCGGTCAATGTATGGTGGCGGTGACGGTGCTGATGATCTCAACGGTTATGATATGGATGCCAATCTCGCTTACAGTTATGATGAAGATGATATAGGTGACGGTGGCTGGTCTCCTGTCGGCTATCTGGGCACAGCATTTTTCGAAACCGCCGGCAATGCTGTTGATGGCATTGATAACGACAATGATGGTCAGAATGGTGCCGGCAAAGTCATCACTGAAGAAATGTTTGCCCCCATGGTGATTAATCCGGGTGATCCTATCATCCTCATAGACTATTCGACTTTTGAACGGACGGTCACAGTCATGCCTGAAGATGGGGTGACGATCACCCACCTCGATCATGAGTATCATTTTGAGGCCGGCGATGTCTTTGAGGAAATTCCGGCAAATTTAATTGATGATAATTTTAACGGTATCATCGATGAAAACTATGGCTATACATATGGCGCGGGCGACGAGGTTTTTCGGAGCTTTCTCAACGTCGGCAAAAAGTATATTGACTATTATACAGGCGAAGGTCTTGCAAACATTCTTTTGGATGAGCGTCGCGATGATAATATAGATAATGATGGTGACTGGACCGTCTTAACCGACGATGTCGGACAAGATGGTTTAGCCCATACCGGCGATGTCGGTGAAGGCGACGGTATTCCAACAAACGGCGAACCCCATTTTGACAAAACCGATGTGGATGAAACCGATATGATTGGACTTTCCAGTTTTAGTACAGTAATCTATGGCCATATCCCCCACAGTGATGATGAAGGCGTCTGGCAGAACTTTATACCGGGTTACTTTCATGTGCTGCCCCATCCAGGCGACGTCGATTTTACTTTCAGTTCCGGCTATTTTAACATGCCGCCCGATCAAGTCCAGCGCTTTTCTATTGGATTATTGTTTGCGGTCAATTTTGAACAGCTGCTGACAACGGTGCAAAATTCAAACACAGCATATAAAAACAATTATCTCCTTGAACAACGACCGCTCCCTCCTGTACTCACGGCTATACCTGGTGATAACAAAGTTCGTCTTTTGTGGGATGAAAAAGCAGAACAGGATATTGATCCTGTCACCGGAATGGATTTTGAGGGTTATAAAATCTATCGATCGACAACCCTCAATTTTAACAACCAGGCACCAATCGCGCAATTTGACCTGGTCAATGAATATTCTGGCAACTCGGCACTCCCTGTCAACGGTAAAGCATTTTACCTGGGTGACAATACCGGGATTCAACATGAATATATAGATAACAATGTGGTTAACGGTCAGGATTATTATTATGCGATGACTGCATATGACCATGGTGCCCCTGAATTGGGAATTCCTCCCGCCGAAAGTCGAATATACTTTGATAGTGAGATTGAAAAGTATGATTCTCATATTGTTTTATGTATGCCACGGGATCCAAATACATCAGGTTCGACTTTAGCGCGCCATATAAAAGGCCCCGCCACCGGGCAAGTCCACTTGATGGTCGTTGACCGTAGAGATATTAAACTAAATCATACCTACCGAATCACGTTTGCGGATACTATCGAAGGTGCCAACCGGATAACGAAAAACTTTACGCTTCTGGACTTGACAGAGGAGTCAAGGCTTTTTAACGCGGAACCTGTGCGGGATGCGATCACTGGTCAATCATTGGCCTATGTTGCGGATGGTTTTCGCATTGATTTTGAAAATCCCCCGGTTTTTGCTGTTAATGAGCATGAATCCGGTTGGAACGATCCGCTCATTTATGATTTTTATTTGGAAAGATTTCGCTACTCCAGAACAGAGGGCTATCAGGAAGCTGCTGATTATCAAATAGAATTTGGAGAGGTCGGTATCGATACCTCATTAGAACTGGTCGTTAGCAGCACAAGAACGTTGCCACCAACGCCGGTTAACTTTAAAGTAAAGAATCTTACAACAGACAAATATATCAATTTTGGCTTTTGGGAGCGGGATGTGCTCCCCGGTCAGGAAGGAAAATTCACCGGTTTTACCGATAGAACACGTACAGATGAAATTATTTTTCTGGATGATACACTTGGGATCACCTGGGATTTCCGATTAATCAATGAATCGCTTCTACCGGAACACCGGAATCCGCAAGCCGGCGATATGGTCAAAATTGTGTTGGATAAGCCCTTCACGTCGTCAGATGTTTACGAGATGACCATGCCCCTTGATTTTGCCGCTGTTGAAACGCAGGAAAAAACACCCGATTATTTTGAGTTGTCGCAAAATTATCCCAATCCATTTAATGCATGCACGACCATCTCCTTCAGTTTGCCGGAACCGGCACACGTAAAACTAGAGATTTACAATACACTAGGGCAAAAAGTTAGAACGCTCCTTGATGCGCCTAAAGATGCGGGTATTCATACGTACCAATGGGATTCAACGGATATGAACAGGATGAAATTTGCGTCAGGTCTCTATTTTTATCGACTTGAGGTAAGCAGTAAAAGCGAGACCTTTACTGATTTCAAAAAAATGATCATTGTGAAATAAGGGAACACTAGCATGGCAAAAATTCATCGAGTCGGCATCATCATGAACGGCGTCACCGGCCGTATGGGTACGAATCAGCATCTTTTGCGCTCCATCGTCGCGATTATCAAGCAGGGTGGCGTGCGCATCAGCGCCGACGAGTCCATTATGCCGGATCCCATTCTTGTCGGACGCAATAAAACCAAATTGACCAGACTGTGTGACCTGTCTGGTATGGAAAATTTTTCCACGGATTTGGATGTCGTACTGGCGGATAATGAATATGCCGTTTATTTTGATGCAGCGCTCACCGGCTTGCGCGTTCCCAATGTGAAAAAAGCCATTGCGGCAGGCAAGCACATCTATTGCGAAAAACCGACTGCAACCAACACGGCGGATGCCCTGGAGCTCTATACCCTGGCAAGGCAGGCCGGGGTGAAAAATGGTGTCGTGCAGGACAAGCTATGGCTGCCTGGCTTGATCAAGCTCAGGCGTTTGATGGAAAATGATTTTTTCGGCCGTATCCTTGCCGTGCGCGGGGAATTTGGCTATTGGGTGTTCGAAGGCCATACCGTGCCGCCGCAACGACCTTCGTGGAACTATCGCAAGGAAGAGGATGGAGGGATCATCGTCGATATGTTGTGTCACTGGCGGTACGTGCTCGATCATCTTTTTGGCAAGGTGAAATCGGTCTCCTGCCTCGGTGTCACGCATATCCCAGAGCGTATTGATGAAAATGGTCATCCTTATCAATGCACCGCTGATGATGCAGCTTTTGCTACTTTCCAGCTCGAAGGAGGTATCATTGCGCAGATCAATTCCAGTTGGGTGACGCGCGTGCGCCGCGATGATTTATTGACGCTGCACGTCGATGGCACCAAAGGTTCTGCCGTCGCCGGTCTGCGCGATTGCTGGATACAGCATTATGGTAACACACCACGCCCGATTTGGAATCCGGATATTGAGCAGCCTATCAACTTTTACGATGGCTGGGCCAAAGTACCGGACCAGGAAACGTATGATAATGCCTTCAAGGCGCAGTGGGAGCTCTTTTTACGTCATGTTGTTCTCAATGAGCCGTTCCGCTGGAGTCTGCTCGAAGGCGCCAAAGGCGTACAGCTGGCTGAAAAAGGACTGGAAAGCTGGGGCAAACGCGCCTGGGTGGAGATTGAAGATTTGGAAATTTCTCGTTGAATTTGGTGTCGAAACTTTTATATTTATCGTGATCAAACCTGAAAAACTATCATGAAAAAAATACCAGTATTCCTCCTGCTGATTGGCCTGTTTATACAGTGCTCGAAACCGGATCAACAAAAAGAGACTCTTTTTGTCGCAGCAAGCATTCCACCATTGGCTGATTTTGTCAAGCAAGTGGGCGGCGATAAGGTAGAGGTGTTCACCATTGTCCCGCCGGGCGCTAATCCTCATTCATTTGAGTTGACACCTGGATTGATGCGCAAACTGGCAAAAGCCGACGTGCTTGTTTTTAACGGCGCCGGACTCGAGTTTTGGCTGGACAAAGTCATGGATAATTTGGCCGGTATTAAAACAACTGTTACTTCTAAAGGTCTCACCATTCTCGAGGACGATCATCAACATCACGCACACGGCAATCCACACGTGTGGCTCAATCCTTTGAATGCGATCTTTCAGGTGAAAAAGATTTCTTTGGCGCTGACTGATATTGATCCGCACAACAAATCCTACTATGAAAGTAACGCGGCTCTTTATATAGAGCATCTGAAAATCGTTGATCAGGATATTCAAGACAGGGTAAATTCCTGGGAGCAGAAACGTTTTGTCTGCTTTCATCCGGCATGGGCTTATTTTGCGGAACGTTATGGTCTGGAATTGGCGGGGGTGATTGAGAAACGACCTGGCATGGAGCCGAGTCCCAAAGATGTTGCCGATATTATTGCGACGGTAGAAGAGATCGGTGCCAGGGCCATTTTTGTCGAAGCCCAGTTCCCCAGCCGCGTGGCTGAAATGATTGCCGATGAGAGTGATATCGGTCTGGTTGCGCTTGATCCGCTCGGCGGTTCCCAACAATTATTTAATTATGTCGATCTTTTGCGATATAACGTTGCACAGATGGAGAATGTGTTAAAAGAGTGACATGAACGATAATGTACTTATAAGTGCGCGCCACCTTTCAGTGGCTTATCAGGATAAACTGGTGCTCGAAGATATTACGTTCGATATTCGCCGCGGCGAGTTTTGGGGCGTGCTCGGCCCGAATGGCTCCGGAAAAACGACGCTTTTGCGAACCATTCTGGGATTAACTTTGCCAATTTCCGGTTCGATTCAAATATTTGGCAAAAATCCTGCTGAACTGGGCGTTGAGCGGGATCGCATCGGTTATGTACCGCAGCATGCTTTAATAGATTTTAATTTTCCTATTCGGGTAAAAGACGTCGTATTGCTCGGACGCAGTCGAAAAATTGGCATCGGTAAACGTGCCGGAGAATCTGATCTTGAGGCTGTTGACGCTGCCATGAAGCTGGTTGAAATTACCGACCTCGCGAATCGTCAGATTGGCCGCCTGTCCGGTGGGCAACGTCAGCGCGTGCTTATCGCGCGAGCATTGGCCCTGCAGCCGGAAATTTTGCTATTGGATGAGCCAACCGCAGCGCTGGATGTGAACGCTGCCGAAAGTTTTTATGAGTGGCTGCATGCCATGCACGAAAAAATGAAATTGACTCTGGTTCTCGTCTCGCATGATATCGGTGTGGTTTCGCGCTATGTTAGCGCTGTGGCTTGTCTGAATCGCACCCTGGTGGCGCATGGTGTGCCCGCAGAAGTTTTAGCCGGCGACACGCTGGAAAAGATGTATGGCTGTGATGCCATGCTCTTTGGTCACGGTGCTGTGCCGCACATGGTTGTCACTCCCGCAAAAAGCGGAGGGCATACCCATTGATCGAGCTTTTGCAGTTTGAATTCATGCAGCGAGCATTCGTTGTCGCAACTGTGACCGGAGCGCTCTGTGCAGTGATCGGAGTGTATATTGTTCTTCGCGGTATGTCATTCATCGGTGCTGGTGTTGCGCACGCTTCATTTGGTGGCGTCGCTCTCGGATTTTTTACGGGCCTCAATCCATTTTTCACTGCTGTTCTGTTCTGTACGGCGGTTGCCTGGGGCATAGGTCTGGTCAGCGAAAGCAATCGTTTGAGAGAAGATACGGCTGTTGGTATTTTTTTCGCTTCAACGATGGCTTTGGGTGTGCTGCTCATCGGTTCTCTCAAGGGCTATACAATTGATTTGTTTGGCTATATGTTTGGCAATGTTCTGGCGGTCACGGTTTTTGATATGTGGGCGGCGATTATCCTGAGCGTCATCGTTTTCGGCACGATTATTCTTCTGTTCAAGGAATTTTTCTTTTTGACATTTGACAGTGAAGCCGCCCGGGTCGCCGGGCTGCCGGTCCGCTTTCTGAATTATCTAATGCTGACCTTGATCGCCGTAACGATTGTTATGTCCATCAAAGCGGTGGGAATCGTCCTGGTCTCGGCGCTGTTAGTCGCACCTGCCGCTGCGGCACATCAGCTAACGGATGATTTCAAAAAAATGATGCTGTTATCTGTGCTCATTGGCGTTGCTTCAACCTGGATTGGCTTGTTTTTATCCTCTTGGTTTGATATCGCCTCCGGAGCAACAATCGTTTTGACCGCAACGATTGTATTTTTTGTTTGCTCAGCATTTTCGCCCAACCGACGCAGCGCGAGACGGCGAATGCTCGCTTTGCGCAAAAATGTAAATCGTGAGGCAAAATCATGAAAAAAATAACTTTCGTTCTATTTCTTTTTATGCTTTTAGGAGAACAAATAATGGGTGCTGTAAAAATTACCACTGTGTTTGATAATACCAGCCTCAATCCGAATTGTACGCCTGAATGGGGATTTGCGGCTGTTTTAGAGTTGCCAAAAGAAACGATCCTTTTTGACACCGGTAATGACGGACAAATTTTGCTCGATAATTTGACTGCTTTAGGCTTTGGTGAAACAACATTCTCCACAGTTGTTATTTCACACATGCATTGGGATCATACGGGCGGCTTGACCAGGGTGATACAAGCGAATCCCGAGGCGGTCGTCTATCTGCCAGGCACGGCACAGGAAGTCGAAAAGTTCAAAAAAGTTGTTCTCGTCAAAGCGCCCCAGCAGATTGCTGATGCTGTATTCACTCTTGGCGAAATGCCCGGGCCGGCGAACGAACAATCGATCGCCATCAGAACTACTGATGGATTGGTGATTATCACCGGGTGCGCGCACCCGGGAATTGTCGACATTGTCAAAGCTGGCCGCGAGCAATTTCCGGATGATTCTCTTCACCTTGTTATGGGCGGATTCCATCTCAATCGACATTCAAAAAAACAGGTGCTCGACATCATTTCCACTTTCAAGGCGCTTGGCGTGCAATATGTCTCGCCCACTCATTGTACAGGTGAAAACGCCATTTCGCTCTTCAAACAAGAATATGCGGAAAAGTTCATCACCCCCGGCGTTGGATTAAGTCTGGAGTTTTCACTGTTAGAATAAGCAACGATCACGTAGCGCAGGATATTGAGGGATTTGATCAGTGGTGCGTCGTGATGGTATGATGAATCTTGCAAGATGGGACTTTTATAAAAAGGACGATTATGTCAAAAGGAAAAGTCGCGCATTACACTGATATTAAAGCGGTCGAATTTGGTCCAACAGCACCCGGCGCGAAAATTCGCGTTCTCATTGACGATGTGCATGACGGCGCCCCGGTGTATAAATTGCGTATGATAGAAATAGATCCTGGCGGCCATTCACCTTATCATTCGCATCCCTATGAGCATGAAAATTTTATTGTAGAAGGAAAAGGCAGGGTGAACATCGACGGCGTCTGGCACGATCTTGCGCCCGGTGATGTTGTTCTCGTGCCACCAAATACACAGCACCAATATCGTAATGCAGGTGATACAACCTTTAAATTCCTCTGTGGTATTCCGGTCGATAAATTGATCCCGTCGGTGTAAAAATGGCGGTCCAAAAGGACATCTTTGACAAGCCGTGGATTCGAAATGTGATCGGGAAGACATTCAGGTTTTTGTCGCCAAACACCTGGACCACCCTGTCACTGCTTGTTGCATTTGTCGCTTTTGTTTTGGTTGCGTTAGATCATTTATATTGGGGAATTTTATTATTCGTCATCAGTGGCATGTGCGATTTTATCGATGGCCGGGTTGCCCGTTATACCGGTACTTCGACAAAATACGGATCTTTCTGGGATGGTACGGTCGACCGTTTTGTTGATGCGTTGATTATCGCCGGTTTTTTTTATCTCGACTTTCCCTGGCCGGATCATGTTATGCATATGCTGCTCTTTCTGCTGTTGTTTTGCATCCTGTTGCCGCCTTTTATCGTGGCCTACGCCAATCATCGCGGCGCCGTGCCGGACCCGCACGAGAAGGTCATCTGGCGCTTCGCCTTCCGAGCGGAACCGATTCTGTTGTTGGGTGTCTCCGCAGCTTTTAATCCTGTTTCACAAAAAATGAGTCTTTTCTTTTTTTTGTTTGCTTTATTGTTAATGGTCGCCACCACGATTCAATCGCTGATACTGGTTTATATCAAAGCAAAAGACTATGAATAATTTTTGATATGATGTAACCAATGCGCTACAAGGTACGTCTCTTAACGAGTCCTGGAAATTCCTTGGGAGAGAAACCTCATGCAGCGTCATCAACTTGGTTACATTGCTTTTGTTCTTTTTCTCATCACTGAACTTTTGTCGGCTGCGGCTTCCTCGGAGACGGCCAACACTTTGCTTCCATTTAAAACTGACGTTCCTCCAACAATAGACGGCGTAATAGAAGAAAAACTTTGGCAGAATTGCCGTATTGATACACTTTTTATCACCTACAATCCATCTTTTGGCGACACCCTTTTACAGCACACCATCGTTCATTTGGCCTATGATCCGGAGCACCTTTATTTTGCTTTTGAGTGTTTTGACAATGAGCCGGATAAAATCAAAACCTCAATTTCCCAACGTGATCGCATTTTTTCAGACGACAGTGAGTATTATTCGACTTTATTTGTATCTCTTATAAGTAGTCGCATACGTTTTTAATCCTTGTATTCAGGACATACGGGGGTGGGCATGTTCTCCAAAGTTCTCAGCGCAGCGGTTCTCGGCATTGATGCCTATATCGTCAAAGTTGAAGCGCACCTTGAAAGCAATACGCCCAAATTTTTCACTGTTGGTATGCCGGAGGGGGCGGTACGGGAATCGAATCATCGCGTGCAGGCGGCGGTGAAAAATTCCGGTTTTCGTTTTCCGATTAAAAAGATCACCATCAACCTGGCTCCCGCTGATGTGAAAAAGGAGGGGACAGCGTTTGATCTGCCCATTGCCATTGGTATCCTCGCGGCCAACGGACAGGTGAACGTGGAAAAGCTGGAAGATTATATCATTATCGGCGAGCTCAGTCTGGACGGCTCTTTGCGGCCGGCAAAAGGGGTGTTACCCATTGCGGCGCAAATTGTCAAGAGTCCAGCAAAGGGAATTATTTTGCCGGCGGAAAATGCCAAGGAAGCAGCTATGGCACGCGATCTCGATGTCCTGCCAATGCACTCTCTCATGGATACCGTCGCATTTCTGAACGGCGAGGCACGCGAACCATTTCACATCGATGTCAATCAGGTGTTTGCGCAGCGTCGACACTATCAGCTCGATTTTCAGGATGTCAAGGGCCAGGAACACGTCAAGCGAGCGCTTGAAGTCGCTGCAGCCGGTGGACACAACATCATTATGATTGGGCCGCCGGGTTCGGGAAAAACCATGTTGGCAAAGCGTATTCCAAGCATTCTTCCGGACATGACACTGCGGGAAGCATTAGAGACAACCAAGATTCATTCGGTTGCCGGGCGTCTCTCGTCAGGTGAAGCCCTGATTGCGACGCGCCCATTTCGTGCGCCGCATCACACCATCAGCGATGCGGGTCTCATCGGTGGCGGCACGATCCCCAAACCCGGGGAAGTGAGCTTGTCGCATCATGGTGTATTGTTCCTGGATGAGCTGCCCGAGTTTAAAAAGAATGTGCTTGAAGTCATGCGCCAGCCACTTGAGGATGGTACAGTCACCATTTCGCGAGCGATGTTGTCGCTCACATACCCCGCGGAATTTATGTTGGCCGCCGCGATGAATCCCTGTCCCTGTGGTTTTTATACCGATCCTAACAAGGAGTGCACCTGTTCGGCGCCGCAGGTACAGCGCTATCTGTCACGCGTATCAGGGCCATTACTGGATCGGATCGATATTCACGTTGATGTGCCGGCTGTCAAATACAAAGAGCTGAGCAGCACCATGACCGGAGAATCCTCGCAGAAAATAAGGGAGCGGGTGGAAGCGGCTCGCCAGAGACAGCTGCGTCGCTTTGCTGATCACGGCAATCTCTTTTGCAATGCCCGCATGGATTCCAAAGAAATTCGTACATTCTGTAAACTGGATGATCAGGGCCACGAACTGCTAAAAATGGCGATCACCAAGCTTGGCCTGTCGGCGCGCGCCTATGACCGAATTCTCAAAGTGTCTCGCACCATTGCTGATCTCGAAGAGGCGGACACAATTAAACCAGAGTTCGTCAGTGAAGCCATTCAATACAGGAGTCTGGATCGGTTGGATGTTATATGAGGGGAGGGCATAAAAAAACCTGTGAGCGTTGATGGATAAAGAACCCATCTGACACGGTGGGCACCGCCTATATTGCTTTTTACGTCCACAAGATCCCGCTAGGGATTAAGAGGCATGTAATACGCAATCAGAGCAAAGTTCCCAACTTTAAGGTGTTGGTTCTTTATATGTGCCGCTCACAGGCGCTGGATTAATGTGTGAAAATTGATATTAAATGTCAAGTAAAAGTTTGGAGAATATTCACCAATTTCCTGTTGTTATTTGTGGTAAATCCATTATTCTGATTGCGGTTATGCTATTTAATTTTTATTTTAATGAAAAGAGAAAGAGGTCGTTGTGAACGTTAAAATATTCTCCCTTTTTTTGTTATGTCCCCTGATACTGCTTGCGGAGCCAGGAGAAATTCTAAAAATTACCATTGAAGGGGATATCAATCCCCTCTCCGCCAAATTTATCAACGATAGTGTGGAACGCGCCGAAGAGGGGGAATTCGAAGCTTTGCTTATTCAAATGGATACACCAGGCGGGCTTTTACAGGCGACGCAAGATATTGTAAAAACTATCCTTGAAGCCAAAGTTCCGGTGATCATGTACATTGCCCCAAGCAGCGCCGGTGCGGTTTCAGCAGGCGTCTTTATCACCATGGCGTGCCACATTGCCGCGATGGATGAGGGGACAAATATCGGCGCGGCGCATCCTGTGGGAATCGGCGGACAACAAGACACATCGCAAGTCATGAGCGAAAAAGTGACAAATTATACCGCCAGTTGGGTGCGCGGTATTGCTGAAAAACGCGGCCGCAATGCCGACTGGGCCGAACGAGCCGTGCGCGAAAGTGTGTCAATTAATGAAAACGAAGCGGTTGAGCTCAATGTCGTTGATCTCGTTGCGCCAACCCAGGACAGTCTGCTGGTCGCCATAAACGGGTGGGAAGTTGAATTGGCCGATGGGGACATACGCATTTTGAAGAGCAGAGATGCTGAAATTGTTGAACATGAGATGAATTGGCGACACCGCATCTTGTATCGCATTTCCAATCCAACTGTCGCTTATATTTTGTTGATGTTAGGGATTTACGGGCTCTTTTTCGAACTTTCCAATCCGGGTTCGATTATTCCAGGGGTGGCCGGAGGTATTTTTATATTATTGGCCTTTATGGCGTTGCAAACTTTGCCGGTTCGCACCACAGGTATTTTACTCATTTTGTTTGCATTAGTATTGTTTATTTTGGAGATCAAAGTGACAAGTTTTGGCATTTTAACAATAGGGGGAATTATCGCCATGTTTCTCGGCTCGATCATGCTGTTTGAAGAATCGCCAGGATTTTCATTTCGCGTGGATTGGCGGGTGGCGCTGACGGTCACCTTGTGCACAGCGGCATTTTTTGTTTTTGCATTGGGCATGGCCATAAAAACGCGGTTAACGCGCCCAACGACCGGCGCCGACGGCTTGATTGACAAAATCGGCGTGGCCACAACACCGGTTCATACGCAGGGCACGATCAAAATCGGCGCGGAATATTGGAAAGCCGTAAGTGATGAAAAGATAAGAAAAGGCGATAAAGTGCGGGTGGTGCAGGTGAACGGTTTGGAACTCAAAGTCGTAAAAATCCAATAAATCACATTTAAACAGGAGGCTGCTCATGTTTTCTCCCCTTTATATTGTCATCATATTTATCATCTTGATCCTGGCCAGTGCGATCAAGATTTTAAAAGAATACGAACGCGCCGTTATTTTTCGACTGGGTCGATCGATAGGATACAAGGGGCCAGGCATCATTTTGCTCATTCCCATCGTCGATCGTATGGTCAAAGTGAGCTTGCGGACGATCGCCATGGATGTGCCACCACAGGATATCATCACCAAAGATAATGTCTCGGTAAAAGTGAACGCGGTGCTCTATTTTCAGGTATTGCATCCGGACAAAGCGATTATTGAAGTGGAAGAGTATCTTTTTGCGACTTCACAATTGGCACAGACCACATTGCGAAGTGTGCTGGGTCAGGCAGAGCTGGACGAATTGTTGTCGGCCCGGGATAAAATAAACCACGAATTACAGCAAATCATTGATGAGCAAACCGACAAGTGGGGCATCAAAGTGTCCATGGTGGAAGTGAAACACGTTGACCTGCCGGAAGAGATGCGACGTGCTATGGCCAAACAGGCGGAGGCTGAACGTGAACGCCGCGCCAAAGTCATCCACGCCGACGGCGAATTCCAGGCATCGCAAACATTGGCTAATGCAGCCGAGATTATGGCCAAACATCCGCAAGCCCTGCAGTTGCGCTATTTGCAAACACTCAATGAAATTGCTACGGAGAATAATTCAACTATTATTTTCCCGCTGCCGATGGATTTGGTCGAACCATTTAAACAGATTATCGGAAAAACAAAATCGGACTAGACAAAAAGCGGATCGATGAATCGATCCGCTTTTTTTGATTTGGATGGTTTCTGAAAAGCACTCATCCACAAATCGCCCGCCTTACTAAATCTTAAGAAAACCTTTAGTTGCATATCGACGTAATCCAGGTTATCTTTATATAGTTCTATTCATTGTCATGCATAGCTTATAACGAAAGGAGGTTTGTTGTGCAAAGGATAACTCGGATGATTATTGTCATACTTTTTCCCGTTTTAACAATGGCCAATACATTGGTCGTCAAAACCGTTCATTCCGGTGACCTTGTCGAATTTGACAGCGGTTTTACAGTACGACTCACGGGAATTGTTGTGCCGGATACATCAACGCCAATCGGTTTGCAAGCCTACGATTTTGTCAAGCGCAAAATTGAAGGAAGAAGAGTCAAGGTTATTACCTACACGACCAATAATTTGGCAACAGGAATTGTCTATGGTGATGATGGTCGTCCTTTTGCTCAAATAATATACGGAAATGAAAAGAACAGCGAGGAATGGTGCACGAGCATCAATGAAGAGCTGCTGAAAAAGGGGTACGCTCGGATCAACGAACGGTTTTTGCCGCAGGATTTAAAATTTTATAAAGAAATTGAACATAAAGCTCACGAGCAGAAACGTGGCATATGGAAAAACAATGAGTGAACGATGCACATTCTTGTTATCGAAGACGAATCCAAAGTGGCCAAAGCCCTGCGTGATGGATTAGCATCGGAAGGGTACAACGTCACTGTCGCTCAAACTGGTGAGGATGGTTTTTTTCTTGCCATGTCGCAAACCTTTGATTTGATTTTGCTGGATTTAATGTTACCCGGGCGGAGCGGCATTGAAATCCTGAACGGCATACGCCGGAAAAACCGGGATGTCCCTGTGCTTATCCTCACGGCCAAAGATGCGATCGAAGATCGAGTCTTGGGCCTGGATAGCGGTGCCGATGATTATTTGGTTAAACCGTTTGCCTTTCCGGAATTGTTGGCGCGAATTCGCGCTCTGACGCGGCGTGGCCGGATCGATCTGGCTTTAAAGCTAAAAGTGGCGAACCTGGAAATGGATTGTGTCACGCGCAAAGTGACACGCGACAAACGTGATATTTTACTCACTGGAAAAGAATTCGAATTGCTGGAATACCTGATGCGACATCAAGGGCATGTGGTATCCCGGGAAATGTTAGTGCACGATGTCTGGCACGTCACTGACCGGGCGACGCCGCTTGACAATGTCATTGATGTCCACGTGAATAGACTGCGAGCCAAGATGGACGCAGATTTTGACAATAAGTTATTACATACCATCCGGGGGGTAGGTTTTATTCTGAAAGAGGGGGACGAACCATGAGATGGGGAAGGAGCATCAAAACAAGATTAATTCTGTGGAATGCCCTGGTGGTCATGCTGATTTACGGGATCGCGGCGACGCTGATCTATATTTTTGTGCGAACCCGGCTCGAATCTCTGGTGATGGAAAAACTGGATGAGAGTCTCAATGTTGTTTGTACAGTGGTCTATCAATCGGGCGGTGATTTTTACGATTGGTACCATCTGGGGCACGATATACCTTTTTTGATCATGCAGGACGGTCAACACGCTTATCACACCACAGCCTGGACGCGACTGGATTTACCTCTCCACATGCAGCGTGAGGATTTTAAGAATGATTTGAAAGATCATATCTTGGATGAAGGGCATTATACCCTCAAATCCAGAAAAGTGCAAACTGGAATCGAAGAAATGCATAATTTTCTTGTTGTGCTGGCCATGGAAGACAGCGAAACGCGGGAGAGTATTGATGGCTTGGCAGCCAAATTATCTTCGGGAGCGTATTTTATCCTCCTGTTAGCGCTTGCCGGCGGCACTTTTTTGGCGAATCGTGCGCTGAAACCTATGAAATTGATCACCCAAAAAGCGCGGCAGATTTCGGCCCAGTCACTCTCGGAACGATTGCCCGTAGTTCACCCGAAAGATGAAATCGGACAATTAACAATCGTGATCAACAACATGCTCGACCGTTTGGAAGGGTCTTTTGATCGTTTGAAACGATTCACCTCTGATGCCTCACATGAATTTCGAACACCGCTGACATCCATTCGCAGTATCGGGGAGGTGGCGCTAAAGCACAATCTGAATCGACAAAAATACAGAGAAGCCATCGGCAGTATGCTGGAAGAGACCGAACGGTTGACACAACTCGTCAATAACTTGTTGATCTTGACTCGTGGCGATGCCGGCAAAGTCAAGTTGGTATTTGCCCAGGAGGATTTAATATCGCTTATCAACGATGTGATAGAAGAGTTACGAATTTTGGCGGAGGATAAAAATATAAATTTGTCATTTACTCATTCTGATGATATTGTTTTGAACATTCACAAAGCAACTTTGCAGCACGCTGTGACGAATGTCTTGCACAATGCCATAAAGTATACTCCAAAAAGCGGCCGGGTAAAAGTCACTGTTTCGCAGACCAAGGACAATTGTGCCCGGGTTGATATATCCGATAACGGTCCGGGTGTTCCCGCGGATGTGCGGGATAAAGTATTTGAACGCTTTTTTCGTATCGACGATGCCCGCTCCAGGACGAATGGTGGCGCTGGATTGGGATTATCGATTGCCAAATGGGCAGTGGAGCTGAACGGGGGGACAATCGAGTTTGTCGATAATCCTGAAGGGAGTCGTTGCAGAATAATCCTCAATAACTCGAAAAGGGGAAATAAACATGAATAAAAAATTAATTATGAAACGACTTGAACCTTTGTTTTTTTTTCTGCTGGCCCTGGTGTTCACTATTGGTCTGATGTTCGCGTCGGCGGAGCTTCCAAAAGCTGTCGATCAAATGCTCGGCGAAAAGATCAGTTTCCTGGATGTGGCCACCGGGCAAAATGAACTGTCAGATTTCAAGACCGAGCTTTTCCTGTCACAGTATCATATTCGCCTGATCGGCTATATTTGTCTCGGGATTGTAATACTTTTGATTATATTGGGATTTGTTCTTGAAAAACGTGGATTGGTCTCAACCGGGGCTATTCTGCTCTTTCTGCCGGTATTTGGCCATTTTGCTGCCACCATGTTTTTTTTGGGGGGACTCGCTTTTCTGCGCTTTCTGTGGTTACCATTTCTGGATGTTTCATTTGATATCATGCGCCTGGGGGATATCATCGTGCTTCCATATAAATGGATTTTGCAGGTCGCCTCACTGGTCGGCATAAATTTGTCTAAAGAGCTGCCTTTTGTCATCACCGGACTCGGCATCTTTATTTTTTTGATGGGTGTGTTCGCCTGGATCTATGGAAAAATTCGCCAACAAAATGTAACTGACTTTTGGATCTATCGCATTTCGCGTCATCCGCAATATCTCGGCTGGATTGTGTGGAGCTATGGCGTACTTTTTCTACCCGGCTCAAATATGCGGCGCTATGTTGATGTGGCCAACACGTTGCCATGGCTGTTGGCCGCCATGATCATTTTCGGCATCGCTCTCCTGGAAGAACGAGCAATGAAGCGCAAGTTTGGTGATGCCTATGCGTTATACCGTGCTCGCACGCCCTTTTTGTTTCCCTTGCCACGATTCCTGCGCAAAATTTTTATCCTGCCTTTTCAGCTGTTATTCAAAAAAGCCTATCCGGAGAAAAAGCGAGAGATCGCCACGGTCATCACCTTTTACACCGCTGCGCTCATTTTAGCATCCGCTTTTTATAGTGGCATGCTAAAATTTTCCGGTTCAGAGACCGCATCACAAGCTCGGATTGACCGATGGGTGCACACGATCAAGACATCCCAGCACCGCGGGGAAATACGACAGGCCGCTGCTGCCCTCGCGAAAGGGAGTGATGCAGCCGTGGATTCTCTCATCACTTGCCTGGACCACCCCAATCACATCGTACGCTGGTATTGTGCTGATGCCCTTGGCGCCGTTCAATCCGACAAGGTTGTTCAACCGCTTGCTGATGTGCTGCGCGATCAAGAACCTCATGTACGCCGAGCTGCCACCGGCGCGCTTGGCAATACAGGTTCAGCACAAGCGATTCCAATACTCATTGATGCTTTTTTAGATCCGGAAATAGGCCATGAAAGTTATGCGGCACGATCGTTGGGCAAACTGGGTGCGTCCGAGGCGGTGCCCCTTCTTATCAAAGGATTAAAAAGTGAGGAAAAGGCGACAACAAACGGATGCATTTGGGCCCTGGGCGAGATCGGTTCAAAAGATGCTGTTCAACCGCTCATCGACTATTTTGAACAGGACAAAGACTGCGACTATCATCTGGTCGGCGAGGCGCTGCAGAAACTTGGTTCGGAGTGTGCGGCGGATGTCTATATCGCCGGACTACAGAGCGACACCTGGTGGGTGCAATGCGCTTGTGCAACCGCTTTGGGCGAATCAAACTCGGAGAAAGGGTTTGCACCCCTGATCAATGCACTGCACCACGGCGAGGCGAAACTCAGACGCGCGGTGGTGTTAGCACTTTCAAAGTATCCCGCGGAACAAGCCGAGTCTACTTTGCGACAAGCTCTCGACGATGAGGATTGGGAAGTGCGATTGTACGCCAAAGCGGCGTTGAAGAGCGCCGCTGAAAAATTTCCTTGATTGCTTTTGATACGCAATAACAGTATCTTTGAGAGGTACAATTCGGAAGGTAATTTTGAATCTTTTTGTCTGTTACTTCATCATATTAGAGCAAATAAATGAAAGCTGAATAAATGGAAAATTATGAGTTTTTGCTCGTGCTGGCGGCCTGGTTCATTTTAGCCCGATTTGTTCTTCCCAAATTGGGCGTCCCCACCTGAATGTCGGGCGCCTGCGATCTCCCGGGTGGAGATAAATCCAAAAAGAATAAAGAGTATAAAAATACAGACGAAACACAGGAGACGTGATGCCGATTTACGAGTACAAATGCACGCAATGTGGACATCGCTTTGACAAGCTGCAGCGCATGGGCGCTGATGGTTCCGATCTGACATGTCCCAATTGTGGTGCACCCAGGCCGGAAAAAATGCTCTCGGCTTTTTCTTCCAGCGGCGGTGGTCTGGATTCGTACGCCTCCTCCGGCCGGAGCTGTAACACCGGCTTTGGCTGAGGCATTTAAACAACGAGCCGTGCGTTCGTACCCTTTAATCTTGATTTTGTAAAACAAGATGATTATTTTGGAGAGGCAAGCCTTTAACAGCGACTTGCCTTTCCTGTTTTAACGCAGGAAGGACTGTTCACATGAAATTTGTAAAATATATAATCGGCTTTGTTTTTGGTGCCGCAGGTGGATTTGCTTATTACTATTTTGTGGGTTGTCGAACGGGTGCTTGCCCGCTGACCAGCAATCCGTTTATGAGTAGCCTGTGGGGCGGTGTGATTGGCGCACTGCTCACCGACACCATTGCTGAATTGTTCAGAAAGAAAAAAACAACCTAAGACGAGGATACTATGCGCATCTGGATATCGATTTTCTGGCTGATATTTTTTGTCTGTTTTTATTCTTCTTTTGCTCAGGAACTCGAATCCTATAAAAACTGCGCGGAATGCCATGTGCAAAATGTCGCGGATTGGAAAACATCGCGGCATGCGCAATCAACGCCCGCCACAAATCCGTTTTATGCCGCGATGCGCACCTGGGCAGACCAGTCCACCGACGGTGTGGCATCGGCACAATGTGATCGGTGTCATGTCCCCGTTCCTTCATTGGCGACAACAACCGAGGTCGCGGAGCGTCTCGCACATGAAGGTGTGACCTGCGATGTATGTCATGCCACCCAATCGGATCGAAATTGGCTCATAGTCAATCCATCCGGCGTCAAATATGGCCCCTATAATGACGCCATTTCAGTCGTTCATGAGAGCGAATATTCGGAATTTTTGGTTTCCTCGCGACAATGTCTCACCTGCCATGCGAATCTTGAGAGCGCGCACGGCTTTGCATTTTGCTCGACGCAAAAAGAGTATTTGGCCAGTTCGTATAGCAAAAAAGGCGTCACCTGCCAGGACTGCCACATGCCATCAATTGAGGGTAAAACCGCCGAGTTGGGCAAGATTCGCCAGGTTTACTCGCACAAGTTTTATGGCGGCTACAATCCCGAGATTTTGCGAAACTGCGCGTCACTCGAACTGGAGGTGTCAGGGGATACGACGCAATGGACGGTCAATGTGACATTGACCAATCGTACGGTCGGACATGCGTTGCCAACCGGATCGCCGCTGCGTTCTGTGTTCCTGTCACTCTCGGCGCTTGATGTAGATGGCAATGTCGTGTGGCAGAATTACAAAGTCAATCCGCTGCTTGAGGATTCGACTGCTGTTTTTATGCGTGTGCTCCAGGATGAAAAAGGTCAAGCCCCGGTGCCGCCCTGGTTGGCGACAAAAATAAAATTCGACCAGCGCCTCAAACCGGACGAAACCCGCGAGCTCTTATACAAAATCCCGGGTCCGGGAGTTGTCTCCGTGTTCGCAACGTTAAACTACCGCCTGGCGCCGCCGGATTTATTGAAAAAATTACATCTTGATTTTGAGCCGTACTCGGATGTCGTGACAATTGCTACGGCACAATCTAATCTAAAATAGCAGGTCTTTTCTCACTTTTACGACAAACAAATTTTGCCATGGCGTTCGATGCCACAGGGCGCATCGCTAAAATATGTTTTTCAATTTTAACCGCGTGCGCAGAACCGATGAGGGCTGACGCAGTGCATTTGAATGAATTAAAAATAATTTTAATGGATGACAGGTGAAACGAAAATGAGAAGATACTGGGTACTTGTGTTTGGCTTGATTCTTTTGACCACTGTATGGGCAGCGGGTAGCGGAAATGCCGGCAATACTTTTTTTGCTGCCTGGCACCTCCCCAAAATTTGGCTGGCAGCCGGCCTGGCGCTTTTTGGCACAGGGCTTCTGATGACACGAAAATTAAATCCCTTGCTGCGCGTTTTGTTGATGGGTGCTGCATTTTTTGCTTTCGGTCTTGTCAGTCTCTTGCCCCTGGGTGATTTCGCCCGCGGTATGGGCTTGCATCCGAGTCCCCTGTGTGTGATTGAAAAGCCGTTCCTGTTTATCAATGCCGGGCGCTCTGTTCCGATCATTTTTTTCTCCATTTTTGCTTTTGTCGGAATTTTGACGATCATCAGCAACAAAAGCTTTTGTGGCTGGACCTGTCCCATTGGCGCACTGCAGGAATTATTCTATAAAATCCCGTTGCCGAAAAAGCTCAAAACGAAAATCCCCTTTAAAATCTCGAACTCGATTCGCTTTATTATTTTTGTGATTTTTATTGTTCTCGTTTTTACGATCAGTTTTTCCCTTTATCAGTATGTCAATGCCTTTCATGTGCTGCATTGGACGTGGAGTTGGGAATTGATTATCCCGATTGCTATCGCTTTTGTCGGCGGGCTCTTTATATACCGGCCATTTTGCTATCTCATTTGCCCGCTGGGTCTGGTCACCTGGGTGCTCGAGCATGTGTCTATCCTGAAAGTAAAATTGAACAAGGAAGCGTGCACGGATTGCAAATTGTGCGTCAAAAAGAGTCCCTGCCCGGCCGTACCGTCGATTTTGGCGATGAAAAAATCGCGTCCCGATTGCCACGCCTGCGGGGTGTGTATCGAGGTGTGTCCGGAGGATGCGCTAAAGTTTAAAGTGTAAAGAGTGAAACGTGAAACGTGAAACGTGAAACGTCAAACGTCAAACCTGAAACGAAAGGACTCTTGTTTTTGCTCTATGCCACACAGCTGCAACACCATGGTTTTATGGAAATGTTTTCAAATCCGGACAAACAAGAATTTCATGGATTGTAAAAGTCTGCTCATTCGTTTTGTTCGAACGTCATTTGTGGGAATTTGGGCTCGTTCAATAATCGAAATTTCGGAACCTCAACTTCAATATAAAGTTAATTGTTGGACAGTCTCGATTTGCCAAAAATGTCGAATATATCATGACAAAATTGTGACATATTTGTAGATTATCTCACAAAAATTTTCATCAGATCCCGGAATTATTCTCGCCCAGGATGTGTGATTGGTGCGATTGGAATAGATCAGATCATATTTTGATCATTCATATCTCTTGACATCTTGTACTATTTTCAATATTATTTAATAGTATCGAATTCGATTCAGTGACTGGGGACGCTTTGATGGATGATACCTGTTGCTAACGGAAATTTTTCATTTGACTATTTTAGGAAATCATCGTGATCGGGCAGATAATTTCACATTACCAAATAATCGAGGAGCTTGGCCGCGGCGGTATGGGCATCGTCTACAAAGCGCAGGACACGCGACTCTTTCGCCCTGTTGCTTTGAAATTCCTGCCGAGCGAACTCACCCAGGATGAGGAAGCAAATCAGCGCTTTTTTCATGAAGCTCAAACCGCCTCGCAGCTTGATCATCAAAATATCTCGACCATCTATGAAATAGACGAAACGGCCGACAGCCGGATTTTCATCTGCATGGCTTATTATGCAGGAGAGACCCTAAAGGATAAAATAGCGGACGGGCCGCTCTCTGTTGCCGATGCTTTAAACATCTCGATTCAAATTGCACGCGGATTGGCCAAAGCGCATGAAAAAGGTATCATCCATCGCGATATCAAGCCCGGAAATATTATCGTTCAAAAAGATGGCACGGTGAAAATTATCGATTTTGGTTTGTCCAAATTGATAAATCAACAAGGATTGACAAAAACCAACACCACAAAAGGCACGGCCGCTTATATGTCACCGGAACAAGCGCTGGGAAAAGAGGTCAACGGACAAGCCGATATATGGGCGCTGGGGGTGGTGCTTTATCACATGCTCACGGGCGAGATGCCTTTTAGAGGTGAGAATGATCCCGTGATATTGTACTCGATTGTACATGAGGCGCCATCGTCACTGCTTAGACTGCGCCCTGATGTCCCAAAGCCTCTGGCACAAATTATAACAAAAGCCATGAGCAAAGAACAGTCTGATCGCTATGCATCAATGAATGACATGCTAAAAGATTTGCTCTTATGTCAACAAAATATTTCTCAACATCCCGCCACATCGCGTTTAATTGCTGGAAAAAAAAGGCGAAAAATTTCAACAAAATATGTTGTTTATGCCTTTGCTTTTACAACCATTGTTGTACTAACGCTTGCTATATTTCAAATCCTGCCGCTTAAAAATGTAACCATAGATTCAATAGCGGTGTTACCCCTCGACTATATATCGGATGATCTTGAAAAAAGTTATTATGCCGATGAAATGACCGAAGGCCTCATCAAAAACCTGGCAAAGATAAAGGCGTTGAGGGTGATTTCCCGGACGTCAGTTATGGCGTACAAGGATAATCCCAAACCGGTTCCGGAAATCGCGGACGAGTTAAACGTAAAAGCAATTATTGAAGGCTCAGTGAATTATCTCGAAAATCGGTTACGCGTCACAGTAAAGTTAATTGACGCCAAAGATGACCGACATGTGTGGGCTAATAGCTATAACCGAAAAGTTAGCGACATTTACATCCTGCAAGGTGAGATTACCCGCGCTATTGCCAAAGAAATCCAGGTTGAGCTCAATCCCTTGGTAAGGACTAATCTTGAAAACATGCGACCGGTGAATCCCGAGGCATATGAACTTTTACGCATGGCGCAAGAATTTTTTCGTCGCAGGACCTCGGAAGCTTATGCAAAGGCCATCGAGTATATGCAAGCAGCATTTGAAAAGGATCCCAATTACGCTTACGCTTATGCAAGCCTGGCAAATTCATACATATACATGGCAAACTGGAATCTCATGCCGCCCCATGAAGCCGCAGAAAAGGCAAAGCAGCTGGCATATAAAGCGCTGGAAATAGATTCATTGCTTTATGAAGCCCACGGTGTGATGGGATATATCAAAATGGTTTATGATTGGGATTGGGAAGGTGCAGCAAAATTCCATTACCGGAGAAAGGAGCTTTATCCCAATGATTCCTGGAATTATTTTAATTCCGCGTGGATGTTAGCTGCGCGATTTCGACGTTTTGATGAAGCGTTTCGGGAAATGGAACGATGTATAGAGCTAAATCCCACTGGTCATTATGGCCAATATGGCTGGCTTTTATACACGGCTGGTCGCTATGATCGGGCGATTGAAAAACTGCAAAAGGCCATCCAGATTGATCCAACCGGTTACTCTGTCCACCAAACTTTGGGACAAACATTTCTGGAAGAAAAAATGTATGAAAGAGCTATAGAAGAGATTAAAAAAGCCATAGACCTTTGTCCAGAAGGCTCTCTTGTCGTAACGCCCCGGGCAGCGCTTGCCCATGCTTATGCGGTGTCCGGAAAACGACAGGAAGCGGAAAAGATATTAACTGAGCTATTGGATCTCAAAAAACAGCAATATGTCTCATATTATGATTTGGCTGTTATCCACACCGGACTTGGCCAGCACGATTTAGCCTTTGAAAAACTGGAAAACGCTGTTGAATGCAGGGATGGCTGGCTTGCCGGCCACCTGAACATTGATCCACGATTTGAACCCGTGCGCTCGGATGCGCGATTCAGTGCGATCCTGAAGCAGATCGGCATAGAATAAAAGAATCTGCCAGGACGAGCGTGTTTCAGGAAAGAATCTATGATATCGCAACAGAAAAATTTCAGCCCCGAAAAACTGCAACAACTGGTAGATGTCGCAATAGTTCTGCATCAGCAAAATGACTATGAAGAAATGTTGCGCATTGTGTCGCAAAAACTATCGCATGTGCTACACGCCGACCTCGCTCTCATTTTGATGCTTAATCCGCGAACGCAACAAACCGTTAAAACCATTTTCAAAGAGGGCCGGGAGAAAAGCTACCCGCGCTATCATATTATCCAAACCCAACTCAGCGGCTGGATGATGAAATATGATCAACCACTAATATCTGATAACATTAAATCAGATTCTCGATTTGCAGAATTGAATTGGCAGAATTTTCCTTTTGTTTCTGTGTTGGGTATGCCAATACGTGCCGAGAACAGTTGTCTGGGCTCATTTATCCTGCTGAAGAAAGATGGCTCGTTTGATCAAGAGGATGTGAATTTTACAGAAAAAATGATCATCATAGCCGCTCCTTATCTGCGCAATGTACAAAAAATACAGGACTATTTTGAGGCGCCCGTCCCGGAATCGGTGCTTGTGCAAAAGTATGAAGACATGGGGCTGCTCGGCAACAGTCCGGCATTTGTTAAATTGCTGAACGCTATTGAAGCGGCGGCCCGATGTGATGTGCGCGTCTCGCTCGAAGGTGAAAGCGGCACCGGCAAGGAACTCATCGCTCGGGCTATTCATCAACATAGTTGTCGCCAGTCACATGCATTTGTCGCGATTGATTGCGGCGCCATTCCCGAGCATCTCATCGAAAGTGAATTGTTCGGACATGTCAAAGGTGCTTTTACCGGCGCAACGACAGACCGCAAAGGATTAATGGAAGAAGCAAACGGCGGCACATTTTTTATGGATGAAATCAATAATTTGCCATATGAAACGCAGGCTAAACTATTGCGTGCTCTTCAGGAAGGCGAAATACGGCCAGTCGGCAGCAACAAAACGCATCAACTGGACGTGCGTTTCATTGCCGCATCCAGCACATCGCTGCGCCACTTGGTTGAAAAGCATCGTTTCCGAGAAGACCTGTTTTATCGATTGCACGTTTATCCCATTTACGTGCCGACGCTCGATGAACGGCGCAAGGATATCCCGGTGCTGGCAGAGCATTTTTTAAGCGCCTTTGTTCAGCAACAGGGAAAACAGGCCAAAACATTTCATCAGTCACTCCTCAGTTTTATGTGCAAACGCCACTGGCCCGGCAATGTGCGCGAACTGGAGAATTTTGTCGAGCGCCTGGTGGCGCTTGCCGCGGTTGAGAACAAAGTACTCACGCCGGATATCCTGCCGGATGAATTCCGCAAAGAGTTAAAAAAATTATCCGAAAAGCACGACGATTATCCGTCTGTTAACAAAACGCTCGCGCAATGTTTGGAAGAAGTGGAAGAAAACATTGTCCGGCGCACGCTGCAAGAAAACGCATGGAAGCAACGTCAATCCGCGCGACTTTTGGGGATTTCTGAAGAGGCGCTGCGTTACAAGATGAGGAAGTTTGGGTTAAACAAGCCGACCCATGGTCTCGTGTAGAGCGGGCGGCCCCCAAATCCTTTATGGCAACAATAAAAAGAAATGCCTTGACTCTAACAATATTTATGAATATTTTTTGACAAATTAACCATAATGTGGCCGAATTTCAGCCAAATAGAGGTTTGATATGATATTCCCACGTTTTATTAAATCTCAAATTCTTGAAGCGATAAATGACAGTCCGGTTGTTTATATCTGTGGCGCAAGGCAGGTTGGCAAAACAACCTTGGTTAAACAAATCGTCAAAGAAAACCATTTTGCACACTATTTGAGCCTGGACGATCTAACGACACGTAGCGCTGCAATGACCGATCCGAATGGATTCCTGCAAGGCTACAAAGATCCAATTGTGCTGGATGAAGTTCAACTTGTACCGGAACTTTTTCCCGCAATAAAAAAAATGGTTGATGAAAATCGTAGACCTGGCCGCTTTCTCATCACTGGATCTGCGAATGTATTAACGCTCCCGCGCATTTCTGAATCACTGGCTGGTCGTCTGGCACTTTTTACTCTATATCCTTTATCACAAGGAGAGCTGGGTAAAAAGACAGAAAGTTATATCGATACAATGTTCAGCCAAAAGTTTTTTCCTACTAGATTAGCTGATGAAAATCAAATAGATTTGTATACCAGAGTCATTAATGGGGGATACCCGGAAATTCAAAACCGATCGACTCCTGCACGAAAAGAAGCCTGGTTCAAAGATTATATCACAACAATTCTTCAACGCGATATCAGAGAGTTGTCTAATATAAACGGTTTGACACAAATGCCAAGATTACTTGAACTATTAGCGACGCGGCTTACATGTCTATTAAATTTTGCCGACCTGTCTCGTGCTATGCAGATACCTCAAACAAGTTTAAAACGATATCTGACATTATTCGAAAACACATTTTTGATTCAACGATTGCCTCCATGGAGTGGTAATCTGGGTAAACGGTTGGTAAAAACTCCAAAAGTATTTTTTGTCGATTCTGGTCTAGTGTCATATCTTTTGGGAATCGATACCAGGCTGCTGGATCCACAGAACAAACATCTCGGTCCGTTACTTGAAAATTTCGTTCTCTCGGAACTGCTTAAACAGGCATCATGGAGTTTGACAAATCCGAAATTTTTTCATTTTCAAAGTCAAACTGATCAGGAAGTTGATATTATATTGGAAAATCGTCAAAGAAGGTGCGTGGGAATTGAAGTAAAAGCGTCTTCTACAGTTCGTTCAGAGGATTTTAATGCTATGAGATGGTTGGAAAAACAGATGGGAGATAATTTTATACGAGGTATTGTGTTGTACACAGGTTTTGAATCTTTAGCATTTGGCAAAAATCTGTATGCCTTGCCCGTAAGTGCTTTATGGTGTTTATAATTATTCGCCTTCGTTACCAGGCAAAATCGAACATCGAACACCGAATGCTGAATAATCAGATATGAGCTCTTGATTATTTTCATTGGATCCAGCAACGAACTATTGGCAAAAGGATCAGATCAATCAGCTAATGCTGCAATAGCTTGTGAAATCGTCATCACCGGCAAGTGCCGCTTTTTGACGAATTCAAGCGTGTCATGCAATTCCTGCGGGGTGATGGCGCGCGGCATAGTGTACTTGTCCGCAATGACTTGATGAAAACCAATAATGATCAGACATTCATGATTTTGTATCCCGCGCAAGATACGGCATTGTAATCCACTCGCCCCGTCAGAGGGACGGGCATCGTAATATCCCAGCCAAAGTGGATCGATGGGGCAAGACATTTTATAATCTTCACTGGAGCGTATTGAGCAAAAATAATCCCGTATGCAACAACGCACCTGCTCATTCCCGTGCCCGTTGGGCAATGCAAATGAAGCATGCGACAGCTGATGGTCTCGCAGAAACTTCCAGGATAAATAGATTTCAGTCCTTGCTGAATCAAGACCGATCTGATTGAGATCGGCGTGCGTTTTTCCGTGCCCGCCGGTTTCCCACCCATGTTCTTCAAGAAAAATCAAATCTTGCACATTCATATTCCATGGCTTTTTTATAAAGTCAATCGGCACATAATTCGTGGCCACATAACCAAAGTGTTCAAAGAGCGGAAAGGCGTTTTCAATTATACTTTTATGCGCATCATCAAATGTAAACACAATGATGGGCTGGCCGAACGGGTTATGCTGGTTTATATCCGAACAATCGAATAGGAGTATGAACAATAAATAAAACAATGCACCTGTTTTCAAAATCGAATTCTCCCTTCCAGCAAAACAGCATAACGCCGCCGCCCGATTTCCGGCACGATAGTGCGACAATACGCCGACATTTTGAAATCATTTTTGGCATCATCCAATGTAAGAACATACTGCAAAAGGGCGCTGTAATTCCATTCCTGATACTCATTCACAGAAAATCGTTCCGCTTGTATCGCAGGGTGCACGCGATCACTCAGGCGATAACTCAATTTTCCCTGCATCATGGTTTGGTACTGATTTTTGCCCGATTCCACCTGTTCGTGAAGCGTAAAACAAGTACCTTGTACGCTCCAGCGATTGACAACAGGCACTTCACATTCCACCAGCAAGGGCCGCACCTGGCGAACTTGATTCGCCCCAATGCCATAATAGCGTCGCAATCCGGCAAGCAGATAGAAATAGAGCTTGTCGTGGCGATCATGGATCAGTTCAAATCCCAAAACATGCCCGAGGTCATTGTAGATGTCATCCCGATCGACGAATACGGCGGAGAGCCGAGCGGATATACGCTCTGCTGATGTTTTTTTGATTGTAAAATCATAATGGCCGGCGATCATAACGGAGGGATTTCGATTGCACCCGGCGTAGAGCGAGAAGTCATGCTGTTTGAACCTTTTCTGCGCTGACAATCCCGTCATCTGACTGTCAAAAAAAAGGCCGGACTCCCAGTAGGGTCGTTCGATCGATGCGTTCAAATAGCGCGAACCACGACCCAATTGTATGTGATAATGCCCAAATGTAAACCTGCCTGCATCCGATTCTGACTGGATGGTTACTTTGTAGAGATAAAAATCATCGCGACCAAAGCTGGTGCGCGTTCGAATCAAAACGTCACTCGACAGGTTTTGCGGCATGGAAACATGAATTCCGACCCGCACGTCTCTTTTGTGGATTGATGATGTTCTTGTCTCTTTATTGCGTATATCGAGTCGACCTTCCGGAATCATTTCCCCGCCAGCGTTCATGGTGAGATCGCCAACGAATTTCCCGTGAAAAAGCGATGTTTTTGCGAGCGGCAGTGTTAATGAACTCGTCAGCAGGGGAGAGGTATTATTTTTCGCAAAAAGAAAAAACTCGATGGTTATATGTAGTGCAAGATCAGTTTCAACAAAATTTGTGATTGAAATCCTGGCTTTCAGATCAGAGCGTAAATGATTTGCAGGGGTCACGGCATAGCCGTGCGTGAGAAAATAGTGAATAAAAATGTTCTCGACTTTTGTGATCCAGGCTGAGGATAGATCAGTCTGATTGATCACGTCGATTGAAACGAGATGTTCGTGCGGAGGACATTTTTGTATCACCTGGGCAAAATTGGCGATCTCCAATCCAGTTTCGGCTGCGAGTGAAAAACTCAGCAGATAGATCGCTGTCAAGAGCACTGTTTTGACTTTTGAGGTGAGCACGAGATGACATCCCCACTTTGGCTGCCAGCTAATTTGCGTTGCAATATGTTGGAACTGCTATACGGGGATCAGGATATCCGACTTTACCATCACAGGTTGTAACAGCGCATTTAGGGACTTTATTCTCTCCCTTCTGGGCTCATCATTATCCATCTCTCAATTGCTGAACTCAGGAAAAAGCTTGACGGTTGAGATTGGGCATGTCACTGACTCATTTTTGCAGGAAACGGAAATATTAGCTTAAAAAACAAATCTTCTGCTGGAGATATAAAGTTTCTGTTTCATCATAGATTTAAACTTACGCCAAGACACAAAGGCGCAAAGATACATTATAAGTAATTCATAAAATGTGGGTAATCATGAGCCCTTCGGGAGAAATCAAGCCAGTTTTAATTCGCGCATGGCTTTGATGCGGCGTAGCATGGGGGGGTGCGAGTAGGTTAAAAAGGCATAAAATGGATGAGGTGTCAAATTTGATAAATTATTGACCGTGAGCTTTTTTAGTGCCAGGATGAGCGCATCGCGATCACCGGTCGTCTCGCAGGCAAAACGATCTGCCTGGTATTCATTGCGTCGCGACAGGATGTTTGAGCCGATGGACAGCAGCAATTCTATCGGGCTATACAACATGCCGAAAAAGATAAATCCGGCATACACCGACATGTTTTCCATGTAAAAGGCGTCGAACAAACCCCGATGACTGATAAAAATGGATAGCAAATAAAACATGATACCGGTGTGTACAATGCCGGCCAAAAGCTGACGGATAATATGTTTCTTTTTATAATGCCCGATTTCATGCGCCAAAATGGCGACCATCTCTTTGATCGAATGCTTTTCGAGCAGCGTGTCAAACAGGGCGATTCTTTTGTTCTTGCCAAAACCGGTGAAAAATGCATTTGATTTTGTCGATCTTTTGGAGCCATCTATTTTATAAACGCCGGCCAGGGGATAATCAACGGACCTGGCGTAGCTCAAGATAGTGTCTTTGAGCTCGCCATCCTCAAGCGGCTCAAACTTGTTGAACAGCGGCAATATCCATGTGGGGGCCACATAGCTTATCATGAGTGAAATAGCCGTGACCAGACCCCATCCCACCAGCCAGGCCGATGAACCGATGTAGGTAAAGATCGCGAGCACTGCGGCCATCAACGGGCCGCCAATCAAAACGCCCAGCACAAGACCTTTGAGTCGGTCGAGGATAAATGTTTTTACAGTTGTTTTATTAAATCCAAAAGACTCTTCAATAACAAATGTTGAATAGATGCTAAACGGCAGTGAAAGAATTGATTTTGCCGCGACAAGAATGCCCATATAGAGCAAACCGGTCCAGATCAACGGCAGGTCAAAGCCGCGGACGATATTGTCCAGCCAATTAAAACCACCGAGAAACCAAAAAAGTAAAATGGCGACCAGGTCAACAACATCCACGATAAAGCCAAAACGCGTATAGGTGCGCGTATATTCTTGCGATTGGCGGTATTTCTCATCATCATAAAAGCTTTTGAATTCCTCCGGCAGCGTGGCGCTCATATTTTTAAGATTGAGCCAATCGGCAATTTGGGAGAGAATAAATTCAAAGAGAAGGGTGCCAAGTATTATAATGCCGTATATGTTCATGGATCTGCTCGTTCTTTCAGAATAATTTGGAATATATGACCTGACGAAAGCGAAGTGCCGATTTCAGATTGGGTTTGATATTGAGGACTTTGTTACAATCCTTGAGAGCTTGCGGGTAATCCTCCATTTCAAAAAATACCTGTGCGCGGCCAAAATAGGTTTCCGCTTGCGTCGCATCGATTTCTATCGAGTGGTCAAAGTCTTCCAGCGCCCGGTCAAAAGTTCGGAGCATTCGATAGGACAAACCGCGATTGTTATAGGCGCGAAAGTTTTGTGGATTTGTTTGAATAGCGCGGGTGAAATCTTCAATCGCCTTTTCATAATTGGATTGGACAAAATAGACCATACCACGATGATTCGAGATGATGGAGCAGACTTTATCGTCCGGATTGGCGGCTAAAATACGGTTATAATAATTTAATGCCGTATCATAGTCCTGTTTGGCGTGCGCATCAAGCGCTTTGAATAATAATTTATCCAATGAGCCATTCGATATCTCATCTTCGGCTGTCTTTTCATTAGGTTTTGGCGATTCGTCTATTTTGTCGTAACCATGAATATTTTCGATGAATTCGACTTTTTCCTGAATGGTGCGACGGCGTTTGTCATCGCGCTCCTGTCGCTCACGCTGGTAATCGCGAATTTCCTGAAATATAATGTCCGACAGTGTCAAGCTGGCGTTCAGTGATGCCAGCTTGCGTTTGAGCTGTTCGTTGAGCAGCGAGTAATCTGATTTGTAGATCAACTCATGTTCTACTTCGGCCCACGCATCCTGTAATTTGGTACGCAATTGAACTTCGCCGCATAATTCGGTGTACGGTATCTCGTTTGTGATAATGCCATCCGGTAACTTTATCAGGAGATGAATGGAATCATAGCCAAATTCACGAAATGAATGTTTTGCTCCTTTTGTCTCAATTTCGAGGATGTCGAAATTTTTGAGCAAAATATCTTTGATGACTTCCAGTTCACTCAAAAAAGAGGCGACAATACGAATGCCAATAAGATCATGTATAGCGAGAGGGCGCCGGCCTTCATTGTAAAATTTTAAAATCTTGTTGAAATAGCTGTCGAATGTTTTAAACCGGATTCTTGTGGACACGTTCAAGCCATACTCGCTCAAAAGTCGTCGAATCGTGCGGCTTAGCCTCGCCTGCGCCATTTCGTATTGTGGCCGATAGCGATCATACAAGATTTTGGCTTGAGCGCGCGAGGGGATATCATCGATGCGCCTTTTCATTGCCATGGTTGTCATAGATTAACAGTCGCCATTTTTCGCTCAATCATTTAACCAGACGTTAATATATAAAAAAAAACCAAAGAACCGAACCTTTTTCCGCGACAGTGCACGTGCAATACCTTGTTTCTGCCAACGACAATTGAGGTTTCAATTGTTACCTGTTTTCGGTGATTTGTTTTTTCTTGCGAGTATATTTTAAATAATCATCGCGCGCGGCAATCCCAACATAACCGGAATAGATGCCGCCATTCCTTCCGCTATCATATACGCGCACAGCGATAATATTAAGCTGTGTTGTCTGAATCAGGTAAGAAGGAATAAAATATGCCCGTTCCACATCTTTTTGTCCTTTAATACGATCTCTTTTATTTTTCGGAAACTCGCCTGTTTCGCCAATTTTTGCGCCATTAAAATAGACCTGATCCACGTCGTTGATTTTGCCCAACAGTAAGATGAGTTTCGTTCGGGTCAGGTTTTTCGGGATTTTGACAAATTTTCGATACCAGGCGTAACCATCGTGTCGAATATATCCCTGTCGTTCCCAGGTGCTGGGCGTGGTAATCGACTTCCAGTGTGTATCATCATATTCCATGGTCGCCCATTCCCACTCATCGCCGGTTTTGAATTTCCACAAGCCGCTGAGATCGATCTGCAGATTGAGCACATTTTCGTGCGAATAGAGACCGACATCGCCATGTACGATGCCACCACCACCGTGATGGTCGAAAACTCGCACCGAGAGCACATTTCGCTTGCCGAATTTGATAAAGGTGGAGGGGATTTCATACGTTCGATTGACATCGTATGCCGTGATATAGTCAGGGGGAAAGTCGCCATGCCCCCCCAGGAAGTGGCCGTTGAGATACGTTCGATCCACATCATCAATCTGGCCCAGCTTGAGAAAGAGACATTTGTGTTTTAAATGCCTGGGCACGGTGAAGGACAGGCGATACCAGCCATAGCCATCAAAGCCTGGAAAACCTTCGTTTTCCCAGGCGCCAGGGACTTTGATGGACACCCATTTTGTATCGTTAAATTCCGGATCGGCAAATTCGAGATTGTCGCCAATTTCAAAGCGCCACTCACCTCGCAAATCAATTTCTCGATTTGGGCTATTGCCAAAGAGAAAAGAGGCAAAAGCCAGTAGAAAAATGAGGCCGAGATAATTTGTTTCTTTACGCATATATATTCTCACATTCTGCTCAATAGATCAAGCTTTCAGGTGAAAACTCAGCTTGATGAACGAAACTTGTCCAGCAAGGCAATGTCGTTTTCATAGTCATAATAGGTGTCGATTGTCAAACCGATGAGCGATTTTCGATAGCCGAGATATGCCTCTAAAAAATTTTCTTCCGTTTCTTTCTGTCGATTCAAGTTTTGTAGCAAATCCTGCAACGAGATTTCACCTCTACTATATTGCTCGATGCTGAGGGCTGTAATCTGTTCAGCCATCACCATATTTTCCTGCATGTTCAACGCTCTTTGTTGATACTCTTGCAGGTTTTGATAGGCGGTCTTGATTTCCGATTCGATCCGGCTCCGCATCTCTTCCTGGTAGAGTTCGGTTTTTCGAATGGTGATTTCCTGCGCCGTGATACGCGCTTTTCTTTGCCCCCAGTCCCAGATGGGCAGGTAGGCATTTACCGTGACGGAATAGCTGTTATCAAATTCATTCCAGAGTTCTCTATAGCTCTCATCTTGTTTTTCCAATCCGTACGTCATTTCGACGTTCAATTGAAACGCATTCCATCCTTTGACATTCGTCAGGTCAATTTCCCGTTTACGCCGGTTGATATCCAGAAGCCGCATGCGCGGCCGCAGGGTGTGTCCATATTGAATGGCCTGGTTCAAATCAACTTTGACCTCTTTGATTCTGATTTCCGGGTGCACGACGATAGAGTCCATTTCCTCCAGCCGCAAGCGTTGTTTGACGCGCGTCGCCTGCAGACGATAATCACTCATATTTTGCGCCCGCTTTTCGGTTAAATTGGTCAGTTCGATCTGAATTTGAATGCAATCAATTGACTTGTCCCCGTTGTCCTTTTCCTTGCAGTTCGCGATTTGTTTGATACGCTGCAAATTATGAATATAGCGCTCCAGAATAATGTCGGTATAGGAATAGCCAAATAATTCATAATAGTCGCGTGAAATCTCCTCGATTAAATCGACCTGATCGTCCAAAAAATTCAATTCATTTTCTTCGAGACTGAGTTGCGCTTCCTCAAGATCATTTTTCAAGCGATTTGGCTGAAAGAAGGGTTGCTCGAATTTTAAAAAATAGCGATTATAATAGTTGGTATCCCAAAAACCGCCGTTCCGTTGATCGTATTGATAAACTGTATTGTTGAGTGATAAATAGCCATTTGTTGGATAACCGAAAAAAATGACTGGCTGTCGAATGGCAAGGTTGGCCCACCATCTTTGGGTATTTTGTTTGACAATGACATCCTTATTCAGATTGGAATCCCATTTATAATCGGACAACGCCATAAATTCCGGCGCCTTGATATTCATGTAAATTTTTGATTTGAGGCCGGCCTGCTCTGCTTTGAGCCATTGTCTCGAGCGCTCAATGCCGAGTTTGAGTTGCCGAATTTGATAACTGTTTTCCATGGCGATTTCAACCGCACGCTCCATCGTCAAGTCAATTTTTTGCCCGGCAAAAATCGTGGGGGGGGAGAATAAAAAGCAAAGCAGAAAGAAATAAGAACAAGGAGATGTGTGCAACCGCATAAATCCCTCTTTCTCCAAAAATCACAGTTTCACGGTGTCAAAAGTTAGAATTAATATCAACTTTAGTGTCATTGCCGTGTTAACAAATGTAAAAAAATGTTCGAGAAAGAGTTGGCCCTGGGATTACTCGATATATTTGTAGCCGATGCCATATACGGTCAGGATGTGTTTTGGCCTCTCGGGATCGTCTTCAATTTTTTTGCGCAGTTTAACGATGTGATTGTCAACAGTGCGCGACGTTGGATAAATTTCATATCCCCATACTTTGTCAAGCAATTCATCGCGACTTACTGTCCGGTTTTTATTTTGCATAAAGAATTTTAATATTTCAAATTCTTTATAGGTCATATCTATCTGTTCATCATTGGTGTTATAGGCAATATAGTGTTCAAAATCGACTTTGATTTTTCCAAAGTCATAAATTGTCGTTTGTTTGTCCTTTTTATCTGCTGACCGGCGCAATACGGCTTTTACTCGCGCCAAAAGTTCGCGTGTTGAAAACGGTTTGGCGACGTAATCATCGGCGCCAAGCTCCAGACCCAAAACACGGTCGACCTCTTCCGTGCGCGCCGTGAGCATGATGATCGGCGTTTGATTCCCCTGATTGCGCAGCTCCTTGCACACGTCAAAACCGGATTTTTTTGGCAGCATGACATCCAGTATAATGATGTCCGGCTTTTCAATTTGTGCCAATTGCAGTCCGGCTTGCCCATCATTGGCTACGAGCACCTCGTAGCCTTCGATTTCAAAGTTGTCCTTCAGCCCTTCCGCCAGAGCAACTTCATCTTCAACAATGAGTAAACGATCCATGGTTATACTCCTGATAAATGTGAAATAGGAAAGATAAGCGAGAATGTACTGCCTTGTCCGGGTTTGCTTTTTAGTGTGACTTTGCCATTGTGCACCTTCATGATGTGGGCGACTAATGACAGGCCCAAACCGCTGCCCTTGGTGTCGTGAACAAGGCTGTCTCCAACGCGATAAAATTTTTCAAATATTTTTTTATGTTCAGATTCCGGGATGCCAATGCCATGATCTTTCACCGATAATACGATGTGCTGCCCTTGCTGCGCCAGGGTGACGGCGATTCGTTTTTCCTCCTGACTGTATTTCATCGCATTATCCAGCAGATTGATTGTCGCCTGGGTCACGGCTTCTGAATCAACGTATATATGCGGCAGATCATCAGCGATGTGCTGTTCGATATGAAAGCCCTGTTGTTCAAAGTTGTAATGATACATGTCCAAAACATGCTTGAGTATGGCTCTCATATCATTCATAGACATCCTGTATTCTTTTTTCTTGGACTCGATTTTACTAAAGTCCAGCATATTGTTGATCAAATGTGTGAGTCGTACGGTTTCTGCTAAAATTGTTTTATAGTATTTGTTTTTTTTGCCTTCATCAACAATACGTCCCATCTCCAGCGTCTCCGCATACATCCGAATCAAAGCCACCGGTGTTCGGATTTCATGCGATACATTGGCGACCAAATTGCTCTTTATTTTCGCCAATTCCATCTCTTTCCAGACGTTGCGAATGACATACACCAGGCCAACGATAAACACAACATTGACCAGGATGAGTGAAATCAGATTGTAGCGCGATCGTTCTCGTACGATGCGATTCAAGGTTGTCCCCGACATTTTGATTTTGAGCTCCATGTCGGCCAAAATCCACAGGGGTTCGCTTTGTTCGAACGGACCTATTGGTTTTTCTTCAGTTGAATAGTAGAAAAAGTCATTATGTCCTTTTTTTTGCACCGCAAAGTCAAATTCCCCGTTGGTGAGGGCATTAAAGTGGCGTTCGACGAATCGATTGATAAAAGCGATGTTGTCAATAAGCAGGCCGCCATAAATGGCACCGTTACCAGGAAATTCATCATTCAGGATCGGAAAGATGAGCAGGGTATATTCAAACTGCTTTGATGTCCAGTCGATTGACAAGGGCCTCACATAACCATCTTTGACGAATTTGATCGCATTTGCCAATGATTCGCTGTTCTCGGCAATGACTTGATTTGTCTTATTGATCAATTCGCGTCGTTTCGGATTTGTGGTTTGATAGCGGTCGGAAAATCCGATTTGATAAAACTCGGGTGAAAAACGAAGGAATGCCGCCGCGATGACCTCTTGTTGCTCAGGGAGTTTTTTTATCATAGGTTCATAATGCAATTCCATCAGGTTTTCAAAATCTGTCATCGCGACCGATGTCATTTCAGAGTACCAATTGGTGACAATATCATAACTCCACTGATTGACGGAAAATATGATTGTCTCCAATTGACGGTCATAGATGGATTGAATCAATTGCTCATTTTCATCCAATTGGACAAATTGATAAATTGTGTAGGTCAATATGGGGACGAACAGTGCCAGAATGATGATGATGATAAATTTATTAATGGGGCGCTTTGTCATGATGTGAGAATCGTATTTTTGTTTATTACGGCATTTTGATGATCGTGCCGGTGATGGATTGTGCCTTGTCCGAGCAGAGGTGGAGAATGGTTTCTGCCATGTCTTCCGGCTTGACCCAGGCCGAATGATCCATATCCGGCATATCCCGCTTGTTGGCTTGGGTGAGGATGATCGCCGGTGCCAGCGAGTTGGCCTGAACATTGATGGCTTTGCCCTCCAGGGCAATCGCCCGCGTCAGTGCCAAAAGTCCTGCTTTGGCGACCAGATATGCGGCGCGATTGGCTTTCGGTTCGAGCGCGGCCAAAGCGGAGATGGTCACGATTTTTCCGCCACCTTTGTGCTGCATCTGCTTCAGGGCGTATTTGCTGCACAGAAAAGCTGATCGTAAATTGAGGGACATCATCCTGTCCCAGTCAGCGCTCAAAGTATCCTGAATGCTCACGCCGCCGCTGAATCCGCCTACGGCATGAACGAGGATATCCGCCCCACCTAATTGATCCTGGATATGATCAAACAGTTGTGCAACCTCATTTTCCAGCAAGACATCGGCGGCAAAAGTGACGAGACGACCAGGCGATGCTGTGCGCTGAGCATCGGTCAACTTTGAGACATCTCGCGCCACCGCCGCGACAGATGCCCCTTTCGATAAGAACAGTGTGGTAATGACTGAACCCAGAGCGCCTGTTGCCCCGGTGAGAACGACAATCTTGTTGCGAAAATCCAAAACAGTAACCTCCGTTGTCTATGCAGCTTTTGCGCCAAACTGAAGTTGATACAACCGATAATAGATGCCTTTTTTACCTAACAACGCTTCATGCGTGCCTGTTTCACGAATTTCTCCCTTGTGAAGCACGATAATCCAGTCAACATCTCTGATCGTTGACAACCGATGCGCGATGATGATCGAGGTGCGATTCTTTATGAGCGTGTGAATGGCATCGCTGATGAGTTGCTCGGTTTCGGTATCGACACTGGATGTCGCCTCGTCCAGAATGAGGATTTCCGGATTGTAGGCCAGGGCGCGCGCGAACGACAGCAACTGTTTTTGGCCGACAGACAAATTGCTGCCGCGCTCGGTGAGCTCGTGGTTGTATTGTCCGGTCATTTTGCTGATAAAGCGATCCACATTGACCCGCCGGGCCGCTGCCTTGATCTCATCTTGTGAAATGGACGGATTACCGAGCGTTATGTTTTGTTCGACACTACCGGAAAAAATAAACACATCCTGTAACACAACACCAATTCGGGAGCGCAGATCCGTAAGCGCTATTCGCGATATATCCACGTCATCTAACAAAATTTGACCGTGCGTCGGCTCATACATGCGGTTGATGAGACTGATGATCGATGTTTTGCCAGCACCTGTCGCCCCGACGATGGCGACTTTTTCGCCGGGCTGGATGGTAAAGGAGACATTTTTGAGCACATAGTCTTCGCTGTTATAGGCAAAGGAGAGATCTCTGAACTCAATTTTACCCTTTGTCTGTGCGAGGGGTACGCGTGTACCATGATACAGCTTTTGCTCTTTTTCATCCAATAACTTGAACACGCGCTCGCTTGAAGCCATCGCCGCTTGCATCATATTGTACTTGTCGGCCAAATCATTCAGCGGCATGAAAAAGCGGCGGATATATTGCATAAAGGCGACCAGTACGCCGAGCGATAAAAAGTTGTTAAAGATACGGTTGCCGCCATACCAAATAATCAGCGCTGTCGACAAAGTGGATAGCAGCGAGATGATCGGATAGAAGATACTGTGATAGCGTATGCCTTTCAGGTTTATCTCTCGGTACGAATCTGACAGCTTTTCAAAGCGAGCGTAATTTTCCGTCTCGCGGTTAAATATCTGCACGGTTGCCATGCCGGATATATTCTCTTGCAGATAACTGTTGATCTTTGCCAGACGCAAGCGCGAGGTGCGATAAACATCGCGAATTCTGGATCGATAGAAAGAGGTCGCCAGGGCCATAAAAGGCAAAACCACCAGGGAAACGATGGCGAGCTGCCAGTTCAGACTCAGCATGACAAAAACAATGCCGGCAAGCACAATGATATCACCCAGAATGGCAACGACACCGCTGGAGAGCATATCGTTCAGCGTCTCCACATCGTTCGTGACCCGGGTCACCAGACGTCCAACCGGATTCTTGTCAAAAAATGACAATGGCAAGCGCTGGATGTGGGTGAACACCTGCGTTCGTATGTCATACATGATTTTTTGCCCGAGGATCCGAGTCAGCAAAATGTGAGCATATTCTCCGAATGCATTAAAAATCAGAACAACAATATAGATGATAGCCAGGATAAGCAATCCCTGATAGTCGTTGGCGCTCAACTCATTATCAATCGCCAGTTTGATAATATAGGGTCCTGCCATCTCCATTACCGCGATAACGGCCAATGAAAAAAGAGATAATGCGGCAAGCCACTTGTAGGGCCACAGATAGTTCAAGAGACGTCGCATTAATCGACGGTCAAAGGCTTTGCCTAATATTTCTTCTTCATGATAGTGCACGTGTGCCTCATATCAAATTGTGCAAGTTTTCTTCAAGCTGCTGGCGTTCGAACATGTCGCAATAGGGTCCCCGCTGTTTTACCAGCTCGTTGTGTGTCCCTTGTTCGACGATTTTTCCATCGGATAAAAAGATGATATGGTCTGCATCCCGAATAGTTGAAATCCGGTGGGCGACAATAATCGTTGTACGCTCGTTCATGACAGGTCGAATGCGCGTCAATATTTCGTCCTCGGTATAAGTATCCACTGCTGACAGGGAGTCGTCGAGCACCAAAATCCTGGGATTTTTCAAGACAGCGCGCGAAATGGAGGTTCGTTGTTTTTGACCGCCTGACAGCGTGATGCCTCGCTCGCCAATGACCGTATCGAGACCGGCGGGGAACTGATCAACATCAAGCTTCAACTGGGATATTTCGGCTGCCTCACCAACGGCACTCTCCGGAGCATCGAGCACGCCAAAAGCGATATTGCCGGCGATGGAATCGGAAAATAAAAAGCTCTCCTGCTGGACAAAACCAATGCCGTCCCGCAATACTCGTAAAGGGATAGTTTTAATATTATGCCCATCGATAAGGATTGAACCGGCTGTTGGTTCTAAAAGACGCGGCAAGAGGTGAACAAAGGTCGATTTACCCGCGCCCGTTGGTCCGACAATGGCTAATTTACTGCCTTTTTTAATACGTAGTGAAATATTATCGAGCACTTTATCGCTCGTTCCCGGGTACACGTAAGAGACATTGATAAATTCAATCTCTCCCTGTATCTGTGTTATAGCCGGATTGGTTAGCGGACCGTCGGCAATTGTCACGGGTTCGTTGAGCACCTCTTGCACTCTCTGCGCTGCGGCTAATCCGCGCTGCCACAGGGTGATGATCCAGCCGACGCCAATCATCGGCCATCCCAACATACCAACATACGAGAACAACGCCACCAATTCGCCCAAAGTCGTTTTGCCCTGCATCAAAAATCGGCCGCCAAAAAACAGCACGCCTACTGTGCCGATTCCCAGAAAGAATATCAGCCACGCCTCAAGATAGGCATCCACTTTGGCGATGGCAACATTTCGCTTGATATATTCCTGATTTTCATGTTGAAATGCTTCTATTTCAAATTGTTCGCGAACGTAGGATTTGATGACGCGCATGCCGGAGATATTCTCCTGTGCCTTGGCCGTGAGGGATGAGAATTGCTCCTGGGCCTGCGTTGACAGTTGGTGAATTTTTCCCAATTGAGTGAATACGACAAGAATGCAGAACGGCAGCGGTGAAAGTGAAATAAGCGTCAGAGGAACGCTGATTCGAAACATAAAATAGAGCGCAAAGAAAAGTAGTACAAAAATATTGAGCGCTTGAGTGATCCCGGGTCCGGTCGCACGACGAATGAGCGGAATATCATTGGTTGCTAACGCCATCAAGTCGCCGGTTTTGTTTTTTTGAAAAAAACGCTGGGATAATTTTTGTATATGCTGCAAATAATCGTTGAGCATGTCATATTCGACGTGTCGCGCGATATTGGTCAGCAGGATTCGGCTCACGATTCGCGTGGCCGCCAATGCGACTGCGACGCTGATGAGCAAAAGACCCAGCAGGATGAGGGTGGTCGAGCGCGTCACGCCGTGAGGAAGGAGCTGAATAGCCGGCCACAGTGTTGTTGCTCCGTCCGTTTTCGCAGCACGGATAAAATCAATAGCATGCGCAACAATGAGAGGAACGATTGCCTGCAGCCAAACGGACAGAAAAATCGTCAAAAATCCAATGAGAATATGGCGCCAATACTTTCGGGCATAACTGACGATAAAAAGAAATGCCGCTTTGTTTTGTGGTTTCATAGCTCCCCTTTATTCAAATGGTCGAAAAATTACAAATTTTAATCTAAAATACAAAGCAGAAATGATTTCTTTTTATTTATTGTTAGTATTTCTTCGCGGTGTGGACATCAAGAAAAATTGCCCGCCGCAGTCCGCATATTCTCTCGATTTTTTTACATCTATAAATCGGGAGAAAAGGTCAAGAACAAAAAAATGAAAAGTTCGTCTTTATGCATAATACTAAAACCAGCACGTTGATTTAAAAAAAAGGTGTAAATAGCTCATGAAAAAACGTCAATTTATTATCGTCGGGAGTCTTGTTCTGCTGTTTGTGATTGGATTTGCTTTAATGCAATTTTTAGCCGCTCAGAGAGAAGACCTGCCGCGACGTACACCCGATGCAGGTGATCGATGGGTCAAGGCAGAATCCGTTTCCTATGCGACAATCAAGTCCAAAGTGATTAATATGGGCCGGGTTGTCTCAACCGAGGAGGTGGAGGTCATTGCAGAAGCAACGGGTAAAATCGAGCCGGGTTCTGTTGATTTAAAAAAAAGCGAACGATTTCGAAAAGGCGACACGTTGCTGGTCATTTATAAAGATGAAGTCGAGCTGGCGCTCAAAGCGCAAAAAAGCCATTTCCTCACAACTGTCGCCAATCTGCTACCCGACATAAAAATTGACTTTCCAGATAAATATGATGCGTTTTTGGCTTTTTTCAACTCGATAAATATTGACAGGGATTTTCCGGTGCTACCGGATATTCAATCCGAAAAGATGAAAATATTTTTAGCCAGCCGGAATGTCCTGAATGAGTATTATTCAATCAAGCAGGCTGAAAAACAACTCGAGCGCCACACGATCACTGCGCCGTTCGCCGGTACTTTTGCAGAGGTGCATCAGCAGGTTGGTGCCTTTACCGGTATGGGTGTTCGAATCGCCAGCATCATTCGTACCGACGCGCTAGAGGTTGAAGTTCTGGTTGATCAAGACCAGGCTCCATTCATCCGTGTCGGAGATCCGGTTACATTACATTCGGATAAGCGACATTTGGACTGGAATGGTACTGTTGTGCGCGTTTCCGATTTTGTCGATCTAAACACCCAGGCGCGCAGCATTTTTGTCCGTGTACCGCTTGATCGCCAGGCACCGCTCTATCGTAACGAATATCTCATCGCCGAATTTGGCGGCATGACCATTCCCGACGCCATGGAAATTCCGCGCAACGCTGTTTTTAATTCTGATGTGGTGTTCACTGTTGAAGAGGGACGTTTGAAAAAACGGCAGGTTGAAATTGTAAAATTTAATGTTGAAACAGTCGTTTTTCGGGGATTGCCTGAAGGCGTGTTTGTTGTTGTACAGCCGTTGATCAATGTCGCGGAAAATACGCCGGTTAAAATATTGGGCGTCGACAGTGTGCCGGAACAACCGCAAGATACAAACCAGAGCATTCCACAAATTAGCTGACACAATTCCACATCTAATCGAGTGACTATACAATGAGAAAGATCGTTTCAACTTTTGTAAAATTTCCATTTTATGCAAATATTATTATCGCGGTTGTGGTGATTGGCGGCTTGCTATCATTGGCCAATGTCAAACAATCTGCATTTCCGGAAATCACCAGTCGCTTTATCTCTATCTCGGTTTTTTATCCGGGGGCATCTCCTGTTGAAATGGAAGAAGGTGTCACGTCAAGAATCGAAGAGGCGATCCGCAGTATTGTCGGAATCAAGGAATTCACTTCGACCTCATCGGAAAATTCGGCAACGGTTTTGATCGAAACCACCGGGCGATATGATATCGATGAAACATTGATGGAGGTCAAGAATGCGGTCGATGGTATTTCTTCCTTTCCGTCGGCGGCGGAGCGACCAATTGTTTTTAAGCAGCGTTCCATGTCACGTGCCATGTTTATCAGCTTGTCCGGCTCGGACGATCTTTTTACGCTGAAAAAATTCGCGCATCAAGTCGAAGATGATTTTCTGAATTCTGGTATCATCAGTCAGGCGCAGATATTTGGGGCGCCGTCTCCGGAGATCTCTGTCGAGATCAAGGAATCAGACCTGTTACGCTATAATTTAACTTTTGACGAGATCGGCAATGCCATTTTGAAAAATAATCGCGATATCTCCGGCGGTCAGATCAAATCGAAGAACGAAGAGATTCTCATTCGTTTGCGTTCGCGCAGTGCCGATCCGGATGTCATTGGTAACATCATTTTACGCGGCAACGAGACCGGTGGCTTTTTGCGTGTTCGAGATGTGGCGGTCGTCAAATTAAAGGAACCGGATAACTTTTATCCCAGCTATCGAAATGGTCGCAAAGCAGTCAGTTTTATGATCAGCAAGTTGCCAGAGGAGAATCTTGCACAAATTGATGAATTTGTCAAAAACTATATCAAAGAATTTAATGCGACGCACGAAGCGGTACAAATGAAAATGGATTTTTCGTTTTTGGAAATTCTCAAAGGTCGTCTTGATATATTGGTTGAAAACGGCTTGTATGGTTTTCTTTTAGTCGTCATCTCGCTCACCATGTTTCTCAGTTTTCGTGTCTCGTTTTGGGTTGCCTGGGGTATTCCGTTTTCGTTTTTAGCCATGTTCATTTTAGTGAATTTGTATGGCGTCACGATCAATATGATGTCGTTGTTTGGCATGATTCTCGTCGTGGGCATTTTGGTGGATGATGGCATCGTGATTGGCGAGAATATATATCAGCATTTTGAAAAAGGTAAAAATCCCATGTTAGCCGCGGTTGACGGCACGATGGAGGTTGCCCCTGCTGTGCTCACATCGGTGACAACAACGATTGTGGCATTTCTGCCGCTGCTTTTTTTACAAGGCACGCAAATGGAGGTAGCATTCGAGATGGCGTTCATCGTCATCACCGCGCTGGCCCTGTCCTTGTTGGAGGCCTTTTTTGTCCTGCCAGCGCACCTTGGCAAAGAACATGTGCTCAACCGAAAGAAAATGGAAATGCCGAGCCGCGGTCTGAAAAAATGGATAGAAAATTTCATTATATGGCTGCGCGACAAAGTTTATGTGCGCACTCTTGACTGGATTTTAGAGTGGCGCTACATCATGTTAGGTGTGCCAGTGGCTTTGATTTTGATCTCGCTGGGTCTTTTTATGGGTGGATTTATCAAAAACACCTATTTCCCCATGGTCGATTTTGATAATTTCGAAATCAATGTTGCCTTTGTTCCCGGTTCCGGCGAGGAACAAACCTATCGATTTTTGCAAGAGTATGAAAAAGTCGTATGGGAGGTCAATGAGGAATTGATGCAGGAGCTTGGCGAAGAGGGGCCGATCATTGAACAAACCCTGTTGCGGGTTGGCGGTGCTTTTGATGGCCAGGAGATCGGTGCGCATGCCGGTAGCATCATGGTATGGCCGAAAGATATCACCAATATGGATTTAACCGGGCACGAGATCGCGCAACGGGTGAAAGAAAAAATCGGCCCAGTACCGGAAGCACAAAAATTCACTGTCACGGGCCGTAATCGATGGGGTGCGCCGGTGTCCATCAGCTTGCTGAGTCGCAACCTTGAGGAACTCGAAAAAGCCAAAGTATTCCTCATGGATGAATTGGCGAATTTGCCTGCCTTGAAAGATATCATCGAAAATAATGCCCAGGGCAAACAGGAAATCTTGCTCAAGCTCAAGCCCAAAGCCTATTTTTTAGGTCTGGATGAGAATGCCATCGCCAACCAGGTACGGCAGGGATTTTATGGCGGACAAATCCAGCGGTTGCAGCAGGGCAAGGATGAGATTCGAATCTGGGTACGCTATCCGAGCCAGGACCGCGAAAATATTGGCCAGATGGAAAAAATGAAAATCAAAACGCCGCGCGGCGAATTCCCGCTCATCGAGTTGGCAGATTATGAACTCAGGCGTGGGCCGGTCAATATCAATCGATTTAATGGTCAACGTGAAGTTCGGGTGGAGGCCGAGACGGTTGATCCTTACGCCTCGGTGCCGGAAATATTGGCGGTGGTGAACCAGGATATTGTTCCCCAACTCAAAGCGAAATATCCCACTATTAACGTCATGTACCAGGGTCAACAGCGCGAGAGTTCGATTGCGATGGAAAAATTACAATTCTTCTTTATCATCGCCTTTGCCGGGATCATTCTGCTGTTGATGCTGCATTTCAAGTCAACGGCACAATCCATTATTATTTTGCTCATGATTCCACTGTCGTTTTTAGGCGCATTTTGGGGCCACGGCATTCACGGTCGCCCTATTTCTATCATCAGTATGCTCGGGGTTGTGGCGCTGTCCGGCGTTATTGTGAATGATGCGGTGGTCTTTTTATCAAAATATAATTCTCTCGTGGCTGAGGGAATGAGCGTGCGGCAAGCCATCATTGAAGCCGGTCGCACACGGTTACGTCCGATCATTTTAACAACAGTCACAACATCCCTGGGACTCTTTCCGCTGATTTTGGAAAAAAGCCACCAGGCGCAATTTCTCATTCCCATGGCGATTTCCCTGGCGTATGGTGTAGCTATCGGCACCTTTTTTATTCTGATCTTTTTTCCGGTGTTGATTTATGTGTTGAACGACCTGCGCGTGGCCACAAAAGGCGTCTGGACCGGCATTAAACCGAGCGCCGAAGAAGTCGAGATCGGCGTTATTTATAGCAAACGACATATTGATTGAGATAAAAATGATTAAAAATGCACTGTTGATTATTTTGGTTCTTTATACCCTTGCCCCGGCTCAGGAGAGCCTCGGTTTGAACGATGCCATTGCCATCGCGCTGGAGAATAATTACACCATTCGCGTGACAAAAAGTGACCAGCGTGTTGCCGAGATCAATAATGCCTGGGGAACAGCGGGACTATATCCGAGCATTGACTTTTCCCTGAACGGCAGCCGATACTGGGACTATAGTGAAAGCGATAATCCTGATGCCGGGCAAATGCAATTAGGCGATTTCGAACGCGATCAGCTCCAGGCTAACGTGTCCTTGAATTGGCTGTTATTTGATGGGCTGGGAATTCAAATTCGCAAAAGCAAATTAAAATTGTTTGAAAATCTCTCGGCCGGCAATACCGCAGTTGTTATTGAGCAAACTATTCAGGATGTGATTTTAGCCTATTATGCAGTGCTGCTCGAAAAAGAGAAGCTGCAAGTGGCGCGAACGCTCATGCAACTGTCAAAAGACCGGTATGATTATCAAACCGAGCGACAACAATTAGGCAGCCAAACGACTTATGATGTGCTGCAGGCACAAAATTCCTATCTCGAAGACAAGGGACGTTTTATGCTGCAGGAGGTTGCCTACAAGAACGCTATCCGAAATCTCAATTTTTTAATGGCTGCCAATGCGCAAGAGACCTGGACCTTCGCCGACGCTTTTGTTGTCGATCCGGTCGTATACGATCTTGAGGTTTTGAAAGAGAAAATGTTGACCAATAACCGCACGTTGAAAAATCAATACATTAGCCAGTCGCTGCTGGAAAAAGAGATTAGTCTGGCAAAAAGTGCGTGGTCGCCAGTTTTGAGCCTGCGGGGCAGCTACAACAATAATGATGTTGAACTGCGCTATCAGAGTTTTGATCCCCAACAAAATGATTCCTATAATTATCTCGTGTCATTGAATCTGAGCTGGAGTTTGTTCAATGGCGGCAACCGTTCTCGTGCAGTTCAGATTGCCAGGATTGATCGTGAAACCGGGGAGACGCAAATCGAAAACATCAAACATACTCTGACCAATCAGCTTTATAATTTTTATGAAATTCACCTCGTGCGTCAGGAGCTGCTCAATGTGGCGGATGAGGCTCTCGAAACGGCACAGCTCAATTTGAGTATCTCGGAGGATAAATTTCGTAGCGGTGCCATCAACTCGTTTAACTTTCGTGATGTCCAACTGCTTTATTTGAATTCAGCCGTGAACCGCCTCGATGCGATCTATGCCTATCTTGATGTGGATACTGCATTACTCCGGTTGACCGGTGGAATTATCCAACAATACGAATAGAAAACAGCTCACATCGCCACTCCAAAAATAAAGGCCGCCACCCAATGAACACGTGACGGCCTTTTTTGAGAGGAGGTTTTATTTTATCAACATCATCCGCCGGGTGGCGCTAAATCCATCTGCTGAAATTCTGTAAAAATACACTCCCGATGGCATGTGATGACCTTGAGCGTCTACGCCGCTCCAGATGAGCATGTAGACCCCGGCAGCCTGTACTTCGTCAACCAATGTCGCGATTAGATTACCGAGACTACTGTACACTTCAAGTCGCACGGCTGAGCGGGAGGGCAGTTGATATTGAATGCGCGTTATCGGATTAAATGGATTTGGATAATTCTGCAGTAGCGCATACTCGTTCGGAATGTCGCTGCCAATGCGAGCGATGCCCGTCGGATAATCAATTTTAAAGGGTGCTTCACTGGTATCGCTGATGGCGTTTTGTATATCTGTAATGCGAATCAAGCACGATTCATTTGGCGGTCCGGTCACGGTCCACATCCAGCTGCCGGAATTTGGCGCATCGGGAATGAGTGCTTGCCAACTGGCGCCGAAATCGCGCGAAAGCTCGATGTTGATCATTGCGCCACCATAAGTGGACTCCCAAACGATACGGTTGGTTTCACCTATGCGCCAGATTTCATCCCCGTTCGGACTGATCAGGCTGATGCTCGGTTCTTCGAGCACGCTGAACACGGCGTTGCTGATATCTATGGGTGAACCATCCACATCGGATATCATGATAAGGCAAATGTTTGACGCCGGGCCAGTGACGGTCCATTCGGTGCTGCCAGTATCTGCGACGTTTTCAATCAACGTCTCCCAGGTGTCGCCATTATCTCGCGAGATCTGGATTTTTACCGCGCCGCTGGTGTTCACTGATGTCCACTCAATCGAACGGCGTTCGCCGATATGCCATTTTTCGCCGCCATTCGGAGCGGTGATCGTCATAACCGGTTGTTCTGAAATGGTAAAAATGGCTGCACTCTTTGTTTGAATGGCGCCGCTATTTGTGCTCAAGCGAACGAGTGCCGAGTCGGCCGCCGGTGCTGTCACGTTCCAGGTGAAGCTGCTTGAATCTATGACAGTTTCACCCAGCGTCTCCCAGGTGCTGCCATTGTCACGCGACAAGTCAATTGTGATGTCGGTCTCGATGTCCTGGGAAAACCAGGTTATTTTTTGCGATGTGCCAATGGCCCATGTTTCACCGCCGTTCGGTTTGATGAGTGTGAGCGTTGGTTCCAGAGGCTGCACAATGGCAAAATCCGTATCACTGACGTCAAATGGCGTGCCGCTCACATCACTGATTCGAATGCGGCAGGAGGGTGAGGCGGGGACCGTGACCAGCCACTCCAGTTCGCCAGTATCCTCTGTGTTGTTGGTGAGCGCCTGCCAGTTGGTGCCGCCATCACGGCTTAATTCAACATTGACAAAGCCGCTTGTATTAACGGATGTCCAGGTGATTTTTTGCATTGTCCCGATAGTCCATTTCTCGCCGCCGTTCGGACTGGTGAGAACAATCTGTGGTGGCTCATGAATGGAAAAAGTGGAATCGCTTGTGCCGCTTACGCTGCCGTTGCTCGAGCTGATTTTGATGAGTGCTGTGGTGGATGCCGGTCCGGTCACGGTCCATTCCAGGAAACCGACATTGGATACGGAAGCGCTGATAACAGACCACGATTGACCCGCATCCCGCGAAATTTCGATCTTGACGTTGCCGTCAATTTTGTATGATTGCCAGGTAATCGTATGTGTCTCCCCTATTTGCCACATTTCACCACCGTTTGGAGAGGTCACGGTGATGGATGGCGGTGTGATAATGGTAAAAGCCGCGTCGCTTGTATCTGCGGCAGAGCCATCAAGTGCCGACAGTGCCACAAGCGCCGATTGTGTTTCAGGGCCTTTTACGCTCCAGGAATAGGTTCCCTTGTTCAGCGTATCCGCTGTGATGCTTTCCCAGGAATTTCCTGCATCGCGACTGAGGTCTAATTTTATATTACCGATGACAAATTCTGATGCCCAGCGAATTCTTTGTATTGTTCCGACATCCCAGCTTTCGCCGCCATTGGGCATGATCAGCGTGAGCTTTGGCGTGCCTTTGATGATAAAGATGCCATCACTGGTGTCCGATGCTGCTGTGATCGTATCGGTGATTCGGATGAGGCAGTTATCGGAAGGCGGTATTGTCACTGTCCAGTCGAACGTGCCGTCATTGGGCGTATTGTCCAAAAGCGTTTCCCACGTGGCCCCGGTATTTCGGCTTAATTCAATCTTGATCGGCCCATTCGCGTTCCGGGACGACCAGGTGATGGTTTCCAGCGTTCCGGTCATCCATATCTCGCCGCCGTTCGGTGATGTGAGCGTCAGTTTTGGCGTTTGCGATTCAGTGATGCTGAAAAAGGCAGCGCTGACGTCGGAGGCGCTCCCGTTTGCGTCCGATACCTTCACAAGACAACTATCGGAAATTGGTCCGCTCACTTTTGCGAGAACAAGCGACAGGGTGCTATCGGCGGCCGGATTTATCTCAGTGTTGGTAGCGAGATCTTCCCATGATGTGCCGGCATCGCGGCTGAGCTGTATAGTGTAGCGACCGCTGGTATTTTCCGCGATCCAGGTGATCTCCTGTGCTGAATCGATGGGCCAGTTTTCCCCGCCGTTTGGGGAAAGCACTGTAATGGCTGGTACCTGTTCATTTGGTTGAACAAACTCAAAATAATCGATCCGGCCATACTCGCCACCATCGCGCATCGTCCACATTTCAATTTCATCATTCGCGTTAAAACGAAAGGTGCCAATACGACGATAATGGTAAATATCACTTTCAACAGCAAGATCCCATACCCATTCAGCAACCTTGTTGCCATTAATGTTGATAACGCTCGTGCAGATGCCATCGTTTTCATCCAGATAGCGGACGAATAGCTCATAGTCTGCGGGCGGGAGATCAAAGGTATAGGTCATGGTTCCGGTTCCGGTGGTTGCAAGGCGGGCGACTTTGCCGTTGCTGGTTTCGAGACGATCTTCGACAACATAACCGCCGGCCAGGGTTGTCTCGACCTCCTCTATGCGATTGTAGATGAGCGATGAACCCGAAATGGTGAATGAGGTGTCGCTGGTGTCGTAAACGCTGATCGTCGGCGAGCCGGAGAGACGAATCCGAGCATCCGTTGTCGGACGATCCGGTACATCCCAGATGTAACGTCCAGTATTTTCAGCATCCGCAGCGACGGCATCCCATGTTTTTCCGCCATCTACACTGAGTTCGATTTTAACATTCTCGTTCAAGTTAGCGCTCGTCCAGCTTATCTCAAACGTGCTGCCCGCTGATAGCGTCTCTCCGCCATTTGGAGAAATCACCTGGACGTTTGGATCGCCATTGTACGCGAGGTTGTTTGTATCGGTACCGGCAGTTGCTATGCGTGTCTCGCCTGTCAGGTATGACCATCCAAATATGTTAAACAAGAAAAAAGTGAGTATAAACAATCTAACAGGATTCATGTGCTTTTCCTTTAAATGTTTTAGAGTGAAATAATCTGTCTAACAGCACAACACTTGTTGTTGTCAGACCTACCCAAACTTGAAATCAAAGCTTTTTATTCTCCATCGCCAAAATCCTGTTAATTCTTTTCTTAGGTGGAATTCTTGAATCAAAACAATGTCTTAACTGCAAAAAGCAGACCATATCGGCAAATACGGTTGATTTTACGTTTTATATTTGTCAGAGCAAGAAAAAAACGATTCAACAAACTGTAAAAATATCTTGACTTTTATTAAATTAATATGTTAATTCAAGGTGAATAGTGGCAAAATTAGGTGAAATAAAACAAATTGAACCATTGTTGTGGTGAATGATGTCAGATTTAAGTGGAAGAAATAATGTGTCACTCGATCCGAAAGGGCGTATCGCTATTCCGGCTCGGTTTCGCATGGCATTCCCGGAAGAGCAACAAAACGACATTGTTCTCACACGTGGTTTTGATCCATGCATAACGGGGTATTACAGCGATAGTTGGAAGGAGTTTCAAAAGATCTTTTATGATAATGACTTGTCGCAGGAAGAGATGGACCTGATCGAGCGCGAGTTCATTGGTCGTAAATTGGAAACAACTTTTGACAAGCAAGGGAGGGTGACATTGCCACCGCACCTCATCAAATATGCCAATCTGGAAGGTTTGGGTGAAGTGACGGTGATCGGGATTCGAAACCGAATAGAGATATGGAATCCCGAAGTTTATGATGAGATCAGAGCTGAGAAAGAGCAAGTGATTCAAAGCTTGAGGCAAAAATTAAAAATGAGCTGACAAACTGTTGTGGTCGAGGCATTTCATAAATCGGTGCTGCTTGCGGAGGTGTTGGAAGCTCTTGACCCGGCTTCTGGTCGAATTTTTTGTGATGTGACATTGGGTGATGGTGGACACGCAGAGGCGATCCTGACTTCTCTGGGTGCGACAGGGTTGGTGATCGGCATTGACCGAGATGCACACGCCATTGAGAGAGCGCAACAAAGATTGGCACCTTTTGGCGATCGATTTAAAGCAGTACATGGTAATTTTGCAGAATTCAAGGAGCTACTGAGGACAATCAATATTCGTCAGGCTGACGGAATTGTTTGTGATTTAGGTGTGTCTATGTTGCAAATCTCAAATCCAAGCCGCGGTTTCATGTTTTCAGCAAACGGCCCTCTCGATATGAGGATGCAGGCCGATAAAGGTCTTTCCGCTGAAAAAATTATCAACGAATTGAGTGAAAGTAAAATCGCTGACATTATGTGGCGATATGGTGAAGAGCGAAAATCTCGTCGAATTGCCCACGCTATCGTCAAAGCCCGGCAGCAAAAACGTTTGACCACCACAACAGAATTGGCCGCAGTCGTGCGGCGTGCTGTTGGCGAAAAATTTATCATAAAGTCGCTAGCGAGAGTTTTTCAGAGCTTTCGCATTTACATCAATGATGAGATAGGCAGTCTTGAACGATTTTTGCCGCAATCTGTGGATGTACTAAAATCGGGCGGTCGTTTGGCGATCATTGAGTATCATTCGCTCGAAGGGCGCGTGGTGAAAGATTTTATCTATCGCGAAACGCATCCGTGTATCTGTCCAAAAGATCTGCCGCAATGTGTTTGCGGACGCGAACCGACGATCAAAGTTGTGCGGAAATTAGTCAAGGCAACAGCAACAGAACTGGAGAACAACCCCGGCGCTCGCTCAGCCAGGTTAAGAGTGATTGAGAAACTATAATGAGTCACTTGAATAAAGCTGTAGTGCCCAGGAATCAACGCGCCAATCTCAAGTTTGGGGTTAACGCCATGATTGTCCTGGGTCTTTTTGGCATTTACTGTTTTGTTAATGTTTGGCAGAATGTGTCCATTTCTTACCTGAATCGGCAAAATGAAAATCTGCGCAGTGAACTCAAGGCGCTCGAGCGGGAATGTGATATTTTGATGCTCGAGATTGAAGCCTTGAAAGATCCCGAACGTATTCGACGTGTGCTGAGTGAAAAGATAAAGATTGTTCCGGCTGAAAAAATAAATATCAAAGTGGACTAACATGGCAAAACGACGGTCAGATAAAAATCCACGGCTCGGCTGCTTTGCAGTACTGATGTCCATTTTTAGCCTTGTGCTTGCTGTTCGACTATTGTCCGTGCATATTTTTCAGCGCGATAAACTGGTTGCGGATGCTGCCAGTCAGCATGCAAGAATTGTAACATTGGAGCCGGAGCGCGGCAAAATTTACGATCGCCATGGCAGTCTGTTGGCCTTTAATGTCCCGGCTGTGAGTGTTGTCACAAACGTGGATTCCATTCGAGATCGACATGCTGTCGCAGCTCGATTGTCGCCAATCATTGGGCTTTCTTATGAGTCCATCATCAAAAAATTACGAAAAGGCAGCGGTTGGGTCGAGTTGGCGAAAAAGCAGCCCGTAAACATACGGGATCGAATCAATCAGCTCAATCTTGATTTTGTCGGCTGTCGCGATGATTTGGTCCGTCGCTATCCAAAAAGCAAAACGGCGGCGCAGGTGGTTGGTTTCACGCGGAGCGACGGTGCCGGCGGCAATGGTCTGGAATTGGCATGGAATGAAAAGCTCAGCGGAAAACCTGGAACTGCGATTATGCAGCGAACGGGACGGGCTCGCTTGTTCTCGCATCCACATTATCCTATTCGTTTGCCCGACCATGGCGATGATCTGGTGCTGACGATCGATTTTCGCTATCAGCGAATTGCTGAACAGGAATTGCAGCGTACAATCGAGGAATATAACGCAATCGGCGGTTCTGTTGTTATGATGGAGCCGTCCTCCGGTGACATATTGGCGATTTTTTCATCGCCAAGCTATGATCCGAATCATTATGGCGACTATAGTAAAGGAACGTGGAGGCTGGCGGCGATCACCGACCAGTTTGAGCCTGGATCGACATTCAAGCCAGCCATGTTAGCCGCTATGCTGGACGCCGGCTATAAAAAAGAGACGGATATCGTTCATTGTGAGAACGGCACCTGGAACATTATGGGTGAAACGATTCGCGATACAAAAAAATATGGTGATTTGACCGTGCGAGATGTGCTCGTGCTCTCATCAAATATTGGCATGGCCAAGATGGCGATGGATTTTGATAACAGGATCATGCACCAATATGCCCTTGATTTTGGCTTTGGTTCCAAGTCAGGGATAGAATTGTTAGGCGAAATCAGCGGCATGTTGAAACATCCAAAGGAGTGGGTGCCATTTTCGCAGTTGACATTCTCTTACGGTCACGAAATTGCGGTCACTGCACTGCAAATGTGTGCCATGTATGCGACGATTGCAAATGACGGATATTATGTCTCACCGAGAATCGTGAAAGAAATTTATCACAAGGGCAAACCCGTTTATTACGATCCTGCCGCGGAACGACGCAGCGTGATAGCAAAAGAAACCTCATTGCTGATGCGCGATATTATGGAAGAGGTCGTGACGCGGGGAACCGGTTTAAATGCGGCGGTCGATAGTCTGCGGATATGCGGCAAAACCGGTACAGCGCATGTTGTCCGAGCGGATGGCGGTGGTTATGCGGCCAATCGATATATATCGAGTTTTGGCGGTTTTTTCCCAAAGAATGAGCCCAAAATTGTCATTTATATCATGATCAACGAGCCAAAAGGCGGTTACTTTGGTGGTGCTGTAGCCGCCCCGTGTTTTCAGCGAATCAGCAAACGCCTCGTTGAGTTGGAAGGCTTGAATTATTTTCAAGAACGTCAGCCATCGGGAGTGTTCGTTGATAATGGTTCGTTCGGTTTACCAAATCTTGTTGGCTTGTCAAAAGCATCTGCTATTCGGACGATGCGGTTGCATGGATTGGAGTATCGAGTCTATGGTGGGGGTGAGCTCATCGTGGCGCAAGAGCCGGCGCCGGGGGATTCGATTCCGGAGAATGAATTCGTTTATTTAACCACCGATTTCAACTATGCGCTGCAGGATTCTATCGTCTCGGTGCCCGATGTTGTTCATTTGCCGGTGCGAAATGCGATCAATCTTTTGCGGCAACGTGATTTTTCAATTGAAATACAAGGGCACGGTACAGTGGTTCGTCAACATCCTCGTGCCGGCGAGCAGGTGGTTGCAGGAGAACGTATTCAAATCTTTTGCAAAGCACCGATATAGAGCACAATATGAAGTTAACTCTGCAGGAAATAATTGCACACCTTGATTGTCGAACAACAGGTGTCGCTTCAACCGGTGAGCTGACCGGTGTCTCAACCGATTCACGCAGCGTAAAAGCTGGTGAGCTGTTTGTGGCATTGCGCGGCGAAAATTTTGATGGGCATGATTTTGTCCGGCAGGCTCTTTCTGATGGTGCAGTTGCCGCTCTGGTTGATCACAATTACCCTGATGTCGATGTGTCAGCGGAAAAATGTGTTCTTCACGTGCCGGATACACTCAAGAGTTATCAGGATATAGCTCGATTTTATCGTGCAAAGTTGGCACCTGCGGTGGTGGCCCTGACCGGCAGCGCCGGAAAAACCACGTGCAAGGAGTATGTGCATGCGGTATTAGCACTAAAGTACAACGTGCATAAAAATATAAAGTCATTTAACAATCATGTCGGCGTACCGGCGACTCTCCTGGCGCTCAAACCGGAGCATGACATTTTGGTGGCAGAACTTGGCACCTCCAATTTTGGTGAGATATCCCATCTCAGCTCGCTCGTTGAACCGAATATATGTCTGGTGCTGAACATCGGCTACGCCCATCTGGAATTTTTGCACAGTCTCGACGGTGTCGCCAGGGCTAAAATGGAGATTTTCGATTTTGCTGCCGATGACAACATCGCCATTTACAATGCGGATGACGCGATTCTGAAACGACAGCATTTTCCATCAAACACGGTAAAGACATTTGGCATCCAGTATCCTGCTGATGTGCACGCTAAAAATCTCCGGTGCGAGCAAAATGGCTGCTACCATTTTGATATCGACGGGACAACGTTTCAACTGAACATTCCCGGTCGTCACAATATTTACAACGCTCTGGCTGCCATTACTGTCGGGACGGTTTTTGACATCCCGCTCGACCGAATGAAAAACGCGATAGAAGCCGTGACATCTGCCGAGCATCGCATGACCGTTCTCCGGACAAAGAATAACATTCTTATTGATGATGCCTACAACTCGAATCCGGGCAGTTGCGCGGCGGCTCTGGCAACCCTGGCGGATGTGGCACCGGGTGAGGGTGGACGTCGCATTGCCGTGTTGGGTGATATGCTCGAGCTGGGACAATTTTCTCAACTGGAGCACGAAAAACTTGCCGTCGTGGCACAAAACAATCAAATTGATGCACTTTATCTGTTAGGCGAGCACACGCAGCACACCGCCGCCAAAGCGAAGCAATTGAATATCAAGTTTATCCATTATACAAAAGACCGTCATTCACTCATGGCGGATTTGACCGCATTTATTGCGAAAAACGACGTTATCCTGATAAAAGGCTCGCGTGCCATGCACATGGAAGACATGGTAAACGCATTGAAAGATGAATCCATCTAGGTACTGATATGCTCTATTATTTATTTGAACCCTACAGTGATGTCTGGATCGGCTTTAACATCTTTCGTTACATCACATTTCGGGCTGCGATAGCGGCGGTATTGGCATTGCTGTTCAGTCTGTTTATTGGTCCGATGATTATCCGTTTGCTGAGGGCAAAACAAATTGGTGAAGAAATTCGCCCGGAAGGACCAGAGTCGCATTTTAGCAAGCGCGGTACGCCCTCCATGGGCGGCATTATCATCTTGCTCGGCGTACTCTTGCCAACGCTGTTGCTGGGAAAGATTGGCCAACAAAATATGCTGCTTGTTCTGCTGGTCACTGTTGGTTTGGGCTTGATCGGCTTTCTCGATGACTGGCTGAAAATTGTCAAAAAGTATCCAAAAGGATTGGTCGGCCGCTATAAAATGCTTGGTCAGATTTTACTGGGACTCATTGTTGGCTGTCTTTTATTTTTCTTTCCGGAAGATGCGACGATAAAAAGTGTGACCATGGTGCCATTCCTTAAAAATGTGAATTTGAATTTTGGCCTGTTCTATATCCCGATCGTGGTTTTTCTGATTACCGGCACCTCGAACGCGTCCAATCTGACGGACGGTCTGGATGGCTTGTTGACCGGCTTGACCGCCATTGCTGCCGTCGCTTTTGGCGCCATGGCGTATGTGACCGGACATGTCAATTTTTCAGGCTATTTGAATATCCTTTATCTCGAGCAGGCGGGTGAACTTGCGGTATTTTGCGCCGCGCTTTTTGGCGCGACACTTGGTTATCTGTGGTACAACACTTTTCCGGCACAGGTGTTTATGGGAGATACCGGATCGCTGGCATTGGGCGGCGCCATTGCCACGGTCGCTATTCTCATCAAAAAAGAAATCTGGCTCCTGCTGATTTGCGGGATTTGGGTGATCGAAACCCTGTCCGTGATCATTCAGGTTTTTGTGTTCAAGCGCACGGGCAAACGGGTATTTCGGATGGCGCCCATCCATCATCATTTTGAACTCAAAGGCTGGGCTGAACCCAAGGTTGTCGTACGTTTCTGGATCATCGGTATCCTGTTTGCGCTGCTTGCATTGACCACCTTCAAAGTGCGATGAAATGAATGGCTATGGCTATTTGTGATAAAATTTATGCTGAAAACAAACAATAAAAATTGGCTGCAAATCGATTTTATTCTGCTTTTTAGCGTCCTGTTCCTGGTGGTTCTGGGAGCGGCGATCGTTTATTCGGCGAGCTCGTTCAAGGCGGACAATGTTGTTCGGCAACAATTGCTGAATCGCGCTGATGCAGCAGAAGAAGCCGGTGATGCTCAGAAAGCAGCCGAGTTGCGCGATCAGGCGAAAACCGTCGATGGTAGCACCTATTTTATTGAAAAGCAGGGCGCGAAAATAATAGTTGGTTTGCTGCTCATGGTGATCGCCGGCAGTGTACATTATGAAAGATGGTTGGGATTGTCGCCACTCTTTTTATTTATCACTGTGGTGTTTTTGGTGCTGCTGTTCACCAATCTGCCGATTGTCGCGTCGCGTGATGAGGCGTCGCGTTGGCTGAGAATTTACGGCTTTACTTTTCAACCATCCGATTTTGCTCGTTATGCACTGATTTTGGTTCTGGCGCGATTTTTATATGAATTTCACGATGAGCTGCAGAACTGGAAGACATATTTGTCCTTCCTGGCCATTATCTCTGTGGTCGTTGGTTTGGTGGCGTTTGAAAAAGATCTGGGCACGGCGGTGCTGATTACCTTGATTGCTTTTAGCATGCTGTTTTTCGCGCGCGTGAAATTGGGCTTTTTATTCCTCACTGGAATGACTTTTTTTGGCGTTTCGCTGATCTATTTGCAGTTCAATCCATATATGATACAGCGGGTGATTTCATTCCTGAAACCGTTGTTTGGTGTTGATGAGCCAAGCTTTCAGATCAAACAGTCGCTCATCAGTTTTGCATTGGGTGGGCCGGTTGGCGTTGGCATTGGCAACAGCGTGCAAAAATATGAATTTTTACCGGAAGCCTATAAAGATATGGTTTTTAGCGTCATTGGTGAGGAACTGGGACTGTTCGGTACCCTCGGCGTTATCGCTGTTTTTACGCTTATCCTGTTTCGCGGAGTGCGGATTGCGCAGAATGCGCCAAATGAGTATGGCCGACTGTTAGCAGGAGGCATCACAGCTTGTATTGCACTCTATGCCTTTATAAACGCGGCGGTGACACTGTCGCTTGTGCCAACAACCGGTATTCCCATGCCATTTATCAGCTATGGTGGTTCGGCCCTGGTCTCGCATTTGATCGGCGTGGGTTTGCTGCTGAATATTTCCAGATTCTCTTCAGTAAAACAGCCGGCGTTTGAGAGCGCCCAGACCTATTATGGCCGAGTGAAAACTATGCCGTTCTTTGGCACATCAAAAATACAGGGCAAACGCTCATTTACAGGTGATGGAGTTTAAAGGAAGATTTGTGAGCAACGCTGAAACATATATTTTTGCCGGTGGTGGCACTGGCGGACATCTCTACCCGGCCGTAGCGATGGCGCAGCGCATCAAAGAGCTGCGACCGCAGAGTTATATTCGTTTTGTCGGCACGCGCCGTGGTCTGGAGAATCGTCTCATTCCCGAACTTGGTTTCCCGCTGTCCTGCGTTGCTGTGCGAGGTGTCACTCGCAGTCTGACGTTAAAGAATATCCTGGTGCCGTTTGTGCTGATCAAAGGTGTGGTACAGTGCTTCTCCCTGTTATTGAAATACAAGCCGAATGCGGTCATTGGTACCGGTGGTTATGTGAGCGGTCCTGTGGTATTCAGCGCAGCCCTGCTCGGTATCCCAACGCTGATTCAGGAGCAAAATAGCTATCCCGGCTTGACCACTCGCCTGCTGTCTCGGTGGGTCAAACGCGTGCATATCAGTTTCGAAGAATCGCGGTCTTATTTTAAAAGGACGGATAACCTGGTATTAACCGGTAATCCGGTGCGAAAATTTGAGTTGTCAAAGAATAAAAAACAGGCGTGCGCCAAATTTGGCCTGAATCCGGACTATCCAGTTCTCCTGGTTTACGGTGGCAGTCAGGGCGCGCATGCGATCAACCAGGCCTTGCTCGATTCTTTGGCCGAATTGATGACCGCTTCATCTCTTCAGATCATTTGGAGCACAGGCCAGGCGGATTACAACGCGATACAAAGAGCAGTCAAGTCTTATGCGGATCGAATATGGATTTCAGCGTATATCTCCGACATGGAAGCGGCCTATCGCGCAGCAGATATGGCGTTGACGCGCGCCGGAGCCTTGACAATAGCGGAATTGACATTGGCCGGGGTGCCATCCATTCTGGTGCCCTATCCGTATGCGGCGGCAAATCATCAATATACCAATGCCAGGGCTTTGGAAAAAAATAATGCCTGCATCGTCCTGATGCAGGATAAACTTGAAAGACTATCGACCGAATTGATGTCACTGCTGAAGGATGAGCAGAAACGCTCACAGATGGCAGAAGCCATGCGACAAAGTTCGTTTCCCAACGCGACGGATGAAATCGTCAATTCTATCTTTGCGATTGCGAGGAGAGACGTATGACGAACGTGAATCAAAAAATAGAACGGTTCGGACGCCTCGCTGCTGTACTGTCCAGCATTGTCCTGAGCGCCCTGGTGTTCAACTTGTGGGTGCTCAAAGCGACGGCCAGTGAGCCAAAGATGAGGCGAGCGGAGCCGCACCCAAATATGGGCGCGTTCGAAGAGGAAAAAACTTTATGGCTACAAAAATTGTACAACAGCATTGTGCAAAGTGGTACAGCGACAGCAGCGATCCCGGCGTCGGAAATCTCTGATTTGGCGCCGTCAAATTTTGGCAAACCGGTGGCGTATGTGAATATTGACAAGCTCTATCTCATCACAAAAACCGGCAAAATTATGGGCGCGGCAGATTCGTGCGAGTTTTATGATCTTCCGGTGATCAGCAGTGATTCTTTTCTTCTCGAAAAGAATGGGCGACGATTAATTGATCAAGGAACAAAGAATGCGCTGCATTTATTGGGTGAGCTGGAGAATAATGATGCACTAAAAAGCTTTGTTTCGGAAATAAAAATAGAGGACAAGAACCTGATTGTCTATATGAATCTGGGAAAAGTGATTCCGGTTTTATTTGGCGAGGGTGGCTGGGAGCAAAAGATAAAAAATTTTGTTTCCTACCAGAAACAACTTGGTGCGAGTGAGTTGACAAAAAAAGCATTATATCTGGATCTCCGGGTGGAGAATCATATAATAGTTAAAAAGAACGTGTAATCTCTAATGGGGCGCTTATGCAAGATGTAGAAATTATTACCAGCGTTGATATCGGCACGACAAAAATCGGCTGTTTTATTGCCGAGATCAGTGACGACGATATTCGAATTATTGGCGTCGGATCAAATCAATCCGATGGATTGAAATACGGTGTTGTTGTTGATGTTGACAAAACGGTTCGATCCATACAAGCTGCGGTGAAAAAGGCAGAGGATATGGCGGACGTGGATGTGGATTCCGTATTTGTAGGTATAGCCGGAGACCACATCAGAAGCATCAACGGCCGTGGTGTTGTGGCGGTATCGGGCGAGGGTTCGGAGGTGACCTCCGATGATGTACGCCGCGTCATCGACGCGGCGAAAGCAGTGGCCTTGCCCATTGATCGAGAGATCATTCACATTCTGCCGCAAGAGTTTATGGTGGATGATATGAAGGGTATTCGCGATCCGGTCGGTATGAAAGGCGTACGCCTGGAAGCCGAGGTTCATATTGTCACCGGCGCCATTGCGTCAGCGCAGAACATTCATCGCTGCATCGAAAAGGCCGGTTATACAGTGGCTGATATCGTGCTGGAGCCATTGGCGTCCAGCTTTTCGGTGCTCAACGATGATCAGAAAGAGTTGGGTTGTATCATCATTGACATTGGTGGCGGTACCAGTGACATTGCGATGTTTTACGAGGGATGTATTCGGCACACTTCGGTGGTCGCCCTTGGCGGCAAAAACGTGACCAATGATCTGGCCATTGTCTTGCGCACTCCGCTTGATGCCGCGGAAAAGCTAAAAATTGAACACGGTCGAGTGTTGCATTCAGAGGCCGACCGGGACGTATACGTCACGGTCACCGACGTGAATCATGTATCAGACCGCAAGATTTCCAAGAATTTGTTAGTTGATATCATCCAGCCGCGTATGGCTGAAATACTGTCGCTGTCTTTTGAGGAGATCAAAAAGTCCGATTACATCAATCTCATGACAACGGGTCTTGTGTTGACCGGTGGCGGATCATTGCTTCCGGGTACAGTCGAATTAGCTGAGGATATTTTTAATATGCCGGTCAGGCTTGGCGTACCGCAGGGTTTCACAGGAATGGTGGAAGAAGCCGGCAATCCGCAATCGGCCACCGGCGTTGGATTGATCATTTACGGTAAAAAGCATATGCATGAAATTGACGGGCATATGGCAAAAGGTGAGAGCAGTGCGTTCGAAAGTATCAAGAAACGTTTTCGGCGTTGGTTCAGTACAGTGAGTGTCTATTAACAAGAATCTTGTCGATACACACCTTGTTGGGAGGGAGTATCGAATTTTTGAAACAAAATAAAGGAGTGGGTTATGAGCCTAGCAATTGATTTTGAAGAAGTCTCCAGGCAGAGCGCCAAGCTCAAGGTTGTCGGCGTGGGTGGCGCAGGTGGCAATGCGATCAATCGGATGATTGACGAGGGCTTGAAAGGCGTTGAATTTATCGCGATTAATACGGATGAACAGGCGTTAAATATGTGCAAGGCACCAATAAAGGTACAGATTGGCACCAAAACAACGCAAGCCCTGGGAGCCGGAGCAGATCCGGATAAAGGGCGGCGAGCAGCGGAAGAAGATCGCACCGCGATTCATGATGTTTTATCTGATTCCAACATGGTGTTCATCACCGGTGGTATGGGTGGCGGCACGGGCACCGGCGCCTCGCCGGTGGTGGCCGAGGTGTCAAAGGACATTGGCGCCCTGACCGTCGGCATCGTCACGACGCCCTTTAAATTCGAAGGTCCCAAACGAATGGAACGCGCTGAAAAGGGAATCTCCGAATTCAAGCAAACAGTCGATACGTTGATTGTCATTCCGAATGAACGGCTGCTGACGATCGTCCCGAAAGAGACGCCATTGAACGAAGGTTTCCTGTATGCGGATGAAATTTTGCACAGCGCGACCAAAGGTATTTCTGATTTGATCACGATTCCCGGCTTGATCAACCTGGATTTTGCGGATATTGTCACGGTCATGTCCGAAGCTGGCGATTCACTGATGGGCACCTCGGTCGTTTCCGGCGAGAATCGTGCCCGATTGGCGGCCGAACAAGCGATCCGTAGCCCGTTGCTGGAGAATATTTCGATCAACGGTGCGCGTGGGTTGCTGGTTAATATTTGCGGTGGCAGCGACCTGACACTACATGACGTGAGTGAAGCGGCGAGCATCATTCAAAGCGAAGCCGGTCCAAACGCAAATATCATTCTTGGCGCTGTGGTGGACAATAATGTCAGCGACGAAATACGAATCACTGTTATTGCCACGGGATTATCGGCATCACCGCATCGCTATCACCACCCGAGTCTGCAGAGACCGCGTTACGATGTGACGCGTTTGAAAGGTGTGGATCGGCGCGAGATTCCGGCGATTGATCGTATGGCCGAGATAACCCAGGATCTCAAGAATACCAATGCGAATCATTATGACTTTGATTCCAGAAGTGGCAGCTATGCGACAGTCGACCTGAAAAACACGCGAGAATCGGACAAGCATACTGACTCGAACAATAACAATGGCAACAGCAAGATCATTGACTCGCTCGACAAGCTGGAAAAATCTGATATCAAATATGATCTGTTTGACAATGATGAGCCGACAAAAGAAGATTATGAAATCCCGGCGGTTCGTCGTCGTCGGTGGAATATGTTGAGCTAAGCCAGATCAACAACTTCTCACTCCTGTGGCGTTCGTTTATCCCAACAGATGAACAATATATAAAAACGTCCATTCACAACGAAACGCCGCAAAAATCAAAAGAGCCTTCGGAAGAAGGCTCTTTCTTAATCAAGTCAGATAGTTGAAGGAGGAGGTGAAGCGGGGACTATTGATTCGGGGGGATGGGTATTCTGATCTTTATATTTTAACATGAATCGATAGTTGATGACCTATCTATAAAGCTTTGACAACCTTGCCAGCGCGCAGGCACTTTGTGCAGACATAGGCCAGGCGCGTGCCACTACCCGCTTTTATGCGCATTTTTTTCAGATTCGGCATCCAGCGTCTTTTGGTCACGTTGTGGGCGTGACTCACATTATTGCCCACAAGAGGTCCTTTGCCGCAAATATCACATTTCTTTGCCATTTTATCAACTCCTTTATATGCAGTTCTTTATTTCGATCCTGGTTTGGTATAAAGCGTGCAAATTTAAATAAATGTAACAAGAAAATCAAGCATTTCATACTGATTGTTCCATTAACTCAGAAAAGTAGTGCCTATTTGGAGTGCATTCTCTTTGTGAATACATGGCGGCAAAGCCGTCAATTTGGGTGATCGCATCCATAACAGACAGTTGTGCCAAAATCTCGTTGAATAATCTTTGCACACGTGAGCAAATTTTTCAGGTCAAAATTTAGTGCTCGCCATATTCCGCATAATCCGGAATCGATGGTAATATCTTTTCAGAAACTGTAACAAAGATCAAGAATTCATTTCAAATGAGAATATGAATTATTATATTCCCCTTGCCTCGAACATGAACACCCACTTTGGAGGACGATGGGCGGGCGGGATTTTTGCCAGCGTCGATCTCTCAAAAATGGTAGGCATCGTAGCAGGGCAACACAAATCATAACATCTAGCCACAAAAACATCGTGCAGTGAGCAGGATAGGTTTACGCAAACAAGACCTTCGTTTCATATATTATTAATTAAAGATGATCGGGACGGGCCGTTGCGTAAATACCAGAGTAGAAAGGTGGCTGATATCATGACATTATTTTTTCTCACACATTGACCATGTAAGTGACATGGCGAAGCTGTGTCCACCCGTTTCTACATTATTGTGCTAACAATCTGGCAGCTGAGCATCATGAAAAGACGTCAAAAAAGATTCCTCTATATTCTCTTCTCTGTATTATTTATCTCCCCTGGCTTGCTGAATGCGCAAACGCGGGTGATCCGGCCAGGCGATACAATTGACATTGTTGTTTATGGTCACCAGGAACTGTCGCGTATGGTGACGGTCAATCAAAGCGGGGCCATTGACTTTCCTTTTATGCAGAATATCCCGGTGGATGGTATGACGCTCGATGAGCTGCGTCGTTTTATGGAAGCGCAACTGTCGCGTTATCTGGACGGTCCGCCGGTGATGACGGTCAGCTTTACTGATACCAAAGTATTGGTCGTCAGCGTATTGGGGCATGTTAAAAATCCCGGAACCGTTCAGCTTGCAGCCGAGGGAACGTTGCAGGAAGCTTTGGCTAAAGCCGGCGGCCCACTGCCCGGCGCCAGCGTTGAAGCGATCAGTCTCATTCGCGAAGAAGCGGGCAAAGCGAAAAAATATCAGTATAACCTGTATCGACTCAACCTATTGGGTGATTTGAAACACAATCCAACGCTGCAAAGCGGTGATATTGTGCTGGTCACGGGCAATTCTATTTTTTCCAGCGTCAAGGTCATCGGTAGCGTCAATGACCCCGGCGTTTATGAACCCCCGCAAGGCGCCACATTGCTGGATATGATTTTTATGGCCGGTGGTTTGAAAAAAGAAGCTGACATGTCCAAAATAAGGCATGTTTCGCCAACGGCAAGTGAATCAAAAGAAATTGAGCTCAACCTGAATGAATATTTCAAAGCGCCCTATCGCTATGAATTGCCAAAGATTCTTCCGGGCGATATTATCATTGTCCCTGAAAAAAAAGTGCTGTGGCGAAATGTTCTCCAGATTGTTGGCCCTATTTCATCAATTTTAACGATGATTTATACAGTAACGCAAATTCAGCGATACAGGAATTAATTCGCTTAACCTGAGAAATTATTAAACCACAAAGCACACGAAGGACTTGGCGCGGCCCTTTGGCCGCAGCCAAATTACAAGCCACAATGCACACGGATGCACACGGATGAGCACGGATTTTTCAGGTTTGCCTCGAGAAAGTTTGTGGTTTGGCTTGTTGTATAGCAGCTGTATGTTTTTATTTGTATAACTGAAATTTGTGAATAATCCAGGTTAAAAGCTAATGCCCCCCAACACAAACGCACAACACGGCAAAGAATGGAATCTGGAAGATTATCTTGATCTCGTCCTGCGACGCAAGGTGATCATTCTTGTGGTGTTTATCGTTGTGTTTGTTATCGTGTTAGCCTACGCGCTCACGCGTCCCGATATTTACAGCTCCAGGGTCACCTTTTCCACCGAGCAGACCCAGGATGGCGGGCTCGGCAGCGGCATGCCATACTATTATTACTATCAGATGCAAAAGCCGATCGAATATTATCAGGCGGTGATGAACAGCGGGCTGTTCCGCGATAAAGTGACCAAAGCCGCACTGCATGACAGTATTTTATTGGCCAATGGCGGTTTGAGCACGGAGGAAATTTATGGCCTGCTGGGGCGAATCGGCCTGTCCAAAGAAGAGTATTCTGATCTCATGTACATGAGCATCACCGCCTTTGATCCGATTGTCGCTTATCGGATCGTCGATATTGCCTCTATTGCCTATAAAGACCGCTCGCGGGAAATTCAGGAAGAGCAGGCGCGCGCCACGGTCGAGTATGTGAACAGGCAGGTGGCGCTCGCCGAAGAAAACCTGGAAAACGCCGAGCGAAAATTGGAGGAGTTCAAGTCAAAGACCAAATTTACCGCGGTGAACGTCAACGACGGCATTATCCAGCGGCTGAATGAAATTGAGAACAAGATCACCGAACTCTCTACCCAACGCGAGTTGGCCCAGGCCAATCTCGATGTTTACAACGAGCGTTTGAGCCAGTTCAAAGATCAAAATGCAGCGAGTCTGTGGGACAACGAATCGGAAGAAATTGTCTGGATGCGTCAGGAAATAGAGCAACTGCAGAATCAAAAAAATGCCCTGGAAGAAAACAATGCATCCAGTCGACAGATACAGCAATTGGCTAACGAAATCGATGAGCGCAAGCAACAGCTGCGCAACGCTGTACTCAAGCGTTCCGCTGAAAATCCGAGCGCGCAAGGAGCGATCGGCGATGAGCAGGAATTGGCTGTTTATCAGGAGCGCAAAATCGAAGAGGAGCTCAATCTGTTCACCCTGAAAAATCAGGAACGTTATTATACCTCGTTGCGCGATACCTATCGCAAGCAGCATCCCAACATGCTGGAGCACTCGATAGAATTGGCCAAATTGCAGCGCGCCAAAACGGTGAATGCAACCTTGTACAATTTTCTCATTCAAAAAGGCGAAGAAGCCAAGATTAAAGCCGCTACCGGCACCGGCGGTGTCAAGGTGATCTCACCACCAGCCATACCGGAACGGCCTATTCCCAAGAACACCATGCGCGATATTTTTGTCGGTGTTATCCTGGGACTTGGCCTCGGCGTTGGTCTGGCGTTTGGGCTCGATTTGATGGACCAGAGTATACACACGCCGGAAGATGTCGAAAAACATCTCGCCCTCTCGACGATCGGCACCATCCCGCACATCGATTATGTCACCAAAAAAGCTGACCGGGACAAAAGAATTCCGGTTCTGCAGGATCGTCGAAACGGCAAGCCAGCCAAAGACGGGGTGAACGAGCGGATCTTTCAACTCTTGCCGATGTTGGGCAGCAAAAATCCGCTGGTCGAGTCCTACCGCAACCTGCGCACGGATTTGCAATTCGTCAATGTGGATGAGCCAATCAAATCGATCATGTTCACCAGCGCCACCCCCGGCGAGGGTAAAAGTTTGAACACGGCCAATTTAGCCATTTCTTTTGCCGAGTTGGGGAAAAAAGTGCTCATCGTGGACTGCGACATGCGTAAACCGGTGCAGTCTAAAATATTTCAGGTTGAAAAAAGTCCGGGTGTTTCCGATTATTTGGCGCGCGAGCTGACTGTTGATGAGATTATTCAAAAGACGGCGATCACCAACCTGTCCCTCGTCACCGCCGGTACCTCGCCGCCGAATCCGGCGGAAATGTTGGATAGTCACAAAATGACCGAGCTGATCTCCAAACTCACAGATCGTTTTGATCTCCTCATCTTTGACTCGCCGCCGCTCATCGCGGTTAGCGATCCGAAAATATTGGCACCCAAGGTACAAAACGTCTTGTTGGTCGTGCGCGTCGGCAAAGTTAATTATCGCCTGGTCAAGGATGCCTACAGCCGCCTGGATAAAGTTGATGCCAAAGTTATTGGTGCGGTGTTGAACGGCGTGGGGACAAAAAGGGGCTATGGTTATTATTCTCGTTACAACTATTATCACCATGCCGAGTACTATACGAGCATTGAAAAAAAATCTGCCGATAAACGCCGGAAAAAGCCGTATATCAAGCCGCAGTTTTTTAAATCGAGCTGAGTCTTCGATAGTACTTTCGATTCTAACCTGAAAAATTCGTTCACACGAAGACACAAAGACTGTTTTTATTGGACTTGCTGAATCTATATAAAATGCTTGAAAAAACATTATCATTTTTACCATATATACCTAACCTTATGTTTCTTAGTGTTTTTGTGGCTTTGTGTGAGCAGTTTCTGAATAATGCAGGTTTAAAGGTCTAAGCATCTTATGACAACATTGGCATCTAAAAATTTTGCCCTCATTGGCGCCGCCGGCTACATTGCGCCGCGTCACATGCAGGCCATCAAGGATACGGGCAACCAGTTGGTCTGTGCGCTCGATCCGAGTGATTCCGTCGGTATTCTGGACCGCTATTTTGAGCACGTTGAGTTTTTCACTGAATTTGAGCGTTTTGACCGGCATGTTGGTTTATTGCGACGCCGGCAGCACGCGGACGCGGTTGATTATGTGAGCATCTGCTCGCCAAACTATTTGCACGACGCGCATATCCGATTTGCCCTGCGCAATCACGCGGACGCCATCTGCGAAAAGCCGCTGGTGCTCAACCCCTGGAATCTGGATGCGCTCCAAGACGATGAAGAGGAAACCGGCCGCAGAGTGTACAACGTGCTGCAATTACGATTGCACCCGACGATTCAGGAGTTGAAAAAACGTATCCAAGCCGACACCTCGGGCAAGCGGCATTGTATTGACCTGACCTATATTACGCGTCGCGGCGCCTGGTATCACTATTCCTGGAAAGGGGATGTGGAAAAATCCGGTGGTGTGGGCACCAATATTGGCATTCATTTTTTCGACATGTTGATGTGGATTTTTGGCGGTTTGCAAAAAAGTGAGGTGCACCTGGCCGATGGCCGGAGAATGGCCGGCTATCTGCAGCTCAAGAACGCTGATGTCCGCTGGTATTTGTCGGTGGATCGAGACGACCTGCTGCCCCCGGCTGTTGCAGCGGGACGACCGACTTTTCGCGCCGTCACCATCGACGGCGAGGATATTGAATTTTCCGAGGGATTCACGGACCTGCACACGTTAGTCTATCGAGAGGTGCTTGCCGGTCGTGGATTCGGCATAGCCGAAGCACGGCCATCGATCGAGTTGGTGCATGATCTGCGGAGCCAGGTGGTTACTATGGCGGATGTGGATACAGTGCATCCGATGGTGCAGGCGGGGAGAAGCAGGTAGTAAGAAGGGGGTATTAAAAAGTCTGTGAGAGTTTTTAGTGGAATTTCGCCTCTGTTTGTTTAAGAGCTTGATTTTTGTTTCGAGTCTTTTTATGATCATTTATCATGCACCATACTGAAAACACTAACAATTGGAGGGGAAAGACATGCCAGAAATAACACTTGAACAAACGCATGCGTTGCTGGAAAGATTAGCGGAATACGTTATGACCCAGGTGCCGACGCGGCAAGAAATGAATGACCGATTTGCAAAAATTGACGAGCGATTCAAACAAATTGACGAGCGATTCAAACAAATTGACGAGCGATTTGAGCACATTGACAAAACTATTGCGAGCATATTGTCGCAGCTCGATCTCATACGTACCGAGCAGCGCGTGTTCGCCAAAACCTTTGAGCTGCATCACAAGCGCCTCGAGTTTCTCGAAGATACTTCATCCGGCTATCGTGTGCGCGATGAAAACAGCCTTGAAAGAATAAAGACAAAAGACAAAAAAGGGCAGAACTGAGGATTGGCAATTCTCAAGGTCGAAGGTCGGGAGGTCAAATATCGAAAAGTTAGTGTGTGTGACCTTCAGACTTTCGACTTTACGGCCTTTAACCTTTAGACTTTTTGACATCCAGACTTTTAACCATTGGCTTCATACTTTTATGATAAGAATTATCAAATCAAAAATCTGCCAATCTGAAATCAAAGCACTCTGCCAGGCGCATTTTGGCACGATGATCAAGTTTGTGGTTGATGTAGCGCAAGAAATTGTCGCGCTCGGCGGTGACATGCACGCCGATGCCGAGGCGCTTTTGCTCGAAAACGGATCAAAACAGTCCGATTTATGGGGCGGGAACCTGTACCCATGGAATGCGCCGGAAAACCGCATTGACTATATCAGTTTCATCAATATCCGTCCGATGGAAAACAATACGGGGATGGACGTCCAGGATGAAAGCTGCCGAGCCAGGATCAGCGATATCCTGCAAACGCTGGTTCTCCGACCCGAAGAAAACATGGAGCCTCTCGACTGATGCCGGTATGGCATAAAACACTAAAAGAACGGTTTGCGACAGTGCCGATGTATCAACAGGTGATAATGGTGGCGAACGAGCTGAATCGCGCGCAGAATATGTTGACGGTTCCGCATGAGTATCGAAATGCCCTGGAGAGAGCCCTGGAATTGACCGATTTTCTCTCCGCCGATGCGCGCTGGCGAAACAAGCTCAAGGAAGTCCGTCGTGCCCGCGAAGTGATGGCCATGTTTTACCATGATCCGCAACCGCGTGATACGCACGTGCTGCAAAGGTGCTTTATCCAGCTTGACTGCGAGGCGTGGAAATATTTGAATGGAAGATAAAAAGAAAGTCCAAGGTCGGAAAGTCAAAAGTCCAAAGTCAAAGGTCGAATGTCCGAATTTTCCGACTTTTGACCTCTAATTTTTCCCCGAGAGTTTTTTCAATAATTTTGTCACTGTATATGAGAATCACAACAAAAATTTGGGGGTGAGATATGGCGGAGATAACGCTTGAAAAAACGCACGCTTTATTAGAAAAGTTAGCCGAACATGTCATGAACGAGATGGCGACAAAGCGAGACCTTTATGAATTAAGCCAGGATATGAATCAGCGATTTGAGCAGGTTGACAAGCGATTTGAGCAGGTTGACAAACGATTTGAGCAGGTTGACAAGCGATTTGAGCAGGTCGAAAAACGATTTGAGCAGGTTGACAAGCGATTCAAACAGATCGACGAGCACTTTGAGCATGTGGATCGACAATTGGCGGACATTCGCGGCGAACTCGGTTTGATTCGAGCGGAGCAGCGCGTGTTTACGCAATCTTTTGACCTGCATCACAAGCGGCTGGAACGGCTGGAAGAAAGCTCATCTGACTATAACCGGATTCGTGATGCAGAAGACAAAGAAGACAAAAGCAGAAAGACAAAAGAGAAAAAAGGGGGTAAGAAGAAATGGCCGAAATGAAGCTGGAAAAAACGCATGCATTGTTGGAAAAACTCGACTGGTATGTCATGAACGAAGTGGCGACTCGGCAGGAGATGAATGAGCGATTTGAGCAGGTCGATCGACAATTTGTGGATATCCGAGGCGAGCTGGTAAGTTTGCGACAAGAAATGCATGAACAGTTGGCTCAAAAAGCTGACAAGGATGATCTGGTAAATTTTTATCAGCAATTAAAGTCCGAATTGGACACCAAAGCGGATAAAGCGGACGTGCAACGAATTGATAAAAATGTCAAACTGTTGCTGGAGGGGATGGACTCCCAGGCAAAAACGCTCGAGATCATCCGCACAGAAATGAAAGCGTCGTCCATTACCCTGGATAATCATGAAAACCGGTTAGCGCGACTGGAGGCGCATAATTTTGGCTATCGGGTGAGAGACGAAGGAGACAAAAGCGGAAAGACAAAAGAAGGAGGGGCTAAAGTCTGAAAGTCCAAGCTCGAAGGTCTGAAAGTCAAAAGTCCAAGGTCGAAAGTTCGACTTTTAACCTTGTGACCTTCGACTTTCTGACTTTTGACCTTCTGACTTTCGACTTTTTGACCTTTGACCGATTAAATATGTCCCCAATACCAAAAATCGGTTGCGTTTCCAGTGCTGCCGGATTATATTGTTTCATCAAAACAACGTTACTGAAAAAAGGGGAGAAAAAGTGGCCGAGACAACGTTAGAAAAGCTGCATACGCTGGTCGTAGAGCTGGCAACCTATGTGAAGACCGAAATTCCGGCCATGCAGGAAAAACTGGAGTATCTTGCTCAAAAGAGCATTCAGCATGATGCACGGTTTGATCAGCTTGAAGCACGGCTAGATCAACACGACGCACGGTTTGACCAGCTTGAAGCACGGCTAGATCAACACGACGCGCGGTTTGATCAGCTTGAAGCACGGCTAGATCAACACGACGCGCGGTTTGATCAGCTTGAAGCACGGCTTGATCAACACGACGCACGATTTGATCAACATGACGCACGATTTGATCAACATGACGCGCGGTTTGATCAGCTTGAACGCACGATCGATCTGCTGGCGCATAAAGTCGAACAACATGATGAGAAACTGGATAAACTCACGCAAATCGTTCTGCAGCACGAGCACAGACTGAATTCTCTTGAGGAAAAAATAACGAATATCGATCGCAATGTGAATCGGCTTCTGGAAGGTATGGACCGCATCATAAAAGAACAGGAGATCATTCGTACGGAAATGGCGGCTATTTCCAAAACGCTCGATGTGTACAATGAGCGCATCGGAACCCTTGAGCTGCGTGTGCTGGGTTCTCGTGTCCGGGACAAGGAAGAGGAGGATAAAGGCCAGAAGGAATAAAAGGCGGCGAGATTGCTTTCACAGACGCCCGTGACTTTGACTTTTTATCCCGAAACCAGTGGAACCGTTTCACATTCGTTATGACCCAAACACCAAACACTCCCAAGACCGCCCTCATCACCGGTTGCACCAGGCAGGATGGGGCGTACCTGGCCGAGGTCCTGCTGAAAAAAGTTAGATGGTATTAACCGACGGTTACGTGATATTTTTATTTCATTACCGGACACTTTTTAGAAAGTGATGAATATGTCACTCCTACGGAGTTAGTTGGTTTTCAAAACAATATTTAAAAAACATTTCGCCGCAAGAAACCTCGTTAGAGGTGGCATGTTTATAGTCAATCGATTCTGTTCTCTCTCCAATAACCCCTTTAGGGGTGACATGTTGAAAAGTGTCCGGTTTAAGGGAGCCGCTAAAATGAAAAGTCATGCCTGCGCAGCAGGCTGTTGCAGAAAAAGAGCACGTAACTTTGAATCTAGTCCTCTCTCCCCCGTGGGGGAGAGAGACAGAGTGAGGGGGGATTGATAATACTGCACTTAACACCCTCACCCTCGAGGGAGAGGGGACTAGCTGCGCGAGATTCGGGATTTGAACCGAATCTGCAACAGCCTGGCAGGCAGGCCTCCATTGAAGGAGAAAAGACAAAAGTTGGAATAGACCCCGGCCTTCGCCGGGGTGACTTTGTTAGATTGCAAAACAATGAATGGCCACATTAATAATAGGTACAAACGCGAGCTGGCCGCTGGCGCTTTAATCACCCATGTTAGATAGATCAATGATGAGATATTATTTATGAATAAACTAAAACGCATCACATTCAATCCTGAAATTATGGGAGGAAAGCCCTGCATCCGTGGCATGCGG
>JAFGKD010000097.1 GCA_016928775.1 Candidatus Zhuqueibacterota bacterium | reverse complement strand
TGGGACGGATTCTAACGGATGAAGAAATCCGTTCCAATCCGTTAAATCCGTTCGATCCGCGTTCCATTATTTCAGTGATCACCCGTGGCTTATAAACTTTGCTAAAAAAACAAGATGTTGCAGCTTTGTTGTACAGATTCTATTTCGATGTTGCTCACGATCGACCAAAATATCCATCCCGGGCGGACAATAGAGCGGGATATTTATCCCACTCGGACATTTCCCGTCCGGCATGGATATGCCGAACGATCAGTTCAATCATATCATAGCTCGATGCCCTCGACTGAAATTGACTCAGCTTTTTTTCACCCTTACCAGGGTTCTACTTGGCGAACACCATTTTGATCATCCGAATCTCATTTTCTGCATTTTGCAAGCGAACCAGATAGATGCCGGGGGCCACGGAGTAGCCCATGTCACTTGTGCCATCCCAGGAGACGGCGTGGAAGCCGGCGGGAATGTTGTCATCCACCAGCGTTTTCACCACTTGCCCCAGACTGTTATAGATTCTCAGGCTGAGACGGCCTTCAGTCGGCACCGCAAATTCGATTTTTGTCGAAGGATTAAAGGGATTGGGATAGTTTTGTTCCAGTCCAAAGGCTGTCGGCAAGTGCCCTGTCGCTGAAACGCCGGTTTTTATGCTCATCGCTTCCGGCGTCAGGACAATCGCATTACCGTGCGAATCATTTGCGATCACATCGAGGAGCTCAAAAGATATCGTTTCCAGCAATGGTGTGTTTGGTTTGATCTCAAAATAAATTCGACAGATTGAGCCGGAGCCCTCGACGCCGCCATTCGTTGATTTGCGTGATGCGCCCACGCTGACCAAAACCTTTTCATTATCTACAGACTCAAAGGTGATCAAGTCCGTGCCAAAAAATTCCGAGTATTGCACCGAGGTGAAATGAATATAGTCGGCATTTTCAACCGCGACGAGATTAAAAGCGACGCCCAAAAGATCGTTGACGTTTTCCACGTTTACATCAATATAATGGGGATTTTCCAGGGTTCCGTCGCCCTGACAAATAAGAGTCATTGTCGATGTTGTGGCTTTTGCCGCATAGCCTCTTTTCGACAAGCCAATCCCGTGTCTTTTGCCCCAATTCAAGCCAATGGCGAGGACATCAGCCTGCTCGACCAGACCATTGCCGTTGCAGTCGGCATACGTCGCGGCGAGGGGATTCCACGGCTGCGGGCATTTGTGCTCTTCCCAGTTGATGCTCACCTTGTCGCGCGCCGGCCCGGTGAGTGCCCAAAATTGTCCGATCGGCAAGACATCCTTTTGATCTACAATGCCATCATTATTCGTATCCCCGGGCCACACGGGGATACCATTGTTAATTTTAATAATGAGCTCTTGCGTGTAGAGCTCAATCGGCGCACCGGACTGGGTATTGGCGCTCATATCGTCGATGAAAAACGTCAGCACATAGTCCTCCGGAGCATCCTCAGAGACGTAAAATTGGGCGCTCAAAATGATACCTTCGCCACTGACACCACCCCTGCCGTATTTTCGACTCGTGCCTACACTGATTTTGCCATTGGCGGTGTCCACGGTGGCGAAATGAATGACATCAGTGCCCATAAAATCTCCGGGAAGAATATTATTTTGGCTTGGCTGAACAACCGACAGAAATTCAGCAGGGGTATAGTTAATATTGTAGCTCACGCCAAATAAATCCAGCACCGGATTATTTTCATCTCCGACTTTAATATAAATCCACAACTCTTTCCCGGCAGCGATCTCGGTCACGTCAGCGATGGGTCGCAGCATAGCCGGTGCCGGTGGCTGATAGATCGTAAATATGGTACTTTCTCCATGTGGAAAGCCGTCAACGTCCGTTATCCGAATGATGACCAAGTTGGACTGAATATCCGGTGCGATCCATTTATACATACCATCGTCAGCGGTCCCTTCGACGATTGATCGCCAGGTGCTACCGCCATCGGTGGAGAACTCGATATTGAGCGAACCGCTCGTATTATCAGAAGTCCAGGCAATATCCATCATGTCACCCACCTTGAACGAATCGCCTGCGGCCGGTTTTGCAACGAGGATGCTGCCGGACGGGAGAATCGTGAATACCCGATTGCTTTCATCCATCGGGTATTCATCAACATCTTTGATGCGCACACGACATTTGGTTGAATTCGCCTCCGGCACAAGCCAGTCATATTCGAAATCATTCCAGAAACTCGTCGTGATGGTTTGCCATATTTTGCCATTGTCGATAGAATATTCCAGCGCGATATTGTTGCTGATATAGTCGGATATCCAGCTAATCTTATGTATCGTCCCGGATTTGAGCGTTTCCATGCCATTCGGTGATGTCAAGGTGATTTTTTCCTGGATAATATCCTGGCCGGAAATGCAGATATTATCAAAGTAGGCGGTATCGTTCAGTGAGCCAACGCCAAGCTTGCCGACGACGAGCTGATCATCCACAGCATCCATGATTTTTTCGCCATCAAAATAAACCTGGTAGTAATTATTATGCGCGACAATCTCCGCATGATGCCAGGCCAAATCTTCGACAGTGACGCCATCATAGGAGGCCAAGACCGTGGTTTTATCGTCTTTGATACGAACGATACGTGTGTTGCCGGGTTCGCGATGAAAAATGGCGGCATAATAGTTCGATGGATCATAATAGCAAAAAACGAGCGCCAGGTCTGCTGCGGGATTGCCCAAATGTTCGATGGATTTGACCTGACAGGAAAAGGTGAAATTTTTCGCCTCAATTTTATCAATAGTGATCATTTCGCCCAAACGACCTTGCCCCGGGCTCTCATAATTTCCGGTGTGGAGATAGAGCGCATAGGTGATATAATCTCGAAAACTTGTGCTCCAGCGCTCCGGATTCAAGGCGGACCAACCAACAAGAGAATTGTTGTTAAAATCTGCGTAAAAATCACATTCTGTCTCTTTCGCCTCGCACATCACAATATTATCAAAATAGGCGGCATCATCTCTCACTGCTAGCCCGACCTTGCCGCGTAAAAAAGTGGTCTCGTAAAATTGAAAAATGGTGACATCGTGAGCGGTGATGGTCATCTTGCCATCAATGCTCTGGACCGAAACCGTGAAATAGTCGTTGTCAGTGATGATGGGACTGGAGCAACGGGCTAATACATAATTCACGCCTTTTTTCCGCAAAATGAGAGCAGTGCTATCGCTCTCTGAACTGAATTGTACATAATAATAATTATCTTCATCCTGGTAATGAAAAAGCAGGCCAAATTCAACTCCGGGATTTGCAGCGATACTTTCAGCCGTGCGAGCCCAGACCGAGTATGTATAGTCCTTAAAGTCTTTTGCGGTATAAATAGACCATTCATTGACGTAGGGATCGACGACCGGGATGTCTGTTCGTTGCTGATGATAGGCATAGTCGCCGTAGTCCAGTTTGACTTTCCATCGCGCAGGATTGTTGGGTGTCCAGAAATCCGCGTTGAGATCTTCCAGATCTTCCCAAAAGAGCGCGTCACCCTGATATTCGCTGTAAAATTCAGAGGGTATCGCACTGTTGGCTAATAAAATCACAAACGCGATGAATAAAACTGTAGCATATTTCATCCTCTTCACTCCTCTTAAAACTGTTACATGCTCATTGTGCTGCCCGCTTGGAGAAAGCAGAAATCTTTAGAGTCCTGATGATCACTCTTTTTGTTGGGCATTGCAGAACGAGTTATAGATTTATATTTTATTCGGCTTGTCATAATTCCAGAGCATCAAACTTTGATCGAATGTCTATAATGAGATAACGCAGCTTTTCACGAATGAGATACGTTTCCTGGCGTACTCCTTCCGGTATACAAAAAAAAGGAATGATGCGCATGGGATGCTGGAACGCTGAGGATGCAATTAAAAGGGGTGCTTGTCGAACTTGACCGGAGCTATTGCACTTGGACATTCGACTGTATACGCCACGATTCTGAAAAATGCCATGTTACGAACGGGGGGCTCATCATCGTGAAAGCTGGATCACGGTGATGCGCTCCATTCATTGGTTGTGCTATCAGTTTTATACGCAAAAGGCAAAATTGTGCGTAAAAACTTGCTTTGTAGAAAAGATGCTCGTCTAAAACGGAACAGTGAGGCCAAAGCTAAAGGCGGCGCTGCTCAGTTTAGGTGTGCTTTTGGATGTTGTATCTTCAGAGTTGGATTCAGCAGCATCAATGATAAAAGAGGTCAAAGAAGAACGTATTCCGAGGCGTAGCCAACTGTGAGAGCTGCCTATGCTTAGCCACTCATGTACCGGGACTTTGAATGCCAGGCCGCCTCCGAGGTGTGCGACGTTGCGTAATGGCAACAAAGCTTTACTGCCATCCACAATACCATCGGAGCGTATGATGATCCCGGTATTAAACCGAACTGGCAGGTTTGGAATTGGAAACTCTGTGTAAAGACCAAAAGAGCCGGAATAGATATCCGGGTATGATGTTGGGATATCAACGCTTGCAAAGGCACCAAAGATTAAAAAATGCGCTCCAAAGCTAAAGGAGTTGTAGCCGCCAATTTTAAACGTGCCGCTTTCCTGACTGGTCAGCGTGTCTTTCGTAAAATCCCGCAGGACGAGAGAACCATAGCCCTGGATTTCCGGGCTCAAACTCAAATCCAAATTGACATTAGCCAGAAGTTCATCCTCGGGGATGTCACTTGTCGTAATCGTCATGAGATTGTAGCCGCCCTTCACTGTACCTTTGAAGCCGTGAGTATAGGTCGCGCCTATGGAGAGCAACTTGTAATTGATCATGCCGCCGAAGGAGAGGGCGAACCAGTGTCCCTTGAGATCAATGCCATATCGCGCTGTGAACGGTTGATCGACGATATCAAGATCAGCGCGGACACTGCCGCGCCATCGTTCGCCGGATATGGGATCGGTCCCCTGAGGTCGCCCCAAGGCAGTGCCGCCAAAACTAATTTCCGAGTTAATTTCGCCGACATCGTCGTTGGACTTGAGACCAAAATAAGTCAAGCCTGCGCCAAGTGATAAACGCCCTTTTTCATAGGAGAATCCTCCCATGATCGGCAGAATTGCGACTGACACTTCTGCCGGTTTGCTCCAGAGTCTTACGGCTCCAATCGTATTGACATCCCAGGTCATTGGAATTTCGTCGACAGGTAAATCCCCTACGAGTCTTCTGGTAATTGGAGCATCTATTGAAAAGCGTGTCGTCACATCAATTTCACCTTGGGCTGCAAACGAGAATCCACCTTTTCGAGCTTGCATCAGTGCGATCCCGAACACCCAGTCATCTTTTCGATGGGCAAAACCTACAGCACCCAGTCCGCCAGTCTCCTTTATCTGCAACTGGGTGTCGAATTGAATAGGATCATAGACGTCACTTTCATCTACAGCTTGATAGGAAAAATCTGCTGTCGAAGATTGTGACGTGCCAAAAGCGACACTCAATCGATTTGATTCGACGATATTGAGCCCCGCGGGATTACTATGCATACCTAGCGCACCGCTGCCAAACGCCGGATTGAGATAGCCTGGATTCAGAAAGAACATGGTTGCTTCCGGAGCGCTCGTCGTATAGGTGGCGATAAGATGTTGCGCCGAACTTGAATGAAAAGCACCTAATAGCATGCCGATTACAAGGCTGAAAAAGAAAAAAGTGGTGAGCTTTGGCGTCGTTTTTTTTGTTCGTTTCATTTTTACGCCCCTCGTTTATGAAAATACGGTTGGCTTTTGACTTTAGACTCTTTTGTTAAATATCTACATTATGATTGAGCATTACAATAAATTTTTTAACTTTTTTTTGGCATTCAATCCGCATTGATCAATGATTTTTTATAAATGCGTCGTCTTTTGTGTTGTCGGGCCTGGTAAAATCGCCACTGCGCCTGGACTTTGGCATTGCTTTCCAATTCCCGATTGGTCTCCACATACTGAATCTTGTTTTTCAGGTATACCTTGTTGATCTCGTAGATAAGCATGGCGTTTACACCCTTGTTTTGCATCTCCGGACGCACTGCTGTGAGGTAAAGATCGGCATACATATTGTTCTTCATGGCCTTGAGGATAGACAAAAAGCCAAAAGGAAAGAGCCGACCTTTATTTTTTTGCATTGCCCGCGACAGGGAGGGCATGGTGATGCCAAAACCGACAACTCTGTCGTCACGATCAACAACCACAGGAACATATTCCGGTTTGATAAAGCCAAAATATTGCTTGATGTACAGATCGATTTGCTTTAAAGTGAGCGGCACAAAACCGTATAAATGTGCATACGCTTCATTGATGATTTCAAATACCGAATGTGCATAAGGCAGCAATTCTTTTGGTTTGCGCACACGCAGCATGTGCAGATGATTACGATGAGCAACGACCTGGGCCAGCCTTTTGACTTTATCAGGAATTTCGTCGCCGACCTTAACCTGATACTCTATGTAATCAACATCTTTGACATAGCCCATTTCTTCGATGTGGGTGATATAATAGGGATAATTATATCCGGCGCCAAAGGTGCCCAATTCCTCATAGCCTTCGACCAGGAAACCCTCGGCATCAAAATCGGTGAATCCAAGTGGACCGTGCAGGTGATGCATGCCCTGCTCGCGCGCCCAATCTTCTACGGCTGCAAAGAGCAAAGAGACCACCTCGGCATCATCAATAAAATCAATCCAGCCAAAACGAGCATCTTTTTGGCCCCACGTCTCGATATAGCGATGGTTGATGATTCCGGCGATGCGACCGACAATTTTTTTATCCCTGTAAGCCAACCATAATTTCACATCACAAAACTCAAAAGCAGGATTTTTTTTCGCTCGTAATGCGTTGTATTCATCCATGAGCAACGGTGGCACCCAATAGGCATTGCCTTTGTAAAGGCCATAATGAAAGTTGATAAATTTTTTCAAATCGTTGTTGCTTTTCACTTCGCGAATGGATATACTCATGATGTCTCCAAACATTAGGATGTCATTGACTGTTACAAGTATATAACAATTTTAATCACCTTTTAAAATATATTACTCCATTATTAAGAAGCAATAAATTTTAATTAATTTTTCAAATCCCGCATCATTTCTGCAGCATACCCGCGTGATGTGCTTAACCTGGAGAGGTCAATTGTGAAACAGCCCAACAACATTATATTAATCGTCGTTGATAGTTTGCGCTATGATTCGACGTTTCAAGACGGACATTCCGGCTTGAATTACGCTGAAAAAAATGCCATTTCTTTTACGCAAGCTCGTTCAAGTGGATGCTGGACGTTGCCATCAACAGCTTCTGTTTTCACTGGATTGATGCCGCATCAACACCAGACCACGTCGCAAACGCGATGCTTGCCGAAACAATTACCGACGTTAGCGGAAAAGCTCAAAGCCGTCGGCTATCAACCCATTCAAATAACCGGAAATATGGTGACCACGGATTTGTTTGGTTTGGATCGAGGCTTTGATGCAACTTTTAAAATCTGGAATCACGTGCAACCACGACTCAACAAGCTCACACGCTTTATCATGCTTTTGAGTCGTCCGCGTGTGCGCAAAGAGGTGCTTGATGGCGGATTTTTCAATGCTAAAAAAGCCAGCCAATACCTCAATGCCGGTAATGTTTGGGCGCAATGCACCTATCATGATCTTTTTGCCAAAGCACGCGAGATTTTAGCCGAAAATGAAAAGAGGGCGCAGAAAAACTTTTTGTTTTTGAATGTGATGGAAACACATTTTCCATATCATGTTGATCGTACATTTCGACTGAGCACGAATTCGTTGCCGAATATGGTTCAGGAGACTACCGGCCTCTATCACACCGTTAACCAAAGCTTTTTAAAAGGAGATCATAATTATATCAAGCCGCGGGCACAACGAATATTAAAAAACCGGCAGCGAAAGAGTTGGCGGCTCATCCGAAAGGATTTGGATGAATTCATCCGCGAGCTGCATGAGGATAAAAATAATCTCGTCATTCTGTGTGCGGACCATGGTGACAATTTTGGTGATCAGGGGTGGTTTTATCACTTTGCCAATGTTACGGACGGTGGCAACCGGGTGCCGTTATTTTGGCTTGGGCACGATCATCCAGGCGCAAAAGTTATCGACAGACCGGTGAGTCTGACTTTGCTGTTTAATTCCATTTTAAAAGCTTGCAATGTAAACATTGGCGAAAGCTCTTTATTTGAAGATAATCCGGATACAACGTCAATCATGCAAAGCTACTGGTATGACAATCATGGCAAAACATTAGCCAAGTATAAATTTAATCAGTTTTGTTTCATAGATAATAATACCAGATACCTGCTCAAAAAAAATCGATGGTATCGTAGCCCAATCACTCAAAATTATCCAGAGGAGGGCTTTTCATCACTACCGCACGATGTTAATCCTGTTGAGGAATGCATATCGGATGCGGACAAGAGCGCTTTTTTAAAAAGGCAGGTGGCCGACTTTGAAAAGTTCTCCGCGCAATTGCTGCCAGCTCGGAACAAATGATCGCCCATACACGTCCGTTACATAAATTTGGGTATTACTTTGTGCTCGGATAATTATTTGATAGGCGTTACATGAAAAAGCTAACGAGTTTTTCCGTCAATTTTCCTGTTACGATTATGATGTTTGTTTTGGCCGTTTTTTTATTAGGCTATATATCCTTCAGCAAGCTGGGTGTGGATTTGTTTCCGGATCTTAATACGCCGCGCATTTTTGTCGAAATAAAAGCTGGCGAGCGGCCGCCCGAGGAAATCGAGCAGCAGTTTGTGCAGAATATCGAATCTATCGCCATTCGTCAAAAAAAGGTCACACAAGTGTCGTCCATTTCGCGCGTTGGCTCCGCCTATATTACTGTTGAATATACCTGGGATGCGGACATGGACGAGGCGTTCCTCGATCTGCAAAAAGCGCTGACAACAGCGAGCCAGAGCCTGGATGTCGATGAGCTCAACATCACCCAGCATGATCCCAACGCCGTACCGGTAATTGTTTTGGCCTTGATACATCCGGAAGCCGAAGATATGGATGAATTGCGGCGGGTGGCGGAAAATTATCTGCGTAATGAGCTGATCCGTCTTGAAGGCATTGCCGAGGTAGAACTGCTTGGTGCCGAAGAAAAAGAGGTCATTGTGCAAACCGATGCCTACCTTTTGGACGCCTATGGATTGACAACCAGCGACATCGCCAATAAAATATCGAGCTATAATCGAAGTGTGTCCGGCGGCTCGATCACTGAAATGGGCCGCAAATATATAATCAAAGGAGTGGCCGAGTTCCAGCAACTTGAGGACATCGGTAATGTCATCGTCACCTATAGCCAGCCAACCGATTTAGTCGGCCAGGTTATTCCGGGTGAGCGTATCCCGGTGTTTCTGAGCGATGTCGCTGATATTTCTTTTCGTAATAAAGAGCCGGAGAATATTGTTCACGTTAATCAGAAACGCTGCATGGCATTGGCCATATACAAAGAGACAAAGTTTAATACCATCAATGCCGTTGATATTCTCAAAAAGGAGCTCGGGAATTTGCAAAAAGCGTTGCCGGGCTTTGATCTGTTTATCATTCAAAATCAAGCCAATTTTATCACCAGCGCAGTGAATGAAGTCAAGAATACAGCGCTCATTGGCGTTCTTTTGGCCGTATTGATTTTGTATGTTTTTTTGCGTCGTATCGGCACAACCTTGATTATTGCACTTTCAATTCCGATCTCCATTATTGCCACATTTAATCTCATGTATTTTAATCATTTGACTTTGAACATCATGACATTGGGTGGGCTGGCGTTGGGCGCCGGTATGTTGGTGGACAACGCCATTGTTGTGATGGAGAATATTTTTCGAAATTTGGAAAATGGCATGCCACTCAAGCAGGCAGCCATTGAGGGTACCGCACAAATCAGCGGCGCTATTACTTCTTCGACCGTAACAACAATTGTTGTCTTTTTGCCTATCGTTTATTTGCACGGGTCCGCTGGTGAGTTGTTCAAGGAACAGGCATGGACTGTGGCGTTTGCGTTGGCATCCTCGCTCGTCGTCGCGATACTCGTGATCCCCATGCTGAGCAGCAAGTTTCTGAAAGGTGTCACTCCGAAAAAACGAGAGTCGATCCAGTTTCCATGGTACGGCCGGCTGTTAGCTCAAGTGCTCAACCGCCCGTGGCGTATCATTATTTTTGGCTTTTTTCTGATCGTCATCGCTGTTTTATTACTGCCAATGGTCGGTAGTGAATTTATCCCCAAAACTGAAGCCAATGAATTAACTTTGAATATCAAGCTGCCGGAGAGCACCGAACTCTATCGAACTGAATCCACAGTCCGGAATATGGAAGATATCATTCAGGGACTCCTTGGTGATCATATTGATATGATATACAGCGTCATCGGACCGAGCAACACACAGACGGGCGATGATGATATTTTGGCAGATGAACATACGGCGTCGATTTTGCTGATATTAAATCCGGAGCGCCGTCTTGGCACGGCACAAATTGTAACCGCGTTGAATGAGGCGTTGTCGGTTGTACCCGATGTTGAGATACAATACCTGCAGGAGCAGAGCGCCCTGCAAATGACACTTGGCACAGATGAAGCACCGATTATGGTCGAAGTGCGGGGCGAAGAGCTCGAGACCTTGCAAACGTTGACCCAACAGATAAAAGAAAAAATGTTGCGCATTGACGATATTTTTAATATCGAAACCAGTTTTGATGAAGGTCGCACCGAGGTCAATATCACCCTTGATCGAATTCGTGCTGGCTTGTTGAATATTAATATTGAGACCATTGCCTCCGAGCTGGAGAACGTGCTGTCCGGCAGAACGGCTGGTGAATGGGAGTTCGAAGGTGAAATGCAGGATATCACCTTACGACTGCCGGACATCAGCGTCAGCCAGCTGGAAAATCTTGATTTTCGCAGTGGATCACAAAAAATTCGTCTGGATGATGTGGCGGATATCAAAAAGACTGTCGCGCCAAAGGAGATTAATCGACATAACCAGGTTCGAGTGGGCATTATCACTGCGCATATTCGTTCGGATAAAGCATTCACCAAAATCATTCAGAAAATTGACGATGAGTTGAGCGATGTTGTTTTTCCGCCGGATTATCGTTATAAACTCACCGGCGAAGAGCAAAAAAGGCAGGAAGCGTTCGCCAATCTTCGTTTCGCGCTCATTTTATCCATCATCCTCGTCTATATGGTCATGGCATCACAATTCGAGTCGCTGGTACACCCGTTCACAATTTTGTTGACGATCCCTATGGCCTTGACCGGCACAGTGTTTTTATTTTTTCTCCTTGGAAAAACACTGAATATCATGGCGCTTATCGGCATCATTATGTTGGCCGGAATTGCCGTCAATGATTCGATCATTTTAGTGGACGCAATAAATCAATTGAAACGGGACGGTATGGCGGTGAAAGAAGCGATAATCGAAGCGGGTCAACGCCGTATTCGCCCAATTATCATGACGAGCTTGACGACTATATTGGCACTACTGCCGCTGACGTTTGGTTTCGGTGAAGGCGCTGCGTTGCGCGCCCCAATGGCATTAGCCGTTATTGGTGGACTGCTGACGTCAACGCTGTTGACCCTCATCGTGATTCCATCCGTTTATCTTAAACTTGATAAATTGACCAGCCGAACGTGAGCTGTAAAAAACAATCCTATTTATGAGATAAAAACAGCAGATGAAAATTACCCAATTTGTCATAAACCGCAAAACCTTTATCTCCATGTTATTTATAGCCCTTGTGCTGTTAGGGGTGATTTCCTACAAACAATTGCCAGCGGAATTGTTTCCAAATGCCGAGCTGCCGTTTCTCATCGTTAATGTTTCTTCGCAGCAGGAATATGATCCGTCGTATGTTGAACGGGAGGCGATCATTCCAATCGAAGGGGCGATATCTTCACTGGAAGGGATCGATGAAATCGTCAGTGAAGTGGATCGACGACGCGCTGTTGTGTACGTGTATTTTAATCAAAACGTCAATACAAAGTATGCTTTTCTCAGACTTGAAGAAAAGATAAACCTGATTCGCGAAGACCTGGGGGATGAATTTTTTGTTACGGTTTTCAAGATTGATACCGAGCAATTATCCAATGTGTTTATGACACTGCAAGTTCGCGGTAGCGGCGGTGTCGATAGAGTCCGGGAAGTGACCGATCAAGAGGTACTGAATGAGCTTGAGAGTCTCGATGGAATTGCCAGCGTGCAAGTATTGGGTGGGCAACAAAAATCGATTCAAATTATTATGGATGAACATGCCTGCAAAGCCAATAATGTTACTCCCGCACGCATTCGCAATCTCATCGCGCAAAATTCCCGGTATAAAACATTTGTCGGCAAAGCATACGAGCAGGATAGATACTATTTTGTCAATCTCGTTGCCGATTATACGGATGTACGTCAGCTTGAAAATATAGTTGTGAATCAGGATGGTCCGGTGTTGCTTCGAGATGTCGCTGACATCATTTTTGGCGTCAAGGAACAAGAGTCGATCAGCCGGGTGAATGGCAAGGATGCCGTGACCGTCTCGCTCAGTCGCGACTCCCAGAGCAATCTCATCGAGCTTGCACATGATACCCGCGCTGTCATCGAATCCCTGAATGACAAATTAGCTTTTCTGGATATCGAGATTGTCATCCAAAGCGACTCGGCAGAGCCGATTGAAGAAAATATCGATCAAATCATTCAGCTTGCTTTGTTCGGTGGGCTGCTTGCTGTTGTTGTTTTGTGGATCTTTTTGCGCAATCTCAAGTGGGTACTCATCATTACTTTAGCGATTCCTATATCGATTTACACATCATTCAATTTTTTCTACCTGGCGGATATTTCGATCAACAGTCTTACCCTTGTTGGCATGGCGCTTGCCGTCGGCATGCTATTGGACAACAGTGTCGTGGTGATAGAAAACATTTACCGTTTGTTATCGCGAGGTCGCGATCACAATACAGCGGTCATTCAGGGAACACAGGAAGTATGGCGTGCTGTCACGGCGGCAACCCTGACAACCGTGGCTTTTTTTGTACCGTTTGTTTTTGTCGATAATTATCTTATCCGCTTGTTAGGTAAAAATATCAGCGTTTCTATCACGTCGACATTAGTGGTCTCCCTTGTGGTCGCGCTGTTTCTCATTCCCATGCTGACACACTGGTTGGTCACCCGGATGCGACGCAGCGGGACAATCCCGATTTTTCAAACCGTATCCCCTAAAAATCGCCTCATTCAGATTTACAACGTTTTGCTCAAATCTTGCTTGCGTCACCCTGCGAGCACGATCATTATTGTCGTTTTGCTATTCTTTTTCAGTTTGTTTTTTGCTGTGGCTTTGAGCATCAATGTACCGGAAGAAGTTGAGACCAGAGAGTTCAGCTTGTATGTCACCATGGATCAGGGGGCGACGCTGGAGCGCACCGATTTATTGGTCGCCGAAATCGAATCACAGGTGGAAGACCTGGCTGAAAAGGAGGAGGTCATCAGCCAGATTTACGAGGATGAGGCGGTTGTGACTTTTAAATTATTTGAGAATTATGAAAAGATCGATGGTCGATCATTGCAAGCGATTAAAGATGATGTTGACAAGCGGATCGAAGGTGTCTCGGGTGGTGAGATAGAGTTTGAGCAGCCCATGTCAGCCGGATCGCGCTTTGGCGGCCGACAAAGCGGCGGTGCCGATTTGCAGCGATTATTAGGGATTGGTCTAGCGACGGAAAAAGTTGTGATCAAAGGGCGCGATTTTGATAGAATGCGCAATTTTGCTGAAGAGATCAGTGAGTACCTCGAAGACCTCGATTCTGTTCAGAGCTCAAATGTCAGCGCTTCATCCGAACGACCAGAGGTGCATCTTTATTTCGACCAAATGATCATGAACGCCTATGGCGTGACATTGGCGGATATTGCCACAGAATTGTCGACCTTTCAAAGCTCATTCAACTCACAACTAAGTTTCAAACAGGGCACTGACGAATATGATATCACCATACGCGGCGACAGTCTGGAAGACAAAACATGGGATGACCTGCAAAATCTCGATATTTCGGCAACGTCGGGTGATATTTATCAACTCTCGGATTTGGCGCGCATTGTTTATGCTCAGGGACTGGGCTCTATCAATCGGGTGAATCAGGAAAAACAGGTCGAGGTGAATTATCGATTCCTCTCCGAGATCACATCGTCAAAACAACTGCTCGAAATAGCGCGTCTTGAGGTCGACGACCTGGTCGCCAATATTAATGTGCCAAACGGCATTGCGGTCGAAGTGCTGCATGAGGAAATGGATCTGTCAGAATTTAAATTTTTATTGATTGCAGATTTATTGCTCATTTTTATGATTTTAGCCGCGGTTTTTGAATCGCTTTTTGCTCCTTTTGTGATCATGTTTACCATTCCCCTGGCGGCAATCGGCTCGCTCTGGGCATTAATCCTTACTGGTAACTCAATTCTGACGGCAAATACGATCGTCGGATTTTTATTTCTTATCGGCGTTGTTGTCAATAGCGGAATTATTTATATCGACTATACACGGATTCTGCGACAGCGAGGTTTCTCTCGATCGAGAGCGCTGATGATGGCCGGTCACGCGCGCGTGCGCCCGATTCTCATCACAGTCATTACTACAATCATCGCCATGTTGCCATTGGCCATGGGCAAAGCTGAATACGTCGCCAAGATCGGCGCTCCCTTTGCGATCACCCTTATTGGTGGACTGGCATCGAGCACGCTCATGACTCTCATCTTTATTCCGACGCTCTATTTCGGTTTGGAGAATGCAATCAGGTGGTTCCGTGGTTTGAATTGGCGCCTTCAACTGCTGCAGTTCGTCGTGTGGGTGGTGCTGGATGTGCTGGTCTACCTGAAGGTTGATAATTTAATCATGCAAATATTTTACTGGTTTTTTATCACTCTTCTCGTGCCGGGTGTTACCTATTTTCTGCTCGTCAGCCTTCGCCGTGCAAACGCGCGTATCGTTGGCGCTGATGAACCATTGACGATTCGAATACGGCGTTTGGTCAAAGTCTACGATGAATCGAGCCGTTTTGTACGGGAGTGGAAAAAAGGGCTTGTCATCCGCGAACGAGCGGGACTGCAAAAAGAGTATAAATCATGGCGCGATTTCGAAGATTGGCTTTGGCAGGCGCCGTTATTGCTGTTTTTATTTTATTTCACCTATATTTACCTGGACAGCTACTTTTGGAGTTTTGTCTTGTCGCATGCTGTCTACTTTACCATTCTCCATTTGTGGCGACCGCTCTATAATTTTCTTGTCACAACCAAACCCGGGCTCAGCACGCTGCTTTATCACGCCGATCGATTTTTGCGTTGGGGATTGCCCTTTTTGGCGTTGACCATTTTTTATATAAAGTGGCAATCGATTGGATCAGTTATATTCATCGGTTCGCTATGGTATTTGGCATTGGCGATCTATACGACGTCGTATCGGCTGCATAAGGAGAATGTCAATATTGCCCGCGTAACGGGACGTTTTAGCGGCACGCGTCGCTGGTTCTACCGTTTTGTTCAGATTATTCCAGTGATTGGCCGAAGGCGCAAACCATTCCGCGCGCTTGACAGGATCTCGCTGGAAATAGGCAGCGGAATGTTTGGATTGCTTGGTCCCAATGGCGCCGGCAAGACAACCCTGATGCGAATCATTTGTGGTATTTTTGAACAAAGTCGTGGTAAAATCTGGATCAATGATAAAAACCTCAGCCAGTTCCGTGAGGAATTTCAAGGCCTCATTGGCTATTTGCCGCAAGAGTTTGGCATGTATGAGAATATGAGCGCCTTTGCTTTTCTCGACTATCAGGCTCTCTTAAAAGGACTCGTAGAGCCAAAAGCTCGCCAAGAACGTATTCAGTATGTATTGCGGGCGGTGCATATGGATGAACGGCAACACGACAAAATCGGTTCTTATTCCGGGGGCATGAAGCAGCGGATTGGTATCGCGCTGACCTTGTTACATTTGCCGCGCATATTGGTGGTTGACGAGCCGACAGCCGGTCTCGATCCACGCGAACGAATTCGATTCCGCAATTTATTGGTCGAACTGAGTCGTGAACGTATCGTTATTTTTTCAACCCACATCATCGAAGACATCTCCAGCTCGTGCAATCGCGTCGCTGTCCTCGATCGCGGCATGCTCAAATATCTCGGCGATCCGAATGATATGGCCAGATTGGCTGAGGGTCGTGTTTGGCAATTTCATGTAAGCCCGGGTGATTTTGATGCCGTGCAAAGCGATCATCTTGTCGTGCATCATATCCGCGTGCAGGATGAGATCCGCGTGCGCTGTATTACGGAAAAAGCACCGATACCTGAGGCGATTTCAGTGAAACCATCTCTCGAAGATTCTTATTTGTGGTTATTGAAAAAGAAATAAATTTACCCTTGTTTAATGCGGGATGAAAAACGATGCAAAAACTTTTAATCACTCTGCTGCTCGTTTGGAAAATGATACGCTATAATCTAAAAATCGTATTCGCCAATAAATTTATCTATTTTATGCTGACTGCGGTGGCCATTTTTCTGCTCATCACTGTTATAAATTTATTTGATCCCGATTCAAATCCCAATGTTGCTCTGGTCTACTATTGGCTGATGGTGCCGGGTATTCTGCTCATCTTTTATCCGGCCGTCTTTGGCATACAAAATGATGCCGATTCGCGGATGTTGGAGATTTTGTTTGGTATTCCAAATTATCGATACAAAGTGTGGCTGGTACGATTGGCCGTCATCTATGTCATTGTCTTTTTAATGCTTTTTATCCTGGCATTTCTCAGCTCTTTGGCTCTTGTATCTTTTAATGTTTTTTATATGGTCTATGAATTGATGTATCCCATCTTTTTTTTAGGTTGTCTCTCTTTTATGTTTTCCACTGTGGTGCGCAACGGTTACGGCACCGCTGTTTTTTTAGTCATCATTGGTTTGGTTTTTTGGATTCTCAGCGGGGCGTTGATGGAGAGCCAATGGAATCTGTTTCTCAATCCATTTCACGTCCCGCAAAATGTCAGCGAAATGGTGTGGGAGGATCTGCTGGTCAAAAACCGAATCTATCAGCTCGTCGGCATTGCCGTTTTTATTTTGATTGGTTTGCTGAACATGCAAAAGCGCGAAAAATTTGTCTAATCCAGCATGGGAATTACGCTGAACAAACTATATCCTGGCAAGCTGGATCACGATTTTCTTCATCATTTGTTGAGTACCTATACCTCGACCGGGAGTCGAGTTATAGCCGGCGCTCAGGTTGGAGAAGATGCTGCGGTCATTGACATGGGTGATAAATGTCTTGTTGTTAAAACCGATCCGATCACTTTTACGACCGAGCACATCGGTTATTATGCAGTGCATGTGAATGCAAACGATATCGTCTGCATGGGGGCGACGCCCAAGTGGTTTACCGCCACACTCCTGCTACCGGAGAAATCAACGCGACAAATGGCTGAAAATATTTTTGCGCAGATTTCGAGAGCCTGCAAGACCGAAAAGATTGTCTATTGTGGCGGCCACACCGAGGTGACATATAGCATAAAGCAGCCCATTGTCGTGGGGCAAATGCTGGGTGAGGTGGGTAAAGATGAGCTGTTGCTCAAACGGCATATTGCTATCGGTGATCATCTTGTGCTCATTCAGCACATCCCGATTGAAGCTGTGTCTATTCTGGCTCGGGAGAAGCAGCAGGTGCTGCAAGAGCAGTTCTCTGCTGATTTCGTCAGAACGTGTCAAAATTTTCTGTTTTTCCCGGGCATTGGGATTGCGCCGTATGCACAATTAGCTCGGGATGTGGCTCAGGTGCATGCCATGCATGATCCGACGGAAGGTGGTGTTGCGACCGCCATTCATGAAATGGCACGAGCTGCTGACAGGGGCGTTGTCATCGATCAATCGAAAATCCCCATTATGGCCGAAGGAAAACTGGTCTGCGAATTTTTTGATCTGGACCCACTCGGTTGTCTCTCATCGGGTTCGTTATTGTTGGCTGTGCCGCACAAGAGCATCGAACCTATCATCAAAGCATGCAGCTCGAAAAATATCCCGGCGGCTGATATTGGCAAATTCGTTGAAAAAGAAAAGGGGCTAATTCTGCTGGACGGTCAACAACAAAAACGTCTGCCGCTCTTCGTCCAGGACGAAATCGTGAAAATATTTTAGCTGTATCATTATCCGTCCAAAAATATCTTGCAAACCTATTAATTTTTCGTTAAATTTGTCGGCTTTGCGTATTCTAACTTTTTAAATCGCAGCCCTATATATGTTACAAGAACTTGGCGACAAACTGGATGGTGTCCTTCGAAAGCTGAAAGGACATGGAAAACTTACTGAGAAAAATATTGCTGACAGTATGCGCGATATACGGCGCGCCCTGCTCGAAGCGGATGTTAATTACAAAGTCGCCAAACAATTTATAAATGATGTTGAGCAACGCGCACTCGGCCAGGAGGTGATCAAAAGCATCACACCTGGACAAATGGTTGTCAAGATCATCCATGATGAGTTAGCCAAACTGATGGGTGAAAAAGACGTACCCGTCAATTTCGGCAATGCGCTTCCGGGTGTGCTGATGTTATGTGGTTTACAGGGTTCCGGAAAAACAACCCTTGCCGGCAAACTGGCGTTTCATTTTCGCAAAAAAGGGCGCAATCCCTTGCTGGTGGCTGCTGATATCTATCGACCTGCCGCTATCGATCAGCTCAAACTGGTGGGCAATGCCATCAATGTGCCTGTTCATGCGGAGGATATTCAGGATGCCCTCACAATTGCGAAAAATGGCATCGACTATGCCCGCAAACACATGATGGACACCGTGATCATTGATACGGCTGGGCGACTGCATATTGATGAAAAAATGATGCAGGAAGTAAAGAATATCAAGAACACCGTCAAGCCGAGTGAAATCCTGTTCGTCGCCGATGCGATGACCGGCCAGGATGCGGTGAAATCAGCAAAGGCTTTTGCCGAATATCTGGATTTTGATGGCGTTGTACTCACCAAAATGGATGGGGATGCGCGTGGCGGTGCAGCGCTATCCATTCGAGCGGTCACCAACAAACCGATCAAATTCATCAGCACTGGTGAAAAAGTGGAGCAGCTCGAGACATTTCATCCGGATCGGATCGCATCGCGCATTCTCGGTATGGGTGATGTGGTTTCGCTGGTTGAACGCGCCCAGGAGACGATCGATCAGGAGAAAGCGGCCACATTAGAAAAACGCCTGAGGCGTCAAGAGTTCACCCTGGAAGACTTTTTTGATCAGTTACAGCAGATCAAAAAAATGGGACCGCTGCAGGATATTTTGTCGATGATACCGGGAGCGCAAAACAAGGCACTGAAGAATCTAAACGTCGACGAGGGTGCGCTTGTGCGCGTTGAAGCCATCATCAACTCGATGACCACCGACGAACGACGATCTCCGCATATCATCAACGGGAGTCGTCGCAAGCGCATTGCACGCGGGAGTGGCACCTCGGTTCAGGAGGTGAACCGTTTGCTCAATCAATTTACCATGATGCGCAAAATGATGAAGCAAATGAACAGAGGCGGCGGGCGTATGCGCATGCCGCTTGGATTTTAAATAAAGGAGGCAATTTCATTGTCTGTTAAACTGAGACTGACCCGCATGGGTCGCAAAAAACGTCCCTTTTACAGAATAGTGGCTACCGATTCCCGGACGCGTCGCGATGGCAAATACCTGGAAAAAATTGGTACCTACAATCCATTGACACATCCGGCTGAAATTGATATTGATAAGGAATTGGCGCTGAAATGGCTTGCACTCGGAGCGCAGCCGTCCCAGACCGTTCGGTCATTTTTACGCAAGGCAGGTATCCTGTTTGAACATGATCTGCGCAAACGTGGTTTGAGCGAAGAAGAAATCGAGCTCGAGTATAAGAAATGGCAAGTGATCAAAGAGGAGCGTCTGAAAAAGGTTGAAGCATTGGCCGCGATGCAAAAACGCCAGGAAAGCGGCACATCTAAAGAGGAAAAGAAAGCGACCACCAGGGCCGAAGATAACGCAGAGACCGAAGAAGAATCTAAAGCAATAGACGAAGAGGCGGATACGATAGAAGCCGAAACATCCGAGGAAGAAACCAAACAAGAAACCGCAGACTAAGCAGAATAAGTAGAATAAGTAGAAGCGGTTGATCAGCCATGCCCCCCGGACCTGCAAAACTCGATTATGTGATTGTCGGGCGAATTATTAAACCCCATGGCGAGCGGGGCGCTGTCAAAGTCGAAGCGATCACCGATGATCCAAATCGCTACACACTGCTGAAATATGTTTTTCTCGGTCCGGAAGATCAACCGGGTGATATTTTTCAGATAATTAGCGTAGAATTTCAAAACAAGTTCGTCATTCTAACATTGGATGGCATAAATACGAGAGAACTGGCGGATGAGTTGAGAAATCAGTATCTTTTTATCCCGGTTGATCAAACCATGCCATTAACGGATGGATCTATTTATATTTATGATCTCATTGGCATGGAGGTCTATACGAAAAAAGGTGACTATGTGGGGAGGGTCACAGATTATCAAGAATGTCCGGCAAACGGCCTGTTTGTTGTCGAATACAAAAAGCGTGAGCTTTTGCTGCCGGATGTGCCTGCTATTGTCAAAGATGTAAACCTCGACAGTGGCAGGATTGTCATCAATCCGATTGAAGGATTGTTAGATTAGCCCTGAGGAGAAGAACGTGCATATTCACGTTATAACAGCTTTTCCCAAGATGTTCGACGGTTTTTTGAGCGAAAGCATTCTGAAAAGGGCAATTGAAAAACAGAGTGTAAAGATCCATTTGCATCATATTCGAGATTATGCCACGGATAAACATCAGCAAATTGATGATTATCCGTACGGTGGCGGGCCGGGCATGATCCTCAAACCGGATCCAATTTTCCGGTGCATCGAGAGTGTGTTCGCACAGTATGATTTGCCGGACAAAGTCACCTTGCTGACGCCATCCGGCTCACGCTATGATCAGCAAAAAGCGGTCGAGATGTCCTTGCGAAACGCTTTGGTTTTATTGTGCGGTCATTATAAAGGCATTGATCAACGCGTCATCGACGAGCTCGTTGATGAAGAGATATCCATCGGCGATTACGTGATCACTGGCGGCGAGCTGGCCGCCATGATAATCATTGATTCAGTGGTGCGGTTACTGCCCGGTGTGATTGGCGATATCGATTCAGCGGTCACCGATTCATTTCAAACGGGTTTGCTGGATCATCCGCATTATACACGCCCCGAGACATTTCGGGGAAAAAAAGTACCGAGTGTGCTGGTGAGCGGCAATCACGGTGAGATTGAAAATTGGCGACAAAAAAAAGCGCTCGAAATAACCAAAGCACGTCGGTATGATCTCTACCAAAAGTATTGTGAAAATGAAGAATAATTATAACCCTTCTTTTTGAGGAGGAAGTGATGAACAAAGTCGATGCTGTATCTGCAGCACAGCTCAAGAGTGATATTCCCGAATTCCACTCGGGTGATACGCTAAACGTTCACGTCAAAGTGATTGAAGGCGATAAGGAACGAATTCAGGTTTTTCAGGGCGTGGTGATCAATCGCCGCGGCGCCGGCATGAGTGAGACATTTACCATTCGGAAAATCTCGAACGGTGTTGGTGTTGAACGAATTTTCCCGCTCCATTCACCCAATATTGCCAAGATTGAGCGTTTGCGCGAAGGCAAAGTTCGCCGGGCAAAACTGTACTATCTTCGCCGGTTGCGCGGCAAAGCGGCGAGAATTGATGAAAAACGGCGCGTCTGATAAACGTGCGCTATCTTGCCTTTTTGCCGTATAACCAAAGAAGAACCGATGTCCACCTGATATCGGTTTTTTTTTGAACATTATTCAAAAGGTGCTTGACTTTCAGCAATGGATTTTGTTCATTTCAGAAAAAGGACGTGAAGGTCATTCACTATAATTTTGGGAGAGATGTGATGATAAACCTCGAAAAATTAACCCTTACCCAGGTGTTCAAGGCGCGTGAAGAGGGGAATCTCGATGAAGTTCAGTTCTCATTTGTGGACGAAGAGCCGTTTACCATCGGAGATGTAATTGACAAGGCGAAAGCCATTCAACGCGTGCTGCACAAACAAGGTGTAAAAAAAGGTGATCGCGTCGCCCTGCTCGGCGAAAACAGTCCGGCATGGGGTGTTGCATATATCGCCGTTGGGACGATGGGAGGCATTGATGTGCCCATCCTGCCCGATTTTCACAAATCCGAAGTTCACCATATTTTGAAAAACTCGGACGCCAAGGTGCTGTTCGTATCCTCAAAACTTTTTCACAAAATCCTGGATAACCAGTTCCCGACCCTCAATTACATTGTTGTCCTCGATGATGAGCCGCAGAAACTGGATAGCAAAGATGTTGTCACGCTCACTCAGGTCCTTGAACAGGGTGCTGCCATGGATGAAGAAATTGATGTGGATATCGAAGAGGATGATCTGCTCGAAATTTTATACACATCCGGCACAACCGGCCATTCCAAGGGCGTCATGCTCACGCACAAAAACATCATTTCAAATGCGCTCTCGGCCATTGATGTAATCGATGTCTCGGAAAGAGACAAACTATTGTCCATTTTACCGATGTCGCATTCTTATGAGTCAACGTGCGGTTTTATCACGCCGTTCATTGTTGGCGCCAAGGTATATTATATCAAGGGATTGCCAACAGCACAAACACTGTTGCCCGCTGTGGCAAAGATCAAACCGACGATGATCCTTTCAGTACCATTGATCATGGAAAAAGTCTACAAGAAAAAAGTATTGGGTGAAATAAATGCCAAAGCGGCGACGAAATTTTTACACAACTTTGGCCCCACTCGCAAGCTGGTGCACAAGATTGCCGGCAAAAAATTATATGAAGCTTTTGGCGGAAACCTGAGATTTATGGTCTTTGGCGGCGCCGCGACACCTCCGGAAGTGGAAACTTTTTTAACCGAAGGTGGATTTCCTTATATCACCGGCTACGGCTTGTCCGAGTCGGCTCCCATACTCACAGTCAGTCCGGTCGGTCAGCAACGAGCCGGTTCAGCCGGCAAAGTTGTCAAGGATGTTCAGATCAGAATTGATGATCCCGATCCTGAAACCGGCATCGGTGAGATCGTTGCCACAGGCCCCAATATTATGGTGGGCTATTATAAAAACGAGGAAGCGACGAAAAATACCTTTACCGAGGATGGCTGGCTCATCACCGGTGACAAGGGTTATATCGATAAAGACGGCTATCTGTTCATCAAAGGGCGCTCGAAAAATCTCATTGTAGGGCCGAGTGGCGAAAATATTTATCCTGAAGAAATTGAGTTTCATGTCTCGCAAAACAACTTTGTGCTGGAAGCATTGGTTTATGAAAGTGAAGGTCGAATTGTCGCGCGCGTTCATCTGGATTATGATGCCATTGACAAAGAGCACGGCACTTCGAAAATGGATGAGGGAGAGGCGTCGAAAATTGTTCAAAACATCCTGGAAGATATCAAGAAAAATGTCAATTCGAGCGTCGCATCCTATTCGCGAATTCACAAGATCATCGAGCAGCCGGAAGAATTTGTCAAAACACCGACCAAAAAAATAAAGCGCTATCTGTATACAAATTCATAAAAAAAAGCCGCTGCGTGAGCAGCGGCTTTTTTTTTGTGTTGATTATACTTGCTAAGCGTCGTCGCGATTGTGCACGAGGGTTTTTTGACCTTCCTCAAAAACGACCGACATCTTGGTGGGATCGATGACCTCGGAGACCACGCCCACACCGAATTTGGAGTGATCGATGACATCGTTCTCCTTGTACTCACCGCTCATGTCGTAATTCTGTGGCTCCTCACCCTCCACTTTGGCCATAACGCGAGACCATTTACGCTGTTCCTTTGTTTTTGCCGGTGCTTTTTTTGTCGATTTTTTGCCGGCTTTTTTCACCACCTTTTTTTCTCCCGCTGAGACTGGCTTTCGATAACGATGCGAGTTGAGACAGCTCTTGCACATCACTTTGGTGATCTTGCCATCTTTAATCACTTCCACAACATGCACGGTAGCATCTTTGCACGCACCGCACATGGCTTCTATTTCGTCACCGACTTGTATCTTTTTTGACTCCGACATGTGTAAATCCCTTTTGTTTAACGATTGTAAATTTTTCAGTGCTTATATATAATAAAAATAAAGGACAAATCAAAGGGATTTGATTGCCTGCCGGTGCGACCTCAGTTTCAGGTGTTCAGGCTTGAACTTTAAAAGACTGTCGAAAAAAGTCGTCACTTCGACAAGAGCTTTTGCCACGTAACAAAACTGAAAAGAATTTTAGTCCTCTCTCGCACCGCCTGACCATTACCTATATCTCAATTACTGGATGCAGGAAAAAGCTTGACGATTGAGATTGGGCTTATCACTGACTCATTTTTGCAGGACACGGAAAATTCACCCAGCACACAAGGAGAAAAAACAGGCATTGAAAAAATCGAGATTATTGCAATTTATGCAGATTATCGGCATAAATATCCCGCTCTATTGTCCGAGACGCAGGATATCTATCCTGGGCCGATGAGCGTAAAAATAAATTCTTTTAATTTTCGAAAAATTTGTTATCTTGTCCGACTCGGAATGACACACAATAACAAAGAGGTCTTGCACTTATGAAACGTTACTTGTTAGGGACGGCACTTCTGCTCGCTCTTTTACTGTTTTGCGCCAGGAATAAACTCCCTGAAGATGCATTGATTCAAGTCGGGGACAAACATATTACGACCAAAGAATTTTTATATCGTGGGGAATTCACCACCCACCCCAACTTTCCGCGCCATGATCGAAATCTTGAAAAAATGCTACTCAATAATTTGATTATGGAAAAGCTGTTTGTGTTGGAGCATGGCGAAGAGAGTGAACTGGCGCAGAATGAGAATTTTCATAGCTATATCAAGGGCATCCAGGAACAGAAAATGCGCGAACGACTTTTTTACGAAAAAGCCTATAATACCGTACAACTGGATTCCAATGAAATTAATAAAAGATACATCCTGTCTCAACGCGAATATGATCTTGAATTCTATTCGATTTATGATGATTCAATAGCCCGCGCCTTTCGCAACAAAGTGCAGGCGAATCCAGATTCCGCGTTGCAGATTTTTAATAATGCCTGGGATACGGATCAGCGGCCGACGTGGAGTGTCAAATGGAAAGACCCGGATCACGTCAATATCCACGAGGCGCTCTATTCCAGCCGCGTGGCGGTGGATAGTGTGATCGGCCCGATTCCGCTGGATCATGGGCAATGGATCTGGATGAAAGTGGTGAACTGGAAAGATGTGTTGTTAATGGGTGGATTTGATGCCGAATTGCGCCACAAGGAAGTCATTGAAAAGACAACCTTGAACAAGGCAACGCTGGCCTGGGATGCCTATATGCGCGAGGTCATGCGGGGAAAAGAGATAAAATTTGACGTCGATGTATTCAAAAAAATGGCGGATTTCATTTTTGATATGCGGGCGGCGAATGATCCGGAAGCAAAAGATTTGGTCATGCAGCGATTCTGGCAGGTTGAGGACAGCACTTTGACTGTTGCCGATTTGCCGACCGAAGAAGCTATTCTCCAGCAACCGTTTTTTACCATCGATGGCGTGACCTGGACAGTCGCTGATTTTCGTCAAGCTGTTGCCTCGCATCCTCTGGTGTATCGTAAACAAGTTGCCAGCAAGAGTCAATTTTACGAGCAATTTAGAATCGCGGTTGCCGACCTGGTGCGGGATCACTATCTCAATAAAGAAGCTTATACAGACGGTTTGGATAAAGATGTGCAAGTACAACGTACGGTTGAGATGTGGCATGACGCCCTTTTGGCGACGTATGAACGTGACCAAACACTCAAACGTTTGGGCGCCGCTTTGCCTGATACCACAGATCCCTATCGTCAGCAAAAATTGCAAAAAGCATTTAACGACTATTTGCAAGAACTGCGAACAAAATATCATGATATTATCAAAGTCAATATGGAAGAATTTGAAAAGCTGGAATTGTCCAAAACGCAACTGTTTGTGATGCAGAATCGAGTTCCTTATCCTATTGCTGTGCCAAGCTGGCCAATGTTCAGCACAGGCAATAAAGTTGACTATGCGATCTTGAATTCAAAAAAATAAAGTCGCCTAAATTTTCTTAACCTGCATTATTCACAAACTTTTCACACAAAGATCAAGTCAAATAAAAACAGTCTTTGCGGCTTTGTGTGAATGAGTTTTTCAGGTTAAGAAAAGAAGACGACCTTTTTAATTCAAGATAAACTGAATGTTATGAATATTTGAAAAAAGCGGATTCCCAGAAATTTTCACTTGACATTTTATGTAACTTTGGATATTTTGTTCAAGTTTAAAACAGATACTCTCAACTTTTTACCAACCGATAATATTTGTAACGATGCTCATTACGAAAGCCCCTTTTTGAAGACCATTTTTTTTACTAAATTGCGTGTGCGATAACGCGCGGAATGAGGATGGCCACACTCAAAGAAATCGCAAATAGGGCTCATGTTTCTGTAGGTACGGTTGACAGAGTGATTCATCGCAGGGGGCGCGTTTCGCTGGAAACAGAACAGCGTGTAAAAAGAATCATCTCCGAGCTGGACTACAAGCCCAATATTTTAGCCCGCAGTCTGTCAATGACAAAGACCTTCCGCTTTGGTATTCTGGTACCATTTCCCGAGCAGGATGGGCATTATTGGGAGTTGCCCCTCAAAGGGATTGAAAAAGCCCAAAGTGAACTTGATGTTTATAAAGTCAAAGTCAAATATTTTTACTATGATAAATATTCGGAACAATCCTTTGAAATGGCCTGCAGCAAAATGCTGCAAATGGTTCGCGAGCTGGATGGCCTGCTCATTGCTCCGGTTTTATCCCAAGCCACCGAAAAATTCCTCACAAAAATTCCCGACCGCTTACCCTACATATTCCTCGATTCCTATATACCCAATTCCCGCTGTTTCTCATACATTGGCGAGGACTCTTTTCAAAGCGGTGTCTTGTCCGCCAAGTTGATGCGGATACTTGTAACAGCACATGGCACTGTGGCGATTATCAAAGTGCAGCCAATGGATTATCATATAGAAGATCGTGTACGAGGATTTTTTTCCTATTTTAATAATAACACCGATATCAATCTGCTTACCTATACAGTTAATGCCAGAGAATCAATGCCATATTATAAAATCACCAAAAAGATCGTGACAGAAAATAGCGATTTGATCGGCATTTATACGCCGAATGCGTGCGCCTACCAGGTCGCCGACTATCTTGCCGAACATTTTGCGGGAAAAAAGATTTTTGTCATTGGTTATGATTTGATCAAAGAAAATATTTCGCACCTTAAAAACGGCTCTATTGATTTTTTAATCAGCCAGCGGTCAGAGATGCAGGGTTATGAGAGCATCTTTAAATTGTATAAACAGGTTGTTCTCAAAGAAAAAGTCGAATCCCGCGTCCTGATGCCTCTCGATATTGTCACAAAAGAAAATTTGCAATTTTACGAGAACTGATAATAATAATAAAAGACAAAAGGAGGTTGTTTCCCAAAAATAAACTGCTACGAAATAATATCATACTAATCAGGGAGTGTAAAAACATGAACAAGAGGAGCTTTGTTTTTTTTCTACTCCTGTTTTGCTTGTCAAGCATGCAGGTAGTTTACGCCGGCACCACCGGTAAAATAGCCGGCGTCATTCGTGATGCCGAGACGCGAGAGCCGTTGCCCGGCGCCAATGTCACCATCGAAAATACCACCCTGGGCGCCGCCAGTGATCTTGAGGGCAACTTTTCCGTCATTGGTGTACCGCCCGGCAATTATACGGTTGTGGTAACGATGATGGGTTATAAGCGGCACCGCATCGAAGATGTGGGTGTTCGCATTGACCTGACCACGCCGCTCAATGTTGATTTGCAGGTCACGGTGCTCGAAGCTGGTGAAGAAGTGACAGTGGTCGCAGAACGCCCCATTGTGCAAATGGATATGACCTCATCGCTCGCTTCCGTGAGCGCGCGAGAGATTGAAGCATTGCCCGCGGAGAGCGTCGGTGAGGTCTTGAGTCTGCAAGCTGGCGTCGTCAATGCCGGCGGCATCCATATTCGCGGTGGCCGTTCCAATGAGGTCGCTTACTGGGTGGATGGCGTGGCAACAACCGACAGCTACAACGGCAGCAACACATCGCGCATCGAAAATCCGGCAATTGAAGAGCTTCAGGTCATCTCCGGTACATTCAATGCCGAGTATGGCCAGGCAATGTCCGGTATCGTCAATATCATCACCAAAGATGGCGGATCAGAATACCACGGCGAAATCATGGGGTATGTTGGAGACTTCACCAGCAGTGATAGTATCTACGGTGTCATGAAAAAGGTGAACAATGTCTTTGATCCGGTCACCGGAGAACTGATTCGCCAGGAACCCGACGAAGAATTCCCGCTGGACGATTTTAATCCCGTTTATAATGTGCAAGGTAGCTTGAGTGGTCCGATTCCCTTTACCAACAATAAATTGACCTTTTTCGCCAACGCCCGCTATTATGAGCGCGAGGGTTATCTGTACGGACGCGACTGGTATAAACCACAAGGGATTCCAGGCGACAGCTCGCTCATCCCGATGAACGGCAATCAAAGTCTAACCGGACTCGGTAAATTAGCGCTACGGCTCAGCAACAATATGAAATTGACTTATAGTTTGAATGCGTCCGACAGCTATAGCCCGCGCGGCTATTCGGAAGCGTACAAATATGTTCCGGAAGGACGCAATCAATCCTTTGGCACAACCTTGACACACCTGTTGAGCTTTAACCATGTCTTGTCTGAAAACACATTTTATGAGCTCAAGATCAACCGGATGAGTAACGAAGGCAAGAGTTATCTCTACGAGAATATCAACGCCCGTCCCAACTGGTTTGTCACCTATCAGATGCCGACCGACACCACAGGGCTCAATTTTGCAACTGTTGTTTTTGATCCCGGTCTGGACCCGTCGCAGTTAGATTCCGTCGAGTATTATGGCTATTCTTATCGCTGGATTCCTGATCCGAACAACTATGAGGGATATGTCCATGCGGATTCTTCCCAGGATCCGACCGGCTACAGTTTCAAGCGCGCCGGCACGGACTTGGGGCGCAGCTGGCGAAAAACGTCCTATTGGATCGGCAAATTTGATTTGACAAGCCAATTCAATCAAAAAAATCAGCTAAAGGCTGGTTTGGAGGTCCGACTGCATGAATTGGAGCTGGACAGTTATGGTTTGATCCCGGCAGTCGATCCTGTCGATAGCATTCAGATTGTACCGTTTAAACCGGCGATACCGAACATCGGCTCTCCACAACGTTCTATCTACACCGAGCCGCGCGAGCCGCGCGAGATTTCGGCTTATATCCAGGATAAGCTCGAGCTCAAAGATATTATCATGAACATTGGCATTCGTTTTGACTATTTTGACGCCAATTATGTCGTGCCCACTGATCCTGAGGATATCAACGTTTATAATCCGTTCAAGTACAAACATATTTATAAGGATTTTGATGAAAGTATCGCCGCCGGGCTGGAACCGGCAGAGTTTGAAGCCTATTTAGCCAGCCTGGACAAATATACTGTCGAAGAACGCAAGGATTTCATGCATACAAAGGTCGATCCAAAATGGAAGATCAGTCCACGTTTAGGTATCGCTTATCCGATTACCGATAAAGGCGTTATTCACTTTTCCTATGGGCACTTTTTTCAGATGCCAACTTTCCAATATCTATACGCTCGTCCGGATTTTATCGTGAGCAGCGGTGGCAGCCAGACCATTATCGGAAACGCTGATTTAAAGCCGGAGCGCACAACACAATACGAAATAGGCTTACAGCAGCAAATTGGTTCCAGTATGGGAGTTGATATCACGTTATTCTACCGCGATATTCGTGACTGGGTTGGGACGAGAGCACCGAGAGAAACTTATCGTTCCGGTGTGCTCTATAGCCCCTACGAAAATCTGGATTATGCCAACGTTCGCGGCATCACTTTTAAAATGGAACAGCGCTTCACGCGCAATCTTTCTTTCCAATTAGATTATTCATGGATGATTGCTGAAGGCACCTATTCAAATCCGAATGATGCCTTTAACGCGATAAATTCAGAGCAGGAGCCGCAGAAAACGCTCGTTCCCATGAACTGGGATCAACGCCAGACTTTGAATACGCAACTCATTTATCGCTGGAAAGGATGGACGGCATCCATGATTGCCGTTTACCGATCAGGTTTGCCCTATACGCCAAGTTTTGCACGCGGCGCTTTTGTCGGCGGTGCACAGTTGAACGGATTGCCGGAAAACAGCGAACGTCGTCCCACTATCTATTATGCTGATTTTCGCCTCGATAAAGAATGGCGGTTGAAAAACGGCATGCGACTCGGTCTGTTCACCTATATCGACAATCTGTTTGATACACGAGCGATAACCAATGTCTATTCCGATACCGGTTCGCCGGAGTATACGACAAATCCAAAACTCAACACAGTGCAGTTCGATGAACGACGCGTGAGCACACCGGAGGATTATTTTGGCAATCCGACGTGGTACATATCCCCGCGATTGATTCGTCTTGGCTTGCGAATCGGCTTTTAATTGATAAGAGGAGATGAATATGTATAAATTCAGAACATTCATCCTTGTAATGATCGTCGCGTTGTTTTCTGTCGCGGGACTATTCGCGCAGATAACGATCGACCAATTACATGGTGATCAGACGTGGTCCATGCCAGGCTTGCATTCAGGTAATCAAATTCGAACCGTCTTTTATAACGACGGTATGATCGGTGATCGCCAATCCGACGAGCTGGGCGGCGAATGGCCGATCAACTCGGGTTATGAATATCTCTCCAAATCAGCGACCATGATTGGCGCCGAGGTTGAGGTGATAGATGACAGCACCGGCACAACTGAACGTATCGTAATCCTATCCGAAGGAAACGGTAGCGCCCCGGGTTCACTTGGCAACGCCAGCTCCGGCGATGTTGATCCGAATACGGGTGACTGGTGGTCTATGACGCCGTTACCGTATTTTGCCAATCAGTTTCCGGAACCCGATCAAAACGGCAATGAGCGAAAAAAACAGGTTGCCATGAGCCACTGGCGCTGGTCGTGGCCAAATACCTGGCCGGACAAATTTGACGATGTTGTTGATCCGGGTTGGCCCGGCTCCTGGGACGGCTATTTCGGCAAAAACGTACTCAACGCCGATCAGGAGAGCTACTATGTGATGGACGACTATAATAACCGCGAATGGCCATTTTATCCCGATTCCACGGATCTGAGCCGCCGCGGCCTCGGCATTCGTGCTACAGTGCGTCAATTCCAATGGTCCAATGTTTTAGTGGAAGACTGTCTCTTTTTCCTGTATGACGCGATGAATATTGGCACCTATGAACATGACAAGATGGTGTTTGGCCTTGTATCCGGACCCAATGTCGGCATCGACAGTGACGACGATGGCGGCGCATTTATTCTTGAATCAAACCTGGGATACCAGTTTGATATCGATAATATTGGCAGTGGAGGATGGACACCCGTTGGTCTGTTAGGCTGGGCATTTTTTGAATCGCCCGGTAATCCGTTCGATGGCATTGATAATGACGGCGATGCTGTTGAATTAGCCGGCGGTATGTTCATCACTGAAGACACCTTTGCTCCCAAACAAATTAACCTGAACGACGATATTGTTCTCACTGATTATAAATCCTTTGAACGCACGGTCACAAAAATGCCCGCCGAAGGCGTAAAAATACGCTATCTGGGCAGAGAATATCACATCAAACCCGGTGATGTCGCTGAAGAAATCCAGAACGATCTGATCGACAACAATCTCAATGGTCTGATCGACGAAAGCAACGGCTCGATTTTTGGCAGCGACGAAAATGCCGTGCATAACTTTCTCTACGTTGGTCTGAAAGCGATCAACTATCTCACCGGAGACGGTTTGCAGAATATCCTCATCGATGAGCGCCGTGATGACAATATTGATAATGACGGCGACTGGAATATGGTCACGGATGATGTCGGTCTGGATGGTGTGCCACGAACCGGCGATCCGGGTGAAGGCGACGGTGTGCCAACCTCGGGTGCCGGCACCCTGCTCCCCGGGGAACCACACATCGATAAAACCGATATCGATGAATCCGATATGATTGGTCTGACTTCATTCAATATTCACGAACCGTGGACTATCTATCCAATATATGATGATCAAATTATCTGGGATGAAGCAGTGCGGCCTGGATATCTTAATGATCTGTTAGACAGGGGCGGCAACACGGACGTCTTTTTGGGCTCCGGTTATTTCCCGCTCAAACCGCAAGATATTGAACGATTCTCAATCGGTATGCTCTTCGGCTATGGTCCCACACCCGATGAACTGATCCGTAACCATAGCTATGCCGAGCGGACTTATTTGGAAAATTACAACTTTGCCAAAGCGCCGAATTTGCCGACACTCAAACTCATCCCCGGCGATGGCCGCGTCACCCTTATTTGGGATACCTATGCCGAACAGTCCATTGATCCGATTTTAGGCGTCGACTTTGAGGGCTATCGCATCTATCGCTCCACCGATCCCGGCTGGAATGACATGGCGGAGATCACCGACGGCTATGGCTCCGGGCGTTTCCGCAAACCATTGGTGCAATTTGACCTGGCCAATGACATCAAGGGCTACTCTTTTCTGGATATCGAAGGTGTCCAATTTTGGCTTGGAGATGACACCGGACTGGTGAACTCATGGACGGATACGACCTGCGTCAATGGCCAGACATACTATTATGCCGTGACCGCCTATGATCATGGCTCGGATTCGCTCGGCATTGTGCCGTCCGAAACGGCAAAGTATATCTCGATTGACAAAACCGGACAGGTGGTTGACAAAGGCACCAACGTCGGTGTCGCCCGTCCGGAAGCGCCATCCCTGGGTTTTCAGGAAGCGAGCGTATCCGAAATGGTGTTGTCAGAAGGTGGCACCACAACCGGTCGCGTTGGCTATGAAATTGTCGATGCAACCGCTATCAAAGACGATAATTCTTACAAAATTGTCTTTGAGGATACTGTTATGCAGAATGAATCGAATCAGTGGGTGGTGGCGACGAAAAATTTTAGTCTCTTAAACGTCACAACCGGCCAAACCCTGATCGATAAAAGCAGCCAATTGGATGCGGAAACAAAACAACCGATCACTGAAGGTTTTATCGTTGAGCTCTATAATCCGGCACAATTGGCTATGCGTGCCGACAGCTCCTACTGGAATAATAATGATAGTGTTTACGCCGTGGAGTTTGTACCCTATCGCTACAGTCGAACCAACGGTATTGGCCTGGCGCACGATTATTTGTTCGAATTTGGCGAGGTCGGTGTTGATACGTCGGCTGAACTCGCTATTTCCGCAGCCCGAATATTGCCGCCGACAGCGGTGAATTTTACCGTGAAAAATTTGACCACCGGCGCCCCGGTCGAGTTTGGCTTTTATGAACGCGATGTTCTCCCCGGCGAAGAGGGCAAATTCACTGCCTATACGGACCGGAACAGAATCGACGAGATTATTCTCCTGGAATCGCGAGATGACTCGACGATTATAACGTGGCAGTTGGTACTCACCGGCGACTACCAGGGTGTGGATTCGCTGCGTCGCAGTCCCCGGGCCGGCGATATATTACAAATCAAAACAAGCAAACCGTTCTTGTCGAACGATGTTTTCGAATTTACCACCACGGGTCGTCAACTTGACCAGGAATTAGCGGCTGTTCAAATGGATCTGATCAAGGTTGTACCCAATCCTTATGTTGTGACCAATTCATGGGAACCGCTCAATCCCTATACCAATGGTCGCGGACCACGTGAATTGCACTTTACCCATTTGCCGTCACACTGTACGATCAAAATCTTTAATATTCGTGGTCAATTGGTTCGTGAAATTGAACACAATCATAGTGACGATATGGCAAATGGCACAGAAGTGTGGAACATGCTCAGCAAAGACGAGATGGAAATCGCTTATGGTGTCTACATTTACCACGTCGATGCCGGTGAGCACGGTCAAAAAATTGGCAAATTTGCCATCATAAAATAGCCGCTTGAAAATAAAAAGTTTTTAATAGAAGGAGCTTGAGAATGAAAAGACTAATTGCAATTTGGACGGCTGTTCTACTGGTTGTGAACGTGCCACTATTCGCCCAAGAGGTGACCAAAGTTGGAACAACAGCGGCCGGTTTTTTGAACATTGATGTTGGTGCACGCGCCATAGGTATGGGCGGCGCTTATGTGGCGGTATCGGATGATATCATGTCGATGTACTGGAATGTCGCCGGCATTTCGCGCATTGACGGCGCT
>JAFGKD010000096.1 GCA_016928775.1 Candidatus Zhuqueibacterota bacterium | reverse complement strand
CGGATCGAACGGATTTAACGGATTGGAACGGATTTCTTCATCCGTTAGAATCCGTCCCATCCGTTCAATCCGCGTTCTATTCTAAAGCCACAATTTAAAAAAGTGTCAAGTGGCGAAATCCCACTCAAATTCGAAATCAAGATCCAATTCATCACGCATGTGGCTCATTTGGCTGCAAACGACGGGCGGCAAAGGTACGCCGGTTTTTTCTCGCTCCAGGGAATGGAGGTACTCTTTTTCACCGTGCGTATAAATACGCTCAGCGCCGGTTGCTTTTTGCGAAGTGCGCAAAGCGCGCAAAATATCGCCCATCTGCTTTTTCACGACATCCACCTCGGCAAAGTGCGCCACATCAATCGCAATAAAAAAATGCCCCAGCAGGATGGGCGTTTTTTTGCCATCCACAACTCCACCGAGTTGTTTGAGAAACGGTCCCAATTGTAGACCGGCGGAGAGAAGCTCGACGACTGTGGCGTAGCCATATCCTTTATGGCCGCCCAGCTCTTCGCCGATACCGCCAAGTGGTGTGAGCGCCGCTTGATCGGAGATCAATGCTGTCAGGACTTTATCCGGATCGGTTTTGGTCTTCCCATCCCGACCGATAACCCAGCCGGGAGGCATGCTTTTGCCTTCGCGCGCATATTGTTCGATTTTGCCGCGTTGCGCCGTTGACGTGGCATAGTCGTTGGTAAAGGCAAACGGCTCATCCGTAGGCACAGCAAAGACGAGCGGATTGGTGCCCAACATATTTTCCACACCCCAGGTTGGTGCAGTAGATGGTCTGGCGTTGGTGCCGGTCAGACCGATCATATTGTGATCAACGGCCATCAATGGATAGTAGGCGGCGATGCCGTAATGGGTCGAATTTTTCGCGATGACCATGCCGATGCCAAAAGTTCGCGCCTTGGCAATAGCCATAGCCATGGCCTTTTTTGCCACGACAAAGCCCATGCCATTATTGCCATTCACCACCGCGGTTGCTGCGATATCGCGCTCTATCTCAAATTGTGTGACGGCGTTTTGCACTTTGGCGACAATACGATCGTAATAAATGGGTTTTAAGCGTCCAATGCCATGCGAATCAATACCGCGACGATCTGCAGCGTTCAGAACATCGGCGCAAATCTCCGCCTCATCTTCCGGCACGCCAATGCCGGCAAAAACAGCTTTTTCAAATTGCTTGAGCTTGTCAAGTGAATAATAATAATACTTTTCCATTTCTATTCCAGAGGCTAAATCAGCTTTATCTTTTTCCCTCAAACCGCTCCATCGTATAACCGGTTGGTGTGACGTACACCTCAAAATAATCACCAAAAAACGGGTGCGTGGCGACAAAGTTTTGATGCGCTGATTTTATAATCGGCGTTTTGACAGCAAGATTGTACAGGGTTTCCCAAAATTGGCTTTTTTCCTCGTCCACCAGCGCATAGGCAGTGATATTTTCTGTCATCTCCTCCTCAGCCTCATCATAGCGACCCTGCAGGCGCGTCAAACGATACATGCTCTTCAGACCGACAACGTTCATAAAACTTTGCCATTCCAGAATGTCGCCACCAAGACTCCAGTCCTCACCGCGGATGATATACGATTCTGAAGCCTTGTGTTTACCATCAACCACCCGTGTCAATACGAGCTCAAAAGCATTCCCGCCATATTCTCGCGTTGGGTAGCATTCGACAATGGCAACAAGCTGATGGGAGGTGAACGCCGTGTAGAAACGCGTCACGGCAAGCACAAGCAAGACCAGCACGACGATTAAAAAAACAAAAAGTGTCGACAAAAATCCCATGGATTTTTTTGCCGGCGCTTTCTCCCTGGTGGATTCTGCCAGCGCTTTACCTTTGCTCCATACAAGCGTCAACAGCCAGGCCACCAAAAAAGTGGCGACGAACAGCGCAATAAAAAAGACGACAGGTTCAACATTCGCCAACTTTTCCAGCATAATCACCTCTCATTGTGTAACGGCTACGAAACGTTCTCTATCGTAAACAATGGCACCAAAAACACCCAGAGCACCGTCGATGCGCAGGATTGGCTCGCGGTTGGAACGGCTGCGCAGATAATCATAATAATTTTGATCAAGAGATGCAACTTTTAATATATAGTGATTCGGTCTGGCAAAAAGGAACGCGTACAACTCTTCCTGATCAGAGTCAGAAAGTATTGAGAATTGAAAGCCATCAACATTATCCTCGATGGCGATCTGATAGCGATGCGCAAACCGGGCGTGTTCCCACTGCACCGTCAATGGCTGATAGGCCTTGACCGGCGTATTGGCAGTGGGAAAAAGAATGGTTGGCCGGTCCGGCATCAAACACTGCGACGTGATTTTGTGTCCGTCCGTCAGGGTGATATTCAGCGTGTACAACTCCCCGGGGACGAGCTGCAGCTTTTCCTCGACATCCGAATAAGTGCTGGCGAAAAGGTGCTCAAATTTAACGCGTTGATTCCTCGATTCGACGTAGACGAGAGCGTCTTTGATCGCCCGATCCTCGGGATAATCGGGGAGATAATCGGTGACTTTGTACGATCGTTCAATCCGCACGGTTTTCTGCTGGCCGCTATCCCGTTCGGTCATCAGGAGCAAACCAAAAACGACTATCTCAGACTCGTAATCGAGGTTCGGTGTCGTCGGATTGTCACGCGTGCAGGTGAGCAACAAAACAGATAAAAGCGGCATAACTAATTTATACAATATTTTGAACTGGCGTATCATACAAATACCACTAAAAGTTCATTTCTATGCCAATGGTCGGCAAAAACGGGAACATCGGCACGGTGACCAGCTTTGACGGATTGGCATCATGATCCCAAAAATAGAGGAATACATTTTCCCGGTTGTAAATATTGATTATTTGTAAATAGGGATAATTTTCCAATCCCCAAATCCGCCACCGCTTGCGAATGCTCAGGTCCATACGATGATAGGTCGGATAGCGCTCGGAATTTTTGCTGCCAATTCGATTGTAGATCACATCGTCCAGCTGATTGTCAAAGTAGTCCCATCTATAGCGGACATACTTGCCCAAAACCGGCGTGTAGGGCATGCCGGTGCCGTAGGTAAAAACAAAACCCAGGTTCCAGCCCAAACCAAGATCATAATTTAATACCAGGTTCAGATTGTGACGCCGGTCATGTTTTGGATAAAACGTTACCGAATTGATCGTGCGACGAGTCAGCGAAAACGTATAGCCCAGCCACCCGTAAAATCGCCCCATTGTTTTTTTGAGCAATAGTTCAAATCCGGTTGCCGTACCGTCGCCGATAAAAAAGTCATCGCTCGGATCGGAAAAATCGCCATATTCGTTGATTTCCAAAAGATTGCCCATACTTTTAAAATAGATTTCGCTGGAAAAAATAATATCCGCCGGCAGCCACCATTCAAAGCCGCCGACATAGTGCAGGGCGTGCATCGGTTGGTACTGATCGGTCAGTGGGAACCATAAATCAATAAAATTAAAATTTTGATTATCGCTGGCGGCGGTTGTCAGAAATTGATGATAGAGGCCGAAAGAGCCCTTGAGCGCAAAGTTGGGATACAGACGATATTTGAAACCAAGTCGCGGTGAAAAAGTGGTATACTGTCCGATGCTATAGTGCTCGAGTCGCACCCCGGCACGGGCGGACAACAGTTTCGAAATCTGCCATTGATCTTGCGCATACATCGCTGTGAGCGTTGGCTTGGTCTGATAATTAAAAAGTTGATTGCCATCGATGCCAAACGAATATTTAAAATCCAGCCAGGATTGACATAGCCCGAACTTGATGCCATGACCATCAATGCCGAAATAGTTGAAATCGGTTTTGATACTCTCATCCAGGATGCCGTTTTCAATATTCAATGAAGCGATATTGGTGCTGATCAAATCAAGATCGACATTTGATGCAAAGTTGCTGTGCGTCAGTGTCATCTCGGAGAACAGATCGGGGTGGATCAGCCAGCGCCATTTCAGACTGGTCGTTCGGTTCCCCCATAGCCAATCGATATTGACCTGAAAATCCTCATCGTCTTCCGTCGAGTCCATATCATAATCCAGTTTGTCATCACCGTAAAAGCCGCTCAAGGTGAGGCGATGATTTTCATTGATATTAAAATTAATCTTGCCCTGAATATCATAAAAATAGTAAGGGAAATCATAGCGCGTACCTTTCAACAGTTGATCGAAATAGGTACGACGTGCCGAAAACAGACAAGAGCCGCGTGGAATGGGTCCCTGCAACGTTGCTTTGGCGGACAGCATGCTTATGGTAACGCTGCCCTCAAACTCTTTCGAATTGCCTTCATTATTGGTGATGTTCAGCACAGAGGATAGCCGTCCGCCATATTCGGCCGGGAAGCCGCCAGTGATAAACTCAACTTCTTTGATAGCGTCGGCATTAAATGTACTGAATAATCCTAACAAGTGAAACGGATTATAAACCACGACGCCATCCAAAAGGATGAGGTTCTGATCCGGGCTACCGCCACGCACATAGAGCTGGCTTGAAAAATCATTGCGACTGACCACGCCAGGTAAAAGCTGCAAAGTGCGAAACACGTCCGCTTCCGCCAACATGGGCATGGTTTTGAGCTGTCGGGCGGAAAGCGTTGTGGTCGAGATCTCAACCTCGCGCTCAAACCGTTCGCGTTCCGCTGTTTTGACAATATCTTCCATTTCAATGATATCCGGCTTGAGCGCGGCATCAATTTTTAGGGTTGAGTTCGCTTTGAGCTGCACTTTTTTTTCGTGCTCCTCGTAGCCCATCATGCGAAAGAGTAGCACATAATCGCCCGGCGGCACGTTGTGGATAACATAATAGCCGTTTTCATTGGTGGCAGCACCGAGAGAGGTGTCTTTTACCAGAACGTTGACCCAGGGCAAACTTTCGCCGTTATCAAAATCGCGAACAAAACCATGGATCGTACTCTCGTCTCTGGCAAAGACAAGCAGTGGGCATAAAAAGAGTAGACTATATAAAACAGTTTTCATCAATATAACAGGTCTTCGCGATACCCTTTGCCTTTGCGCAAAATTTCAGGTATGTCGCTGGTAAAGTCAATGATAGTGGATGGATCAGTGCCGCCGAAATCATTATCGATGAACAAGTCAACAGTATGTTCAAACACTTGTATAATTTCGTCCGGATCGTGCATGTAATCGCGTCCCGGTAAAGATGCACTGGTACTGATGATCGGGTGACCAAATTCGGCCAACAAATTGCGGCAAATTTCGTTATCCGGCACCCGGATACCGACGGTTCTGCGTTTTTCCAATAAAATCCTGGGCACCTCACGAGTCGCTTCCAGAATAAAGGTATAGGGACCGGGCAACAATCGCCGCATCACTTTATACGCTGGCGTCGAAACATGCGCATATCGGGCAATATTTTTCAAATCCGGACAGATAAAGGACAACTGGGATTTCTTTTTGTAACCTTTGATAAAATAGATGCGCTCAATCGCACGTTTGTTGTATAAATCGCAGCCCAGACCGTAAACAGTATCCGTGGGATAAATAATCAAGCCGCCATCAGCCAGAACATCAACGGCTTGACTGATATAGCGTGTTTGTGGATTATCCGCATTTGTGTACAACCGAATCATGTGGCGCACTTTTTTTTCAATGAACACGTGTAACGTAGCGTCATGTCATTTTTTTGCGTGCAAAAGAAATGGCCATGACTGCTCTGTGCAAAAGATTCATAAAATAGAATTTCGTATTGACATTTGCAAGGGGTAATTCACAGAAGATGAAACACCTCTGTCTCCGGTAGAAAGAACCTTAACTATAAACTTGCATCGCATTGCTTCTCTTATTACCTTTGTATGTTTGCACTGTTTACAAAAAAACAAGCCTGACGCCACAAAATATGAAAACCAACGGCTTGTCGAATTCATTCGCACTGAAAAAAGATTATTGTACTTTTATGATCAATTCCAAATCCAACTCAAGTAAAGACACAAAGTCAAGGAGACCATCATGTACAAAAAGGAAACAACCTCGGGAGCAAACAAGCCAACCATACGTGTTGGCTTGATCGGGCATCAATTTATGGGCCTGGCGCATTCGAATGCCTTTCGCAACGCGTCGATCTGGTATGATATGCCCTGTACAATTGAAATGGCCGCAGTCTGCGCCAAGGATTCTGAAGAGAATCTGCAGGCCTTTGCCGATAAATTTGGCTGGCAGAGTATCGAGACCGACTATAACAAACTTTGTGCGCGCGATGATATCGATCTCATCAGTGTGGCAACACCCGGTTTTCTGCACAAGCCGATGGTATTGGCAGCCGTGCAACACGGCAAACATGTGCTGTGCGAAAAACCGCTGGCCAACACCCTGGACGATGCCGTCGAAATGGCCAGGGCAGCGGAGAAAAAGGGAATTCGACACTGTTGCGGTTATTCCTACCGCTCCACACCGTCCCAGGCGTTGGCCAAACAATTGGTCGATGAAGGCAAGATTGGTCGTATTTTTCACGTGCATGCGCGCTATGCCCAGGACTGGATCGTCGATCCTGATTTTGCCATGGTATGGCGGTTCGATAAAAAGTTGGCCGGCTCCGGCTCTCTAGGCGATATTTGCGCGCATTCGATTGATGCAGCGCGTTTTATCACTGGCATGGAGTTCAAAGAAATCGTTGGCCATTTAAAAACCATGGTGCCGGAACGCCCGCTGAACGCAGAAAATCCGGAGAAAAAAGGTACGGTGACAGTGGATGATGTAGCGCAATTTCTTTGCATCTTTGATAACGGCGCCACCGGCTGCTTTGAGGCAACCCGACTGGCCACCGGCCGCAAGAATAATAACTGTATCGAAATCAACGGCGACAAAGGATCACTCTACTGGGATTTTGAGGATCAGAACTATCTCTATTTTTACGACCGTACAGCACCAACGCAGCAACAGGGATTCGCCCGGATAAACGCCACTGATACGGTGCATCCTTATAGCGGCGGACCCTGGCCCGTGGGACATGGCATTGGTTATGCTGACTGCTTTGTGATCGAGGTGGTGAATTTCCTGACCGCAATAACCGAGGGTAAAGCGTATCACCCGGATTTTCACGATGGTGTGGCTGTACAAAAAGTGCTAGATGCGGTGGAACAATCGGCGACCAAGAAGAAATGGATTACCCTGTGAGATATGATATGATATGACATGACCGACCAGAACGAGTCTTCAAACCAGGACGCCTGGCCGACCTTTAAGACGCTTTTTGAGCAGCATCAGGAAAATGTACTCAACCTCTGCTATCGATTTGTGCAGAACTGGCAAGATGCCGAAGATCTGTTCACATTCAATCAATAGGAATACAGGATGGACGTTTTTTCAAGAAAACACTGGATGGTCATTGCTCTGGTGCTACTCGTACTGTTGAATGTCGCCACATTGTCATTTATGTGGATGCGCATGCAGTTTGCCGCGCCCAGTCGAGATCGACCGGAAAATCAGGAACGGCTCGTTCATTTTCTAAAAAAAGAATTACAACTGAACGATAAACAACTAACAGCGTTCTTGGAGCAGCGACGAGATCACCAGATTGAGTCACAACGGATTCGGGACGAGATTCACTTTTTGAAGGAAGAAATGCTGAATAAACCATTTCACGACCAGCCCGGCACGCTCAAAGTGAATAACCTCATAAATGCCATTGCAGAAAAACAAAGAGCTATGGAGCGATTGACATCTGCGCATTTTGCCGGCTTGAAAAAAATATGCGGTGACCAGCAACAGGAACGTCTGCAAAACTGCTGCAAGATTTTTTCCGCAGGCAACCGCCACCAGAACACCCGCCTCGCCGTCGACCTCTACAATAAGCGTTGGACCTCAGTTTCGGCTGATCATGGAAAAAACCTCAAGAGACTTTCAAAGTTATCGCATCCCATCAAGTTGAATCAGAACATGGCGTTTTAATAATCTCTCCAGTCAACATCAAGACCTTTAGAGGTTTTTCGTATGCTTGTTTTTTGCGCTTTTACGCCCTTGAACTGATTTTGTACAGCCATAATAGTGGCTTAAAAAATACTCAGCCCGCAAGTTTTTCACCAAAAGAGCGTTAGAAGGGAAAAAGGAGAATTGGAAATATGAAAAATGTAATGATCACTGTCATCGTATGGATGACCAGCCTTTTAGCACAGGAACGAACTGTCGGTCTGATTTACAGCAGCACTGTCGCCGCGGACGGTTATACGCTGTTTGCTCCCATGCAATCCTCGACTACCTATTTAATCAATAATGCGGGTCTTTTGGTGCATCAATGGCAAAGTACCCTCATGCCGGGACACTCGGTCTATTTGCTCGAAAACGGCAATCTGTTGCGCACCGAAATGACGAAAAACAGAAAATTTAATGGCGGTGGCAGTGGCGGACGGGTGAAAGAGATGTCATGGGATGGCAGCACCCTGTGGCAGTATGACTATTCGAGCACTACCTGTTTGCAGCACCATGACGTGGAATATCTGCCGAATGGCAATATCCTGATGATCGCCTGGGAGGTGAAAACTCAGACTGAAGCCATTTCCGCCGGTCGTAATCCCAAATTGCTCATTCAAAATGAGCTATGGCCGGACCATCTCGTTGAAGTTCAACCCACCTCGGACCATAGCGGTCAAATCGTTTGGGAGTGGCATGCCTGGGATCATCTCATTCAGGATTATGATGCCACCAGAGCCAACTATGGCGTGGTGGCCGATCACCCGGAACGGATCGATCTCAACTACACGCAGAATGGTCCAAATGGCGGCATAGCCGACTGGCTACACATCAACAGCGTAGATTACAACACCGAGCTGGATCAAATTGTGTTGAGCGTACATAATTTTTCCGAGGTCTGGATCATCGACCACAGCACGACCACAGCAGAGGCGGCTGGACATACCGGCGGTCGCTATGGTAAAGGGGGTGATCTGCTGTATCGTTTCGGCAATCCACAGGCGTTTGATCACGGCTCAGGTGCGGATCAACTTTTATTCGCACAGCATGATGCGCACTGGATACCGCCTGGCTTGAACGGGGCCGGCAACCTGCTTGTTTTTAACAATGGCACTCCAAATTCCACCCACGATTATTCATCCGTCGACGAATATCTTTTGCCAGTGGACGAGTCCGGATTCTATTCATTGCTGGTGGACGGGAAATATGCGGCGCCAACCCGTAGCTGGTCTTATACAGCACCCAGTCCGCAGGACTTTTATGCGACGAATATTTCCGGCGCGCAACGACTGCCGAACGGGAATACCTTGATTTGTAATGGCCCTTATGGCGAGTTTTTCGAAGTTGATCCTGCTGGCGCAACAGTATGGAGATATATCAATCCGGTGACGCAATTTGGCCCCCTGATGCAAGGTGAAATCGTTGATGGCGGCAGGTTGAATAAAAGCAATCACGTTTTTCGCTGCACCCGATATGCGCCGGATGATGCAGCATTCATCGACAAAGACCTGACTCCCGGATCTCCGATCGAGCGGTATCCGAGTGTTGTTGAAGAAACCGGGTGTCCAGCCACTTTTCAGCTCGGCAACTATCCCAATCCGTTTAATCCGCAGACAAGTATTCATTTTTCCCTGCCGTACACGACGCATGTCAGGCTGGAGATCTACAATACAGCGGGCCAATCTGTTGCGCTCCTGGTGAACGAGACGTTGCCAGGTGGGCAACACCATGTACAATGGCATGCAAACGACTTTAGTGGCGGTGTTTATACTTGTCGCTTGACAATCGATAAATTTTCAACAGCCAGGAATATGATTTTGCTGCGCTGAGTACAATGTTTTGTAAATATGGTGAAACTGAAATATTGACAGGATGAACAGGATGAAATTCAACCTGGTGCTGCTTTTTATGGCCAGGACGCGCAGATCAACGGCAATCAGCCATCATATACGGACAATGGTGATGGCACCATCACCGATCATGTCACGGGACTGATGTGGCAAAAGAGTCCGGACCAGGACAGGGATGGTGATATTGACGCCGTTTATCGATACCAGCTATTTTGATTTTGCTTATGGCGACGCCAACGCTGGCGAACGAATCATCGATGCCCAGTTTGCCAGCGCCACACTGTACGTTGGACGAACGATGATGGGTGAGGAAAGCTTGTTTGGTGTCAATTTTGCCGACGGCCGGATTAAAGGCTATAGAACGGGTCCCATGCGCGGTCAAACCGAGGATAAAGGATTTTATATTCTCTATGTGCGTGGCAATCCCGACTATGGTGTAAATGATTTTCACGATAATGGCGACGGTACGATCACTGACCATGCCACCGGATTGATGTGGATGCAGGCTGATAACGGCAGCTTTTATTGACAATACTGATTCATTTTCTTATATTGATGCCCGAAAAAATGACCAATCAAGCGAAAGACACAATGATGAAAGATTTACGATTTGATAAATTGGCCGAGGTCATCATCGGGCATTCTACACGTTTGCAAAAGGATGAAAAAATACTCATCGAAGCCGTCGACATTCCTGAAGAGATGGTTATCGCGCTCATTCGCAAGATCACAGATGTCGGCGGTGTGCCGTATGTGAGCGTCAAGCAGGGGAAAATAGTTCGGGAGCTCTACAGCGCGGTCTCGGAACAGGCAATGAAATTGGCCGGCGAATTTGAAGCCGCGCGCATGGCAAGAATGGATGCTTATATTGCCCTGCGCGGCAGCCACAACATTGCCGAGTTATCCGATGTGCCGAGCGAAGGGATGAAACTGTACCAGCAGTTATGGTGGGAGCCGGTACATATCAACATCCGGGTGCCCAAAACCAAATGGGTTGTGCTGCGATGGCCGAGCGCTTCCATGGCACAACAGGCCAACATGAGTACCGAAGCTTTTGAAGAATTTTATTTCAATGTGTGCACCCTGGACTATGGAAAAATGGCACGTGCGATGGATGCTCTGGTGCAGCGAATGGAAGCGGCAGATAACGTGCACATCACCGGGCCGGGGACAGATATTCGTTTTTCCATAAAGGGCATTCCGGTGGTCAAATGTGCCGGCGAAAAGAACCTCCCGGACGGTGAGGTTTACACGGCGCCGGTGCGAACATCGGTCAACGGTACCCTCACTTATACGGCGAAAACAATCTTTCAAGGTGTCATTCATGATGGCATCAAGCTGGAGTTCAGGGACGGCAAAATTGTCAATGCGACATCCGACAAAATCGCAGCGCTCAACAAGGTGCTCGATACAGACGATGGGGCGCGATACATCGGTGAGTTTGCCCTGGGCCTCAATCCGTACATCACACAGCCTATGCTCGATATTCTGTTTGATGAAAAAATCGCCGGCTCGTTCCATTTTACCCCGGGCGGCGCTTATGAGACCGATGCGGATAATGGCAATCGCTCCAAAATCCATTGGGATATGGTGTGCATTCAAACGCCCGAATATGGTGGCGGCGAAATCTATTTCGACGGCCAGCTTGTGCGCAAAGACGGATTATTTGTCACGGACGATCTGCGAGCGCTGAATCCGGATCATCTGCTGGAGAAATGAACACGTCCATCCCGGAGGGATGATCAGGTGCTGAAGCAAGATGTGAAACGTCAAACGTGAAAAGTGAGACGTAACAGAGCATAAAACAATATTGTGCGCATTTCTCACGTTTGCCGTTTCACGTTTGACGTTTGACAAAACTCGAGCATCATTTGACCAACTTGACAGTCACCTCACACAACTGAAAAGGAAAGTATATGAAAATTTCTATCGAATATTGCGGCATGTGAAACTATTATCCCATGGCTGCCAGGTTGGCGGCTGATATAAAAAAAGCAACACATATTGAAGCATCATTGATACGTTCCGGTGGTGGCGTTTTTGAAGTGAAAAAAGATGACGTTCTCATTTTTTCCAAAAAGGCGGTGGGACGCTTTCCGAACAACGAAGAAATTTTATCGAAATTAGTGCCATAAAATCACTGTTAACAGTGGTGAAAGAACATAATCAACATGACACTCTCATTAGCGGAACAGCGTTTTGAATTCGATCCAGCAATCTGATCCCCTGGAATATGTATGGCAGCTTATGGCGGAGCATGACTACTTGCAGGCGGAAAAAATTCTGTCCAACATGGTGGAGGAAGGGCAGCATGAGCCCGCTTTGATTTACGCTCTGGCGCGGTGTCAGCTTGCGAGAGAGAACCACAGTGAAGCTCTTTATCATTATTCGCATCTTTTGCAGCATGCAAACGAAACAGAGTTAAAATTTATCGCCGAAGCGGCGCTCATTTTGGACAAGCCGCAACAGGCAATGCCGCTTTTCGAAGCGGCGCGACAACAGGACCAACACGATGCCGAAACATCATTCTTGCTGGCTCTCACGAGCTATAAGCTCGGCTTTATCAAACAATCTCTGGATCAACTCCAGGATGCTTTGCGCGCCGGAATGACATGGGAAGATGAAGATGCATGTGATTTTGTTGTTCAGCAGGTGCTGCCCGTGCGAGAATTTCACGATTTTGAGATGCTGTTTCTCGATGCGGTTGAAATCGTTGCAGAAAAAAAGACGCATCCGCAAAATCGCTGGTTCTCCATCAATATGCCGATCTTTGAGCTGTTTAGTGCGAATACAGCGGACCGTCAAAAACAGCGCGCCGGGCATTTGGCTTTGCTGCTGTCATCGCATTTTGGGGACCTGTTCCTGTCCAATGGCCGAAATGAACTCTGGAAAATTCTCGACGATCTGTCAAACATCGAGCTTAATCCCGAGTTTGGGAAACAAGCTCGCGAGGCGTTAAAGCAAAACAACTATAGCCTCATTGCGCAACTCATTCTGGCGCTGGAATTGGAGCATCTCAAACAATTCGCAGCGTCTTTTGGCTTGAGTGCAGAGCTCATCAAAAACATCGACTTGCAGCATCTCATCCCCTTGCTACCGTTACGATTGGCTGTCGCACTGATGTTTTTATACTCCGCCGGCAATCCGGACGATAAAATGCCAAATTATCAAAACAAACTCGAACCTAACACATTAGCAGCCCTGCTGGCCGCTTGCTTTATATCCTATTACCAACAGGTCGACAAATACAAGTCAACAACAAAATGAAAGTATAAACAGGAGGTCGAAATGTTAGCCGAATTTCGAAATGAGTCGTATGTCGATTTTAGTCGAGCTGAAAACAAAGCGGCTCAGGAAGAAGCGATCAAGTATGTCGAAAACCAGTTTGGCCGAAAATATGCATTATTCATTGACGGTCAAGACGTCAAAAGCGACCGGCTACTCAAGAGTTACAATCCATCGGACAAGGAGCAGATCGTCGGTACATTTTACAAAGCCAGCAAGCATGAAGTTGACCTGGCCATGGATGCGGCGTTGCGCGCCTGGGAAAAGTGGCGTTGTGTCACGCCGCGCGAGCGCGCCATTGTTCTGCTGAGAGCAGCTCAAATCATGCGCCGTCGTAAATTTGAGATCAATGCCTGGATGATCATCGAAACCGGCAAGAGCTGGATCGAAGCCGAGGCAGACACCTCGGAAGCCATTGACTTTTGCGAGTTTTACGGACGCGAGATGATGCGATGGAGTGAAATCAAAGGGGTGCTGCCATTTCCCGATGAAGTGCCGGAATTGCGCTACCTGCCGTTAGGCGTCGGCGCTGTTATCCCACCGTGGAATTTTCCCATGGCGATTTTGACCGGCATGACCGTTGCCGCGATTGTCACTGGCAACACTGTTTTGCTCAAGCCTGCCAGCGATTCTCCGGCCATTGGCTATCTGTTGGTTGAGATTCTAACCGAAGCCGGCGTGCCGCCTGGTGTGCTCAATTATATTCCCGGCAGCGGCAGCGAAATTGGCGACTATATAGTCCAGCACCCCAAAATCCGTTTTATCTCATTCACCGGCTCCAAGGAGGTGGGTTTACGTATCACCGAGTTGGCCGCAAAACGGAGCCCCGGGCAAATTTGGATAAAACGCGTCCTTGCCGAAATGGGCGGCAAAGATACGATCATTGTGGACAGCGAAGCCAATCTGAACGATGCGGCTGTAAATGTGGTTGCTTCCGCCTTTGGCTTTCAGGGTCAAAAATGTTCCGCCTGCTCGCGCGTCATCGTGCTGGACAAAATTTACACCAAATTTCTCAAAATGCTCACAGAAAAAACCAAAAAGCTCACCCTCGGCGATCCGCGCGATTCGCGATATTATGTGGGGCCGGTCATCAATCAGGCTTCCGAAGAAAAGATTTTAGAGTATATAAAAATTGGCCGAACAGAAGGAGACCTGGTGACCGGTGGCGAAAAAGCGCCTGGACCAGGATATTTCATCCAACCAACCATTTTCAAAAACATTCAACCCGGCGCCCGACTCGATCAGGAAGAAATATTTGGTCCGGTCCTGGCGGTGCTCAAGGCATCCTCCTTTGATGAGGCGATCGAGATTGCCAACAGCACGGAATATGGCTTGACCGGCTCGGTGTTCACGCGCAATCGTTGCAAAATCGAGCAGGCCAAACGTGAATTTTTTGTCGGTAATCTGTATATCAACCGGAAATGCACTGGCGCCATGGTGGGAGCACATCCTTTCGGCGGCTTTAACATGAGTGGCACCGATTCCAAAGCCGGCGGCCAGGATTATCTGGGTTTGTTCATGCAGGCAAAATCGATCAGTGAGAAAATTGGCTAAGAACCGTGAACCTGATCCGCATGAGCCGGAACTAATAATGACCAATAGAACACGGATTGCCCAGCGCGGCCAAAGGCCGCAACCAAAATGGTCCGCGGATTACACGGATGACACGGATTGCATAGCGCAGCCTTGTTGTAAAGTAT
>JAFGKD010000095.1 GCA_016928775.1 Candidatus Zhuqueibacterota bacterium | reverse complement strand
ATGTATTAAATGGATTGAATCGGAGATAAGTTTCTTATTAAATTGCTTTTAGAGTAGATATAGCTGAAGCATTTACATAATCAGTTTATTTAATAAACGATGTACTTTGTGACATATCCCGGATCGCCCGGGATAACCATCCGAGGCGGGAGAATTACATTTCAGCGCACAAAAATTCCACCCTCATTTTTGCGGAACCTTGCGAGCTGCCGCTTCTTTTACTTTTTGATCATATTCCTGGCTTTGCTTCAACATGTCGGCCGGATCATCGATCACCGGCGATTCTGCGACAGCGCGCCAGTTGAATGCAGCATCAAACGGATCGAGCGCCTTGTGCGGATCAAAGACGCGCGCATCCACTGGCACAGCCGCATAGGGGGTGGTGTCCGGCTGAGCAGTAAACAAATCGGCCATGTCGCTGGCGCTATAATCGTATTGATTTAAATAAGGAATTCCGAGGATGTGCCAGAACGTTTTGAAAATACTGCCGAAACTGTAATGGTGGTGGCCAACATAGCCGCGCCTGGCAAAAGGCGAAACAAGCATCAGGATGCTGCGGTGCGCATCGACATGATCGACACCACCTTGCGAGTCATCCTCAGTCACAATAATCGCCATATTTTTCCAGTAGCGCGTATGCGACAAAAACTCGACGATCCGTCCCAACGCCAGATCATTATCCGACATGTAGCTTTCCATAAAAGGATAGCCGTCCTCCGGTCGTTCACCGGCGCCGTGATCGTTAGGCAGAATGACCGTCAGCACTGCCGGCATCTCCGTCCCGTCCGCCATCCAGCGGTCGTTAAATTCCTTGATGAACATATCGGCGCGAAACTGATCCGGGATACCGGTGTTGTAGGTCGCATACAATTTTGACGAGCGCTCATACAATGGCTGCGGCAACGGATAGTTGATGACATGCCGTACGCCGGTATATTTGAATGCTTGCTCGCCGTAGCTCGGCGCCAATTCCAGTCCAAAGCCAAAATTAAAAAACTCAATATCATGTCGATACAGATGATCCCAGAGCGAGCCGGCTTCGTTGTAGTCCTCCGGATAAATGGCGCCGGTTGCGCCGACAAAGGCGAGATTGCCCGGCGCTTTCGACTCGCGGAGCATGCTGCGCTGGCCGCCGTAACTGGCGGAGACGCTGGTCTCGACCCACTCATTCGGATAGGTGCAGACCAGCCAGCGATGCCCGTCCGCCGAATGATCCGAATCGACATAAAAATTGTCACTGATTGCAAACTCACGCGCCAATTTCAGATGATTCGGCATGACCGTCGCGCCTTCGATCACCTGGCCGATCTTGTTGCGGAAAACCGCATCTGTACCAAAACGCGCCAGGGACGGCTCGCCGACGCCACCAGCCACCTGCCCGAACACTTCATCATAGGTGCGATTTTCTTTCGAAATAAAAACGATATGTTTGATCGGCGATTCTTTTTGTCCCGGATAAAGTGGTACAGGTGATGAATCATTGTTTTCGCGCTGCACCTTTTTGAGCTTGACAAAATCAAAATTGTTGGCAACGACCATTTGGGTGTATTTTCTCAACTCAGCATCCGCAGGAATGTCAAAAATGGACACGCTGCCTTTCATCAGGCGTCCGATGTTGCTGCCTTCGGGCCCCATCTGCCAGTGCGGCCCGCCGTTCGCACCGCTGCCAAATCCTTTGGCATTGGCGACAAAAAGTTTCTTGCCATCCGGGCTCACCGCCAGCTTTGATGGAAACCAGCCGACTGGCAGATGCCCCAATACCTGCAAGGATTCAACATCAATGACCGCAACGGCATTGATGCCCGATTCTGCGATATAGAGCCTGGTAAAATCAGGCGACAGCGCCAGGCCAAACGGAATGATGCCGCGCAGTGTCCCCAGCCGTTCATCCGGTGTGAGAAAAAGAGTCGCGACCACCGTGTCGATTTGCGTATCGATGACCGAAATACAATCATTGTTGCCATTGCTGATAAAGACATACTCATGTGTCGCGACAACAGAATTTGGGCTGGAACCGCCGACGGCTGGAAAATCTTCTATCATCTCACCGACCAAAAATCCGGTTTTGGTTTTTGCAGTAACGCGGTATGTCGCCGTTTCCACAGTCCAGACGGAAAACGACTCGGGCACATTCGGATCACCGAGGCCGGCAACCTGCAGGCTGTCGGTATGTATGCCTTTTATCATTTCCTCGGACTGGTAAGCGAACGCGGGATAATCGAGCGACGTCTCCGGCAAATTGTCAGGATCCAGGCTTTTGATCATGCTATACTCAAACATGCCGACGTTCGCCACATAGACCTCTTTTTCATCCGGCGACAGGGTCAGGCCAAACGGATAACGACCAACCGGCACATTCGCCACAATCGAGTCGTGCAGGACATCGATGACCACAAGCCGAAAGCCGATCTGATCGACGGCGTACAAGGTGGTGCCGTCTTTTGTCAACACCATATCGCCAATATAGCCGTGCATATAGTCACGATCGCCGTCGAGAGCCGCACAATCGATGGGCGCCAGCGGTTGTCCGGTCGCGAAATCAAAGCGATAAATCCGGTTGTCCTGACCGCCGGCGACATAGATCATTTTGAGATCCGGTGACACCGCTAATCCCATAAAAACAGCGGAGAGCAAGTCCTTGTCCGTGTCCACGCCCGGCGGGATTTGTTCGAGGCGCGGCGAGGCACTCAGGGCGTCGCGAATCAGGGTGATAGAGAGCGGCGCCGTGCCGGAATTCGCCGTGATCACGGTGCTGCCATCGGGACAGAGCAGCAGGCCATACGGATGCGGCGCCGTGCGAATCTGCCGGCCCAACGGCGTGAGCAGACGGCCATTCGGGATAATCGTTGTCCCCGCCGTATCAATACGACAATAGCGCTGACCCGCCGGCGTCAATGCCAGCCACACCTCACGCGATGATGGTGAACAGGAAATTAAAAAAAGCACGCTCAAAAGCAGCATAAATTTTCGCACAAGACCTCTTTAAAAATAAAATGGATTCTTTCACACATTGAGTCATTTTTAACATGAAAAACGAAATCAGCCATTGATTCGCTCCGTCCGGCTTCTGCCGACGGTCCAAAATTCAAGCCACGGATGTTCACGGATGAAACACTGATTTCTTCATCCGTTAGAATCCGTCCCATCCGTTCAATCCGCGTTCTATTCTGAAGAATAGTGCTCATTTTTGGTTGCGGCCTTTGGCCGCGCCGTGAAAATCAGTGACTCAAAATATTTTCATCAATTTTCACGCACGATTCGCTATCAAACCTGAAAAAGCGTGATATTGACACAATTTTTTTTATATTACGCATAAAATAATCCCGAATCAAGGATGGAAAAAATGAAAAAGATAATCTCTGTACTCGTCGCTTTTATTGTGCTCATTTTTGTCGCTCTGGTTGTGTATGTGTTGCACGCTACGCGCGACCGTCATCCGCGCTATGCCCTCGATTTGAACCTGCCGCTGGAGGGACAGCCGCGTACGCCGTTGCAGGTTGGTTTAGCCAAAGCAGCCATCACGCCGCAGTTACCGGACACCTGGGTGGATGTCGACAGCAACGCCGCCTACGAACCGGACAAGGGTGATACGTTTGTCGATGGCAACAACAACGGCAAGTTCGATGTCTTTTGGTTGGCCGGTTTTGGCAACAAACGCGCCGCCAACGGCGTGCACGACGACATCTGGGCACGCGTCATTGTATGGGACGACGGCGCGACATGCATTGCTTTGGCCTCCCTCGATGCCATCGGACTGTTTCATGACGATGTGATCACCATTCGAGAAATGGTGCGGGAAAATTATCCCGACATCGATCATGTTTTTGTCACGGCTACGCATTGCCACGAGGTGCCGGACCTGATGGGCATGTGGGGTGAGAGTGAATTCAAAAGCGGTGTCAACAAGGCGTATCTCGTCTATGTGCAGGAGCAGACGGTGCGGGCGATTGGTCAGGCGTACGTCAATCGTCAACCGGCCATTTTAAAAATTGCCCAAATTGACTCGGTCGAAAAAGACCTGATTGAAGACAGCCGACCGCCGTGGGTGTACGATGATGGCATTCGGATGATGCGCATCGAGCACGCTCAGACCGGCGACCATCTCGGCATTCTGCTCAACTATGGCTGTCACCCGGAAACCCTGGGCAGCCGCAATCTGCTGATCACCGCGGATTATCTGCACTATTGGCTCGACGGACTGGAGCGCGGTATTTATTATGACGGCGAAAACAAGCGCGCCGGTCTCGGCGGGACGGCCATTTATGTGCAGGGGGCGGTTGGCGGACTGATGACCGCCATGGGCTGTGAGACGACTGATCCCTGGCTTGATAAAACTTTTGGCGCGCGCGAACGCACCTTTGCCAAAGCCCGCGCCCAGGGTTACCGTCTGGCCGACAAGGTCCTGGACAAGATGGCCGAGAACAACTGGCACATCATCGAACAGCCGCAGATCACGCTCAGGGCAAAAACCTTTGACTTTCGCCTGCAGAACAAGATTTTTTTGTTGGGCAGCATCGTCGGTGTATTTGATCGCGGTTTCAAGCGGCTCAAATATATCCGCAGCGAAGTGAATCTGCTCACCATTGGTCCGGCCTGGTTTCTCACCCTGCCCGGCGAAATCAATCCCGAGTTGCTCAACGGCGGCATCGAAGCGCCGGTGGGGCGCGATTACGCCATCGAGCCGGTTGAAGTCCCGCCGATCCGTCAGCTCATGCGGGGTGATATCAACTTTGCCATCGGTCTGGCGAATGACGAGGTCGGTTACATCATGCCCAAAACCCACTGGGATGTGGAACCGCCGTTCACCTACGGCGCTAAAGAAGGCATGTATGGCGAAGTGAACTCGCTCGGACCGGAGGCTGGCCCGGAGTTATATGCGCAGGTCAAGGCGCTGATTGAGTAGAGCGTGACCCGATCCAATGAAGAGATATACCTCATTCCCAGGCTCGGCCTCGGCTGGCAGTTTAATTTGTGCCAAGCAGAGCTAGGCTCGGAGGATTTGATCTACCGGGCCGCTGTGCACTCCGTTACCAGGCAGGAGCCTGGTAACGAGGTGGAACACAAATCCTCAAATGCCCAAATCACCCGGATGATGGTCGGGAACGAACCGCGCGTACACTGTTGAAGCTGTAGAGGTGGCCGCAATCGCCGTCGTAGAAACTGACCACCCAGAACCACGGCTCGTCCTGAACGGGATCGCATGTCCAGATGTAGCGTTGCTTTGCATCAAACGCCGGATCAATGTACAGATCACCGTTTTTCTGTTTTGGCTCCATCAGGCTCATGGCTTCTTCGAGGGTCGGCAGGTGCCAGTCGTGGTAGCCGGCATAGCCGTTTCGGTTAATTTCACGCAGCCATTTTTTTGCATCTTTGTAGATCATAGTTTTTGATGACCCACCCTTTTGCCACATCAGACCGGTGATGGCATCGTGAACAATGGCTTGCCCGTCTTTTTCCTCAACGCGATAAACGTGAGGATTACCTGTGCCGGATTTATTCCGATCTCGATCGTAAAAATTGTATTTCTTCAGCATGGCCGAAACATTATTGCTGTCTAAAGTCATGCTTTGTGAGCGTAACTGCAGAATCGGTTTGGACGTCACGTCGTAAACCGCTGCCAAATCAAGACCGGCAAGATCGGGCATGCTGTGATCTGTTTCAAAGGAAAAGCGCAACATATCCGCAAGAAAAATGTTCATCTGATCCGTCAGCGGTAAGGTCGGCCGTTGCGCAGAAGGCATTTTCAGCAGTTGCAGGACATACAAATACTCCATGATTGAGCGGTGGGCGAACTTGTAATTGCCCAATGCATCACGATTGAGCAATGAACGGCCAGTGAGTTGCCAGTCATCCACCTTGATGCCGAATTGCTGAATCAACTCGGTAATAAGTGATCGGGCGACGCGTTCGCTTTTCCGCTCCTGGCGATTGAGGTAAATATCCACCGCCAGCCGTTCGCAAAACTGGCGCAGCGGTTCTTTATTTAGTCCTTCCACCCTGCCCTCTTCACGCAACAGCCAGGCCTCGATCATTTCCTCGTAAATTTGAAATGAATAGTAAAAATCGCGTTCGGCAGCGACCAAATCCTTGATATGTGCCAACAGCATGGGGCGGATTTTCAAATCCGGCATTTTTTGCACAAGCTCACAAGCTCGTTTTCGCTGGCGAAACTGCCACACCGGATAGTGTCTCCTTAAATAATGGCTCACCTGTTTGTCATTAAAAGGGGATAGATAAATTTTATGAAAAACATATTCGGCTTTTTGTCCGGCTCGTAGTGGGTGGACGCGCACGATACCGGTTGGACCGGGAATCTCCTCATCTTTGGGGAAAAACTGGGTACGACAAGTGATGACAATTTTTTTAAACTCTTTGGTCAGCTTGATCAATTGGCGCAATCGTTCTTTGTGATCAACGATCGCCAGGGTATCTTCGTCGAGCGCATCAAGGAACAGCACTTTTTTTTGCTGGTTTTTGATTTTTTGTATTCGTTCATCAACATCCGGAATGCCCAACGGCAAAAGAACTATATCGAGTTTGTTTCGCAAACGTCGAATATTACGCACATAATAATTGAGCAGAAATGATGTTTTACCCATGCCGGAATCCGCTAACAAGATCAAATAGCGATACTCTGTCGGATGATAGAGGTTGTTATCCATTGCCTGAAAAATATTTTCTTTGGTGCTATAGACCAGTTTTGCATCTTCACCACCGGACGGATCGATGCTTTGACAGAACGGCTCAATATAGTTGCGGGTGGCCTGTTCCAAAATCCCGACCGGATATAATGCACCGCTCAAGTGTTTTTCCAATGAGCGTTTTTTCCGAAAATCTCTGCACCACGGCAAAAATCGGGTAAAAAAAACAACAGCGATGCTTGTCAAACCACTCAGAATAGCGATGATGCTGCCTGTCACCTTCACCCAATCAGCCACACTGCTCGAAGCAACTGTGACAAGAGTCGAATCCGGCGCCATGAACAAATCCCTCTTTCAATTCACAAACACTATACGCTTTTTGCCAAAGCAAAATTTCCGCAAGATGCCTAATAATAAACCATCTTTTAACAAACCGCAAACATTTTTTCTGTGATGGTCTTTTTTTTCGCCGGGAACATTTTTCACCCGTCAACCGTACTGTACACAACCAAAACAGACAGGAGTCAATGATGCGATTTTTTACCCGGATTTTTTCACTTTTATTATTCCTCTCCCCTGCTTTGTTCAGCCAATCCCAGACAGCGGAGCTCTGGCGCAAAGCCATCGATATTTTGGCCGCCAATCTCGACTGGGTGCCAGGGAGCATGACCATGCAGTTCGAGCTGCTGGATAAAAACGGCGAAGCGGATATGGTGAATACATCGACCTATAAAATCTATCTGGATGAAAACGGCGAGGTGCAGAGCGAGCTGGTGCGGATGATTAATGATGGTGAGGATGTGACGGAGAAGGAGAAGGCTAAGGCTGAGGCGAAGGAAGAGGAAAAGGAAAAGGAAAACGATGATGCAAAGGAGCAAGGAGAGGATTCGGAGGAGGGGAACGTCGGATTTTCAATGGCTGAATCACCCTTTCATCCGGAGAATCAGGGTAAAATTCAGCTCAAACCGCTCGACCAGGAAAAGACCGTCGATGGCCAGGTCTGCCGCGGATTTGACTATTCATTGCCATTAGAAGAAAATACCCGCATTGGAACTGCCTGGCTGAATGTCGAGACCGGCGCGCCGGTCTTGCACGAATTCAGCACCGATCCGTTGCCGCCACGGGTGAAAGAGATGAAAAATATTGTGCGCTACCACTATACGCCGGCAGGTGACTTTTATACAACCGAAGCCATGTTTGAGGGTGTCGGCGGTTTCCTGTTCATCAAAAAACGCTTTCGCGGCACGATGACCTTTGAGGATTATTGGAAACATGAAAAAGCGCAGAATTAATTTCTACGTTGTGCTTTTTTAGCAAAGTTTACAAGCCACGGATTTTCCCAGCGCGGCCAAAGGCCGCAACCAAAATGGTCCGCGGATTACACGGATGACACGGATTGCATAGCGCAGCCTTGTTGTAAAGTAT
>JAFGKD010000094.1 GCA_016928775.1 Candidatus Zhuqueibacterota bacterium | reverse complement strand
GATATGAACAAAGATGAGAAAAAAATATTACTTGTTGAAAATGATAAAGACATTGCGAATGCTATCTCTAATTTTTTGAGACTGGATTATACAGTTGATGTCAGTTTTAATGTGATTGAAGCCTCAAAATTACTTCAAGAGCGAGCTTATCAAGTTGTTGTCACAAACACCAATCTCAATAGCCGCGATTTTTCATTGCTGGACGGCTTGTCTTTGGCACGAATGGCACAAAATCTCTCATGTCCCATTTCCACGATTCTCTATTCTGAAGATATCAATCCTGTACTCCAGGCACAAACAAGTTGCACATGTGTATTAAAACTGCTCGACCTGTATAAACCAACTTTTAAAAACGAGTTATTACAAGCATTAAGGTGTGCATTTTCAATTTTTGAATGGAAATCGGAATTTGCGAAATCAAGAGTCAACGATTCTGTACTTGATTATATAACTTCAATAGAAGATGTGTCACCCATTCACTGGAATTTGCGGGATGAAATTTTATACAATTCTTTTTTTGATAGCTATCCGTATGGACAATTTTGCTATGCCAATTCATGGGCATATATTTGCCAGGCAGCGAGAATAAACGGCTATAAATTTTTTGATGGACAAACATTGATAACGATCGCTGTTGAGGTGAATGAAACAGGTGAAACGAAAATATCACTAATCAATCCAATGGGCAAGTCGACGATAAAAAAAACTTTGGCTTTGGCCGAAAAACTGACATCGATATCCGATAACATTATTTTAAAAAAAGTGTCAGATGAACAGGCCGAATATTTTTTGAATTCCGGTAAATGTGCAATTTACGAACAGCCCAGATCAGGTCGGCTAATAGATTACTATGATGATGTTTACCCGCAAGTTGTTGTAAATTTAAAAGCTTTTTTAGCACAACTCAATAGTCATTTCAAACTACGAAAAGGCAACAAATGGATCAGGTCGAGTTTATATACATTTCGCAATAATATGAAAAGAATTCATAACTTAAACTATACAATCGAGACGACCAGGCCGGAGTTGTTTGAGGATTTTCTGCAAATTGTTTATAGGTGGAAAAGTTCCTTCATAAAAAGGTACAGAACCCGGAAAAAGTATCGCGAGTTTGATGAAATTCCGACAGATGACGCTTATTATATTGAACCCTATTTTTCACTTTTTGATTATTTTGCCAAGGCTATAGATAACAAGAACACAATTTCAATCCTTGTTTATATCGAAGGTGTGCCGGTTGGATTTTCATTGTTGAGTCGGGTCTCCAATGAATGCATGGGGCTGTATGCGAATATTGGCGACACTGATTTTGCAGGATTAGCTGAATTTATGCTCTATCAAAATTTATCCAAAGCATATTGGTCCGGCTACAAATATGTTAATCTTGGCGGCACCGAAAGCCGCTCCCTGTACAACTTTTATCGAAAGCTAAAGCTTGATGTTCCGGGATTAGCTGCAAAAGATAATCCCAAAAGTGTGGTCAATCGAAGTTTTGAAATACGGACAAAATATTTAACTTTTCCACGATGAAAGATTCAAAAAAAATACCGATCTCGAAAATACTCACAATTGAATCATATGATGAGGATGCCACCCGACAACTGATGCATACCTTATATAAATCCGCAGAATTCAAAGACTATAAAATCGATCATTTTTATTGTCAAACATCACATGAGGAGACCTTTGATAAAGAGGCCCTTTTTCAGCGTCTCAAGAAAAAAATTTATGACTTTGAACCGCAGATTATTTTAATACATACTGGTGGCTTTTTCTTATGCAATCAACAGACTTTTGAAACGCTTCTTTCTGAAATTAAAAAACAAAATGATTGCTCTATTAACTCAGAAAAGCAGTGCCTAATTGGAGTGCATTCTCTTTGTGAATGCATGACGGCGAAGCCGTCAATTTGGGTGATCGCATCCATAACAGTTTTCCTAACTTGCGGTCAGTGGCCCGCGTGAATTCACACAGTGAATTCACTCCAAACAGAGTATCAAATTCAATAGACGAACATATAAAGCAATAAAAACAATGAGCTTTTTAATATTTTTTCTGTGCTAATAATGAGATGAATGTGATTTCCCATTATTAAATATCCCATCGAATGTGAAAAGCTATTTTATAATTCGATATTATTTTTTAAGTTGCTTTATGAGCAATGTGTAGCAGCTACACTTGGTTCAGATCACTTTTTTTATATATGAGAGGTGTATTTGCCGTGGAGCGATATATATGGCTTGTATGGTTTGGCGCTGCCCTGATCTTTTTTGTCATTGAAATCATGACACCAACATTTTTTGTTGTTTGTCTGGGCATCGGCTGTCTTGTGGCTGCGGGGGCATCTCTGTTATTGCCAGGCGAAAGTTATTTGTGGATTCATCTTGCGAGCTTTGGATTCGCCACCTTTGGCTCTTTTATTGCCATTCAACCGCTGGCGAAACGTCTGAAAAGAAGAGAAAAGCTTTATAGAACAAATATCGAATCCTTGATTGGGGAAACAGGCGTGGTGAAAACACCTGTAGGGCCTGGTCTGCAAGAGGGCAAAGTTATCCTTCAAGGCTCAATCTGGCGCGCTGTCGCTTATGGCAATGAGCGCGTGCAAGCGGGAGAACATGTACAAGTGGTCCAGGTTGAAGGGACAAAGCTTGTCGTACGCGCACTATCAGAAACTCGGGAGAAAAACTCATGACGAGTATTATCATTTTTTTGGTCATGCTGGTGTTCTTTATTGTTTTTATTGTCATCAAAGGTGTTATCCTGGTTCAACAAAGCCAGGAAGTTGTCATCGAGCGACTGGGACAGTTTAATAAAGTCCTGGGATCCGGTCTTCATATCATCATCCCGGGCCTGGACCGCCCGCGCTCCATCGAGTGGCGTTTTGTCGAATACGATGCCACGGGCAAAATGGTGGTTTCCCGTCAACAGATTTCCCGAATTGATTTGCGTGAAACGGTATTCGATTTTGCCCGCCAGAATGTCATCACGCGCGACAATGTGCTCATAGAGATAAATGCTCTTCTCTATTTTCAAGTTGTAGAATCAAAGCGTGTGGTCTATGAAATCGAAAACTTGCCTGAGGCCATTGAAAAATTGGCACAAACCTCCCTTCGCAGTTTGATCGGTGAGCTATCTCTTGATGAGAGCTTGTCATCGAGAGACACTATAAATGCCAAGCTGCAGGAGATCCTGGACGAAGCGACGGAAAAATGGGGCGTGAAAATAAATCGGGTGGAGCTGCAGGATATAAGTCCGCCTGAAGATATTCGGCAGGCCATGGAAAAAGAAATGCGCGCCGAACGCGACCGCCGCGCCGAGGTCACCATGGCTGAAGGAGCAAAAAAATCAGCCATACTCAAAGCCGAGGGTCTCAAAGAGAGCAACATCATCGAAGCGGAGGGCGAGGCACTGGCTCGGATACGGATTGCCCAGGCCGAGGCTGAAGCGATTCGACGTGTCACCCAGGCCTTGCAGGAGACAGGGGCAAATCCAAGCCAATATCTGATTGCCATGCGCTATATTGAAACGCTGCAGGAAATGGTCAGCGGCAAAGACAACAAAGTGGTTTACATACCTGTTGAAGCAACCGGTATTCTCGCGTCATTGGGCGGCATTAAAGAGATATTTAAGGATATGAATGTAAACACAATAAACTAAAAAGGGGAGGATCATGGGGGATTATACCAGCAGGATCAAAGACTGGCCGGAGACTGAACGGCCGCGCGAACGATTGCTCCATTACGGCGCAGATGTTCTTTCGGATGCGGAACTGCTCGGCATTATTTTGCGCACCGGCAATAAAAAAGTCTCGGCAATGGACCTGGCGCGCTCGCTTTTGCACAAATATGACGGATTGCGAGGATTGGATACACAATCCATAAATGTACTGTGCAACGAATATGGCATGGGTCTGGCAAAAGCCGCCCAGGTCAAAGCCGCACTCGAGTTGGCCAAGCGATTAGTGCAGCAACAATGGAGTCATAAACAAAAGCTGAACACTTCGGAAGATGCCTATCACTATCTTCGCTTGCGCTTGCGCGATTTGTCGCGTGAAGAGTTTCGTGTTCTTTTTCTCACATCACGCAACGAGGTGATCGCCGAAAAGACGCTGTTCGAAGGCAGCCTGCGAGAAAGTGTGGTGTCACCGCGAGAGATCATCATCGCTGCGCTGCAATTGTCGGCCGCTGCTGTTATTCTTTTGCACAATCACCCCAGCGGCGATCCCAATCCATCGCGCGAGGACAAGCTGGTGACCGATAAAATCACCAAGGCGTGCCGGTATGCTGATATCAACGTGCTCGATCATATCATTGTCGGCAGAGACACCTATTTCAGCTTTGCCGATGAAGGAATAATGCTGTGAATTTAAAAAATGTTTGTTCAGCTATCACGATGTTTCTCCTTTTCGCATGTGTCGAAAAGCCGCAATTCCACATTGGGCAAACCTATATGCAGCATCACAAAATTGGATTGCCGCACGCCAATGCACTTGATGTAGACCAACGCGATAACCAACGAACGGTGCAGGGGGTATATTGGCCACATTTTTATGCGACAAAAAAGTATCCGGCTATCGTCTATCCGGATTTACAAAATCAACTTGAATTTGTGCTGCTCTCCGATTCGCTCGATGTGCCATTTGGTGATGTTGTTCGGATCAGTGGTGCGCCGTTTGATACAGTGTTGGAGCTTGGCTATTCCTATACAAGAAAGGTCACATTTTTTCGGGCGCAACATTTTACCATTGTGCACGATACGCACACTCTCTTGCCGTTAGCACAAAGAGCCTATCAACACTACAAGGATGAATTAAAAGATCAAGCAGCTCAACCCGGCTCAAAATTAAACTGGCCGGAAAAACCGGAATGGCAACTTTTTGTCGATGAGAGACGTTCAAAAGCTATCGTCTATTTCAGCGATGCTGATCTCATGTATGCCGTTGATGTCAACCTGGTCTACGATCTGTTGCATAGGACGTTGGAAGATATATTTGCCCATGAATGGTTCAAAGGAGAATAGGATACGATGAAGAAATGCTTTTACGTATTCATTTTGTTGCTATACAATCTTGGTGTTACAGAAGAGTTGCGTACCGCTTTGGTTCGAATTGATATTTCCGGCATGTCCGATCAGGACATTCGCCAGCTTGTTGCCATGAATCTGGACATAACATCCATACAGCGAGCAGAAGGACGAATGGATGCAATTTTAAGTGCCGAGCAACAACGACTGCTGCGAGAACAAGGTATCGCTTTAGAGACCGCGATTGCAGATGTCTCCGCTTATGCCCGGCAACTGCGCAATGAAAACTATTTCAAGCATTTCCACAGCAATGAACAAATCCTGCAGGAGATGAAACAGGTTGCCGCTGATCATCCGAGCATTGCTCTACTTTTTGATATAGGCGACAGCTATCTCAAAACGATCGGGCGCGGCGGTCATGATATTTGGGCACTGAAAATTTCAGACAATGTATGGATGCATGATCCTTTTGAAGCAGATGTCTTGTATATGGCCAACATGCACGCCCGCGAAATCATCACGCCGGAGATCATTCTCTTTTTTATGCATTACCTGATTGACAACTATAAAAAGGATCCCTACGTCACCCATCTTGTCAATAATCGGGAGCTCTGGCTCATCCCCACCTTTAATCCTGATGGCCACGAGTATGTTTTTACCGGCGATGCCAGTCATCGTGATGATACCTGGTCAAATGATCCACTATGGTGGCGTAAAAACCAGCGCGACAATAATGAAAATGGTGAATTTGATTCCTATTATGACGGGGTAGATTTGAATCGCAATTTTGGCTTTGCCTGGGGTATGGATAATGAAGGCTCTAGTCCCGATCCAACAAGCCAAACCTATCGTGGCCCCGAAGCGTTTTCCGAACCTGAATCGCAGGCAATTCGCGATTTGGTCAGGCAGCGTGATTTTGTCATCAGTCTCTCCTATCATAGCTACAGCAATTTGTGGCTTTATCCATGGGGCTTTACCTTTGATCCGCTGCCCGAGCCAGACGCATCGATTTTTCGCGCCCTGGCAGATAGCTGCGTGTTTTATAACAACTATAAGCCGCAAGCCGGCGCTGATCTATATCTGGTTAATGGCGATACGGATGATTGGTTGTACGGTCAAGAAGGCATTTGGGCATTTACGCCCGAAGTCGGCGACCGCGTACGCGACCACTACTTTTTCCCGGATACCAACCGCATCCTGCCGCTGGTGCTGGAGAATCTCGGGCCCAATCTTTTTATGGCCTACGCTGCAGGTGAAGAACCGATTATCGAGCATGTCACGATAGAGGATACCATTGATCAAATGGCCTCACTTGAAGTCTTGGCAACGATTCAGTACCCCATTGTGCTAAATGACTCTGTCGGACTGGATACCAGTCGTTTTCGTCTTTTGTATCGGCAAGCAAGTGATGCAGATTTTTCATCACTGTCGCTGAATTTCGATGATTCTACTCAATTTTTCCGCGCAAACATCCCCGGCGTCGGAATGAGCGGCACAGTCTATTTTTATGTTGAGGCGTTTGATAGCCTGGGACGTCGCGGCACGTCTCCCAGAGCCGCTCCCATGGCTGTCGATTCATTCTTTGTGAAATGGCCAACAATGGCGGATAGCAAAAATTTGGCCGCTGTTCAGACATTTGCTCTCGATCAAAATTATCCGAATCCCTTTAATGCATCGACTACCCTGACTTTTATGATGCCGAAAGAAAGCTATGTCAGTCTTGATATCTATGATGTGCGGGGACGGTTGATCTCCAATATATCACAAGGATTTTTTCCGGCCGGGAAACACACCCTGATATGGGATGGCAGGGACGTTGCCGGCACAGCGGTACCCTCCGGGATTTTTTATGCGAGATTGCAGGCTCCGCTGCTACAAAAGTCAATCAAGATGGTGCTGCTGCGATAGTATTGAATCCTTGAAAACATTAAGATACATAATTCTGATTTACTTTTGTCTGATGTCAATATTTCTTCTTCTGTTGTATCACCTCCCCGGTGGGAACGTCGATGGTCGGATACAAAAAATCTTGCTTCATGATGATGGATATACCACAATTGCCAGGGATTTTGTACAGCAGGGCACCTCTCTTTTTCATCGCGAGGTCGGTCCCGGCTTGCCATTAATTTATGCCCCGGCTTTATTATTACCGGATAAATTTCAGGCAATTGGCCGCTATTTCACAACCGTGCTTTTAAATATTCTCTCTTTTATCCTGATGTTTTTGCTGATGAGAAAATTGAATTTGAGCGAAATGCTGTTCGGAATTGCCGCTATGTTTATGATTGTACATCCCGTTTTTATCCATTGGACGATCAAATCAGCTCCGGAGCCTCTTGTCACACTCCTCCTGTTGCTGTTCGCTTACCTCATCCTCTGCGGCAAACGATTCTGGCCTGGTGCTGCTGCGATTTTTATCACGAGCATATTTGTACGCCCAACTTTTTTATTCATTCCATTAGCCATGTTGGCGCTGGCGTTAGCGGACAAACACAAAATGCTCGTGTTTTTTTCAGCTCTGCTGATCGTTTTATCCATATTTGGGTATTGGCTCAATAATAAAATCACCGTCCAGTCCTGCATGGATGACCTCACCACCTATTCCTCAGGTCTGCACGAGATTATTATGGATGCCTACTTTGTTGATAACGTCTTACAAACTCGACGATTCACCACCGGATCTCGTAACTGGCCGGACGGCAACAGGCCGATGGCTCATCAGCAATACTGGCAGTGGTTGCGCGCCAACCGTGAACCAAATGATAACCGATTCTCTCTGATCTGGAAGTTTGTCGAACAGCATCCACGCATGATACTGCAAAAAGCTCTTTTTAATCCGCTATTTTTCCTCAGCATGTGCTCCAGCACCACAGAAACCTGGCTCACACTCGTATGCAATCTTGTGCTGCTGTCTTTTGGGATTGTTGGCATTTTCTCAACCGGATTGAGTGCAGATCAAAAGCTGTTGTTAACCATCGCCCTGGGATATTTTTTTATATTTTGGATTGGACACGCCTATTCACGATATATCTACGCGCTGCTACCGTTTTTAGCGATGTTTGCGGCACAGGGTGTGTTGCTGCTTGCCCGCTATCTTGACGCAAAAAGAAATCGCGGTTTAAATAACCTGCATCAGCCGTAATTCACCATACACGATCGGAAACGCCAGGCCAAAATTGTTCAGCACTTGTGGATGGATTTCCCCTAATAGAGCCCATAATCCTTCATTGTTGGTGATTTCTGCAGAGCGACCTTTTGTAAATGCCGGATGGTCAGCGGCAGCATACGAGCCGTTCCATTTTAATTCGTGCAGAATGGCATCCATTATCATGCGGCCTTCAGCATAGCCGGTATCCGGACCGATGATGGCGAAGGCGAGATGTCGGTATTCTGCAGTGCCGGTCTCCGCCTGTTTATCGAGGTGAATGACATTGCCGATTTCAAAGATTTTTTGCGGCACTGCTTTGCGACGGTTTTTGTTAAAGGTTTCCATGATGCCTGTCATCATATGATTCCGCACCACCTTTTGCTCGATGGTTTTTGGATTCTCCACAATCACGTGATGTGCGTCCAGTTCGAGGTTAAATTTGCTGAAATGCCGCTCGACCGATTGCAGCAACAGACTCATGATCTCGGTGAATCCGAGACCGATCATGGCATCGCGAATCATCTTGCTTTGTTTTTCCTCAGGACGCGCCTGGCCAATCGTCAGGGTTTTTACAACTGCAGGTTCAATATTTTCATAGCCAAAGCCGATCGCAAGGTCTTCAAAAACATCCACTTCGTGACGAATGTCTGTCCGAAATGCCGGATAACTCACTGCAAAGAGATCGCCTTTTGGCGTGACATTGAGACGCATCTTGCGCAGATAGGTCATGAAATCATCTCGATCGAAGGGAAGGCCGAGCCACTTTTTTGCATCTTCGTAGCTGATATCTATCGTGCCGGGGGTTAAATCAGGTGTGTCTTGCGGACCATCGGGATAATTCATACGTACAGTTTGCACGTGTCCGCCCAATTCAACCAGGGCACTGACCAGTGTCACCAATGAATCGATGACCGAATCTTTGCTAAGGCCTGTCACATCGATAAACAGGCGTTTTGTGCCAATTTTGCATTTGGTTTCATCGCTGTTGATGATGGGCGGCATGGATAACACCAGATTTTTGGCGTCCAGAAGAATGGGGTACTTGACGTACTGTTCCATCAAATGCTTATAACCGACACCCTTGGGATGTTTTTCGAGAATTTCGTTCGGTGTCATCTGCACGCCAGGCATGCCGAGCGGGCAAAATTGAAAACTCTCCGGATCAACGACACTGTAAGTGATGGGGCCAACGATGGTGTCGAGATCATACACTCCAATGGACGCTAGTTTACGATCGCGGCCAATGCCCCAGTGCAGATGCTCCTGCAACCGCATGATTTCGCGCAGGCTATTGTGGTCCAATGGCGGGATATCCAGGACGGCACAGACAATAAACGGCCGATATGTCCCGGCATTTGACATGATCGGATCAACATGGACCTCTATACCACTGTCGCCTACAGTGAACTCTGACAGACCACTTTCCAGCTCCAGATAGCCCTTCAGGGCACGGGAAAGGCCGCCGGGATCGAATAAATCGGGACGGTCTGCCAGGAGATCGAGACGGATCACCTCATCCGTGGCAAACTGTTCAAATGGCTCTTGACTTTCATGGCCACAAAACTCGCAGCGTTTCGGCGGCTCTTCGTGCGCCAGTTTATCATTCGGTGTATCGCACGCCGGACATTTGAATAATGCCAGAGTGGCTGTATCTTCCACGTCGCAGCCCAATTGCTGCAAGCCGTGCACGAGAATGTCCATATCAAAGTCCTGGCCCAGCAGTTGATTCAGCCGGGCAGCGGAAATGGCGACTATTGGCACAGCGGTACCTCCTTGATCTTGTCAATGTCACTCCAGTAGAGTTCTCGAATATCCTTGAGTCCGTAACGCAGCATGGCGAGCCGTTCGAGGCCGAGTCCCCACGCCAACACCGGCACATGGCAGCCCAGCGGCCGCGTCACTTCCGGGCGAAAAAGACCAGAGCCGCCAAATTCGATCCAGGCGTTTTTCGACTCCATATAGACTGATATTTCAGCGCTTGGTTCAGTGTAGGGAAAAAAGTCCGGTTTGAAGCGTACTTTTTCGAATCCCATTTTGCGATAGAATTCTTTGAGCGTCCCTAAAAGTGTGGCCAGACTGCCGTTTTCATCGATGATGATGCCATCGACCTGGTGAAATTCCGGCAAATGTTTATAGCTGAGTGACTCGTTACGAAAGACCTTGCCAACGCAAAACACCTTGCGAGGCGGTCTGGGATTCGCTTGTACGGCTCGAATGGTTGAAGCGGTCGTGTGCGTGCGCAACACGGTTTGCCGGGCGCGCGCTTCACTCCACGTGTAGCCCCAGCCGGTTGAGCCGGTGTCGCCGCCATCCTCATGCGTGCGCTTGACTCGTTCGACAATTTCAGCATCGGGCAGCCTGGCTTCAGCAGGACGCGTCAGGTAGAATGTGTCCTGCATGTCGCGCGCCGGATGATCCTGCGGTTGAAACAGGGCGTCAAAATCCCAAAACGCCGATTCGACGATGGGCGAGACGATCTCTTCAAATCCCATCTCCAGAAAAGCCGTGCGCGTTTCCTGGATAATTTTTTGCATGAGATGGATTTTGGCGGGTGCTACGCTCTCAGCCGCCAGGGTCACATCATAATGTCGGAGCCTGATATTCCGCCACTCGCCGCTGCTGATATCTTCTGAAGTCAAAGTATTGCGTTCTTTGACAATTCGGATATCCTTGCTCCTTAATATGGATGTGCCTGTTTCATTCAAGTGCACAATACGAATTGTCCGCGGCTTTATTTTGGCCACAAGTGCACGGGTGCCGAGAAGTTTTTTGACGCGTTCAACATCAATGTCAAGGTCAGCAAGATCATCGAGGTAAACACCGCCCCGCGCAATAGCAATATTCATCGCGTTTTCATCTGCATCCAGCGTTTGCATTGCGGTTTTGCCGGTCTCGGTTAAGACCAGCTCTCCTTTATCTTTTTCAAACCATCCGCGTGCCGAACCCCATTTGATGATTTCATGCATCGGGATATCAAGCTCTTGTGCTTTGGCGGCGACATCCTTCATCGGCATCCGACCGGTCTCGGCCAGCAATGATAGCGCACGGCGCTCGGGCAGTCCGGACCCGAGCAATTCTTTCGCTTCTTCAGCCGGCACCAACTCCTCCCTCTGGTTTTCAGCGACATCCAACCAGCCCGATTCTTGTCCCCATTGAATGGTCGCCGACACCAACGGCATGTCCAGGCCGGTCAAATCGACGAGTTGATTGAGGTTCAGCGGCGTTTCCGCATCAAGCACTGCTTTTAATATTTTCCATTGGTCTTCGTTCAGCGTCATGCCATTTCCTTCCTTCATCGAAAGCCATTAAAAATTGAATCATTAAAGGTAATAAATTTAAATATTACGATCAAGTTTGGATTCTGCGTGTATGGATGCCTAAAATGAATGACGTTAAGCTTTTTCACAGTGGAAGAAAAGTGCGCATAAAGATTGACAAATTTCTAAAGATAATTATAATCATCCGTGTTTGATCCGTGGCTCATATTTTTCCAAATTATCCACTCAAAACGATATAGTGCCCAAAAAGAGCCCTTTTTGCCATCGCTAAAGCCGAGATCAAAGGATACCAAAACCGACTGGCTGACAGTCGCACAATAAAAATCACATCCCGACAGGTCTGGATGAATTGGCGAATAAGCTGCGATGCCGGGGATCGGTCGCTATTTTTTGAATCCTTTCAGGAGAGCCGGTAATTGAGCGCGCGTCGCTTTTTCGCCCAATTCGACCATCTTGTCAATATGTTTCAAATCGTAATAGGTATAGTCTTTCAGGTCGGGTGCGATGACGACGTCCACATTTTGCAGTTTTTGGATGGTGTTTTCATTCCAGGCAATTTTCAGGGCTGACCACATGACATCAAAACCCGTTTTGGGTTCGGATAGTTGACCGCGATCGGAATTGAGATTGATGGCCACGGTGAATGTTGCACCCATGCCCTGAACCACATCAGATGGCACGCTGTTGAGGATACCGCCATCCACGAACAAATGATCGTCAATCGGTGTTGGGGAGAACACGCCCGGCACGCTGCAACTGGCACGCACGGCTCGAACCACCGGTCCTTCGTAAAACTCGACGAGCTCTCCATCGCGCAAATTGACCGCGACGCAACGAAACGGAATTTCCAGATCAGCAAATGTTTTTTCATCAAGATGTTTTCGCAACAGCTCTTCGAGCTTGTCGGATTTGAACAAGCCTTTACGTTTTAGATTTAATCCAAGTATATCCGCTGCACTCAGGTTTTTGGCAATATCGTACAGCTTTTGTGCGGTAAAGCCAGCGGCATACAAAGCCCCTACAATACTGCCGGCACTATTGCCAGCCACCAGATCAAATTTGATATCATACTCCTCGAATACCTTGATGGCGCCGATGTGCGCCAGGCCACGTGTGGCGCCGCCGCCAAAGGCGATCCCCGTTTTTTTCTTTTTAAATAAATTCATCATTGTTCCTCTTATGCTCGATAATTTATCAAAAATAGAAATTTGCTTTTCAAACCACAACCATTAATAGTGCAAAATTTAAATATTTGCAATCACATGTCAAAATCCTTAAATTATTCTCCTTTTAAAGGAATTGACTATGCGCGTATCTTTTTACACAATCGGCTGCCGGCTCAATCAGGCCGAGACAGCGATCATTGAACAGAGTTTTCGCAAAAGTGGCTATCATGTGGTGGATTTTTCGGATTTCGCTGATGTGGTGGTGATAAACACCTGTACGGTCACGGAAAAGGGTGATGCCGATACACGCCGGATTGTGAACAAGGCCTTGCGCACAAATCATGGCGCTAAAATTGCCCTCATCGGCTGTCAGGCGCAAACGCAGCAGGCAGCGCTATTCGCGCTTCCGAATGTTCACTGGATCATCGGCAACGAGAAAAAAATGAATCTCGCTGACATTATTCGCGATACCATCGATGCCGAACCGCAACTCATCACACCTGTTGTGCAACGCGAGGATTTCACTATTCCCGGTGCCGGCATAGACCTGCGACATACGCGCGCCAATCTCAAGATTCAGGATGGCTGCAATTCTTTCTGCACGTTCTGCGAAATTCCCTATGCGCGCGGTCGAGCGAAGAGCCGTGTTTTTGATGATATTTTGCGAGAAGCAAACGAGCTTGTCGCAGCCGGTCATCGTGAGCTGGTGTTGACCGGGGTGAATATTGGTGCCTACAATTACGCGCACAAGAAACTGATCGATGTTGTCGATGCCCTGACAGCAATTGGCCGCCTGAAACGGCTGCGACTCTCCTCGGTCGAGGGCACAACTATCACACCCGAGCTGTTTGATCGCATGCGCGATGATAAAAAACTGTGTCGCCATTTGCATATCTCCATTCAATCCGCGAACGATGAGATTTTGGCGGCGATGAATCGCAACTATACCGTCGCAGAATATCGAGCTCTGCTCCAGGAAGCGCATGCGAAAGTGCCCGGCATTTGCCTCGGCACGGACGTCATCGTTGGTTTTCCCGGTGAAACGGATGCGCATTTTATGCAGACCTATATGACGCTTCGCGATCTGCCGTTCGCCTATTTTCATGTATTCAGCTATTCCGAGCGCGGGCACGCAAAAAGCCGCAAGCTTGCCAATAAAGTGTCCTCCGAAGCAATAGAACGACGCAGCGCAAAACTGCGCGAGCTGAGCGCGCGCAAGCGCTTGCAGTTTTATGCCGCGAACATAGGCAAAAAATTTTATGTACTTTTTGAACAGAAAAAAAACGGCTATTGGACCGGTTTGACGGATTCCTATATTCGCATCAAGGTGAAATCCGATCTGGATTTGAAAAACAAGTTTGTGCCGGTTGTGCTTGACGAGATTGATCATTTGAGCATGACGGGAACGCTGGTTTAAAAGGCTAAGGCGAAGGCTGAGGCTGAGGCAAGTTGAGGTTTTGAAAAAGGTATGTGCAGAGTCTTATATTCTGGAGAGCAAGAGGCTAAGCTAAAGCCGAACACGATGAATGTCTATATTGAGACATACGGTTGTCAGATGAACGAGTATGACAGCGAGATTGTAAAAAGCCTGCTTTTAGAGAACGACTACATTCTGGTGGACAATCCTGAACAGGCGGATATCATTTTGCTCAACACCTGCTCGGTGCGCGAGCATGCGAGTCGCAAGGTGATTGCGCGCGTGCACGCCCTTCGACATTTAAACAATGGCAGACAGAAAAAAATCGGATTGTTAGGCTGTATGCCCACCAATTATCGGCGGGAGCTGATCAACGATAAAAAGCTGCCCATCGATTTTATCGCCGGCCCGGACAGTTATAAAAGACTTGCCTCTCTGATCGATGAACATATTGACAGTGGCAAAAGGACATTTGACATTCGATTGTCGCGCAGCGAAACCTACTCGGATGTGCATCCGTTTCGCGCACAGGGAGTTAACGCCTGGATAGCCGTTATGCGAGGCTGCGATAATTACTGCACGTTTTGTGTTGTGCCCTACACTCGGGGACGTGAACGCAGCCGATCGGTGGAGAGCATAGTGAATGAGGCCAGGCGTTTGGCGAAATGCGGCTATAAACAAGTGACTTTGCTGGGTCAGAATGTCAACTCGTATCAACACAGCGAACATGACTTTGGCTATTTGTTAGATAAAGTCAGTGAGGTCGATGGTCTGGAACGAATTCGTTTTACCTCGCCGCATCCCAAGGATTTTCCACGCTCACTACTCAGGGTGGTGGCCGAAAACGACAAGGTGTGCAAGCACATTCATTTGCCTTTGCAGGCCGGCAATACGCGAATTCTGGACATGATGAACCGTACCTATTCAAAAGAAGAATTTCTTGACCTGGTGCACGAGATTCGTGATTTTTATCCCGACATGGTGCTCAGCACAGATATCATTGTCGGTTTTCCCACTGAAACAGAAACCGAGTTTGACGATACCGTGGATGTCGTCGCTCACGTTGCGTTTGATTCCGCTTTTATTTTCAAATATTCGGAGCGCAAAGGCACCATTGCCGCGCGCAAGTATCCGGATGATGTGCCGGAGGCGATCAAGACCGAACGTATTGTTCGTCTCAACGAATTACAAAAAGAAATTTCACTCAAGAAAAACAAAGCGCACATTGGCCAGGAGCATAAAGTGCTGATCGAGTCCATGACCACAAAAAAATCGCACACTGATGTCCAGGGTCGAAACGATGGCAACAAGCTGGTCATTTTGCCGGGTGGCGATTATTGTACGGGCGATTTTGTACGGGCAAAGATTGTTGATGCAAGTGCGCATGTCTTAAAGGGGATTGTCACATCAGTTGTGCATGCTGTATAAATTCGACACAAACCGACGTAAAAGGGTAAGCTATGAAAAAGAAATTCGTCATTGACACCAACGTGATTCTGCATGATTCGAGTTGTGTTTTTCACTTTGAAGATAATGATGTGATTATCCCGATAACGGTGATTGAAGAGCTCGATGCTTTCAAGCGCGGGCGCGATCAAATTCATTTTAATGCGCGCGAGTTCATCCGTTTTTTGGATCAATTTCGCGGCGATAAAATTATTAACGGTGGCGAAAATTTGGGCGAAGGACGTGGCAAAATTCTCATTCTCACGAATTATGGCGATGATCCCGATGTAAAACAGGCGTTTGTTGAATACAAGCCGGATCATCGTATCCTGAGCGCAGCATTGCATCTGAAAAAATCAAAAAAACGCGAAAAAATCATCGTTGTCAGCAAAGATGTGAATTTACGCTTAAAGGCGAAATCGTTGGGTCTGGAGGCGCAGGATTATTACACGGATAAAATTGAAGATATCGAAAAGCTGTATCGAGGACTCCGGCTCATCGAGGGTTTTCCACCTGATGCTATCGACAGGCTGTATCGTGATAGTGAAGTGCCATTGGCCGAAACGGATATACAGGATACCATTCCGAATGAATATTTTATCCTGCGAAACAATAACAAATCGGCGCTTGCCTATTACAATCCGATGACCAAAATGCTGCAACATGTTGAAAAAGGCATGGCCTACGGTATCAAACCGCGCAATGCCGAACAGACCTTTGCTCTGCACGCTTTGATGAATTCCGATGCTCCCCTGGTGACGCTCAGCGGCAAAGCCGGAACCGGAAAAACTCTGTTGGCACTGGCTGCTGCGCTCGAGCGGCGAAAAGTTTATAAACAAATATATTTGGCACGACCAATTGTCGCGTTGTCTAACAAAGACCTGGGCTATTTGCCCGGCGATGTGGAGGCAAAGCTCGATCCCTATATGCAGCCATTGTACGATAATCTTGGTGTCATCAAGAATCAGTTCAAAGAGTCTGATCGAAATTACCTCAGAATTCAGGAAATGCTCGATAGTGACAAGCTGTTGATCGCACCACTTGCTTTTATTCGCGGGCGCAGTTTGAATAATATCTATTTTATTGTGGATGAAGCGCAAAATCTCACGCCGCACGAGGTCAAGACAATTATCACGCGCGCCGGTGAGGGTACCAAAGTTGTGTTCAACGGCGATCCCTATCAGATCGACACGCCTTACCTGGATTCGCGATCGACGGGATTATCCTACTTGATCGATCGAATGAAAGGGCAACCATTGTACGCGCATGTAACGATGCAAAAAGGCGAGCGTTCTGAATTGGCAGAATTGGCGAGTGATTTATTATAAAAATGGAACGAGGAAAAAGGCAGAGCAGCAGCGCCTTTCTCCCCGCTCCGATTATTTGAGATATAAAATTTTCTGCAAGAGCTGATGGTGCTCTGCTTGCAGTCGAATGAAATAAGTGCCTGTAACCACTTCACGTCCCAGATCGTTTACACCATCCCATGAGAGTTTATGAACACCGACATCATAATGTTTTGCTGGCAACGTGAAAATCGACTGTCCCAGTATATTGAGCACAGTGATACTAACATGCTGAGCCTCCGGCAATTGGAATTCGATCGTTGTCCGACTGTTGAATGGATTCGGATAACTTGCCAGATCGTAGGATTCCGGAGTTTGCGCCTGGGTCATTTCTGAACTATTTATAGATGAATAGACCTCAATTTGCGTATTCCGAGGTGTGCGAAAGTCGAGATTTTTTATATCCAAATTGAGTGTGGCGTTCGGATGACGTTGTTCGAAATCCAGTACCATCAGCGCACCACTACCACTCACACCGGCAACCACACCAGTCGAGCTGAGGCGGGAGAAAGAGATTTCCAATTCGCCTTTACTTTTTTCTTCGACCAGCAGGGCGACAGAAGATGAATCCGGCGTGAGCAATGAGCCTTGTTTGGCGGATTTGAATACAAAGCTGCCGGGATTATAGCCTATAACCATGTGTCCCATGGATAAATTTTTGACAGAATCCAGATTGAGAATAATCCTGTGATCTTGATCAGTCGCCAGTTTTTGCTTTTGCCAGGCCAAATCCGATGTTGTTTTTCCCAAATCGATTCCCGAGGCTGTGAGTGCTGCGTGGTACCAATTCCACATGCGGGTAAAGACAAACAAATCTTCATAGTTGACATTATTATCTTGCATTGGTATCAAGAGAGGGGCCTCACCCTGTGCTGGTCCCACATCACCGTTCTCACCCGTTTCAGAATTCCAATACGTACCTAATAGGGCAAAATCATGCGTGTCAATATCGAGATCAAAATCAAAATCGCATAGCATGTCCCATTCTTCTGCAGCATCAAGGGAGTAGATTGAGGCATTGCTGGTGAGCACACTCATTTCGCTTGTCCCCGTAGAATGACCTGTTTGATAAAGAATCGGGTATTGGAAGGAAATCGTACTCGAGCAGTTCTCTATCAGTGGCTCGAAGACAATTTGTGCCAGCAAACCGCCCCCACTGACGCCCGCGGGCTGCCCGTTTATCTTCCTTTCCGCCTTGATGTTGATTATTCCGGCAGAATTTTGAATCTCGCGCACAAACGCTGCGTCCGCACTATCTTGGGCCAAAAAACCACCCTCAAAAATATTGAGTGCTTGCAACTTTGTTTTGTCAAAATTGATCTGGAGATCAGCCCCGGAAAGATTATGCACAGATTCAACGCGAATATCCAGCGTAAAAGATTTCTCCTTGCGTCCCAGAATGACGGGAGGATTCATCAGCAAGCGTGAGCGACCGACAAAATATTCTGCATAGCCCACGCCCCCTTGACTATTCTTTTGTACCGCAAGTGTGATATCACGGTATTCCTCGTTCGCCACAGGTGCGGGTGAAACAAAAGTGATGACATATTGTTTGAGCAGATAGTTGGTCAGTCGTCCGAAAAAGACGCCAATGCTGTTTTGCTCTAACCAGTAGTACTGACCGCCACTATCTTTGGCGAGGCGTTTGTGCTGCCGCATATTCGGGCCGGCGACATGCATTTTTATGCCATAGTCATCCAAAAGGCCAATGATGCTGTCAGTCGTTTCGTTGGTTGTCCCATCCCCGGATTCATCTTTTTCGTGATAGTCGTTATATGTGACCAGAAGAGCATGGCGTTGAGCGTTGTTGCGAAAAGACAATTGTGTAGCAGCTGCGATACCTTCAAGGGCATTTTCCCGGCTATCCCCGCCGCCCGAGGCGATGACGCTGCCCAGCCATGTTTTGAATTCATACGCGTCCGAGGTGAAATCGTGGATGGCTGTGACATTATCATTAAACGTGACCAGACCGAGCCGGTAGTCAATGCCACGGGATGTCAATGAATCAGCAAAAGCCAGGGCGCGTTCGTGGAGTGTACTGATCGCCGTAGCCATATTCCCGGCGATATCAAGAATAAAAACAAAATCTACGGCTGCGTTTGCAGAGACATCAAGTGTACTCACTGTCATCGATGTGACATCCTGGTCGTTCTCTTTGATATCAAAATGAGTGACATCGAGCTCCTCAGTGGGCATCTCCAGGATCGTATCTGTGACCGAAGTGAAACATTTGACAGTTGGAAAATTTGACAAGTCCAGGCCGGTCACATTGACATTCAAACCGCCGAATGTTTCAGTGGTGTCGTCGGTCGTTACGGTGATGTAATCCACTTTGGTCTCATTATATTCTGTTGTACCGTCCGACACCGTCAGGGACACGCTATAGGTTCCCGGCTCTGCATAGGTATATGAGGGATTCTGGATTGTATCATCTGTCAGGCCGTCGCCATTAAAATCCCATTGCCAGGTAATGATTCCCGCCGCGGTGGCTACATTCTTTTTGGTTGCTTTTTTCTGCAAATCATGCGTGCCACCGAGTCTGGGTTGAATATCAGTGATTTGATCGACGATGGTCACTTGCCCTGTATTGCCATCGATATCGCAAATATGCCAATAAATACCCGTACCGCTCACAGGAACATTGACAGAATGCAATAAGCCACTACGACCATAAATTTGCACAACTGCGCTGGAGGTTGTTATCGATGGTGATCGTGAATAATTATGCACAAAGCAAACATAGCGACCGGGAACCAGTTGATTTATCGTAATTGTCTCTGGTCCACCTCCATCCTGATCATCTCTGTCGAGATTGGCGTAGGGATAGCCACCGATCGAGTTACCGGTTTTTTTCCCATAATAGATAGTAAACGGTTGATCGCCGTTTTCACCTGCAACTGCCGGTACGAGCAGGTAAAGGTCCAAGTCTTCCGGCGATCCACCCCAATTGAGGACAATACGCAGCTCGCTGTCCGTTATAATCGGTGATAAACTGATATTGACCGTATCCGTCTCTCCGGCTTTTAATATAATTCTTGAGACGTATTCAATATAGTTATCCGCCGTCGCACGAATAGGATGATAAGCGGAATAATCCGTGAATTGCACGGTGAGCGGTGCACGTCCGCGGGTGGGATATCCCGAAAAATCGGCGTTTTGCATGAGCGCCGGGATATCAGCGAGCTCGTACTCGCCGTTCACATCTGTTGTTGTTGTATATTCTAGCACTGAAACAGTGGCATTCGCGATCGCGACGCCGGTGGTTGCATCGGTGACTCGCCCGAATATGGTCGTGGTCTGCTCTTCTTTTGTTTTGACTTTTAACGTGACTCTTGATTCAATATATCCGGATGCGCTCACGGTGATCACCGCAACGCTGTCATGCTTGATTGTGTCTGCGACGGTAACATCGAATTCAAAAGAACTTGTATTTTCAGCAAGACTGATAGAAGAGGGCACGTAAAAATCATCCGAGGACGATTCCAGGGTGATTGGCAAGCGGTTCGGCGACGGCTCACTCAAGGTAACTCTCATTTTAGTGCTGCCGCCGGCCGGGATGGAATAATCATCGGCCACGAGAATGAGGCGTTTTTGCGCGATATTGGATATTTGAATTTCAGCTGTGTAATCCGGATGAGTAGTTTTATAGTAAAATGTAAGGCTATCACCGATTAAGGCTGTCCAGTCGCCCGCCCACGCAAAGGGAGCGACGGCAAAGTGATATATTCCGGTGCCCCAGTCACTGATACTCAGAAAACCGCTGCTCACGCCACCGCGCGCACTCCATTGCATGGTGCCGTCGCCGGCGGCGTTCCAGCCGTCAGCCCCGACATCAAAGTTGGCATGATAAAGAGAGCCGACACTGATATTATCAAGACCGCCTTCATCTTTCGCGTTGCTCATTTCGGTGCCAATTCGCAATGATTGTACATTTGCCATAACCGTCGCAAACGTCGAGGCATCCGTTCCAAACGCTTCTGCAGTGAGCGGAATGGTGAATTTACGCCAGGTATTCGCTGTCTCAGGTGGGCCGTAAGTGGAGATCAACGTTTGCGTTAAGCCGGGAACGACCATGAGAAGGAGTAAAAGAAGTATAGGACTTGTTTTTTTTAATGTCATATCAAGCTCCACACTCAAAAGAGCACCTTGATTATAGTTCACTGTTCTGCTGGATAAACAAACGACTACCCAGACCAACCGAGTATATTAGATTTGCACTTTTATCAAAAAGACCAAGATCCGAGTTTTGTCGATTGTCGACCTGAATTGAAATATCCGTGGTGTCGGACGCAATGGCTTCAAACACAATTTTTCCAATATCCCCTGTACCCGAGACGCCGGCCGAGGCAGGGAAAATACCCAATATGATCTTGACCGTTCCGGCCACATTGTCTTTGGTAAACTCCATGGGCATCACCGAACCGGAATTGGAAGTGAGGAAATCATCCTCTCGCTGCAATTCAACAACTTGCAACCTGGTCGGATCAAAATGCACCAAAACTCCAAAAGTTGACATCTCAAGGACCTTGCGAGCTGCGAGATGGATGGCAATTTGCTCGCCCGTTTTCAGGCTGCTATCCGGCGGTGAGAGTATGATGGTCGAGACCATAAAGTCCAAATTAATTTCCACTGGCACAGTTTCGCCTTTTTGTGCCATAAATTCCTGACTGCCGAAAAGAACCGCTGTGCTGTCCTGATAGCCGGTGACTTCCATGCGCAGTTTTTCATCGACAGGAACTTGTATTTGCGTCTGGGCTTTGGTGCCGTCGATGATGAGCTCTTTTCTGATTCTGGTCACCCCTTCTCCGATCACCTCTAAAATAAGGCTATCCAGGGAAACAGCTGCATAACCTTTTTGGTTCAGCTTGATTGATGTTACGACCGCTGATTGATTGTCAATTTGAGGTATGAGGGGAGCATCCTTCGAACAGCCCATCACCAATAAAAGGAATCCAGCAAGCACCACCCTGACATCTATTTTCGACAACATTCTTGTCTCCTAAAAAAGATTTCAAAAGCTCCAAGACCTACTCCCAATCGACCAGCACATCAACTGTCGTTTGGTCTTCCTGTTTTCCGTTCTTGTCCGCGGAAAAGATATACGCGCCGCTCGCCAATGCTACTATGCTGACCCAGAAAAGTGGTTTTTTTAAGAGGGGTGTACTGGCCGCTGGTGCACTGCCGCTGTACATGGCCAAAAACATATCGATTTCTTCGTCTGTGAGCAGTCGCATGGAGAAGGATTCGGTTTGTCTGACAGCGCCGTTATCAGTAAGCGCTTCTATATGATAGGTGAGGGTCGCACGACTGGTGATTGAAGAGGGTAGCGTCACGGCATAAGCATGCCCGCTCGCTACAATTGTGACATCTTTTTTTTCAATAAAACCCTTCAGCCCGGATTCGGCAGCACCCTGGTAATAACCATTTTTGTCACCGGAAATTTCAATTATTTCACCCGCTTGCAGTCGGCCTTTAATCTTTTTATTGGCTGCTGGCCCGGACCTGACGCTGATTTGTGTTTTCGCTTTGGCTAATACAGGGACTTTTGATGGTAGCATGGGCATATTTCCACGCAAAGGTTGCTCGTTATTTTCGATAACCAGGCTAACATTTTTAACCGGTGATGTTGTGGCGATGTGTGCTCGCACCGTGATCTGCTGACCATATCGTCCGACACGCGACGGGAAATGGGCGATTGTTATAGTGTTCGGCTCTGCCGCAGCTAAAAGATCGTAGACAAGTGGAGGAAAGATGAGGTAATGAAAAAAAAGTGAGTAAAAAAGTACAAGAATCGTATCATTCCTAAAAAGTTGTCTCATAGTACGACGTTCTCCAAAAGATGCGCTGTTTTCACGGTACGCTCACCATGAATGCTTATGCCTATATAAATAATAACTTATGCCGCCAGGTCCTTTTTTATTACTCACCATAGAACAATTTTCATTCCAAAGTTTGCTTTCAGTCGAGCAGAGCCAAAACGCGACATGGCGATCCGCTCCCACTTTGAATGGCCAAAGCACCGACAAAAATGTGCAGCCGGCCTGACTTTACATCCTTGAGATTTAAATTTTCAAGATGATAGATGTCGTTTGCAGCCAACAATTGATTCGTAGCAAAGTCTTTTGATTGTCCCCCGTCGATACCGCCCGTATCGACTCCCAGGCCAATGATGTTTCTTTTATCAACTAAATATTGAGCGGTTTGCAGGGATACGCCGGGAAAATGATTGCCGTTTGGCGCTGTTCCCCAATAGGCAGCCGGAATTGTCCACCGCAGACTCCAACCGGTTTTGAACAATACGATTGAATCACTTTTAATCATGCCGAATTCCTTTTCCCACTCAACAACATCCGCTACCTGAACAAGATAGTCGTTATCTTTGCGGGCTTGTGTCTGAACATCTAAAACGGCGCATTCCGCAAAGAGATGTTGCGGCGGAATATTATCGACCGATCGCCCTGTAGCTGAAAAATGGCGCGGTGCGCCAATATGCGTTCCCGTGTGCTCCCCAATGGTCACCTGGTTGAGCATATAGCCATCTTGCGCCACAGTCGCGCAGGTTTCGATTTTTGTTTTCGGATCACCCGGCCACAACGGCATGTTTTCAGCAATGGGATGGGATAGATCAATGATGGTCGTCGAGGCAGTCTTCATAAGATGAGCCTTGAAATTTATGTGAACAATTAGCTTAATTATTCGTAATTTGAGCCTTGTTTAAATTATTGATTAGTCAATGATTTGATATGAGTAAAGAATCAACTATTCAAACAAAGAACACCCCCTATGACTGGCATTCTTCACCCGAGGCGGCGAACTTGTTGCCCGGGCCTGTCGATGAATCCGAATTAATTCGAATTCCTCTGAGTCGAGCTATTTTCAGGTTAGCCGGGCCGGCGATCGGTTCTATGCTGTTCATCATGGTTTTTGGCCTTGTTGACGCCTGGTGGGTAGGCAAACTTGGTGCCGAAGAACTGGCTGGCGTCAGCGCCGCGTCTTTTATTCTGTGGGCATTGCAGTCGATTGCCATGTTGGTGGAAACCGGCGTTAATGCCATGGTCGCACGATTTGTCGGCGCCGGGGACTATCGCCGGGCCGGGCTGGTGATCGGCCAGTCCGTTTTCCTGGGGAGCTTTATCGCTTTGTTCAACAGCGGCATCGGACTTTTGGTGCAGAAGGCAACGTTTGTAAAAATGGGATTATCGGGGGTGGTATTGTCTTCTGCAATGGATTATATGACCATCGTGCTCTACGGCCTTATCACCATTTTTCTCGCATTTGGATTGGATGCAGCGTTTCGCGGCATGGGCGATACCAAAACACCGCTCAAGATAATTGGCGTGGGGTTGACGTTCAATATGATCCTTGATCCCGTTTTAATATTTGGTCTTGGTCCATTTCCGAGAATGGAAGCCGCGGGCGCTGCATTGGCAACTGTTTTAGCACATGCACTTGTTGTTGTGTGGAGTTTCCTGCTCCTTCGCAGACGTAAAGTCAAGATGATTTTTCGCGATGAAAAATCACAGCTTTTTAACTTTGATCTCATGTGGCGCATATCGAAAATTGGTGCACCCATTGCGGTAAATGGTTTTTTGTTCAGTTTGAGTTATATGATTTTAACAAGATTGATTACCGATTTTGGCCCCGAATCTTTGGCTGCGTTGGGTTTGGGACATCGTATCGAAGGTATGTCCTATTACGTCGCCGTGGGTTTTTCCGTCGCTGCGGCAACGCTGGTCGGGCAACATCTTGGCGCCAACAAGCCGGATCGCGCCGAACAGGCTGTGTGGTTGAATGTCCTTTATATCTCGATTTTTCTCATTTTCATCAGCTTTATATTTTTTTTCTTTGGCAGCACTATCATCCGATTTTTTGTCGACGATCCGGCAGTCGTCAGAGAAGGAGCGCTCTATCTAAAAATCATTGCAATTTTTGAGGTTTTTTTAGGATTTGAAATTGTCCTGGAAGGCGCATTTGGTGGTGCCGGCAACTCACTGCCGCCTATGCTGATCTCGGCACCATTGACCTGGACGCGCATTCCGTTGTCACTTGTTCTTGCTTATACACTCGGACTGGGCAGCACGGGGATATGGCTATCCATATCACTCACGACGGCATTAAAAGGCCTTGTTTTGGCTTTCTGGTTTCGTCGAGGTCACTGGAAGACGAAAAAAGTGTAAAGCGTAATAAAGCAAAAGCGCCAACAAACAACCGATAAAATAATACAGGATGTCTAACGGCACAAAGGATGTTCCAACCAATGTTCGCCCTACAAATGAGCGACGCAGGGCAGTTAAAAGGGGTGCATCATATAATTGCGTAAACTCGATGGCTGTGGAAAATAGCCAGACGATCAGGCTCATTTTCAACGGATGCGCAGCGGGGAAAAGCAGCATACCGAGAAAGAACCAGAACATGGGGTAAAAGATATCACCGGCGTACAGTGTCACCCAGTTCTTCGCCGGTCCATGATAAAATTTTGTTGCCAATCCCAGGGGGATGAGGAAAAAAAGTGTGAGAATAATAAAAAGCTGATTGACGCCCGTCTTTGTCGGAGTCATATTGAATTAACGTCTCATTTTAAGTCCATGATCCCGCAAGAGACGCGCCAAAACGCCAGCCATTTTGCCGACCATTTCTTGACATTTGGCATAGTTTGTCTGCGGCTCAAATTTATCCAATAATTCGCCACAGTTCGTCGTGGCATAGAGCGCTATATATTTTTCTCGAAATTCTGCAGCAATAGCTTTTGCCGTATCCACATTTTCGGTCGGACGCACTCGCCCGAGCAGGTAACCAATGGCGATAATACCACCGGACAAGGCGCCGCATACGCCCTGCTGCGTACCACCGATGCCGCCACCAAACGCTGATGCAACGCGAGGAATGTCGGTTGGACCTTCTTCCGCAAACGCCTCCAAGATGGCTTGTGATACGGATTCAGCACAATTAAAACCGGATTCAAAAAAGGCTATGGCATTTTTCTCAACATCGCTCAGTTTCATCACACCTCTGTCGCCAAATTGTGATACATAAAGGCCACCGGAAAAGGGAGATTATGAAATCTGGCGCGTTGCTTGAATCGAAATCCCAACCGCCGATACCATTCCACCAATTCGATTTGATCGGCAATGATCCCGGCTTCGACGCGTTTGGCCATTCGCAACCGCGCCTGGCTGAAACAATAGTCGACCAAAGCACGCCCATACCCGTGATCGCGGAATTCCGGGAGTACGGCGAGACGTTCCATGTAATAAACATCTCGGCTCGCCCGCTCCAGGGCGACACACCCCACGGGCACTGCATCCTCTGACAAGATGTAAAACTCGGTTCCCTTTTTTAGCGAATTTTCCACCCATTCGTACGTGCAGTTTGACGGGTGCGTTGGACAATTTTCCGGTGTAATCTTGAATCGGTTTGCGACATCTCTAAAGGAACAACGAATCAAATCGGCAAGCAATGTGATATCCCCCTCGTTTGCCCTCCGAATATGCCCTGCCATGATATCAATCCTTTCGATTTATGTCGATGGCTTGACCGCGGTGAGCACGAGAGGAAGCATCTGGTGTTATCGTGGCAGCCGCCACCAACCCGTTCCATCCTTTTGTTTTGTCGTCATCCCCCGACGAAATAATTTACTAAATTCATGTAAAAAGGCAAGAGATAAATCACTTTTTAACAAAGAATTAACATGATAATACGGCTTTGCTACTCGCGTGTGACATTCGCACAGTCAACAAGATGAATAAATTCACCACGACGAAATCGTGCTGTATCGCCGGTGATATTCTTCATAAAGAGTCTATTGATGTCGTGGCATTCCAAACCATAGGATAAAAATGGTGTCGACTTTTTTGCGGTAATTTTAATATTGGAGAGAGATAATCCTGTGACGTTTTGGGCATACAATCCAGCCACGTCGTGTTCAAAAATCGCATCTTGCACATCCGCCACCGGACGCAGATCGAAATTACCGCCATACGTTTGGCTATGGTCACCCTGAACCAGCTCCAGTTGAATATCATCAAAAGTCACGTCCTGGATGATATCAGGTTTTTCGCCATATACGACCATTCCTGATTCACCCTGTGCGATAATATTTTTAAAGCGCACATTTACAATCGAGCCAACCGGTATGGTTTTGTTTTGGGCGATCGCTGACAGGTGGATCGGCTCTCCATTGCCCCACCAGTGCCCGGTGTGCAATCGCGTCTGGATGGTGATGTTGGAGAACAGGATATTTTCAATCGAACCCGCATCTCGTGCAAAAATACCAAGCCCACGATTTGATTCGTAGATCACCAGATTCGAAAAAACACAAAAACGTATGCTATTGTTGCCGTAGCCGACGCGAATGCCGCTGGAGCGCGATTGCAGAGTACAGTTTGTCACCACGATATTTTCAGCATAGCCGGTTTTGTTGCCGACAGCACGACGCGAATATTGTATGTCGGAACGCGAATCATCACCGCCGACAGTGATTTCATCGCCAAATCCGGTGACAATGATCGCATCATCTCCACAGCGGATATCACAATCTGATATGCGTACATTTCGGGATGTCGTACAATGAATGCCATCGCTGTTGGGGATGAGCAGATTATTGGTGATATTGATACCATGAACGATCACGCCATCGCAGTCACCGATGCGGAACGTCCACGAGGGTGAATCCCGAAATGTGACATCCTGGATCGTCACATCTTCGCATCGCAGCAACACCACCAGCATGCCCGGTCGCGCCTCGTAAGCGATAGGACCATCCTGGATGCCGTTCTCAAAAGTCATGTATTTTTCGCCCTGGCGAGTGTATTGGCGATCAAAATCCGGCCCTAAATGTGGTTTCTCCGGATCGAAGAAAATCGTGCCGTTGCCATTTATTTCTCCCTGTCCGGTGATGGAAATATTTCGTTTCCCCCACGCGCGGATCAGTCCGAATCGGCCATTTTGATCAAGATAATCATCGAGATTGGGGCTGCCTTTGAGCACAGCGCCGGCTGCGAGATGCAGGTTTACATTGTGCTCCAGAAAAATGGTTCCAGAGATAAACTCGCCCGCCGGGATAAAAACTGTGCCCCCTCCTTTGAGGTGACATTGACTGATAGCGGATTGGATGGCTTTGGTACAGACAATGCCATTATCCGGCACAGCGCCAAAATCTTCAATGTTGAAAAGCGATGTTTTGGCGACTAACAAAGAATGAAAAAGCCCTGCGAGAACAATCCCCTTGAATAAAACGGAAATCTTCACCACGTATCCTCCTTGGCAATTATAAAAATCCATGTGTTAATCTTTTCTTTCGTTTTCTCGAAAAATGCGCATCCATTCTTCCACTTCTTTGGGTGTTAATTGGGCGTCATATTTGTTGATAAATTCGATCTCACGATGATCAGCGGCAATTCTGGTGCTAAAGTCTTCCGAGGATGTCACGATGCAGCCGTACGCTTTGACCGTATTCACCAGGTTGGCGTCGGATGACACCACAGTAATACTGCCGGGATTTTTTGCTTTTTGCACCATTTTGATGATGAGTGGATCGGCTTTTTGTGGTGCGTGTGAAAACAGTACGCTCAAACCGGCTGGTCGACGAATTTTTGTGATCCCTTTCAGATCCTGGCCGTCAAATACAATGGTGATGCGCAGCTGTTTTTGGCCCAGATAAGCGATCATCTGATGAATCAGCTTTTCGCGCGCATCCCATAAAGCGTATTCTTGATCAAAATCGATACGATCTTGACGCAGAATATAGTTATAGCCATCAATGATAATTTGTGGGCGGTTGCGCATTGACATATTTTTTTATCGATCTACTATGTGTTTCATTACAAAAAAACGACATCTTAAAAAGTTTCAGTTCAACTGTGCCAGGCCATAGAACGTTTTCTTTTCACCCGCAATATGAATAGAATCAACAATGACTCCCTGGTTCAGCAATTCATACAATGACTTTTCGATTTCTTCCGGTGTCCAGCCAAACAGCCGATGGATGAAAACCGGCTGTGATATCCATACATTTTCAAAATAGCGCCGCAGAATTTTTTCGCGCGCCTGGGCATACGATAGTGCGGCTGAAAGGGCGATTTCCCTTTCGAATCGTCGGTCGAGTATATCCCACAGGAAAGTAAATGGATCGTAGAATTCTGCGATTTTGACGATATACATTTTGCCCTGCAGCTCGGCCATGGCTTTATCAAAAACTGCGCGCTTGGCTGGATGCGCCATACGGCTCGCCATTTTTAAATCAGCCGTCACCATGGGCGATTGCCCGGAAAGGGCATCCATAATTCGTTTGGCTTCGCTGGACAATTGGCCGCGCATGTAATCGCTCAAATAATCCGCAGCGCCATTTTTGTGCTTTTGCAACCGATAAAAAGCAGGGAAAAAATCCAGCGAGATGAAGGTGGGTCGTTTTTTCAGCGCTTTGCCATAATAGACTTTTTTATCAGCAACTAAAGCATCTTTGGCATCCCACACCAGACCAATGTAAGGATCATGCTGTACATGCTGCGGATAAATCGGATAACGTTCACCCGCCGCCGCGTGCCACATGCAGGGGAGCTCGGATTTTTGCATTTTAAAGGCAAAACAAAAGCCGGTTTTATTGACAAATCGCTCGGCGTCGTTCAGGTCCTTTAATTGCCGTGCCGGTATTCTGAAAAAAGTCAAATCGCGTTTTCTCTCAATGTCATCCCAGGAAAGGGGCATAGAAATACCTTGCTCTGGCGAACGAGTGACTAAAAAAGTTGTTTTGTCTGAGCAATTTTCAGCTTACATTAAAGATACAAAATCAGTTGGAGAGATTAAAACCTATTTTTGCTCATATTCATGTTAATAAAAGTGGATGAAGGTCATGTATAGATTTCTTTTTATTTCGCTTTTGATTGCTGTGGCTTGTTTTACGCAATACTCGGATGCAAGAACGCAGCAAGCGGATGAGATTGAAAATGTGTTGGTTGACAAAATTCTCACGGTCTGGTACCCGCGCGTGCTGGATATGGATTACGGCGGATTTTTGACCCAATTTGATTATAAATGGGAACCTGAAAAGGACCAAAGTAAAATGATCGTCACGCAGGCCAGACATGTGTGGACCGCCGCTAAAGCGGCGCAGTTTTATCCGGACGATCCGCGCTATCTGCAGGCCGCGCAACACGGCTACACCTTTTTGCGCGAAAAAATGTGGGATCAAATATATGGTGGTTTTTATCAATATCGCGCACGCGACGGGGGAGAGCCGGAACGGCAACATCCGGATAACAAAACCAGCTACGGCAATGCTTTTGGATTATACGCCGTATCCGCCTATTACGAATTGAGCCACGACCCGGACGCGCTTGCATTCGCCAAACAAATATTGAGCTGGTTTGAAGAGCATGCGCACGATCCCTCATATGGTGGCTACTTTCAGAACTTTGACAGGTACAACAATATGGCGACATCGAGTGCTCATTCCGGCTTTACCGCCGGCCGCTCCAAAGATCAAAATACCTCCATCCATGTGTTGGAGGCGTTGACCGAGCTGTATAAGGTGTGGCCGGATACGCTTGTGCGGAAACGCTTGCAGGAGATGCTGGAGATAATTCGCGATACCATTGTGACAGAAAAAGGCAGCCTGACGCTCTTTTTGGAACAGGACTGGACACCGGTGTCATTGCAGGATTCCAGTGAAAGCTATATTCGCCAACACAGCTATCGCGACCATGTATCGTCCGGCCATGATGTGGAGACCGCCTTCCTGATGTTGGAGGCATCGGCTGCGCTGGGACTCGAAAATGACGCGCGCACCCTGGCCGTGGCAAAAAAGATGGTCGATCATGCCATCGCCAATGCCTGGGATGACGACTATGGCGGGCTGTATGATGTCGGCTTTTATTTTAAAGGAGACGATCACATGACGATCTTGAGCGACTATAAATCATGGTGGACGCAGATGGAAGCACTGAATGCTTTTTTGATGATGTCGTTGCTCTTTCCAAATGAGCGCATCTATTGTACAAAGTTTGAACAGCAATGGGAGCATATCAACACGTATGTGATCGATCATCAGTATGGCGGTGTTTATTCTCAGCCGGTGGATCGCTCGGCCGACGCCAGGCGCGCCGCAAAAGCGCACGCCTGGAAGGGTCCCTATCATACCTGCCGGACGTTGATGAATTGCGTCAAGATGTTGCGGGAGAAAAAAGTGCCGTTTTAGCCAAAATAAGCAAAAGCCTGAAACGGCTTTTTCGATGTTGTCGTCTTGTTTCCGGCTATTCTGTCAGTTCAAAAAAACTTTTACTGGCTAAGCGTTGCTTATCTATTAATAGCTTTTCTTTTAGTACATCATACTCGACATCCTGCACAGCACACTCCGCTTCAATGGCCAAGACAGCCGCTGTGGCGGCACTTTGGCCCAGAATCATAAACACCGGTTCCATGCGGATCGAACCAAAGGCAATGTGCGAACACGAAACACACACCGGAACCAACAAATTTTGGCATTCTTCTTTTTTCGGTGTCAACGAATTATAGGAAATTTGGTACGGCTCCGGCACTTTGACACCGATGTCCCCTTCGTTTTGGACATAGCCGTCCATTTTGACATAGCGTTGCACATTGTGTGAATCGAGGGTATACGATCCCATCCCAACCGGGTGGGGAACCTTGCGGGTGCCAAGTACGTCGTGTTCGGTCATCACATAGTCGCCGATCATGCGCCGCGCCTCGCGCACGTAAATTTGATGCGGCCAGTGGCCGTTATCGAGGAACTCATCCCTGGCCAGGCCCCATCGCTTCATTTCATCCTGGATTTCCGCTGGCACGCGTTCATCGTTGGCGATGAAATACATCAGGCCTTTTTGATATATCTCGTGTTCTTTGAGAATTTCAGCGCGGTGTTCATAGCTCGCTTCCGGATAGTCGTAATTTTTGCCAATATTGTCCGTGCTGAACGGACCGTGATTGTTGGTGTCGGTTTTGCGATTCGGGATGGGATCAAACTTTTGAAAATAATCGCGCCGACCCGTATCAAAAACGCGCAGCAGCAATTCATATTGCAGTGGATCATAGCCCTCGGGCTTTTCAAACGGCACACGATTATTCGGATGATCGGTGAGACACATGCGATAACAATAGGCCTGCACACGATGATCACCCGAGCCATACTCACCCGGCGGTTCGTCGGAAATGCGCGGTAGCAAGCCGCTGGATGGATCGCCGGAAACAATGTACGGATCAACCGGGCTTTTAAAATAATGCGCGTGGTGCAACACGCCGGTTTGCACACCGTTCCAGGTTTCGCCGTAAACACTGTTGGCTTCGCGTCCGACATGATAAGAGACGCCGGCGGCGGCCATCAAATCGCCTTCGTAGGTTGCATCAATGAAAATTTTGCCGGAAAACGTCTTGCCGCTCAACATGGTCATTTTGCCAATTCGGCCCTCTGTTTTTTCAACACCGGACTGGCGATCGAGCCATTCGTCGCGATATACCGGGATGTTGTATTCATTGATAAAGTCTTCAAAAATCGCTTCAGCCACATGCGGTTCAAATACCCAGCCGGTTTTGTCCTCGTCATTCAGGGCTTTGGATCCCTGGCCGCGGTTGCTATAGTCGTTTTTATCCTGCCAGGGCCAGACCTCGGGATTTTGATAGTGCTCGTACACACGTCCATAAAACTCGCGCGCCAGGCCGCCAATGGCGGAGGTGTTGCCGCCATCGGTCCAGCCGAGACCACCGGCGGTAAGACCACCGAGATGGACATCCGGGCAGACGATAATAACCGAATGATCCATGCGCACCGCCTGGACTGCGGCACTCACCGCTGATGAAGTGCCGCCGTAGATGATAATGTCGGCATGATACGGTTGATGTGGGCTGCAAGTGAAATAAAATGAACAACCAGCAAGAAACCACAATAGAGTGAGCAATCGTTTCATACTTTTACCCCTTTAAAATTTAATGATTACTCTCGTTACTAGTCCACACAGCATGGATATCCTGGGAGATTGTGTTCTTTATTCTCGCTTCATCCGTACTACAAATCTGCAACATCGTGTTTTTTAGCAAAGTTTACAAGCCACGGATTTTCACGGATGAAACACAGATCAGATCATATCATTCATTTTAATCTTTTTTAATTTCCAGTCACAAAGCTTTCTCGAAGCAAAGCCGAAAAATCAGTGCTCATCCGCGTGCATTTGCTTGTAATCTGGCTGCGGCCAAAGGCCGCGCCGTGAAAATCCGTGGCTGATAGACTTTTAAACAATATTGCCAAATTAATGCACAGGATCACGGCAGGGGATAATTTTTTTTCGCGTCTTCGATGATCAAAATCCAGTCACACCCCCGACCACGTGTTGGCGGTGTATAGGTTTGCAAGCCGGCAGTATCCGATGTGTGAATGGGATGGGAGACGCCGTAGCGTGGATCGTACCAGATTTCGATCTTTTTATTGGATTTGATTTTAGCGCGATCGATAGTGAATTTTTCCCCGCGCGGTGAGTAGATGAACGCAAATGAGCCATCTTGCGCCAGAGCCGCGCGAATTTTGCCACCAGCACGCGGTCCATCTAAAATCATGTCCTGTGCCGGCTGCAATTGGGTAAATGGACGCGCTTCGAAAAGCTTTCGTAGATGACCCATTTGAAATGAGCCGGGGTGATCCATGGCCTCATACCATGGTACGCGAGCCCACAGGACAGCGTCGCGATCCGGTGTATACATTTGCCAGATGCTGTTGTTGCCATAGGTGTGGCCACACGCACCGGCTAACATCGCCCAATAGGCTGCCTGGCGACAATCATAGTCGTCGAACCAGTCCTGACGATTAAAGCCGTCAAAATAAAATCCAACCGGAATCATTTCGTAACGCGGTTCACCGTCAAGGGTTGGCTTGGGTGGGGAGAGGCTATAATCGTGCTCGATGAACAGGCCGTTGTCGTGATCGTGCGCCCCGTGCGAAGATTGCACCATGTTAAAATCGAGCCAGTCCGCTTTATGAAAATAATCCGAGGACAATCCCGGTCCTCGCGGATGAAAGGTGAAAAGATGTTCGCCATCATCGCCGGCGCGCAAGCCCTGTGCCATGGCTTCAATGATCTCTCGCTCTGTATCGGTGTGAATGTTGTGATCACCCCCGAGAATCCAGATGATCTGCTTGTTTTTATAACGTTTGCCGAGGTACTCACCGAAACTGCGGGCGTTTTCAGGAGTGAAAATTTTCCGGTCCGGATTGTTGTCGCTCCAGTACGAGCCCCACGTGGGCAACATGCCGATGAACAAACCCAGCTCATTCGCTTTGTTGACGATATAGTCGACGTGTTCAAAATAGGCCTCATTCGGTTGCGCCGGGTTTTGATCGATGAGCGGCACATCATCATAGGCGTTCGGTTGGGTGAGTCCGTTTCGCTCCGCCAAAACAACGGCCTGAATGACAGTGAAACCCTTCTCTGCGCGATTGCCGAGATAGCGGTCTGCCTGTTCCCTGTCGAGTCGATGGAATAGTTCCCAGGCAGTATCGCCAAGATAGAAAAAGGGCGTACCGTCACTGTATTCGAGAAATCGGTTGTCCGAGTTGACACGCAGCGTTTTCGCGAATGAACCGGATAATGCAAAAATCGACAAAATCAATACGTATAGACAGTAAAAAAGCTTTCTCATTATTTGATACTCCCTCTTTGGATTTTAAAAAGCGCACTATTTTACAGCACAAACTCGACTTCACTTTGCGGTGTGCGGCAGTCCATATCCGTACCACGATCTCGATGGTCTATAACTTCGGCGATTGTACCGACGGTGCGTCCCAGGGCAAACAGTAAAAACACAAGTTTTTGCGCTTGCGCTCGAGTCATTTTTGCGGATTGCAAATCATGCCAGATCAGCTTGAGCGAGATGACTGCCAGGACTGCATCGACATTGACGCAAAAAACATTGCGAGTCACACCTTCGTGATACAGTTCATTGACAAGATGATGATAAAAATCCAAAAATATATTGTAAAATCCCTTGGCTTCAAGTTGCTCGCGTACAAACTGCTCCCGGGGATCAATATTGACGGCATTACCTTTGAACACCGGGTGGTTGATGCAGGGAATACGTTTGTAATCCAGCACACCCATCTCTTTTTGTTTTGCTTTGTAGGCACCGTACTCTTTGGCAGCTCGTGTTGCCATGCGCTGCAGCGACACCTTTTCATTTTTTGAGCCGGGTTCAGAAATGGATGTGTTTTTGAATTGTTCGAGCAAATACTCCACGGCTTCAAAGCCATTGCCGCCGTGCGCCAGGCCAGTGTTGCTTAAAAAGCCAACAAACGCCATGGGAATCTGATTGCGCGCACTCACTGATTCTTTGGCACCTTTGGCCGATAAGGTGCCCGGGCTGTTGCTGATGGTCAGACCGAGCAGGTATTTAAATTCGGTCAATTCCTGTTCTGTTGGTTTGCGATTGAAAAGAATGTGAAACGCATTATGCGTAAAGCTGGTGGCGAGATAGCTGGAATGTCCGCTCTTTAATTTTTCCCAGTACCTGTTGTTTTTGAAATCTATAGCCGAATAAGCAACCGTTTGTGCGGCGATATAAATGTAATAGACCGAATCCTCGACCGTCTGACGACTGATCCGTTTTTCGAGCATGGGAAACCAGAAAGTACTGACTATGAGAGATGCTAATAAAAATGCATTTTCATCCTGAATCTGTTTTTTGCTTTCCCTGGCGAGATTGATAACGGCATCGCACAAAGCGACTGATGGCCGAGCATTTGGCACGTTGTGGATTTCCTTCAGAAGCAGATCACGGTGAGGTGTTTCCGGGCCGTCACCGGCTGCGAGAATCTCTTTTTCGATACGCTGTTGCAGGGATTTGCTTATCTTTCCAAAGGATTCGCTTGTGCCATACTCACGGATGAGATCAATGATCAGCCGCGAGTAGGTGCGGATTTTTTCCAGAAACGGATGGTTACCGATGAGTGCCAATCGCGAGGCTAACATAGCATTGGGCGTACAGCCATTCTTTTCCGACATCTCCAGGATCGGCAAGGTATTATCATCGAATTGCATGAAAAGATTGAGCAGCATATTGAGCCGGCGCGAGTCGCGCTTGCCGGGCAATACTTTGGTGAGCGCAAAATAGATATTCTCCTCAAAGCTGTTTTGCGACAATTCCAGCACGCTCTTGCCATGCAGTTCCGCTACTTGCGTATTGGGATTCATCCGCGAGGCGCCGGACTTGTTGCGCATGTTTTGCCGGATGAACTGTGCGCCAATAAGCTTGTTGATTTCCGTGATTAGTTCATCGTACGGTGAGAGCGCCTGCACAACCGGAAAATCCAGTTCTTTTGGCAGACTGAGGATTGTGTCACTGATCCAGAGCTTGAGAGACAAATCACCGCTCTCTTCAAAATCAGCGGGTTCATCCATTTTTCGGTAGATCGCTTTCATGGCATCTGGAAAATGTTGAATGGAAGCGATCCGCACGCCTTTTTTACTCACGTCCGGATTTTGCGGATCAAAGACCGGCACGCCAAAATAGTCGTCAAACCATTTTTCCTTGGATTCGGCGTCATCGCCGCTGCCGGCCATGGCGCCGGCATGGCCGCACGCCCGGGAGATGTTCTTTTTCCAGCGACCGGTCACGCAGACGACAATGGGTTTATTAAAGCCAAAACGCCGCTCGTCTATCCATTCCAGCGCCTGTTTTTCGTAATAACCACCCGGCTCCACATACAAGGCCACTGCCTTGGTGCGCGGATCGTTTTGCGCGGCAAATAAAAATTCCGGCAGGGCAAAGTGAATGTATACATCTTTGCCGGAGCTGACAGCCGATGAAATACCAAATCCGGCCATTTTGAGGTATTGCGCAATGGTTGAGGTAAAATTGCCCGAGTTACTGTGAATGGCGACAGACCCGGATCTCAGCGTTTCTTCCGGATGATCACCGCCCAGCGCGCCACCGATTCGAACGTGATCCCACACATTCGCCACACCAAGACAATTGGCGCCGATGACATCCACACCGGCTTCTTGGCAGGTAAAGCGAATATTGCGCGAATCTCGAACCGATACTTTTTCAGTGACAATGATGATGCGCTTCAGGTCGTGGTTAAATCGCACCAGCTCCCAAACGGCCTGACTGACCGCAGCGGGTGGGAGGTAAATGACGCCAACGTCGAATTTATAGCCGGCATTCATCACATCGCGGACGCTGCGTAGCACCGGAATATTGCCGAGCTTGGTTTCGAGAACACCCTCTCGACCATACTGCACACCAACAACCACATTGCCACCACTATATTCGTGGGATACCGGTGTTACTTTGCGACTCTCATTGCCGAGAATATTCACCACGCATACACGCGATTCTCTGGTGATTAATTCTTCGAGCGTATATATGCCAACATAATAAGGAAAAGGTTTTGTGACGAGTTGTTTCATGATTGTACCCGGATTTTGGATTAAAGTCTTTGACGATCAAGCTTAACTTTTGAATTTTTTCTCATACGCTGCGCGTCCTTTTTCAGCCCACCAATCGTCGATTTGTCGCGCATAATCGAGCACACCGATCATGGATGAGTCATAGCCAAACATTTTATATGGCAGTTTCAGGCGGTCGAGGATGTCTTTGCCGTAAAACATGCCGCGTATCAAGTTGGGGCCACCTCGCCCGACCACCGTATATATCGGGCGTTTGCCGTGCCTGGATACATGGTCGCGCAGGGCATCAAACATGCCCTTGAATGTCACATAAATGTCGGTATTGTTAGCTTTGCCGCCAATGATGAGCAGTACATTGGCCTGATCATACCAATGTTTAAAAACAATGCGGCTGATGTCATACATTTTATCGTACGGCGGATTGCCGCCAAAGTCGGAAGAGAAAATACCTTTTGTTCCCAAGGTTTCCGTGGCAGCGGAGTTGGCACCTCCGCCAAACATAAAGGGAACGATCGTGCCTTCTGGATTCAGCTCGAGTACATCACTCTGGCCCTGATAAGTGCGCAACAAGTTTATCTCCGCTTCAAAAGGCGTCACATCGGCCTGAAAAATTGTTTTGGGCAAACCAAGACGCCGCCAGCCTGGATTATCCTGGTCAAACGCTGCTTTCAAATCACAGCCAATCGGCACATAGCGATTTTCCACTTTTTTCATCCGAATAGGATTGAGTTCGATGGTCGTCAGTCCGTAATTGTCGTAAAGTTCCCACAATTTGGGGAGCGTTTGTACGAGTGGCGAGATATACTGTTGCGGACATCCCATATCGCCGAGAACATTTGTCAAGTCAAACGATTTGATGCCAATAAAAGGATCAATCCACGTGGAGTGCTTTTTTTCAGGTGGGAGCGTTTCTATATCGACGCCGCCATACGTTGAGATTATAAAGATCGGTTTGCGCAAGCGCGTTGAAACCGAAATGCTGAAATAGACTTCGATATCTGACTCAATGTACTCTTCAAAAGTGACGCCGTTTGCGCGCACCGTTTTGGCGCCCCAGTTGTGCGAGGCAAAATAGAGCTCCTCCTTCGCTTTCATCGCGTCATGCACATTATCGACGATTCGAATGAGGCCTGATTTCCCCTTTTTGCCAACACCGCCATAAAAGAATGGTTTGACGACAACCTTGCCGGATTCGTCCAATAATTCCTGTATTTCTTCCTTTGTGGCACCGCCGGTTAGCATTTTTGCCGCCGGAAACTCGACAAGGTCAAGCAATTGCTTGCCGTACCGCAGTCCTGTGATCTGCATAAGGTCTGTTCCTTTTTAAAAAAATTGAGGTGAATTGCAGCGATAAATAGAAAAAGGCACACCTGTGCAAGGATGTGCCTTTAACATAATCTGCAAATAAAAATTTTGGCGCGGAAACCGCATCATGTGTTATTGATTTGTGTACTGTGCTTTTTAAACGCGGCCAAATATACGGATTTATTAATAAAAATCAAGGAGTTTGTCGTTTTGGTCACATATCTTTGACTTTTGGCGATATATCTTGTGAACAAATAAGGCAATCACTTTGCGCAAAAAGATTTGCTTTCTGCATGCTTTTTTGTAATATTATTTTATATCTTTCAGTAGCAATCATCTGTTTTTGCAAAGGAGATCACCAATGAGAACGTGTTACCTTGTAATTGTATGTTTTTTAATTTACACCGGTTGTACTGCCACTTCGGCTCAAGAACTGAAGGTCGCATGCGTTGGCAACAGCATCACCTTCGGTGCCGGTATTGCTGATCAAGTCAACGACAGCTATCCCGCGCAGTTGCAAAAATTGTTAGGTGAGAGTTACACAGTCCTCAACGCCGGTAACTCGGGGCGAACCATGTTGAAAAAAGGTGATTATCCGCTCTGGGTGGAACCGGAATTTAAAGCCGCTATTGAGATGGTGCCGGACGTTGTGGTCATTTTGTTAGGCACTAATGACAGCAAACCACAAAACTGGGAATTCAAGGATGAATATGTGCCGGATTATATCTCAATGATCGATACCTTTCGTACAGTGAATTCAGATGTCGACATCTACGCCTGCCTGCCGCCACCGGCGTTCTCCGTACAGTGGGGTATCCGAGATTCCATCATTACAACAGATATTATTCCAATGATTCGAAAAATTGCTGACTCGACAAATGTCGATACAATCGATTTTTATCAACCATTCATCGACCGTAATGTATTATTCCCGGATGATATTCATCCCAGTGCCGAAGGGGCCTGGGAGATGGCCAGGATTGTTTACCATGCCATGACCGGCAAGAGTGTGACCGAGATACAAGATGTCGATGTGGCAAAAGGCAAACCGGTCACGGCGATCAGTTTTGACATGTGCACTTCACCGGAAGCGCTGGTGGACGGCGATCCCCGAAGCAAATGGTCTTGTAAAAGCAGCGGTGCCGCTGTAGTCGATCTTGATGCAGTCGAGTCGATTGATTTGTTCCAAACCGACTTTGGCGAGGAGGGCGCGGCGTTTGGTCAGTATTATACCATCGAAGTTTCGACCGATTCAATAGAGTGGCAGATGGCGGTCGACAAATCCGAAGGAGGCGATGCCTCGGTGCGGATCGCTGTCGATCGTACAATGCCGATGGATGCCCGCTTTGTAAAATTAACCCCCATCGGTCCGGTCACTGGCGTCCGCGAGTCGGTTGGTGCTTATGAATTCAGAGTCATGCGTTCAGCGCCGCTTCACGCCCCGGCACTTTACATTGATGATATCGAGCCGGGTAGCAGGTTTACCCGCTACAAGTATTATGTACTGCCAACGTTCGACAGCGGTTATCTCAAGGTCGTTCGCTCAAATGACACGGGAGAGCCGTTCCTGGATATTAAAGGGTATCGAATTTCCGAGCCGCAAAGCAGCACTGGTAGTGCCCGTCCGGACAGAGTACAACGTTATTTCACCAAGGCGTATTTTGACGGACTCGAGGTGCTGTCAGCAGATACGTTAACCGTTGATTGGTCGATTTCCGCTGTTGATATTCAGAGGGAATCATTTCTTCCACAGCAGCTTGATTTGGCGCAAAATTATCCGAATCCATTCAACGCATCGACGCTCATTTCCTATCAACTTCCCAACAGCGTAGCAGTCGAACTGGCGATTTATAATGCACTCGGCAAAAGAGTGCGAACATTGGTGAACGCTTTCCAGCCGGCTGGTCGATATTCAGTCATTTGGGGCGGCAAAGACGATAGCGGTGAGTGTGTCTCGAGCGGTCTCTATTACTATCGACTTTTAGCTGATAAAAAGGTTGTCCAGACAAAAAAATCGCTCTTGCTACGATAGTCGACCCTAATCCGAAAATCACGGTTTTAAAGGATGGATATGTCTGCTCAAATGTCTATTTAACAAATTCTTTGGGTGAAATTATCACTTTATGTCGGCTGTACCTTGCTGATACACTGTTCATACATGAAACAAAGATATGATCAGTTAAAATGAAAACCGCGTTAAATATTGAACTCAAATGTGTTATTTTTGTCCGTGTTTTTACTCCAAATTTGTATATTTATATGTCACAAGTTTGTGTTGGCAACTGCCTTCGGGCGCGGCTGCACATCATTCAAATGGCTGGTCTAAATGAATATTAATTAATAAGCTGCAGCAGTCTCGTGTTTCGTATGAAAAGTGCATTCAATAGATATAGACAACAGCTTGTATGGCGTACGGAAGAAATTGGTCAATACATTATTAATTAATATAGAATTAATGATTTGGCGTGCCTTTTGGCAGAGATATTGCCGAAGTGCAAATTTTAGTAAAGCGCTTAACCAATTGGAGGACATTAGACGAAAAAGATACTATTATTTGTCCACACATCTTGAGAGCATCTTCCGACCTGCATCCGAAAAGCTTTAGCCCGCTAATCCACTCACAGAAACGTGGAGCTGATATGTGCGTGTGGCGTGACGACGATAGGATAATATCAGGTTCACACTCTTTTTCTTGATTTAAAATGCCCATGCTGGAGATTACAGGATGGTCTGACTCTGGAATAAAACCACTATTGACAATGTTTCATTGGTGGATTTTAAATCTTTAATCAGGGTAATTCCGTTCTCAAAAACTGCATATAGAAAATCCACACAATGGGCGCAACGGTACAGTAAGAAAAATTCACGTTTTTATAACATAATCATGAAATAAAATCAAATGACATTTGTTAGTATATATCCTACTCTCTGTAGGGAAACCTGGGCAGTGGCATCCGAGGGAATCGGGCAACGATGGGCAGTAAGCCAGCTGTCGAATAAGCAGGACATCATGTTGAATTTATTGGACATGAAATTTGTTAGAGTAGAAAAATGACGCAGCTTGACTATTTTCTGAACCTTTTGTGAGTAGGATTGTGGCTTTTTACCATTTACTCTTGAATGACGTGGGGACCACTAGGGATGAAACAAGTGAATAAAACGGAATTTAAACCACAAACTCTGATAGATGTGGTTGAATGGCACTCTAAACACAATCCAAATAAAGTCGTTTATACATTTTTACCGGACGGCGAAGAGGAGGCAGAACGCTTATCCTTTGCAGATTTGGAAAAAAGATCCAAACAAATAGGCACTTTGCTGGCAGAATCTGGTTTAAATGGTGAACGAGCTCTACTGCTCTACCAACCCAGTCTCGATTATCTCGCCGCCTTTTTGGGCTGCTTGTTTGCCGGCGTTGTTGCGGTTCCCGCTTACCCACCGAGAAATAACCGTAACCTTGGGCGCGTCCAGTCTATTATCGACGATGCGCAGGCAAAAGTCGCCTTGACCTCGGAATCCCTTTTGCATAAAATTACTTCAATGTTCTCAACTGTTGAAGGTTTGAAGAATGTAACGCTTCTGACAACCGATTCTGACTTGGGCGGATACGAGGAAAAGTGGGCGCCCCCACATGTATCGGGCGATTATTTGGCATTTTTACAATATACCTCCGGCTCCACCGGCAATCCAAAAGGTGTCATGCTGTCGCATAATAATCTGCTGCATAACCTGTCCACGATTCACGAGGCATATAGCATAACACCGGATTCAAAAGGTGTTATTTGGCTACCGCCTTATCATGATATGGGGCTTATTGGCGGGTTGTTGGAAACACTCTACGCTGGGGCGCATACGATCTATATGCCGCCCGCGGCATTTTTGCAGCGGCCAATGCGCATGCTGGAAACGATCACAAAATATAAAGCGCAGGTGAGTGGTGGGCCGAATTTCACCTATGATATCCTGGTGAATAAAAGCACGCCGGAACAGCGGGAACATCTGGATTTGAGCAGTTGGCAGGTGGCGTTCAATGGCGCGGAACCGGTTCGGTGGGAAACCCTGGATCGATTTGCGACGACCTTTGAACCCTATGGTTTTGATCGCAAGGCACTTTTACCGTGCTACGGCCTGGCAGAGAGCTCGGTTTTTGTCTGCTCCAGTCGAATCGATAAATTGCCGGTTGTCAAAAAGTTTGACAAAAAGGCATTGGAGCATAACAAGCTGGTTTTATCCGATGATGAAAAGAATGGCCGTGTGCTGGTCGGCAGCGGTCACTTTAGCGGCGATCAAGTCGTTAAAATCGTTGATCCCGAGACATGCCTGGAGGTAGCGAATGGTGAGATGGGAGAAGTGTGGATCAAAGGCCGAAGCATCTCCCGTGGTTACTGGAATCGCCAGGAAGAATCTGAAAAAACATTTCAAAACTATATCGCCGATACAAAAGAAGGTCCCTTTTTACGAACCGAGGATCGTGGCTTTTTGATGGGTGATGAGCTGTTTATCACCGGCCGTATTAAAGACTTGATCATTATTCGCGGTGTGAATCATTATCCCCAGGATATCGAGCGTACGGTCGAGGTGTGTCATCCTGCGCTCCGGCTGGGTGGCGGCGCAGCTTTTTCGGTAGAAGTTGGTGATGAGGAAAAGCTGGTCATTGCCCATGAACTTGAATTTCGCCAGAATCCTGAAATTCGCGAGGTGGCAGCAGCCATGCGTGAAGCAGTTGCCGAAAACCACGACCTGCAGTTGTACGCCCTGGTGCTCGTCAAACCAGGTCGTATTCCCAAAACGTCGAGTGGCAAGATACAGCGTTACGCGGCGCGACAGGGCTATCTCGATGATACGCTGGATAAAGTTGATATCTGGCATGCTGATGATCAGGCTATGCAAGCGCCTCAGATCCCAAGTCGTGCGGAAACAACTGAACGTCCCACGCCCAAGTCGCCGCGCTTGAAAGAAATTGAACGCTGGATCGTCGCCAAAATCTCCAAGGAACTGAATATTGCCGCAGCAGATATTGACGTCTCTCAGCCGTTTGCCAGGTATGGGCTGGATTCCGCGCGTGCTACTGGTTTGGCCGGTGATTTGGAAGAGTGGCTCGGCCGACCGGTGTCCGCAACCCTGGCTTATGATTATCCGACAATTGAAGCGTTGTCACGATACCTGAGCGATGAGGATAACATCCAAGAGTCAGCCGCTATCCAGAACTCTGATAAGCACGAGAATATTGCCATCATTGGTATGGGATGTCGATTCCCGGGTGCGCAAAATGTGCGTGAATTTTGGAAGCTTCTTGTGGATGGCGTCGATGCCATTAGCGAGGTCACCAAAGACCGCTGGGATATTGATGAACTGTATGATCCCGAACCCGGGGTGCCGGGCAAGGTCGTGACCAAATCCGGCGGTTTTATTCAGGATGTCGACAAGTTCGATGCCCAGTTCTTTGGTATCTCGCCGCGCGAAGCCAACCGCATGGATCCGCAGCAGCGACTGGCCATGGAAGTCTCGTGGGAAACTTTGGAAGATGCGGGCTATGCACCTTCATCTCTCTCGGGTAGTGTCACGGGCGTTTATATCGGTGTCAGCAATAATGATTATGCGAATTTGCTCAATGGTGATATCAAAAATATCGACACTTACACGGGTACCGGCAACGCTTTTAGCATCGTTGCCAACCGTTTATCCTATTTTTACGATTTTCGCGGTCCCAGCATGGCTCTTGACACGGCATGCTCCTCTTCGCTTGTTGCCATTCATCAGGCCGTGCGCAGCTTGAGAGCCGGTGAGATTAACCTGGCGCTTGCCGGCGGTGTGAATCTGGTACTGTCGCCGGAAATCACTGTTACTTTTTCGCACGCACGACTCATGTCACCTGACGGTCGCTGCAAAACATTTGATGCGGATGCAAATGGTTATTCTCGTGGCGAAGGCTGTGGTTTTCTGGCGTTGAAACGTCTGTCAGATGCGGAACGAGATGGTGATCGCATTTATGCCATTATTCGCGGTTCGGCGGTGAATCAGGACGGCCGCAGCAATGGCATTACCGCGCCGAATGGATTGGCACAACAGGACGTGATTAGAAAGGCACTGCAAGATGCTAATGTAGAGGCAAAAGACATTGATTATATTGAAACACACGGAACCGGCACGATCCTCGGCGATCCCATTGAAGTAAAAGCTATCGCCGCGGTGATGCGGGATCGCACCAAAGACAATCCCTGTCTTATTGGCTCGGTCAAAACAAATATCGGCCATCTCGAATCCGCCGCCGGCGTGGCCGGCGTCATCAAGACGGCCCTCGCTCTGAATCATCAGTTGATTCCATCGCATTTGTTTTTCAAAAAGATCAATCCGCACATTCCGATAAATGAAATGCCAATTGAAATTGTGTCCAGGTCAAGACCGTGGAGTGTAAAGACAAAGCCCCGACGCGCCGGCATCAGCTCATTTGGCTTTGGTGGCACCAATTCACATATCATTCTGGAAGAAGCTCAGGCCGTTACCCTCGATACGAATAATGTCGACAGAACTGCGCATATCATAACGCTCTCATCCAAATCAGAAAAGGGACTGAATGATCAGGCTCGTTCGATGTTTCATTTTCTTGAATCGACCACAGAAGAAATTGCTGATATCTGCTACACAGGCAATACAGCTCGCGATCACTTTAAACATCGGCTGGCTATCGTCGGTACTGATCGGCACGATTTTCAGACAAAGATGAGCGGAATTCTGGAAAATCAGGTGTTGAGCAATGGTTTTGCGGGATCGAGTCAATTTGCCGCCCATAAAGTTGCCTTTTTGTTCACCGGTCAGGGTTCTCAGTATATAAATATGGGCAAATCACTTTATGAGACAAATAAAGTGTTCAAGCGTGCGCTCGATCAATGCGACCAAATTTCCCGGGCCGTTTTGGATAAACCAATCCTGTCCATCATTTATAATAATGATAACGATCCGCTGATCAACCAAACGATCTATACACAACCGGCGATTTTTGCCATTGAATATGCCCTGGCTGAGGTGTGGCAAGAGTGGGGAATATTTCCCGATTACGTTATGGGACACAGTATTGGCGAGTTGGTTGCCGCATACTATGCCGGTGTATTCAGTTTGGAAGATGCATTCAAGCTTGTGGCAGCGCGAGGCCGACTCATGGGATCGCTGCCAACTGGCGGCAAGATGGCGGCAATTTTTGCGGATATACCGACGGTCACCGCAAAAATCAGTCAGTACAACTCGGTTGATATCGCCGGTGTGAATGGCCCGCAAACAATAGTCATCTCTGGCACTCATCACGAGATCGATGCGATTCTCGACCAATTCCAGGCGCAGGAGATTCAAGTGCGAGAGCTCGTGGTTTCGCATGCTTTCCACTCCGCTGCCATGGACCCCATACTCGATGAGTTTGAAAAAATTGCCAGCGAAATAGAGTATAAAAAACCACAAATTCCAATTGTTTCCAACGTCACTGGCACTGTGCAGGAAAATATCCCGGATGCCGCCTATTGGCGGTCGCACATAAGAAATACGGTGCAGTTTTATGCGGGTATCAGCACATTGCGCGATGTGGGTTGTGACGTCTTTGTGGAACCGGGGCCAAATCCTCATTTGATTGGGATGGGACGCCGTAGCATGCCGACATACAATGCCATCTGGGTTGGCTCTCTCAAATCGAGTGAAGACGACTGGAGTTATCTGTTGAAGAGTGTGGCCCAGCTTTATGTCAATGGACTAAATATTGACTGGCAAGCATTTGATCAGAGCTATTCGCGATTAAAAGTCCGTATCCCGACCTATGCTTTTCAGAGACAGCGTTATTGGCTGCAACCTCGCGAAACGGATCTTGTGCAAAAAAGCGATAACGGCCGTGTGCAAGGACAAAAAGTTCATCCCTTGCTGGGTTATGAACTTCCGTCACCTCTGGCGACGATTCAATTTCAGAATAAAATCAATGGTAATCTTGATACCTATTTGCATGATTTCTCCCTGTCAAATTCACCGGTACTGCCATCATCCGCTTTTGTGGAGATGGGACTCTCAGCCGGCCGTCGCGCGTTGAAGGATGAACACGTTGCTTTAAAGAATGTCAAATTTCATTCCGACTTGTTACTGAAAGCAAGTGGTACGCAAATTCAATTTTTAGTCACACCCGAATCTCGCGAGGAAGCAAATTTTAAGGCGTATAGCCTGGAAGAACAAACGGATGAAAAAATATGGATTTTGCATGCCGAGGGCACTATAGTCCATGAAGAACAAACCGAGTATCAAGGTCCGGAGACCTCTATTCCGATGCTGCTCAAGCAGACCCAAAAAGCTGATATGAAAGACTATTATCAGCGTCTCGAAACCGGTGGTCTTTGTCTTGGCAATAATTCACCTATTCTCGGTGAGATCTTTCTCGGAGAGAACATGGCGTTAGCCAAAGTTAACGTACCCGAAGATATTCTCCCGGAGATCGACAATTACCAAATACATCCGATGTTTTTGGACGCTTGTTGTCAGACTATCGCATTGACACTACAAAACAGCAGTGATATCTTGATTGCCGATGGTTTTGAGCGGCAGATTAATTATCAACAAAATTATAGTGATGTGTGGTGTATCGCCACCACCGATTCAGTGGCAAACGACCACGTGATCGCGGATGCGTATTTGGTCAACCGCAATGGAAGCGTTATTCATCTGATTAAACGCGCCCGCTTCAAACGTGTGAATGCAGCCGAAAAGAATATTTATAAGGCAAGTACAGAACATAATGTTAAATCCGAGTCTGAGGTCAAACAGCCTGACAGCGGTGTCAGCTTGACAAAGGATGAATTGATGTCGGCCGACGCTGCGCACCGTGGTGATATGTTGGCGGTTTTCATCCAAAAGCAGTTGGCCGCTATTCTTGGCATGCATCCGGAACAGCTCGATCTCAAGCAACCGGTGACAAATTTTGGACTGGATTCCATCATGGCGGTTGAACTTCAGGTAAAGCTTGAAAGAGCATGGAGTTTCAAGTTGCCGGTCGCTCGGCTTATCGTCGGTCCAACTATCGAAGAACTCTGTGAATTTATTTTGCAAGAATTGGAGAAACATGACGAAAGCGCACTAATAAAAGCATCGACAGAGCCAGAATATGGCCTCTTTCCTTTGTCCAAAGGCCAGGAAGCAATGTGGGTGCAGCATCAGATGGCGCCCAAAAGTATTTACAATCCGGTATATGCGGTTCGTATCCGTTCAGCGATCGATCTAGATGTCTTGCATAACGCCTTGCAGATCATCGTTAATCGACATCCCTCTCTTCGCACAACCTTTCATTTCAAGGGTGGTGAACAAATCCAGCATGTACATGAGCACATGGATGTATTATTCGACATAGAGGATGTTGCGCAACTCGATAATAAAGCCGTACAAAAACGTATTGAGGTGCTGGCAAACGAACCCTATGATTTGACAAAGGGTCCGTTGTTCAGAACGACAGTACTTGAACGCTCCAAACAGCACTCGATCCTGGTGATAGCAGCACACCATATTGTTATGGATATGTGGTCGTTGGCCATTATCGTGAATGAAATTTCGCAACTCTATCTGAATACGGATGTAAACTTTACGTTTTTGCCGCTGCGCTATCGATATACAGATTACGTGGCGTGGCAAAATGAGTTGTTGCAGAATTCCGCTGGCGAAAAAATGTTTTCCTATTGGGCCAAAAAATTGGCCGGTTCATTGCCGGTTCTGGAGCTGCCGACCGATTTCGCTCGTCCGCCGGTGCAGACATTTAATGGAAAAATTCGCTCGCTCAAACTCGGTTTGGAATTGACGGATAAGGTGAAAAAACTGAGTGATGCGCGCGGTGTCACACTTTATATGACGTTGCTTGCAGCATTCAAAATTTTACTCTATAAATATACCGGACAAGATGATATTATCGTTGGCACACCCACGACTGGTCGCAGTCGATCGGAATTTTCCGATATTGTTGGATATTTTGTCAATCCGGTCGCACTTCGTTCGTTCGTCAAAAGACATGTTTCATTCACAGAATTTCTAACAGATGTGCAACAGACCGTTGTCGGGGCTCTGGAGCATCAGGATTATCCGTTCTATCAATTAGTGGAAAAATTAGCGCCAGCTCGCGATGCGAGTCGAACACCCATTTTTCAGACCATGTTCGTTTACCAGCGTGCGCATGTACTCGATAACGAAGGGCTCTCTTCGATTTCCCTCGGCATAGAGGGGGAGGAGATGACTTTTGCCGGACATCCAATTTCCGTGTTGCCTATCGAAGATCAGGTTTCTCCATTTGATATGACATGGATGATTGCCGAAGCCAAAGACGGATTGGCGGCATCCCTGACTTTTAACACTGATCTTTATCATGAAGAAACAGTTCTCAGGTTGTTAGATCAATATAAAACCTTGCTTGAAAGCATCGTCGAGCAGCCGGAGGCACACATTGCACACCTTCAGGTTGTGCCATACTCGGAATTATATCAGGTTTTATTTGGCTGGAATGATACGCACGTGCCGCTACCAAAGAGTCCGTGTATTCAGAATTTGTTCGAAGAACAGGTGAGGCGGCATCCTGAGGCGATTGCGGTGCACTTTGAGGATCAGGATCTGAGCTATGGCCAGCTCGATGCTATGGCGAATCAGCTTGGACACTATCTGCAGCAGCGTGGTGTCGGAGCGGAAACAATCGTCGGTTTGTGCGTTGAACGTTCGCTTGAAACAGTCGTTGGCTTGCTTGGCATTTTAAAAGCCGGCGGTGCCTATTTGCCGCTTGATCCGCACTACCCGAAAGAGCGGCTGCGATACATGATTGAGCACTCGCACGTTCGAAATGTCATCACGCTGTCCGATTTGCGAGAAAACCTGCCGGATTTTGATGGTACTTATATTTACCTTGACCTGGAAAAACAGGCTGTGGCCGAACAGAGTCGCACGTGTCCGAACATCACCACCGGCAAAAAGAATTTGGCGTATATTATTTACACGTCGGGTTCAACTGGACAACCCAAGGGCGTCATGCTGACGCAAGAGGGTTTGATCAATCTTGTGCAGGCGCAGATCAAAATATTTGATGTACGACCTGACAGTCGAGTTTTGCAATATGCATCGTTCAGTTTTGATGCGTCGGTCTCCGAGATTTTTATGGCATTGATCTCTGGGGCAACGTTGTATATGATCAGCAGAGAGACGATGCTGTCGCAAAAAGGACTTTTGGAAGCGCTGAAGAACAACGCCATCACTACGGTAACGCTACCGCCCTCGATTCTGGCTGTGTTGCCCGAAGCCGAGTTGCCAGAACTGGAGACGATCATTTCCGCCGGAGAAGCCTGCACAAAAAATACAGTGAACCGGTGGAAAAAAGGACGGCGCTTTATCAATGCCTATGGCCCAACCGAATCGACTGTGTGTACGACAGCGAATGTGATTGACGGTGAAATTCATTCGGATAATATCCCGATCGGCACCGCGATTGACAATCTCCGGCTCTATATTGTGGACCAGGAAATGAATCCGGTGCCCATCGGGGTGCCCGGAGAATTGTTGATCGGCGGCATTGGTGTGGCTCGCGGCTATTTTGATCGACCTGATCTCACGGCATCAAAGTTTATCCCCAATCCATGGGCCGATACACCGGGTGAACGATTATATCGTTCCGGCGACCTGGTTCGTTACCTTGTCGATGGGAAAATAGAATTTCTCGGTCGGATTGATCATCAGGTTAAGATTCGCGGATTACGTGTCGAACTCGGTGAAATCGAAAGTACGATTCTCAAGCATCCGGATATCAAAAACGCGGTTGTGTTGGCGCGACGCGTCAAAACCGGCGAGACGCGTTTGGCCGCTTATTATTTGTCCAATGACAATCAGGATATTTCATACGTTTCGCTGTCCAGTTTTATGAAGAAAAAGCTGCCGCCCTATATGGTGCCATCAGCATTCATGCGCATGGACGATTTCCCGTTGACACAAAATAAAAAAATCGACCGACGCGCTTTTCCAGACCCATTCTTTAAGCAGCAATTAAATCGAACCGATATTGTCAAGCCTAAAAATGATATTGAAAGGACAATTGCCGAAGCGTGGCGCAAAGTTCTCAATATAAAGCAGGTGAGTATTCACGATAATTTTTTCGAGATAGGTGGCCATTCCCTCATGATGGTAAAATTACACGCCATTTTGGAAGAATCGCTCAACACAAAATTATCAGTAGTCGAATTATTTCAGTATCCAACAATTGCTTCCCAGGCTAAATTCTTAAGCACCAGCAAGAAAGAAAGCATGGCCATTCGAAATGTGGAAATGCGAGCTGTGAGACAACGCAATAAAATTCAAGCGCAACGCGATCGTTATAGCAAGGCTAAAAATGGAGAACGCTATGGGAGCAGAAATTACGCTCGATTATCAAAAACGATCGAAGAATATAAAGGAACCTGAATATGACGATTCCCTCTATGGGGGAATCGTCGAAGAAGCACCGCTGGCACCCGGGCAAAAATCCATGTGGTTTTTGCAGCAGTTTTCGCAGGACAATATTGCTTACAACATTTATCGCGCAGTCGAGGTTCAACAAAAGCTGGATATCAAGGTATTTGAAGGGGCATGGCAAGCGATGATTCTTCACCATGTCTCTTTACGAACGACTTTTGCCGTTGAAAATGAGGGGCCGCTGCAGCGAGCCACATTAGCCTTCTTTTTGCGAAAAGAAACTCCCGCATATATGATTCCAACCTTTTTTATGCATATAAAAGATTTTTCGCTCACGCAAAATGGCAAGATTGATAGTAAATCATTTCCAGTTCCAGGTCGTGAACAAGAGATGGGGCGCCCTGTTGTTACGCCTAAAAATGAATTCGAGCACAAGATTGCTGCGTTATGGCAGGAAACGCTCGGCGTCGATAATCCGAGTGTTCATGATAATTTTTTTGAAACAGGTGGTCATTCACTTTTAATGATGAAACTACACGCTTTGCTGGAAGAACGTTTTGGCGTCAAAATTTCAGTGATCGAGCTTTTTCAATATCCGACGATTGCCAGTCAAGCCGATTTTTTAAAAAACCAGAATAGCGCGTTGACGACATAAAACGCAGAAAAGCGTGTAACCAAACAGCGAGCGAGAATAGCAGCGCAACGACAACAGATGAGGAATAGGAGAATAAAGAGTGCACGAAACAACAGCAACTGATGCTTATGCAGGTTTGGATGTTGCAATTATAGGTATGTCAGGAAGGTTTCCGGGGGCCTCAACCATTGAACAATTTTGGAAAAATTTATGCGACGGTCTCGAATCCCTCTCTTTTTTTTCAGCGGAGGAGCTGGAAACATCTGGCATAAGCGAGACTGTTTATAAAAAGCCGAACTATGTGGCGGCGCGCGGCATCATTGACAATGCGGATCAATTTGATGCCAATTTTTTTGGATTTTATCCCAAAGAGGTAGAGAATTTAGATCCCCAGCATCGTTTGTTTTTGGAATGTGCCTGGGAAGCTTTGGAAAATGCCGGCTATTGTCCGGATAGTTTCCCCGGTCTCATCGGTACATTTGCCGGTGCCGGAATGAACACCTATATCATCCCTTTTCTCGCAGCCACGGAAGGTAAAATAGACACAGCGGAAGGTTACCAAATTTCCATCGGCAATGAAAAAGACTTTTTAACGACCAAAGTTTCCTACAAGCTGAATCTGCGCGGTCCCAGTCTGGATGTGCAAACTGCCTGCTCGACTTCCCTGACCGCAGTTTTTTTGGCATGCCAGAGTTTGGTGAACTATCAGTCCGACATGGCATTGGCCGGCGGCTGTACAATCACATTTCCACAAAAATCGGGATTCCTGTATCAGGAAGGCATGATATTGTCACCTGATGGGCATTGTCGTGCCTTTGATGCTGATGCCAATGGTACCATGCCCGGTAATGGTTGCGGTGTGGTGCTGCTCAAACGCCTGGAAGATGCACTGGCCGACAATGACAATATTTATGCGGTCATCAAAGGCGCAGCGTGCAATAATGACGGCGCGCTCAAGGTCGGCTATACGGCGCCGAGTGTGGATGGCCAGGCGCATGTTGTTGCTGAAGCGCAACTGGTCTCAGGCGTGGAGCCGGATGATATTACCTATATAGAAACGCACGGAACAGGAACAAATCTGGGTGATCCTATTGAAATTACCGCGCTCACCAAAGTGTTTCGCGAGAGAACGGAACGGACCCAATATTGCGCGATTGGCTCGGTCAAACCGAATGTTGGTCATCTCGACGCTGCGGCCGGTGTCACCAGCCTGATCAAAACAGCTTTGGCGATAAAACATAAAAAAATTCCACCTAACATCAATTTCACTGCGCCCAATCCCAAATTGGAGCTTGAGAGTTCACCTTTTTTTGTCAATAGCGAATTGCGCGATTGGCACCCAGAGGGTACACCGCGTTTCGCCGGAGTAAGCTCGTTCGGCATAGGCGGCACCAATGTTCATCTGATATTGGAGGACGCTCCCGAGCGTGTGAAAACAACGCAGTCGCGCCAACATCAACTGCTGCTGCTGTCCGCCAGATCACAGCAGGCTCTGTCGAAAGCCAGAGAAAATTTTGTCGTCTTTCTGGAAAACAATCCTGAAGTGAATCTGGCCGATGTGGCGTTTACCCTGCAATTGGGCCGCAAAAGTTTTCCCCACCGTATGGCGGTTGTTTGTCAATCGCGCCAGGATGCAATTGCTGTTTTGGGTTCGGTTGATCCGGAGCGCGTTTTGGTCTACAGCCATCCGGAAGATATCGAGGAAAAGTCAATCGTGTTTATGTTCAGTGGCCAGGGCGCTCAATACGTCAATATGGGTCGCGATCTTTATGAGAATGAACCGACTTTTCGAGAGAGTATCAATACCTGCTGTGACCTGCTGGATTCCACTCTCGGAGTTGATTTGCGTACGGTGATTTATCCGAACGAAGGAGAGAAGCAGTTAGCTCAAGAACAACTCGCACAAACCCGTTTTACCCAGCCTGCCTTGTTTGTTATAGAATATGCGATGGCCATGCTTTTGAAAGAATGGGGTGTGGAACCGCAAGCCATGATCGGTCATAGTATTGGCGAATACGTGGCTGCCTGTCTGGCCGGCGTGCTGAGTCTGGAAGACGCTTTGATGCTCGTCGCTTTGCGCGGTGATTTAATGCAGCGAATGCCGGGTGGCGCCATGTTGAGCGTGAATCTGGGCGTCCAGGACCTGGGGAAATATTTAAACAAGGATCTGAATATTTCGGCCTTGAATGCTGCACATCTAACGGTCTTGAGTGGGACCTTTGAAGCGGTAAATGAGCTCGTAAAAAGTCTTGAAAAAGACCAGGTTGAATTTACCCGACTGCACACCTCGCACGCTTTTCATAGCTATATGATGGAGCCAATCATCGAGACATTTCAACAACGTTGTGCACACGTCCATTTTAATCCCCCGGAAATTCCGTATATTTCAAATGTGACAGGTACATGGATTACCGCTGATGAAGCGACTGATCCGCGATATTATGCCGAACATCTCCGTTCGCCGGTCAAATTTCATCAAGGCATTGGTGAACTGCTGGGCGGCTTTGATTATATTTATCTTGAAGTCGGTCCCGGAAAAACGCTCAATACGCTCACGCGCCTTCACGACTCAGCGTCAGCAGATCAAGTGATCTTGTCGTCCATTCGCCATCCGAAAGACCAAGCTCATGATCAGGCTTTTCTTTTGAATACATTAGCGCGAATCTGGCTGGTGGGTGGCGATGTGAATTGGGAGGGATTTGATACCTACGAGGTCCGTCACCGCATTCCGTTGCCGACCTATCCGTTCGAAAGGCAACGCTATTGGTTGAATGTTCACTTGCCGGCATCGGGTGCAGCAAGACGTTCGAAAGGCAAAAGCAAAAATATTATTGATTGGTTTTATACCCCGACCTGGAAACGGGCGCTCTTTCGGTCTTCTGATGAAAGTCATGAAAACTTGAAATACCTGTTTTTCATTGACCAGGATATTGATGAAAATCTCATTAATCGACTCACGAGTGCAAAACACCACTACAAGATCATACAAACAGGTTCGGATTTTTATGTTGATGAACACAAAATGATCGTCCGCCCGGAGCAACAGGAGCATTACGAAAAGCTGGTCGACCATTTGGTGGCTGAAAATTACATCCCCGATCGAATCGTGCACGCCTGGACGATGTCGAGCCGAGATGTCAGAAATTCTTTGCAAAAGGGTTATTATTCGCTGCTCTGGTTGGTGAAAAATCTGGCGCGGCACGGCATCACCAATCCCATCCATATGAATATTGGCACGCGAGAGGCCTTTGACATCACCGGTGCAGAAGCGCTCAATCCTGACAACGCGGCTTTTCTTGGCGCATGCAAGATTGTGCCGCAAGAATACTCCAACATGCGTTGTCATATGATAGATACAGATGAGTATAACCTCGATGTCTTGTTGCAGGAGTTTGAAGCGCGATCAACCGATACAGTGATCGCTTACCGAAACAAGCTACGATGGGTGCAACGATTTGAGCCGTTTGCTGCTGAATCCTCTACAGATGTTGCAAGTCTCCTGCGCCAGGAGGGAATTTATCTGATCACCGGAGGACTCGGCAATATTGGCCTCACCCTGGCCGGCCATCTGGCGGAAAATTATCAGGCAAAACTTGTGCTTGTCGATCAGATCGCCCTGCCGGAGCGGGATGAATGGAGTGAGATCATCAAAAAAGATGATTCCCGGATTGCTGGCAAAATAAAGCTCATTCAGGAATATGAGGAAAAAGGCGCCGAAGTGTTGGTGCTGCATGCCAATATCTCTGATCAAAATCAGATGCTCAATATCCTCAATTGGACACGCGAGCATTTTGGTGGCCTGAACGGTATCATTCATGCCGCCGGACTGGTTGGGGAACGCGCGACCGTGACGATCCAGGATACGGACGTGGATACCAGCGAAAACCAGTTTACTTCAAAAATCTACGGTAGCCGGGTGCTCGCATCAATACTGTCGAAAGAAGATGGCCTCGACTTTGTTATTTTCCAGTCCTCACTCTCCACCATTCTCGGCGGTCTTGGTATGTATGCCTATGCTGCGGCCAATGCCTATCTTGATGCTTTGGCAGCCATTCAGAACAAAAAGGGCAACACAATCTGGACGAGTGTCAATTGGGATGGCTGGTCTTTTGGCGAGACAGCGAGCAGAATGGATATTGAAGAATTCGTCATGAGCGCGAGCGAAGGCGTGCGAGCATTTGATATCATTTTACAAAACATGGGATTGCCGCAAATCGTGGTCTCGACGGGTGATTTATCGCAACGGATTAAAATATGGGTACGATTTGAATCCGAAAGCGCTGACCAGAGCATGCAAACGTCAGGGACACGTCAACCCCGTCCCAATATGACGACGCCTTTTGTCGAGCCGCGCAATGAGCTGGAAAAACATATGGCGGATATCTGGGGTGAATTATTAGGTATCGATGGCATCGGTATTTACGATGATTTTTTCGATCTCGGCGGTCACTCCTTGTTAGCGACGCAATTGGTCTCCCGCATGCGCGATACCTACCGCGTTGAGCTGCCACTGCGCGATTTGTTCGAGTCACCAACCATCGCAACAATTAGTGAACTTGTGCAAAAGGTAAAAACAGAACAGGATGACGAAGCTGAAAAAATCGCTCAAGCGCTCAAAATGGTGGATAGTCTTTCCGATGAACAAGTGCAGGCTTTGCTTGCGCAGCAGAGTAAATAATTCTGATACAACAATTGCCTATGAACGATATTTTCAGAGACATCAGCAAGCTCTCTCCGGAAAAGAGAAAGCTTTTGGAAAAAATACTAGCCGAGCAAAATGTTGATTTAAAGAAAACTCGCATTTTGCCGCAGAGCCGCGAGCGAGAACACTTTCCGCTCTCCTATGCCCAACAGCGGATGTGGTTCCTCGACCAACTGGAACCGGGGAATCCCATGTATAACAATCCCGCTGCCGTATCCATCAAGGGCATCATCAATATTGCTGCGATTGAGCATGTCTTGACAAGCCTGGGGCAGCGGCACGAGGTGCTACGCACTGTTTTCGAGAGCAAAAATGGTGTGCCGGTGCAACGACTGCAGGCCGAAAGCGCTATTCAATTAGAGCAACTGGATGTGTCGAGTCTGCCGCTCGACGAGCGGCAAAAACGCCTGCACCAGGAATCCGTTCAGATTTCTCAAGCACCGTTCAATCTGCAAACCGGCCCGATGATGCGTGCGCTGCTGATCAAAATGGACACCAATGACTATGTCTTTTTAGTGACCATGCATCATATTATTTCGGATGCCTGGACGCTGACTGTTTTTATCAAAGAATTTGCGGCGTTATATCAAAGCTATACTTCCGGCACTTCGGTCGTTTTACCGGATTTGCCCATTCAATATGTCGATTATGCGTGCTGGCAACGCGACTATTTGCAGGGTGAGGTATTGCAGCAGCAATTGGGCTTTTGGCACGAAAAGTTAGCAGGCGGCGATACAGCGCTCAATGTGCCGATTGATCATCCGCGACCGAAAATCCAAACGCATAATGGAGATGTTTTTTATTTCACTATTAGGCAGGATATCACAAAAAACCTCGAGAGTTTGAGCAAAAAATATGATGTCACGCTGTTTATGACCTTGCTGGGGGCGCTGGCGCTTTTACTGCGTCGCTATTCGGGGCAGGACGATATTTCGATTGGCACCCCGATCGCCAATCGAAACCGTTCCGAGCTTGAATCGCTGCTTGGTGTCTTTGTCAATACGTTGGTTATGCGCACGAGCTTGTCGGGTAATCCATCGTTTATCGATCTGGTAAAGCGGGTCAAGGAAACAGCCCTGGGTGCTTTTGCGCATCAGGACATCCCGTTTGAAATGATTGTGGAAGAGCTCAAACCCGAACGCGACATGAGTCGACCACCTTACTTTCAAACCATGTTTGTCATGCAGAATGCACCGGCACAACAGCTTGTTTTGCCCAATGTCACTATTGAACCCCTGCAGCTTCATACACCGACGGCAAAATTTGATTTGACATTTGTGCTCGAGCCGAAAAACGGCGGACTCGATGGTCAGATCGTTTATAATACGGACCTGTTCGATAGCGCGACCATCGAACGGATGATCGGGCACATCAAAACATTATTCAAAGAGATCGGTGATCATGCCGATCAGCCGATCTCGGATATTCAATATTTAACAGCACATGAAAAAGCGGTATTATTAAGCGCAAAAAATGAATCAGCGCGACAGCCGCTGCACTTTGAGCATTCTATATGTTATTATCTCGAGCACCAAGTCGTAAGGACGCCCGATGCGACCATTTCCTGCGGCTCGGAAACTCTTTCTTACGCCGCTTTCAACGCGCGCGCCAACCAATTAGCGCGTCAACTGCTCGAGCGGGGTGTCCAGCCTGATTCTATTGTCGGCATCTATTTGGAGCGTTCGATTGACCTTCTCGTTTGCATGCTGGCAATCCTGAAAGCCGGCGCCGCGTTCCTGCCACTCGATCCCGATTATCCGCCGGATCGAATTGAGTACATGCTGGCGGATTCAAAAGTTTCGGTTGTGATATCGCACAGTAAAATTGCCACGTTAATCAAAACGGATTCGTTATCGATTTTGTTTGTGGATGAACATCTTGAGCCAAATTCAGATTCGGATGCACAAAATATCAGCCCAACGATCCATCCGCAACAAAGCGCGTACATTATTTACACCTCCGGATCAACCGGCGCTCCCAAAGGCGTGCTCATCACACATGCGGCATTTGTGCAGCACTGTTTGGGCATGCAGCAATTCTATCAACTGACGCCGCAGGACAGGATTTTGCAATTTGCCTCGACAAATTTTGACGCTGCTCTCGAGCAAATTTTCCCAACCCTGTTGACGGGCGCTTCGCTGTTCATGCGGGATAATACAGTATGGTCACCGGAAGAATTGATTCGTTTTATCCGTGACCAGCAGTTGACTGTGATCAATCTGCCGACGGCGTATTGGAACCAGTGTGTTAAAATCTGGGCTGAGGATGGCTTGAAAGAGTCGTCAGTTCGGCTCGTGATTATTGGCGGCGATCTCATGTCCACAGATTCCCTCACGCCGTGGCAGCAGTCGCCCTTGCGACAGGCGAGGCTCATTAACGCCTATGGGCCAACAGAAACAACGATCACGGCTACAGCTTTTGATATTCCTGTACAGTGGCGCGAGGAAGTGGATGAAGGTAGCATCCCGATTGGTCAAGCGCTTTTGCAACGAGCGGTTTATATTTTGGACGCGCATGGTTTTCCCGTTCCAATCGGTCTTCCCGGCGAGCTCTATATTGGCGGGTACACGCTGGCGCGCGGTTACTTGAACCGGCCGGATTTGACAGCCGAGCGTTTTGTCCCCAATCCATTTTATGGCGCAGGTGAGCGGTTGTATCGAACCGGTGATCTGGTACGCTATAACAATCGCGGACATATTGAGTTTCTAGGCCGTGTCGATCAACAGGTGAAAATCCGCGGCTATCGTATTGAATTGGGTGAAATTGAAGCGATGCTGAATCAATACCCTGGGATGAAAAACGGCATTGTGATTTCTCGCCAGAGCGGTTCTGCAGAAAAGGTGCTTGTGGCGTATTATGAATTTGTTGGTGAAAACGAGCCGTCGGTGACTAATCTGCGCGACTTTTTACAAACGAGATTGCCGGACTATATGATTCCAGGCGCTTTTATGCAGCTTGAAAGAATGCCGATGACTCCTGCCGGCAAAATAAACCGCCGCGCTTTGCCAGAACCTGATCAACTGCGACCACATGTCGAGACAGAATATATCGCACCGCGCACGGCGACTGAAAAACGTTTGACCGAGATTTTAGCTGAGGTGCTCAAAGTCGAGCACGTCGGTGTGCTGGACAATTTTTTTGAGCTGGGGGGGCATTCCATGTTGGGAACACAAATTGTGTCGCAATTACGGGAAGAATATCAGGTTGAGCTGCCTTTGCGCGTTTTATTTGAAAATCCCACAGCCGAAGGTATTGCGCGCGCCATCGCCGAAGAACAAGCTGCTCAGGTTGATGAACAGGAGCTGGCCTCAATGCTGTCGGAAGTTGAAAATCTGTCTGAAGAGGAATTGCAACGATTGCTCAGTGAAGAATAGACTTGCTTGAGAATACCCATGAATATATCTGAAAAACTGAAAAATTTGTCGCCTGAACAACTAGAGTTACTGCGTAAAAAAATGCGCCTCAAGGGAATGGCGGCGACACCGAAAGAACGAATCACCAAGCGGACCGATCATGACGCCTATCCCATGTCAGCCGCGCAAATGCGGCTGTGGTTTTTGGATCAGCTCGACCACGGCAGTGCATTTTACAACGTGCCCTCTGCCGTCACGATAAACGGACGGATCGATGCTGGTGCCATGGAAAAAGCGATCAATCAAGTTGTGGCGCGACATGAAATTCTGCGATCCTGTTATATCATTGATGATACCGGCAATCCGCAGCAAAAGGTACATGCGCAGCTCGATATCCCTCTTGAGCGCATTGACTTGTCCGATGTGGCAGCGGAAAGTGTGGAAGGTGAGATCGCTTCCCGGCTCAAAACAATCGCTGCAACGGCCTTTCAGTTACAGGAAGCGCCATTGCTGCGCGCGTTTCTGCTCAGCAAAAGCCAAACCGAGCATGTGTTGATGCTCAATATGCATCACATCATTGTGGATGGCTGGTCAATCGGCATCATTTTGCAGGAAGTTTTGACATTGTACGAAGCGGAACGTCGCAACAAACCTTCGCCGTTGCCGGAACCCATGTTACAGTTTGCCGATTACGCCGAGTGGCAAAACAATAAAGTATCGGCTAACAATCTCGACAAACAATTGGTCTATTGGAAAAATTATCTGCACGGCATGCCGCCGGTTCTGGAGATTTTCACTGACTTTCAGCGTCCGTCCGTGTTATCTCATAAAGGTGACCATTTCAAAGTCGAATTGGATGCGGCGACCACGGCAGCGCTGCGACAGTTGAGCCGTGAACAACAATCATCCCTGTTCAACACGCTGATGGCCGCGACACAGCTGTTTTTTTACAAATATACCCAGCAAGAGGATTTTGGCATTGGTGCGCCTATTGCCAATCGTTTTCGCAAGGAGCTGGAATCCATCGTTGGTTTTTTTGTCAACACTATTGCCCTGCGCGCGCAGTTTTCTGAACAGATCACCTTTATTGATCTGCTCAAGCGGGTGAAAAACGACATCCTGCTGGCGACCGAGAACCAGGATATCCCTTTTGAAAAAATCGTCGAAACCGTGCAGCCGCATCGCGATTTGAGCCATTCGCCACTTTTCCAGGTCATGTTTGATCTGCAAACCTCGCCGCTCAAGGCCATGTCGCTGTCCGATATCAACATGGATATTTATGAAATGGAGCTCGAGACCGCCAAGTTTGATCTGCTGTTTTTGCTGATGGACAAAGATGAGACGATACAGTGCACCATCGAGTACAACACCGAGCTATTCAAGAGCTCGACTGTTGAATTGATGGCGGTTTATTATCTCACCCTGCTTCGTCACATTGCGCAACATCCGGAGTATACAATTGACAAATATTCACTGCTCACAACCGCACAGCAGCATCAGATTATACACGAATGGAATGACACCCAAACGGACTATCCGCGAGACCGGGCTGTGCACACCCTGTTCGAGGAACAGGTCGAAAAATCACCTGATGCTGTCGCAGTCAAGTATGAAAACGACATATTAACCTATCGTCAGTTGAATGAAAGAGCAAATCAACTGACTCGGCATTTGATCGATATAGGCGTTCAGCCCGGGGCCAGAGTGGCGATATATATGGAACGTTCGGTCGACATGATCGTGAGCATCATGGCGATCCTCAAAGCCGGGGCGTGTTATGTGCCGCTCGATTTGGCTTATCCCGCGGCGCGAATTGATTTTATGTTGGACGATACCCAGGCGCCGGTCGTATTGACGCAGCGTCAATTGGCAGATGAGGTGCCGTTGGGCGATTTTTCCCGTATTGCCGTGGATGCGGACTGGGAAAGGATTGCAGCGCAGCCGATAACTAATCCGAACATTCATGTCGAGGCGACGGCTGCGGCGTACATCATTTACACGTCTGGTTCCACCGGAAAACCCAAAGGTGTTGTCGTGCCGCATCGTGCGATCACGCGATTGGTGATCAAGACCAATTACATCACTATTACTCCGGAAGACATTATTGCGCAGGTTTCCAATGCGGCGTTTGATGCCGCTACTTTTGAAATCTGGGGCGCTTTTTTAACCGGCGCACGACTCGTCGGTATCAGCAAAGAGGTGATGCTGTCTTCGCAAACCTTTGTCGAGCGGTTGCGGGCCGAAAACATCACGGCAATGTTTTTGACGGTCGCCTATTTTAACCAGATGACAAATGAAATTCCGGGCGCATTTCGATCGCTGAAAACAATGATGTTTGGCGGCGAAGCGGCTGATGCAAGCGCAACCAGGCATGCAATAAACCATGAACCGCCCCAGCATTTGCTAAATGTATATGGTCCAACCGAGAATACAACTTTTTCTACGTTTTACGAAATCAGAGTTGACGACGATTGGGTGAATAATGTTCCTATTGGTAAACCCATTGCCAATTCAATACATTATGTGCTGGACAGGCATCTCCATATTTGTCCGGTTGGCGTGCCGGGCGAGCTCTATCTCGGCGGCGATGGTTTGATGATCGAATATTTGAATCGTCCGGAATTAAACGCCGAGAAACTCATTCAAAATCCATTTGGTGTGACCGGTGATCGCTTGTACAAAACCGGCGATCTCGTGCGCTACACGACCGATGGTTCTGTTGAATTTTTGGAGCGGATCGACCAGCAGGTCAAAATCCGCGGATTCCGCATCGAGTTGGGGGAAATAGAATCGTTGCTCAAGCAGAATGAGCTGATTTCCGACACGGTGGTGTTAGCGCGGGCCAACAAGCTCGGCGAAAAACAACTTGTCGCTTATGTGGTGCCGTGCGAAAACGTCGAGCTTGACCTCGGCCGGCTCAAAACGTCACTCCTGGAAAAACTGCCGGACTATATGGTGCCGACCTTTTTTGTATCGATTGCGGCGCTGCCACTCACACCGAATGGCAAGGTCGATAAGAAAGCTTTGCCGGATCCAACGACCTCACTTGAAAGGCGCGGCAGCGATTTTGTTGCGCCACGGAACAAACTGGAATCTTATTTAGCTGGTGTCTGGCAAGAACTGCTGGGCATTGAAAAAATTGGCATCCACGATAATTTTTTCGATCTGGGCGGCAATTCGCTAAAGGCGGCGGTGCTGATGAATCGGCTGCAAAAAGACCTGGGTGAATCCGCGCACGTCGCCGCTGTTTTCAAGGCCCCCACCATCGACGAGCTGTCCATGTATATCGCTGAGTATTATACGGACCAGGTAAAATCCAGGTTTGGCGAAGAGGCGACAAAAGACTATCACTTTGAGGTGGCCGTTGATGAATCCAGGATTGACGTGACGGTTGATGCAAATAAATTGCAGAAATTTCGCGATTTGATCAATCCCCTGCGGCCACAACCGGAAAATATCAAATCCATGCCGAAAAACAGCAAAGCAGTATTTGTGCTGTCGCCGCCGCGCTCCGGTTCGACATTGCTGCGCGTCATGTTGGCCGGCAATTCACAGCTCTTCTCGCCGCCGGAATTGGACCTGCTCACCTTTAATACATTGCGGGAACGCAAAGCTGCCTTTTCCCAGGAAGGCCTGGAAATCTGGCTGCAGGCGACCGTACGTGCCTTGATGGAGCTTAAACAGTGTGCTGTCGATGAGGCGACACAATTGATGAGTGCGTATGAGGAGCGTAATCTGTCGACCAAAGAATTTTATCGTGAACTACAACTTCTTTTGGGCGGTCGATTGCTTGTCGATAAAACGCCGACCTATCCGTTCGATCCGCACATTCTCAAGCGGGCGGAGGAAAATTTTGCGGATGCACATTATATTCATCTCGTGCGCCATCCTTACGCAATGATTTATTCGTTCATCGAAGCCAAGCTGGATCAGAACTTTTTTCGCTATGAGCATGCTTTTACGCGACGCGAGTTGGCCGAAATCATCTGGATTATCAGCAATCAAAATATTTTGGCATTTCTGCAGGATGTGCCGCAGGAGCGTCAACATCGCGTGCGTTTTGAGGATATTCTGCTCAATCCGCAGGCCGAGCTTGAACATATGTGCAAATTTTTGGGCATCGACTTCCAGCCCGCCATGCTGGAACCGTACAAAGGCAAAAAGATGACCGACGGCGTACAAAAGAATGTGCAAATGGTCGGAGATTTTAAATTTTATCTGCACAAAAATATCAACACCAGCGTGGCGGATAAATGGAAAACATTTCACAAGCATGATTTTTTATGCGACATTGGCTGGGACCTGGCAGCGCAGTTTGGCTATCCGGTGGAAAAAGATTTGGCCGAACAATTGCGCGAGGCTGATAAAGTTGTGCACATTGCCCGCGTTCCGCGCGACAAAGACCTGCACTTGTCGTTTGCCCAGCAGCGCCTCTGGTTTCTCGATCAGTTTGAACCGGGTAATAATCAATACAATATTCCGATAGCTGTACGTTTGTTGGGTGATGTCGACTTGGGTGTGTTTGAATTGACCTTGAACACTATCATCGAGCGACACGAGACGTTGCGTACGACGTTCGATACTATGGCGGATGGTCGCGTGCGGCAGATTGTACGTCCGGCGTTAAAAATCGAATTGCCATTAGTCGATTTGCGCGACTATGCTGGTGAGAATCGTGAGCATTTGGCGCAGCAGATCGCCAATGCCGAGGCTGCCAAACCTTTTGATTTGCAGCACGGTCCGCTGATTCGCGCGAAAATGATTCGTCTGGCGATCACAGAATATGTGCTGGTGATTGTCATGCATCATATCATCTCCGATGGCTGGTCGGTGAATGTTTTTATCCGTGAGTTCACGGAAATTCATGAAGCGCTGCTGCACAAGAAACCATTGACATTGCCGCCACTCACTGTGCAGTACGCTGATTTTGCCGCCTGGCAACGCCAATGGCTTTCGGGCGAGCGTCTTGAGACTGAATTGTCCTATTGGAAAAATCAATTAGCCGATGTGCCGCCGGCTCTGGAATTGCCCACAGACCATCCTCGATCCATGACCAGGACGCACAAGGGACGTGAAGTGATTTACAATCTCTCGAAAGAGCTGTCGGAGGCGATTAAGAAAATGAGTCGTGACCACGGCACTACTGTTTTTATGACCCTGATGGCGGCATTTCAGGTACTCCTTGCCCGCTATGCCAATCAGACCGATATTTTGGTGGGCACGCCAATCGCCAACCGGACGCGCAAGGAAATTGAACCGCTCATCGGATTTTTCGTCAACACCCTGGTGCTGCGAGCGGATTTATCCGATAATCCTTCATTCGCACAACTTTTACGGCAAGTCAAGAATGCAGCGCTGGAGGCTTACGATCATCAAAACATTCCGTTTGAAAAGCTGGTCGATGCCCTGCAACCCGAACGCGACACCCAACATACGCCTTTTTTCCAGGTCATGTTCGCTATGCAGGAATCGGCATTAGAGAGTCTCGAGCTCACAAACGTGAGGCTGTCGGTCTTCCAGATTTCCAGCGGCGCTGCCAAGTTTGATCTATCCATGAGCATGGTCGAACGTTTTGGCACACTGCGCGGCCAATTAGAGTACGACGCCGATCTGTTTGACGAATCGACCATACAGTCTTTGGTGCACCATTTCGAAATTTTGCTGCACAATCTCACAAGCAATCCCGACATGCCGGTCGGGGATGTGACTTTGCTCGATACTGTTGATTATCATACGATTGTCTGTGATTTCAACAGCAACCGCAAATCCTTGCCGGAGGACATTTGTCTTCCTGCGTTGTTTGAAGCACAAGTGGACAGGACACCGCATCGTTTAGCCGTTTCTGATCAGGATAATCAAGTAACGTTCGCCGAATTGAATGAACGTGCCAACCGATGTGCCCATTATCTACGCAAGCACGGTGTGGGCTCGGAATCACTCGTCGGTGTGAGCATGACGCGTTCGGTGGATTCGGTTGTTGCTATTTTAGCCATCCTCAAGGCTGGCGCCGGTTATGTGCCGCTCGATCCGGATTATCCGAGAGAACGACTCGAGTTTATTTTTGCGGACACCGGACTTGCGCATCTGCTCACCCAATCGCATGTTGTGGATCAATTACCGATTTCGAATCAGCAGGTTTTTCTCATCGATCGCGACAGTGAAAAACTGTCTGAATATCCATGTACAAATCCGGTGCATCTGTCCGCGCCGGATAATATCGCCTATGTTATTTATACATCCGGTTCAACCGGCAAACCCAAGGGTGTGATGATTTCGCAGCGCTCGGCATACAATCTTTTCGTCGGCTTGCAGGATCAAATCTACACCAATCTGCCGGAGCGCCAACTCGTTGCCAGTCTTAACGCGCCGTTGTTGTTTGATGCTTCAGTACAGCAATTGGTCACTTTATTGCGTGGTAACCACCTCTGCATCATTCCGGCGGATGTGCGCACAGACGGTGAGGCACTTCTGTGCTACATTCAGGATCATCGAATCGATGTTCTGGACTGCGTGCCTTCGCAGCTCAAGCTATTAATGAACGCCGGGCTTTTTGAACAAGACATCTGGAAGCCTCTGGCGCTGCTGCCAGGTGGCGAAGCAATCGACGAAGCAACCTGGAGGGTTTTGCAAACATGCGGCACTCAGATTTACAATATGTACGGCCCCACCGAATGCACGGTTGATGCGACCACTTGTTATGTCAATCACGCTCCAGACCAGCCGACCATCGGACAACCTTTGACCAATGCACAGATTTATATTCTCGACAAGAATCGCCGCGCTGTGCCCATTGGTGTTGTGGGCGAAATTTGTATTTCCGGCGACGGTTTGGCGCGCGGCTACTGGAATCGTCCGGAGTTGACAGCGGAAAAATTTATCCCCAATCCGTTCTCTGACAACGGTGAACGTCTCTATTGTACCGGCGACCTCGGGCGGTTTATGCGAGACGGCAATATTCAATTCCTCGGTCGCCTGGATCATCAGGTCAAGTTGCGCGGCTATCGCATGGAATTGGGCGAAATCGAAGCGAATCTGAAAGAGCACCCCGCCATCAAGGAAACCATTGTTTTGGTGCGTGAAGACGAACCGGGCGACAAGCGTCTGGTTAGTTACTACACGCTGGTGGGCGAGGAAAAACCAACTGCAGTTGAACTGCGCGACTTTTTGCTGCCGCGCTTGCCGGACTATATGATCCCGTCCTATTTTGTCGTCTTGGACAAGTTTCCACTCACCCCCAATGCAAAAATTGATCGCAAGGCCTTGCCCAGGCCGCAGATTGAACGCTCGGACCTGGCATCCGACTATGCGGAGGCGTCAACCGAGACGGAAAAAGTGCTGGTCGAGGTGTGGCAACAGGTTCTTGGTGTCGAAGATATTGGTATCGACGACAATTTCTTTGAGCTCGGCGGTGATTCGATTCTCAGCATTCAGGTGATCGCGCGCGCGTTTCAGCGCGGTTTGAAACTTTCTCCTAAACAGATTTTTACTACGCCAACGATCCGCGGCCTGGCCGCGCATGCCGGGATCGGGATTCACATTGATGCGGAACAAGGTCTTGTCACCGGTGATGTGCCGTTGACCCCCGTCCAGCACTGGTTTTTTGAACAGGGATTTGCCAATGTGAACCACTGGAACCAGTCATTGGTCTTGGATGTTATGGTCTCGCTCAACACCGATCTATTGGAAAAAGTAATCGTCAAAGTTATAGAGCACCATGACATTCTTCGGCTTCGCTTCAACAAGCAGGCAGATCAATGGTCTGCGTTTATAACAAGACCGGAAAACAATGTACCGTTTCAGGTTTTTGATTTGATGTCGCTCTCTGATGCCGAGGCGGCCAAGGCGCTGGAAGTACATATGCGCGAGCTGCAATCCAACCATGATGTGATGCACGGACCAATCTTCCGCTGTGCTTATTTCAACATGGGGGAAGGGCGCCCGGATAAATTGTTCATCACCATTCATCATATGGCCATTGACGGCTTGTCATGGCGTATTCTATTGGAAGATATTGTGCACGCCTATGATACTGCGGTGAACGGCCAGGAGATTCAGTTGCCGGCCAAAACGACATCATTCAAGCAATGGGCGACAAAATTGCGCGAGCATGCCGATTCGCTGGCGAATGAGGTCGTTGCGCCGTGGTTGAAGGCGCCGCGCCCCGTTGATCTACCGGTTGATTTTCCGGGAGAAGATGTGGAAGCATCCACAAAAAGTCTCACAGTCGAGTTGTCCGTGAGTGAAACGTTCGCTCTGTTACAGGAGGTACCGAGGATTTTTCAAACGCAAATAACTGATATACTCCTGACTGCGCTGGTTACGGCGTTTTCGGCGTGGACCGGCGAGCCAGAACTACGCGTTGCGCTCGAAGGGCACGGACGTGAGGATCTATTTGAAGATATTGATATTTCCCGAACCATTGGCTGGTTCACGACACTGTATCCGGTGCAACTGGATATCAGCGGCAGCGGTACGCTCTCGGAAAAAGTCCAGGCTGTCAAAGCGCAATTGGCTGCCGTTCCGCAAAACGGTTTTTATTATGGTTTGGCGCGCTATCTCAGCTCGGACACTGATATAACGACAAAATTGGCGGCCATCCCGGAACCGCAAGTCGCTTTTAATTATTTAGGTCAGTTTAAACACGTGGCGAATGATCCGCGGTTTCGCGTATCGGATGAGCAATCTCGTGATGAACGTGATCCGAACAGCCGTCGACCGTTCCGAATTTTTGTGAGTGGCAAAATTGTCCAGGATCAATTGCAGATGAGCTTTCTTTTTAGTGACAAAATCTATAAAGCCGAAACCATCAAAGCGCTTGCGAACAGCTATATTCAACATGTGCGGGATATTGTTGAGCACAGTAAATCCGGGGACGGTTATAGCCGTGAATCGATACATATCCATGCGAAGAGTGGTACGGGGAACGTTTTAGAAGATGTCCTTTCCGAATTGGATTTGGAGTGACCGAATACGCCCGCTGGAATAAGCGCGAGAATGTGATTTTTTTTGAACTTGAAAGTTGAAAAAATGAAAGAAAACAAGGCAAAAAATATAGAGGCTATTTATCCGCTTTCCCCCATGCAGCAGGGCATGCTGTTTCATTCGGTTTTTAATGAAGGTGTGGGCGAATATTTTGAGCAATTTTTTTGCACGATCCACGGTGACTTGAATGAGGATGCCTTTGCCAGGGCGCTGTCCACCATCATACAACGGCACTCGAGCTTGCGCACCGCTTTTGTGTGGAAAAAAGTCGCCAAAATGCTGCAGGTGGTGCATAAAGAAGTCGAGTTGCCACTGCACAAGCTGGATTGGTCGGCCTTGCCTCCCGAAGAGCAAAAGCAAAAGTTCGCCGAGCTTTTGCAAACCGATCGTCAGCGCGGATTCAACCTGGCCAGGGCGCCTCTCATGCGCTTTTATATTATCCGCCTCGGTTTTAGCGAGGTCAAGCTCTATTGGGCTTTTCATCACTTGCTCACGGATGGCTGGTCCATGCCGATTGTTTTAAAAGAAGTTTTTACCTTGTATGAAGCCTATTCGATAAACCTGCCAGTGCAACTCCCGCCGGCTCGCCCCTATTCGCATTATATTGACTGGATTCAGCGGCAGAGTCTTGAGAATGCCGAGTTATTCTGGAAAAAGATCATAGGTGATTTTAGTGCTCCGGTTTGTGTGCTCGAAGATCGGATTCGGGATGAGGAGATTGCTGAACAGGCCGATTATGTCAAACTATCCCGAGAATTTTCAGTTGATTTTTCCCGTCGCCTGTTTGCTTTTGCACGACAAAATCAGTTGACCGTCAATACGCTCGTGCAAGGTGCATGGGCACTGTTATTGGCACGCTTGACGAACGAAACAGATATCGTTTTTGGTGCCACGGTTTCCGGACGGCCGCCGGAATTGCCGGAGGTGGAAAAAATGGTTGGGCTGTTCATCAACACGCTTCCGATCCGGGTGTGGGTTGATGATCAAAAAACCGGCCTGACTTTTCTTCAAGATGTGCAAAAACTCGCTGTTGAGATGCGTGATTATGAATATACGCCGCTCGTCGATATCCATGGCTGGAGCCGTGTGCCGCGAAATATGCCCCTTTTCAACAGCATTGTTGTTTTTGAAAATTATCCCGTTGATGCAAGCATGCAGAACCAGGTCACGAGTCTGCAATTCAGCGATTTTCATACGATTGAGCGGGTGAATTACCCGATGTCATTGGTCGCCGGATTCTCTGATCGGCTGGTCCTGGATATTGCTTATGAAACAAAAAAATACCGTCACGATACAGTCGAGCGTTATCTCTCCATGTTGGAGCGAATTCTGTATACTTTTGTCGATCGCGCCTCGGAGCCGCTTGCTCATATCAAACTTTTGAATCCGGCTGAGGAAAAGAAAATAGTAGCCGATTGGAACAGGACAGGCAAAGCGTTCGATAAAACAATCTGTCTGCATCAGCTTTTTGAGAACTGGGTCGAGCGACAACCGCGGCGAATTGCGCTTAAATTCAAGGAAACCAGGCTGACTTATCGGGGGCTGAATAATCGTGCGAATCAATTGGCGCACTATCTGCGGGAAAAAGGTATTTGTCCCGAAGATCGTGTCGCCATTTACCTGGAGCGTTCGATTGAGATGATCGTCGCCATATTGGCGATTCAAAAAGCCGGTGGCGCCTATGTGCCGATTGATCCCGGCTATCCGGCAGAACGGGTGAATTATATTCTTGAGGATTCTGCAGCAAAATTGTTATTGTCACACGCCTCACTTCTATCCTCCATAGACAATAATATCCAGGCCATTGATCTGTTCGGGCTTGCTGCCGAGATCAAAAACGAGCCGACAGCAAATCCCGAAAATGTCACCTTGCCGGAAAATTTGGCTTATATGATTTACACCTCCGGTTCAACCGGCAGGCCAAAAGGCACCCTGCTGCAGCATCGTGGTGCCATCAACATGGTGCAAACGCTGGGTGAGCGTTTTTATATTCACACAAAAAGCCGTGTTTTACAATTTGCTTCGCTGGCATTCGACGGCTCAGTCGCAGAAATTTACATGGCCCTTTGTAATGGCGCTACATTGTATCTGGTGGAGCGCGAGACTATCTTGTCGCTTGACAAGCTACACCAGCTTTTACACGAAGAAGCGATTTCCACAGTCACATTGCCGCCGTCGCTGCTCGCAGTTTTGGATCATCAGGATTTGTCGCGTTTGAGCGTTGTGGTGTCCGCCGGCGAAGCCGTCACTCCTGATATTGTGCGACGATGGGCGCCCGGACGCACCTATATCAACGGCTATGGGCCGACAGAAAATACAGTCGCAGCTTCCAGCTATGAAGCACCGCGTGAAAAACTGCCCACCGGCAGCGTTCCAATCGGTCGACCTTTTGCCAATATGCAGCTTTATATTCTCAACAAGTATCTTGAACCTGTTCCCATTGGTGTTCCCGGCGAGCTCTGCATTGCCGGCTCTGGCCTGGCTCGGGGTTATCTGCACCGGCCGGACTTGACGGCGGAAAAATTTATTCCCAATCCGTTCAGTGATTTTCCGGGCGAGCGAATGTATCGTAGCGGTGATCTGACGCGCTACACCTCGGAGGGCAACATTGAATTTTTAGGCCGCATCGATTTTCAGGTCAAGATTCGCGGTTTTCGCATCGAGTTGGGAGAAATCGAGGCGGTACTGAGTCACCATGATAATGTGCGCGATGCGGTTGTTTTGGCCAAAGAAGACGCCAACGGGCAGACCATGCTCATTGGCTACGTCATTCCGCAACAAGGAAGCGCGATCGATCAGTCGCAATTGCAATCTTTTGTCCGCGATCAGTTGCCGGATTATATGGTGCCGTCCATTATTCTCACGCTCGAGAGCTTTCCGCTCACCTCGAGCGGCAAGGTGGATCGCCGCGCCTTGCCGGAACCGGACATGGAAGCCTTTGCCAAGTCTCGCGAATATGTCGCGCCGCGAAACGAAACGGAAACGCAGCTTGCTGCCATTTGGCAGGATATTCTGAGCCTTGACCGCGTGGGCGTCACGGACAGCTTTTTTGATCTCGGCGGTCATTCGCTTATGGCCACACAGCTTGTGTCGCGTATTCGCGATGCTTTTGGCGTCGAATTGCCGCTGCGGGATATTTTCGAAACACCCACCATCGCCAGTCTGACATTGCTCGTCGAGCAAGCACGCTTGCGCGAACAAAACGTTGCACCGCCCATTGAAAAAGCCGACCGCACCGGCGACATTCCATTGTCGTTTTCACAGAAACGCTTGTGGTTCCTCGATCAATTGGCGCCGAATAATGCGTTTTATAATATCCCGGGCGCGATCAAACTGTCAGGACACTTGAACATTGAGGCTTTCGAAAAAAGTATCACTGAAATCACTCGCCGACACGAAGCCTTGCGAACAACGTTTGCTGCCACGAAAGGCAAACCCAGACAGATTATCCATGATGATTTCCCCGGCGATATTGAAAAGATTGATTTATCTGATGTGCCGCAGGATGAGCAGGACAATCGTGCCAAAAGAAAAGCGACCGAGGAGGCGCAGAAACCGTTTAATCTTGAACAGGGACCGCTTTTTCGTATCAAATTGCTGAAAATGAACGACAGAGAGCATGTCGTTGTTTTTAATATGCACCACACCATTGCTGATGGCTGGTCGGTCGGTGTGCTGGTCAATGAGTTTGCCCAGCTTTACACAGCATTCTCACAGGATCAACCGTCCCCGTTGGAAGAACTGCCCATTCAATATGCCGACTATGCGGTGTGGCAGCATAACTGGTTGCAGGGTGATGTGCTGGACAAACAACTCAATTTTTGGAAAGAGACGATCGGCCTCAATCCGCCGGTGCTCGAGCTGCCGACCGATCGACCGCGACCGGTCATGCAGACGTTTGTCGGCGCTAACGTCAGGTCGATATTGCCAAAATCACTTGCCGACCGCATCAGGACATTTTGCCAAAAAGAAGGCGTAACGCCGTTTATGTTCCTGTTAGCCGCCTTTCAGACCATGTTGCATCGTTATTCCGGTCAGAATGAAATCCTGGTCGGTTCACCCATCGCCAATCGCACCAGCTCGCAAACGGAAAAACTGATCGGCTTTTTTGTCAATACCCTGGTACTCAAAGCGAATTTTTCGCGAGATATGGATTTTCGATCGCTGTTGCGCCAGGTGCGCGACATGACCCTGAATGCTTATGCGCATCAGGACATTCCGTTCGAGCAATTGGTCGATGCTTTGCAGCCTGCGCGTGAAATGAGCCATTCGCCGTTGTTTCAGGTGGCTTTTATTCTGCAAAATACTCCGTTAAAGCCGCTCAATCTGCCGAATATCACGATCAGTCCGGTGGAAGCGGACAGCAAAACCTCCAAATATGATCTGACGTTGAATACAGCCGAGACCGACGAAGGACTGTTTTGTCATTTTGAATATAATACAGATTTGTTCGACCGCTCGACAATAGAGAGAATGCTCAGACACTACCAGATTATAGTCGAGGGTATCTTGTCTCATCCCACATGCCCGGTCTCCGAGCTGCCGCTGTTGTCGAACGATGAAATCCAGCGGGTGATTTATGCCTGGAATAATACCGCTGTCGATTATCCCGATAACCATACTGTGCATCAGCTTTTTGCCGAGTGGGTCCTCCGGCAACCCGAGGCTGAAGCGGCGCGCTGCGGTTCCGAGTTTTTGTCCTATGCCGAGCTGAATCGACGTGCCAATCAATTAGCGCATTATCTTGTGAACAAGGGCATCCGCGTGGACGATATTGTCGGCCTTTGTCTGGAGCGCTCGCTGAATGTGCCCGTCGCCATTTTGGGCATTTTGAAAGCCGGTGCCGGATTTTTAAATATCGATCCAACCTATCCCGAAGATCGCAAAGCCTATATGATCGAAGACTCGGCGATTGCAGTGCTGCTGACACAAGCGGCCATCGCCGAGACATTGCCAAAGAATTCAGCGACGCATCTGTGTCTTGATTCAGAGTGGGATAAAATTGCCGCTCTGCCGAATACAGCACCACATGTGGTGGTCAGTCCGGAAAACCTGTCGTATGTTATTTATACCTCCGGCTCCACCGGCAAGCCCAAGGGCACACTGCTGCCGCATCGGGGATTGTGTAATCTGTTTCGCGCCCAGCGGGCGGCCTTCCATATAGAAGCCGGCCATCGGGTGCTGCAATTTGCACCTCTGAGCTTTGATGCGTCGGTGTGGGAGACGGTGATGGCCCTGCTCAACGGTGCGTGTCTCGTTTACGCACCGCAGGAAAATCTCACGACGGGTCAGGGACTACGAGATGTCATCAAGGAACAGCAAGTAAATATTGTGACCTTGCCGCCGTCGGTGTTGTCCGTGATGCCCAGAGATGAGCTGTTTTCGCTCAAAACCATTGTCACTGCCGGTGAAGCGTGTTCGCTGGAGCTCGTCAAGCAGTGGGGTGTGGGACGGCAATATGTGAATGCCTACGGACCAACCGAGACCACGGTTTGTGCATCTTATTATGAAACGCATGAAAATGATAGCAAAGCGCCGCCCATTGGCAAGCCGTTGCAGAATTTTCAGCTCTATATTCTGGATAAATATTGGTCGCATGTGCCGATTGGCGTCCCCGGAGAGCTGTGCGTCGGCGGCGTTGGCCTGGCGCGCGGCTATTTGCATCGCCCGGACTTGACCGCCGACAAGTTCATTCCCAATCCATACAGCAGTAAACCGGGAGAGCGGCTGTATCGCACGGGTGATCTTGTCCGCTATTTGCCGGACGGCAATATCGAATTCCTTGGCCGCATTGATTTTCAGGTCAAAGTACGCGGTTTTCGCATCGAGCTGGGCGAGATCGAAGCAGTGCTGTCCAAACAGCCGGGCGTGACCGATGTGATCGTGCTGGTTCGCGAAGATACGCCCGGCGATTTGCGCATCGTTGCTTATATTGTTGCAAAACAGGATAGCTCTCCGGCTGATTTGAAATCGAACTGTCGCACTGAATTGCCGGATTATATGATCCCGTCCGCTTTTGTGATTTTGGATGAATTTCCTCTCACGCCCAGCGGCAAAATCGATCGGCGCGCCTTGCCCAAACCGGAAATTTCTCGCGAGGACTTGAGCAGCGAATTTGTCGCACCACGGAATGAGCGCGAGAAAAAATTGGCAGCGATTGTTGCACAATTGCTCAAGGTTGAACACGTCGGCGTACATGATAATTTTTTCGAACTGGGTGGTCATTCACTCCTCGCCACCCAATTTATGGCGGAGCTGGAAGAGACGTTCCACATCGATATGCCGCTGAGAACCATTTTTGAAAAACCGACAATTGCCGAGTTGGCAACGCTCCTCCACAGCCTTGAAGCGGCGGGACCATCCACAAGTGAAACCGTCGAAAAACTGGAACGCGGAGAGCAGAGTATTGATGATATGTTGGCCGAACTCGAGAGCTTGTCCGAGGAAGAGGTGCAGGCGTTGTTAGCAGCAGAAGAAAATGATAAAATACGATAAGGATTATGACTGATTATTCGCAGGTTCTGGCATCCCTTTCACCCGAAAAACGCAGGCTATTAGAGCTCAAGCTTGTAAAACAGGGCGCCGCGTACAATACTTTTCCGGTTTCATTTTCCCAACAACGGTTGTGGTTTCTGCAGCAATTGGAACCGGAGAGTTTTTTATATAACATCCCGCTCGTGACACGTTTTCAGGGAGCACTCGATGTCTCGGTGTTGGAAAAAACCATCCAAACGATCATCGCGCGTCACGAAATTTTGCGCACGAGTTTCACCAAAATCAGCGGCAAACCTTACCAGCGTGTAGAAAAATCCATTGATTTTAATTTGCCCGTCGATGATTTGACAATTAAACCACGCGAGCAGCAGGAGCAAGAGGTGCAGCGTTGTGCCGTAGATGAATGGCACCTGCCATTCGATCTTGCTACAGCACCGATGTTCCGCGCTCGACTGCTAAAGTTGGCAGCGGATGAGTATGTGCTCATTTTTATCCTGCATCACATCATCACCGACGGCTGGTCAAATGGTGTGCTGCTGCGCGAAGTAGCCGTCACTTATCATTCGCTTGCGCAAGGACAACCATCGCCGCTCAGGGATTTGGACATTCAATACGCGGATTTTGCCAACTGGCAGCAAAACTATCTCAGCGGCCAGGTTTACGATGAGCAGTTATCTTTTTGGAAAAACACTCTGGCTGATGCGCCGTCGCATTTGAATTTGCCGACCGATAAACCGCGTCCCCAATTCCAAACGAATCGCGGCACCACCGCACTTTTTACACTCTCTAAGGAATTATCCAAACGAGTCAAGGATTTCAGCAACGCAGAAGGCGTGACACTATTTATGACGTTATTGGCAGTCTGGCAGATTGTGCTCAGCCGTTTTTCAGGGCAGGATGATATTTGTGTCGGTACGCCCATTGCCAATCGTACAAAAAAACAGCTTGAAAATCTCATCGGCTTTTTTGTCAATACGCTTGTGTTGCGCACAAATCTGGCCGGTGCGCCGACTTTTCGCCAGGTCCTTCAGCGCGTCAAAGAGGTGACCCTCGACGCCTACGCGCACCAGGATATGCCGTTCGAAAAGCTGGTGGAAGAGCTGCAGCCCGAACGCGATACCAGCTACACGCCGCTGTTTCAAATTATGTTTGTAATGCAAAACAAACAATCAGGTGAAGCACAGCTACCTGGTCTGAATATCAGTGAGGTCGATCTCCCCAAAGAAATTTCCACATTTGATTTGACCCTGGGTATCCATGAAGGTGATGAGCAATTAGGCGGTTCATTAGAATATAACACGGATCTGTTCGAAGCGGCGACGATCGATCGATTGATTCATTTTTTCGCGTTGTTGCTCGAAAAAATGCTGGAAGCACCGGATAAACCGATTGCGCAGGTGAGCCTTGTATCGCCGGACGAATATAACCAGGTCATCGTCGAGTGGAACAACACCGACAAAAATTTTGACGACGATTATTGTCTACACGATTTGCTCCAGCGGGCACACGCCTCTCCTGAAACCGTGGCGATTATCGCCGGATCACAGCAGATAACCTATGGCGAGCTGGAGCAGCGCGCCAACCAGGTGGCGCACTATCTGATCAAAAAGGGCGCGCGACCGGAAAAGCTTGTCGGCCTGTCCATTGAACGATCTATTGATATGATCGTCGGATTGTTAGGCATCCTAAAGTCCGGCGCAGCCTATTTGCCGCTCGATCCCGAATACCCGCCGGAGCGTCTCGCGTTTATGATCGAGGACGCCGGCATCACAACGATCGTAACGCAGGTCTCACAAAAAGAAGCGTTGGCCGCTTTTCAGGCTGATCTGGTTGTTCTCGATGAAGAGTGGTCGTCGATCGCTGCAGAAGCTTCCGACTGTCCGCTGACGGCGGTGACGCCGAAAAACCTGGCCTATGTCATTTATACCTCCGGTTCCACCGGTACGCCCAAGGGCGTTCTGGTGCAGCATGCGGCGGTCGCCAACCATAATCTCGCCACCATTGCGGATTATGAGATCACCGAGAAAGACAAACTGCTGCAATTTTCCTCGATCAATTTTGATGCTGCGGTTGAGGAGATTTTTCCGACGTTGATGGCCGGTGCGACGCTGGTGTTGCGTCCTGCCGGGCCGGTGCTTTCGGTTTTCGAATTTATCCAGCTTGTCGAAAAAGAAGAGGTCACTATTCTTGATATCCCGACGGCGTATTGGCATCAGCTCGTCTATGAGTTGGAACAGAAAAACGTTTCTGTGCCGGCGAGCGTGCGTGTTGTCATCATCGGCGGCGAACGCGCCTCGTTGGAACGATTTGTCACCTGGCAGACCAATGGCGGTGCAGATGTCGAGTTGACCAATTCGTATGGTCCGACTGAAACAGCGGTCGTTTGTACGGCTTTTTTTACCAAAAGAGAAAACTTTGTCGCAGAAACCAAGTCATCGTTGCCGATTGGCAGACCTATCGCCAATGTGACCAATTATGTTCTGGATGACTATTTTAATCCGGTGCCGATGGGTTGGCCCGGGGAGCTTTATGTGGGTGGCAAGAACGTGACGCGCGGCTATTTAAACCGCCCGGATGTCACGGCCGAGTCTTTTTTGCCCGATCCTTTCAGTGCGCGACCCGGCAGTGTGATGTACAAAACCGGCGATCTGGTGCGTTTTCTGCAAGACGGTGCGCTTGACTATATCGGGCGGGCCGATTTTCAGGTCAAGATACGCGGCTTTCGCGTGGAATTAGGCGAAATTGAGGCGCTGCTGCACGATTACACCGGTGTCAGAGAATGCGCGGTTTTTGCGCATACGCTTTCGACAACTGAAAAGATCATTCTGGCCTATGTCGCCGGAGATCCTGCCCTTGACGAGAAAACATTGCGCCACTATGTGGCCGAGCGATTACCGGCCTATATGGTGCCGGCAAAAATTGTGATCATCGAGACGATCCCGAAAACACCGAGCGGCAAGCTGAATAAACGTCAGTTGCCGATCCCGACCGATTTGAGCATCGAATCCACCAGCGAATTTGTCGCACCGCGAACGCCGACAGAAGAGATGCTGACATCGGTTTACGCCGAGCTGTTACGCGTGGATCGGGTCGGCATACACGACAATTTTTTCGATCTCGGCGGCCATTCCCTTATTGCCACACAATTGGTATCGCGTATTCGCGATGTTCTTGGTATCGAACTACCGCTGCGTCATCTGTTCGACGGGCCGACCGTCGCCCATTTGTCTGAGATCATTGACAGGAAAAAAAGTGACAAAGACGGCGTTGATCGTCCGCCGATCCTGCCTGCCCCGGCTGAGGTGACAGAAAAGCCGCTCTCCTTTGCCCAGCAGCGCATGTGGTTTCTTGATCAACTCGAGCCGGGTAATCCGCAATACAATATTCCGGATGCGGTTCGAATAAAGGGTGACCTGAATGTCGATATTCTCACCCGCTGTTTACAAGCAGTCGTTGACCGACATAAAGTATTGCGAACAGCATTCATCACGATCGAGGGAAAGCCAAAATTGCGCGTATGGGCAGAATTGAATATCAGCATTCCGGTTGTTGATATATCGCAGTTGAGCGAAGCGGAGCGTCAGACAAAGGCACAATCGCTTGTTCTTGAAAATGCCAAAACCGGATTCGATCTCGGTCTTGCGCCGCTATTTCGAGTCAGGCTGATCAGGCTGAGCGAAGACGAACACATCTTTGCTTCGACCATGCACCACAGCATCTCCGACGGCTGGTCGTTTGGACTGCTCGTTCGAGAGGTCGGGACGCTTTATGAACGTTTGTCTCGCGGGGACAATACGCCATTACCTCCGCTAAAAATCCAGTATGCGGATTTTGCGTATTGGCAGCAACAGTGGCTGCACGGGGAGAGGCTGACAAAAGAAATAGAGTATTGGAAAAATCAGCTCGGTGCAGGAGATGAGGTTCTTGAGCTGCCGACGGATTTCAAACGACCTTCTTTTCAAACGACAAACGGCGCGCATTGCTCGTTTTCGCTCTCCCGCGAGCTAACCGCCTCATTGAATGCCTTGACGGCTCAGCACAATGTGACGTTGTTTATGACGCTCTTGGCGGCATTTCAAACGTTGCTGTACCGCTATACCCAGCAGGATTTTATTGCGGTCGGTTCACCGATCGCCAATCGAAATCACAGCGAGATCGAAAATCTGATCGGCTTTTTTGTCAATACACTTGTCCTGAAAACAGACTTTTCCGGACATCCGAGTTTTCGCGCGGTGCTCGAGCGCGTCAAAGAAGTGACGCTTGGCGCTTATGCGCACCAGGATGTGCCGTTTGAAAAACTGGTCGACGCACTTGAGCCGGAACGCGATACCAGTCGTACCCCGCTATTTCAGGTGATGTTTCTGCTGCAAAACATGCCGTCTCAAAGTTTGACTTTATCTGGATTGACTTTTGAACAGATCAATATTGAGACCCATACCTCCAACTTTGACCTCACCTTGGCCATGGAGGAGCATGCGGGACAATTGGTCGGTGGATTTGAATATAATACGGATTTGTTCGAAGCATCAACAATTCACCGGATGATCGAGCACTTGAAAACGCTGCTGCAGGAGATCGTGGCTGCGCCGGATAAACCAGTGAGCGATTATAGCTTGCTGCCGGAGGCGGAGCGGAAACGTATTGTGCATGAATGGAATGATACAGCTGTTGCATACGACGCGTTGCCGCTTTTTCAATTATTTGAACAACAAGTGATTCGCACGCCGGATTTTGTTGCGGTCAAGGCTGGCGGCGAGCAGCTCACCTATGCCGAGCTGAATGAGCGCGCCAATCAGGTGGCGCACTATCTGATCAAACAGGGTGCACAAGCGGATTCGCTTGTCGGGCTCTGTTACAATCGATCTCTGGAGATGATCGTTGCGCTGTTTGGCATACTAAAAAGCGGCGCCGGCTATCTGCCACTCGATCCGAATTACCCAAAGGAACGCATTGATTTTATGCTGAACGATGCGGCTGTCCGCATTGTGCTCACAGAAGAGAAATTGGCATCGATATTTGCTTCCGAAACCATTCATCTCACTTGTCTTGACAGCGAGTGGGATAAAATTGCGGCGGAGCCGGTGGTGAATCCCGATGTTCCAGTCGATGGGAACGCTTTAGCTTATGTCATTTACACGTCCGGCTCAACCGGCACACCCAAGGGCGTTTTGGTGACGCACGCAGGTGTGGTCAACCATAACAATATCATTCGCCATGATTTTTATTATACCTCAAGCGACAAGATTTTGCAATTTTTCTCCCTCAATTTTGATGGCGCGGTCGAAGAAATTTTTCCGACATTGATCAGCGGCGCAACGCTGGTGCTGCGTCCTGCCGGCGTGGTGATGTCGGTGGATGAGTTGTTAGATTTTGTTGATCGTGAGCAGATTACCATTCTTGATTTGCCGACCGCCTATTGGCATGAAATGGTACATGAGCTCGATGCCTATGACAAGATAGTGCCGCCATCGGTTCGACTGGTCATTGCCGGCGGCGAGGCCGCCTCGCCGGAACGCTACGCGCTTTGGATCAAACAGGCAGGCAAAACCGTGCAATGGGTCAACACCTACGGGCCAACCGAAGGGACGATCATTGCAACCCTGTATGATCCGGCGGAAAATGAGCAGCATCGTTTGGATTTTATGCCGATTGGCAAGCCGTTGCCCAATTATAAAATTTATATTCTCGATCAACGCCTGAATCCTACGCCTGTTGGCGTACCCGGCGAATTGTGCATTGGCGGTGCCGGTGTGGCGCGCGGCTATCTGAATCGCCCGGACCTGACGGCCGAGAAATTTATCCCGGACGCCTGGAGTCAGGTTGAAGGTGCGCGCATTTATCGCACCGGCGACCTGGCGCGTTTTCTGCCGGACGGGAATATTGAATTTATCGGTCGTGTCGATGACCAGGTAAAGGTGCGCGGCTTTCGCGTGGAGCTGGGTGAGATCGAAGCATCTTCGCGAGGTCATGCAAACATTCGCGACGTGGTTGTGGTCGCGCGCCGTGACGGTGGCAAGGATGTAAAATTAGCGGCGTATTTTGTGACCGAGAATGATGTCGAGTTGACAGCTGCCGAATTACGGGCTTTTCTGAAAGAAAGTGTGCCGGACTATATGATTCCGCATGCCTTCATGCGATTAGATGAATTGCCAAAATTGATCAGCGGCAAAATCAATCGCAAGGCACTCCCCAGGCCGGATGTCCAATACCTGGAGGGAGAGACGGTTGCCGGTGAGCCGGAAAATGAAATCGAAGAAAAGTTGCTCAGCATATTCCGGGACATTTTAGGCCGTCAGGATATCGGCACCAGGAACAATTTTTTTGAGCTTGGCGGCGATTCGATCATGAGTATTCAGGTCATTGCCAAAGCCAACCAGGCCGGGATTCGTCTGACGCCCAAGCTCCTCTTTGAGAAACCAACCATTGCTGGACTTGCCGCCGTTGCCGTCCAGGGCGGCGTTGTTGTCGCCGAGCAAGGTCTGATAGAAGGTCCGGTGGAGCTCACACCGATTCAACGCTGGTTTTTCGAACAGGACTTTGCGGCACCACATCACTGGAATCAATCGCTGCTTTTAGGCGTTATGGAGGCTCTTGATGGCAACGCTCTGGAAAAGGCGGTATATGCCGTTCAGCAGCATCACGATATGCTGCGCGCCCGTTTTATTCTCGATGGGAGCCGGCAGCAGCTCGTTGTTGCTGAAGAGCCAAACCAGGTGCTGTATCAGTTCGATCTTTCGCGCATAGAGGAAACACAACAGCGACAACACATCGAAGAAAAATGCGCCGAGCTACAGGCGTCTTTTAACCTGCAAAATGGGCCAATTTTTCTTTGTGCAAATTTTAATCTGGGTTCGACGAGTCGATTGTTTATTGCCGTGCATCATCTGGTGATGGACGGTGTCTCGTGGCGCATCTTGTTGGAAGATATACAGACGGCGTACCAGCAAGCCGCAGCCGATCAGGCTATCCGACTGCCGGCCAAGACGACGTCGTTTCAATACTGGGCGCAGCAGCTTGCACAATATGCCCAATCGCAAACGGTAAAAGACGAATTGCCGACCTGGAGCCATTATGAGCGGCAGTTGGTTAGCCCGATACCGGTCGATGCGCCGGATCAACGCTCGAATAATTACGAAGCGGACACCGAGGCGGTTTTTGTGGCTCTTACTCGAGAAGAAACAAATACAATTTTGCACGAACTGCCGGGACAGTTCGGGGCGCAGATAAATCATCTCCTGCTCACGGCGTTTGTTGAGGCGTATGCACAATGGAGCGGCAAACGTTCCGTGCTCATCGATATGGAAGGGCACGGCCGCGAAATGCTGTTCGAAAATGTCGATACATCGCGTACCATGGGTTGGTTCACTGTGCTCTATCCGCTGTTTTTAAAAGCCGAGCGTGCGCAAGATGCCAAAGAGTCAGTACATTCTATCAAACGACAGCTCGATCAAACGCCGCGTTTTGGCATTGGCTACGGATTGTTGCGTTATATGACCGATGATCCGGATATCCGCCAAAAGCTGGCGAACATGCCGCAGCCCGAAATCAGCTTTAACTATCTGGGGCAGCTTGACCAGGTGCTGGAAAAGTCTTCGCCATTCAAGCCGGCACGCGAGAACAAGGGTGCGGATCGAAGTGCCACCACACGACGCGAAAATCTGTTGGACGTGACGGCTCAGGTAAGCGGAGAGCGATTGAGTATTCATTTTGCTTACAGTTCGCAAATTCATAAAAGATCTTCTATTGAAAGGTTTGCTGATTTTTATATAAAATCTTTGCAGCGCCTGATTTCTCCGCCAGAGCACAAACCGGAGGCAGAAACGCCACCCAAATATGATTTGGCTAAACTGGACAAGCGGCAATTGGGCAAAGTTTTGGGACAACTGAATAAAGGTAAGGGAAAATAGATTTGATGAACACTAACAATATTCAAGATATTTATCCACTATCACCCATGCAACAGGGCATGCTGTTCCACAGCATCTATTCTCCGGAATCGGGAACGTATATTGAACAAATTTATTGTGACTTTGTCGGTCCGCTCAATGTCGAAGCCTTTCAGCGAGCCTGGCAGGCGATCATAAAGCGTAATCCGATTCTGCGAACAGCGTTCGTTTGGGAGGGCGTTGATGAGCCCGTTCAGGTTGTGTTTGATCATGTCGATTTTGAGATAACGCAGCAAGACTGGCGTATGAAAAGCCGCAAGCAACAAGCGGCCAAACTGCGACGATTCCTGGCAGCCGAGCGCAAAAAGGGATTCGAACTCAGCCAGGCGCCGCTCATGCGCATCGCGCTGTTTCAAACGACTCAAACCACCACTAAATTTGTCTGGACGCATCACCATCTGCTGCTGGATGGCTGGTCACAACCCTTGCTGATTCAGGAATTTTTCAGCCTTTATGAGGCATGTGACAAAGGTCGACCGATTGATTTTCCGGAACGTCCACCATTTCGCCATTATATCGAATGGCTGCAAGAGCAGGATATGGCCAAGGCAGAATCCTTTTGGCGACAGCAGCTCAAAGGTTTCTCGGCTCCGACGCCGCTCGTTGTCGATCGGCTCAAATACGGAACCGAGCCCAACGGCAAGTACACAACAACCGGCATCATGCTGTCCAAAGAGGAGTCGGAGCGGTTGTCGGACTTTACCAAAGAATCCGGTTTGACGCTCAATACGCTCGTCCAGGGTGTATGGGCCATGATCCTCTCCCGTTATTCCGGCGAGCCGGATGTTTTATTCGGCGCCACAGCTTCCGGCCGCCCACCCGAGTTGGCAGGAGCCGATCAGATGGTTGGTCTTTTCATCAATACGCTGCCGGTCAGAACCTATCTTGATCCCGATATGAGCATTCTGGATTGGCTGAAAAAATTGCAGGCCGAGCAGGCGGATAGTCGCCGTTTTGAATATAGCTCGTTAGCGCAGATTAAGAGCTGGAGTGACATCGCCGGTGACGAGACGTTATTTAACAGCATTTTGGTTTTTGAAAACTATCCAGTCGATGAAGCGTTGGGCAAACAGGAAAAAGCCGTATCTCTGCAAAATCTGAAATTTTTCTCCAGAACCAACTTTCCATTGACCTTTGTCTGTTCCCCGGGCGCGCAGATGGGATTTGAGGTCGCTTATGATTGTGACGCTTTTGCTGCGGACACAATACACCGGCTTTTGGGGCATGTGCGCGTCATTTTGCAGCAATTTGTCAGTGCACCGAACGCTCCGATCAAAGATATCGATATTCTGACGGAAGCGGAAAAAGCGACATTTTCTCGCTGGAATCAAACTTATTTCCCCTACAAGGAAGATACACCCATTCACCGCCTTTTTGAGCAGGCAGCAGCCAATTGTCACGACCAGTTGGCGGTGTACGCGAACGGCGACACCATAACCTATCAGGAGTTGAATGAACGGGCGAATCAGTTGGCGCACTATCTGCGCCGCTTTGGCGTCACAACGGAATCTATCGTTGGTGTCTGTCTGGAAAAAAGTGTCAATATGATCGTCGCGATCCTTGGCGTGATGAAAGCGGGTGGAGCTTACGTGCCGATTGATCCGCACTATCCTGTGGAGAGAATCTCCTATCTCATTGAAGATTCGGGATTGCAGGTTTTAATTACCTGGCAAGAAAATCTGAAAAATGTACCGGATATCACCGGCAAAATTGTTTGCATCGACGCTGAATGGCCGGAGATTGAGAAGGAAAAGAACGAAAATCCGAATCTTCCGATCCTGGCAGATAATCTGGCTTATATGATCTATACATCAGGATCAACCGGCAATCCAAAAGGAACACTGTTACAGCATCGTGGACTGTGCAGTTATGTTGCCGTCGCAAAGGAAACATTTGGTTTGTCCTGCAACACCCGGGTACTGCAATCGGTGTCCTTTAGCTTTGATGTCTCTGTTTCGGATTTTTTCAAAGCTTTGTCAACCGGTAGTACGCTGTATCTTGTGCCGCCGGATATGTTGCTGGATTCAGATCGTCTGGTCTCTTTCATTCGTGAGCACGATACAAATATTGCCTTATCTCTTCCTTCAATTCTCAGATCGCTGGAAAAATATGACCTATCGGAAATCAAAACGCTTATGACCGGCGGCGAAGCATGCTCCTGGGAGATGATTGAACATTGGTTGCCCGGCCGGAAGATGTACCAAGGCTATGGACCAACGGAAACCACCATTGCCGCCACCTGGACCGAATTGAATGGTCGAATTCCCGGTGCAGAAATTCCGCCAATTGGCAAACCCCTCGGCAATTTGCGCACCTTTATTTTAGATGAAAACTATCATTGCGTTCCCATTGGTGTGGTTGGGCAATTATACGTTGCCGGTATTGGCCTGGCACGCGGCTATCACAATCGCCCCGATTTAACCGCGGAAAAATTTATCCCCAATCCCTTTGCGAAAAATCCGGGTGAACGCCTGTATGCGACCGGCGATCTCGTCAAATTTTTGCCAAGTGGCCAGATTGTCTTTCAGGGGCGGGTGGATCACCAGATTAAAATTCGGGGATTTCGGGTTGAGCTTGGTGAAATTCAGGCGCTGGTGGACAGCATCAAAGATGTCAAAGAATCTTTGGTCGTTGCGAGAGAAGACGTAGAAAATCAACAGCGAATCGTCGCCTATGTTATTCTCAAAGAGGGCGGAACCTTTGATCCCGCACCCTTCAATGATATCCTGCGTGAAAAACTGCCGGGCTATATGCTGCCCGCGTCCTATGTTCAGTTGGAGGATTTTCCGTTGACGCCAAACGGAAAAATTGATCGCAAAGCGTTGCCCATACCCGACCAGGTCGAGGACGAGCAATCCATCACTACACTCACGCCAACTCAGGAGCTGGTCGCCGGACTTTATCAGGATTTATTGCATATCGAGCATGTCAGCTCCAAAGCCAATTTTTTCGCGCTGGGTGGGCATTCACTATTGGCCACACAGCTTCTCAGTCGCCTGCGGGATGCTTTTGAAATCGATATTCCGATGCAGGTTGTTTTTGAATCCGCCACTTTGGCCGAATTGAGCGCTCATATTGATCGGCTTTTATCGGCACATTCCGGACTCGATGTTGCTCCAATTATCAGGGTGAACCGTGAGGAGGAGTTGCCATTATCATTTGCCCAGCAACGTTTGTGGTTCCTGGATCAGCTTGAGCCGGACAGTGCGTTTAACAATATCCCGATCGCCCTTCGCTTGTTAGGCGAGCTAAATGTGGCAGCGCTGGGAAAAAGCCTGAATGCCCTGGTAGAACGTCATCAAGTCCTGCGCACAAGTTTTACCGACATTGAGGGCAAGCCGGTGCAAAACATCGCTGAATCTTTGACCATTCCACTGCAGGTTGAGGACATTGATGCTGAAACGATTGTTGAGCAGGAGAAATTAATCGCCGAGCAGGCGGCTGTGGAGACGCAAACGCCGTTTAATCTCACAGAAGCGCCGCTGTTTCGCGCGCGCCTTTTACGCGTGGCGCCGGATGATCACGTTATCTTTTTTACCATGCACCACATCATCAGCGACGGTTGGTCTATCAGCATTTTGGTACAGGAGATTGCTGAACTGTATCGCGCGTTTGTCACTGATGAAACGCCACAATTGCCGCCCCTGCCGGTGCAATATGTTGATTTTGCCGAGTGGCAGCGCCGCACCCTGCAGGGTGAAAACCTCGAAAAACAACTCAACTACTGGCAAGAAAAATTAGCCGGCAATCCGGGTATGCTGGAATTGCCTACCGATTTCCCGCGTCCTCGTGTGCAGTCTTTTCACGGCGACACATTGGGCCGAGTCTTGTCACCGGAGCTCTCACGGGCGACAATTGCTTTCAGTCGCCAGGAGGGCGTGACGCTCTTTATGACGCTTTTTGCTGCTTTTGCAACGCTGCTTTATCGTTATTCCAATCAAGATGATTTTAATATCGGTACACCTATCGCCAACCGCAATCGAAGCGAAACAGAGGGACTCATCGGCTTTTTTGTCAACAATCTCGTTTTGCGCTGTCGATTTGATGAGCGTCCAACGTTTCTGGAACTGTTGCAGCAGGTGCGTCGAACAGCGCTGGAAGGCTATGCGCACCAGGATATCCCCTTTGAGATGTTGGTCGAACGTCTGCAGCCGGAACGGGATCTGAGTCATAGTCCGCTGTTTCAGGTCGTATTTGTCATGCAAAATACGCCGATGAGCGGCCTCGAATTGCCCGGATTGAGCATGGCACCTGTGGATAGCGAAAACAAAACGGCAAAGTTTGATCTCTCCCTGCAGGCTGCCGAATCGCCGGACGGCATTTCGCTCGAATTTGAATATAATACCGATTTGTTCAAGCCGGAAACCATCGAGCGAATGTTGCAGCATATCGAATTGTTGTTGCAGAATATGCTGATGGAGCCGGATCAGCGCGTTGATGATATAAAAATCATTCCCGAGAATGAAGAATATCGTCTGCTCCACGAATGGAATGCCAATGATATCGAGTTCCCAACGGACAAATGTGCGCACGAGGTGTTTGAAGCGCACGTGCTCACTCATCCGGATGCTGTGGCCGCCATATATAATGAGCAGCAGCTGACCTACTCGGAGCTGAATGCTCGCGCCAATCAGTTGGCTCGGCATTTGCGCGGCCAGGGCATCGAGCCGGATCAACTCGTCGGCATCTCCCTGCAACGGTCTCTGGATCAGGCTGTCGCCGTGCTTGGCGTTCTCAAAGCGGGCGCCGCTTTTGTGCCCATTGATCCGACCTATCCGGAAGACCGTATCGCCTATATGCTGGAGGATTCCGGGATTTCGATATTGCTCTCTCAAAGTGAGATCAAAAAACATTTGCCGCAGCATGGCGCTACGGTCTTTTGTCTCGATACGGACTGGGAGCAGTGTGCGGCTTTTGCAGAGACTAATTTAGATTTGAATATACTGTCGTCCAATCTGGCATACGTCATTTACACTTCCGGCTCGACCGGTAAACCCAAAGGCACGATGCTGCAGCACCAGGGAGCGATTAATCTGGCACAGGCACAAAAGACGGCATTCAACATTCATCCCGACAAACGTATTCTACAATTTGCGCCGATGAGTTTTGATGCGTCTGTGTGGGAGACGGTGATGGCGTTGTTGAATGGCGCTGCCCTGGTATTTACCGACCAGGAAAATTTGACCACGGGTGATGGTTTGCTCACCGTCTTGCGCGATCAAAAAATCACCACGGTCACACTGCCGCCTTCGGTACTGGCCGTGGTGCCAAAGACCGATTTGCCGGACCTGCATACCATCATCACCGCTGGTGAAAAGTGTCCGGCGGAACTGGTCGAACGCTGGCGACACGGTCGGCACTATTTTAACGCCTACGGACCGACGGAAACGACCGTTTGCGCCTCCATGTTTTTGTGCGATGGCCGTTTTCCGCAGGGACCACCCATTGGTCGCCCGATCGACAATGCCAAGCTGTATATCCTGGATGCACACTTTAATCCGACACCTATTGGTGTCGCCGGCGAATTGTGCGTTGGTGGACCGAGTCTGGCGCGCGGTTATTTGAACAGGCCCGACTTGAGCGCGGAAAAATTTATTCCCAATCCTTTTGATCCGGTCGGCGGCTCGCGTCTTTATCGCACCGGTGATTTGGTTCGTTATCTGCCCGACGGCAATATTGAATTTTTAGGTCGCATCGATCATCAGGTCAAAGTGCGTGGATTCCGCATTGAGCTTGGTGAAATTGAAGCGGTTCTCTCGGAGCACCCGTCCGTGCAAAATGTCATTGTGTTGGCCAAAGAAATACGTCAGGACGATACGAGACTGGTTGCCTATTGTGTTTTTGAAACAACCGAAAAGCCGACAGTGGATGATCTTCGACTATATATGAAAAATCGACTGCCCGATTATATGGTGCCGGCAACTTTTGTTTATTTAGATGAAATGCCATTGACGCCGAGCGGCAAAATTGATCGCAAAGCTCTACCGGCGCCCGACTTGTCACGTCCTGATTTGCAGGTGGAATATGTCGCGCCGAGAAATGAGACGGAAGAAAAGCTCGTCGAAATTTGCCAGGAGCTGCTGCGCGTCGATAAGGTTGGTGTGAACGACAACTTTTTTGATCTCGGCGGCCACTCTTTATTAGCGACCCAATTTATGTCGCGGATGCGCACGCAATTTCATGTCGAGTTGCCGCTACGCGTGTTGTTTGAACAACCTACCGTAGCCGGATTGGCCGAGGCCGTCGAACACGCCAAACTAACAGCGCCCAAAGAGGACATACCGGCGATCACCGCTGTCTCTCGCGAGAGCCGACGTCGCAAATTGGCCGATATCCAAACAGATTGATCGGGTTGCTTTTAAGCTTTGTTGAGAATTATTACGGTGATATAAATGCCTGACGACTATAGTAACAATGTTGATATAAATAATATTGAACTTCCACAGGTTGAAGAGGACGTTTACGTCCTGCCCATGTCCTTTGCGCAGCAGCGCTTGTGGTTTCTCGATCAATTTGAGCCGGACAGCCCGTTTTATAATATCCCCACCGGCGTCCGCTTCAAGGGTAACCTGCAAAAGGCTGTACTGGTGCGCGCAATCAACAAAGTGATCGAGCGACATGAAACGCTGCGCACAACTTTTGAGACCGTGCAGGATGAAGCCTCACAAATTATCCATCCCTACAAACCACGCGAGTTTCCGGTTATCGACATCACCGATGTGCCCGCCGGGCAACAGGAAGCGCGCATCCTCAATCTCGCGCGACGGGAGGCCGCAACACCGTTTAATCTGCGCAAAGGGCCGCTGCTTCGAGTGACGTTCATCAAAGCGGCGGAGCACGATCACGTCATTTTGATCACCATGCACCACATCATCTCGGATGGCTGGTCGATGGGCGTTTTTGTCTCCGAAATTACCACACTCTATGCCGCCTTTTCTGCGGGGCAGGAATCCCCGCTACCGGCTTTGCCGATTCAGTACGGCGATTTTGCCGAGTGGCAACAGCACTATATTGCCGGCGAGGTGCTGGAAAAACAACAGCGCTATTGGAAAAAGCAGCTTGGCGGCAGTCTGCCGATTCTGGAATTGCCCGGCGATCGTCCGCGTCCCACGGTGCAGACAATGGTCGGGGCGAACGCAGAAATTCTCGTCCCCGAGGAGATCACGCATGCCTTCAAAGAAATGTCGCGACGAGCCGGTGTCACGCTCTATATGAGTCTTTTGGCGGCTTTCAAAGTGCTTCTGCATCGCTACACCGGTTTGGATGACATCATCGTTGGCTCGCCGATTGCCAATCGAAATCGCGCCGAAATCGAACCGCTCATCGGTTTTTTTGTCAATACGCTGGTTTTGCGCTCTAACCTGGCCGATGATCCGAAATTTTCCGAGCTGTTAGCGGCCCTCAAACAGACGACCATGCAGGCTTACGATAATCAGGATATTCCGTTTGAACGGCTCGTCGAAATCCTGCAGCCCCAACGCGATATGGCGCATTCACCGCTGTTTCAGGTCATGTTCATCCTGCAAAACACCCCGATGACCCCTGACCTCACTTTTTCGGATGTGACGATTCAGCAATTAGACGTCGATGCCGGGACTTCGACCTATGATGTGACCCTGATGGTCAACGAGGGGGCAAAATCCTTCAGCATCACCGCCGAATACAACACCGATATTTATGACGATGCTACCATGCAGCGGCTCCTGCAGCATTACGTAAACCTGCTCGGTGCTGTCGCGACTTTTCCCGATGCTCGATTGTCGCAATTAGACTTTTTACCGCAGCTAGAAAAACAACAACTGGTGTTGACGTGGAATAATTTTGATAAAGGCTATGACTATGCAACCTGTCTGCACTTCTTGTTTGAAGCACAGGTGCAAAAGACTCCCGATGCGATCGCTGTCGTTTTCGCGAAAGAATATTTGACCTACAAGGAATTGAATGTTCGCGCCAATAAGCTGGCGCACTATTTGATGGCAAAAGGCGTGGGACCGGATGTCAAGGTGAGTCTTTGTCTGGATAAAAGCATCAATTTGCCGGTGGCTGTGCTCGGTGTTTTGAAAGCCGGTGGAGCCTATGTGCCGGTTGATCCCGGCTATCCGGAAGACCGTATCGCTTTTATGCTGGAAGATTCCGAAGCTGCTGTTGTTGTGACAACAAAAAATTATGCCGCGCTTCTCCCTGAAGGTCATTTTAACGTCGTGTTGTTAGACGCCGATTGGCCCAAAATTGACGGTCAAAGCCACGACAATCCTGCGAGTGGGACAGTGGCGGATAATCTTGCCTACATGATTTATACCTCCGGTTCCACTGGCAAAGCCAAAGGCACCATGGTCGCGCATAAAAGTATCGTCAACGCTTATCTTGCCTGGGAACATGATTATCGTCTGCGTGACGGCGTGGACAGCCATTTACAAATGGCCAGCTTTTCTTTTGATGTTTTTGGCGGCGATTTTGTTCGAGCGCTGCTGTCGGGCGGCAAGTTGGTGCTGGTGCCGCGAGAGAGCCTGCTCGAGGCTGAAAAACTCTATGCGCTCATGCGCCGCGAACATATCAATTGCGCCGAGTTTGTCCCGGCCGTTTTGCGCAATTTGATCGGCTACCTCGAGGAAACCGGGCAAAAACTGGATTTTATGAAGAACCTGATTGCCGGATCGGATGTTTGGACGGTCAAGGAATATGCCAAATTTCTCAAATTTTGCGGCCCAAAAACACGCCTCATCAATTCATTTGGCTTGACCGAAGCAGCTGTTGACAGCACCTTTTTTGAGGGTGATGTATCCAGTTATGCTGAAGAACGTCTCGTGCCCATTGGTCGACCATTCCCCAACAGCAAAATCTATATCGTTGATCCACATTTTAATTTATCGCCCATTGGTGTTCCCGGCGAGCTGTTGGTCGCCGGGCCAAACCTGGCACGCGGCTATTTCAAAAGAGCGGACCTGACGGCGGAAAAGTTCGTCCCCAATCCATTCAGCAACACGACCGGCGAACGTTTGTATCGTACTGGTGATTTGGCGCGATGGTTGGCGGATGGCAACATCGAGTTTCTTGGACGCATCGATTTTCAAATCAAAATTCGCGGCTTTCGCGTCGAGTTGGGTGAAATCGAGACCATGCTGGAAAAACATCCGAGCATTAAAAACGCGGTCGTTATAGCACGGGAGGACATCCCTGGTGATCAACGTCTGGTGGGTTATGTCACCGCCCGCGGCAATGCGGCACCGGATAGCTCGACACTGCGCGCCTTTTTAAAAGACCATGTACCGGACTATATGATTCCCTCCGCCATTTTAGTGTTAGGCGCTTTGCCGCTGACACCAAACGGCAAGGTGGATCGCAAAGCGCTGCCGGCGCCGGATCAATCCGCTTATGAAGCGTTGCAAACTTTTGTCGAGCCGGCGACTGATACCGAGAAAAAATTAGCCGGCATCTGGTCCAAAGTGCTGCGCGTGGACAAGGTCGGTGCCGAGGATAATTTTTTCGAGCTTGGCGGCCATTCCTTGTTAGCCACCCAGGTCATGTCGCGACTGCGCGCCACATTTGATGTCGAGCTGCCGCTGCGCAACCTTTTTGAGTATGTGACGGTGCGAGAATTGGCCGAGGTGATCGACCGGGCCGCCATTGGCGCGTCCATTGATATTCCGCCTATCACCCGTATGCCGGAGGAGGCGTTGCCGGTGCTGTCGTTTGCCCAGGAACGACTCTGGTTCCTCGATCAGCTCGAACCCAACAGTCCTTTTTACAATATACCGGATGCGATTCGCATCAAAGGTCCGCTGGATATCTTTCGACTTGAAAAATGTATACGAGCGGTCGTCCAACGTCACGATGTGCTGCGAACGACTTTTCACAAGCAGGGCGGCAAACCGGTATTAAAGATTGCCGACACTGTTGATATTGATATTCAACATGTTGATCTGAGAAATGTGCCGCCGGATGAACGCGAAGCCAAAGCCAAACGACTCACGACCGAAGAGGCGCAACAACCATTTGATTTGACCACAGCGCCGCTGTTCCGCATCCGGTTGCTGAACATGGATTATGAAGATTATATTTTCCTCTTTACCATGCATCATATCATCTCGGACGGCTGGTCATCCACGATTATGATTGGCGAGATTGCCCTGTTGTATGACCATGCCGCCGATGCCTCCATCTTGCCGCCGATGCCGTTGCAGTATCAGGATTTTGCCTACTGGCAGCGCCACTGGTTGAAAGATGCGGTGCTGGAGAACGAGATCAACTATTGGAAGGAGACCTTGCAGGGGTCACCGCCGGTTCTCAATTTACCAACGGACCGACCGCGACCAGCCATGCAAACGCCCAATGGTGACTTTATCAGCTTTGATCTGTCAAAAGAATTGACGCATGCGCTGAATGCGATCAGCCAGTCCAAAGGTGTCACCCTGTTCATGACGCTGATGTCGGCTTTTTATGTGCTGCTGTATCGTTATAGCGGTCAGGATGATATCAACATCGGCACGCCGGTGGCCAACCGCACGCGCGGCGAGCTGGAAAATCTCATTGGATTTTTCGTCAATACTCTGGTGATGCGCGGCGATCTCTCGAATAATCCGACCTTCGACGATCTGTTGGCACGCGTGAAAAAGACCGCCCTCGGCGCTTTTGCCCATCAGGATGTACCGTTTGAAAAAATCGTCGATGCCCTCAAGGTCGAGCGCGATATGAGCCACTCGCCGCTCTTCCAGGTGATGTTTGCTCTGCAAAACACCCCTGATCAGGAGATTGTCACGGAGACAAGGCTGCAGATCAGCCCGATCCTGGCGCACAGTGGCACCTCCAAGTTTGATCTGACCCTGTTTATGGTCGAAGAAGGCGATCAGTTGAGCGGCGGATTCGAATACAACACCGACCTGTTTGATGTTGAAACGATTCACCGCATGATTAGCCATTTTTGCAAACTGCTGGATGAGATCGTCGTTAACTCAAGACGAACAATTTCGACCCTGCCGATGATCACGCCGCATGAGCAGAAACAGATTCTATTAGAGTGGAATGGCAAGACCGCACCGCTGCGCTATGAAAAAAATATTGTCGAGACTTTTAACGAAACCGCGGCGCGATTTCCGGAGCATAGTGCGATTGAATGCGCCGGCAAGGTTTTGACCTATACCGAGCTCAATGCCCGGGCAAATGCCTTGGCACATTATCTGATCAAGCAGGGCGTGTGCACGGATGTTCTCGTCGGACTTTGTGTTCCGCGCTCGATAGAGATGATTGTTGGTATGTTAGGCGTCCTCAAGGCCGGCGCGGCTTATGTACCAATTGATATGAATTACCCGCCGGAACGCATCGCCTACATGCTGAACGATTCGAACGCTCCGATTATTTTCACAACCGCAGATGCTGCACATCGGCTGCCAGAGCACAATGCGGCTGTTTTGCGGCTCGATGCTGATTGGGAGACTATTGCCCAGCATGCAACTTTTGATCCGGATGTGCAAATCGATCAGGAAAATCTGGCGTACATGATTTATACCTCCGGCTCAACCGGCAAGCCCAAAGGCACCATGATCACGCATCGTGGTTTGACAAATTACCTCGATTGGACAGCCAGAGCATACCCGCTGGAAAAGGGGAGAGGCTCCATCGTTCATTCGACCATTGCTTTTGATGCCACGGTGACGGCGGTCTTTACGCCCTTTTTGAACGGCAAAACGGCTGTCCTGTTACCGGATGACGCCGATCTCGAAGCGCTGAGCCGGGCGCTGCGCCACTATAAAGATTTTAATATCGTAAAAATTACCCCGGCGCATCTGGAGCTGTTGGGACGTCAGGTGCCGGCGGAAGAAGCCGCCGGATTGACGCACAGCTTTATCATTGGCGGCGAGAATTTGACCGCCGAGCAGATTTCTTTCTGGCAAAAGAATGCGCCGAACACACTTTTGTTCAACGAGTACGGACCAACAGAAACAGTTGTCGGATGTGTGGTGTACGAAGCGAGCGGGTGGCGTGGCATAGGCTCGGTACCCATCGGCAGGGCCATCACCAACAGCGTTGTTTATGTGCTAAACGACACACTCGAGCCGGTTGCCGCCGGTGTTGCCGGAGAGCTGTATATTGGCGGCGAAGGTGTGGCGCGCGGCTATTTGAATCGCCCGGACTTGACCGCCGAACGGTTTATCCCCAATCTATTCGGAAAGAAACCGGGAGAACGCCTCTATAAAACCGGCGATCTCGTCCGCTACCTGAACGATGGTTTGCTGATTTTCCTCGGCCGTATGGATAGCCAGGTGAAAATTAGAGGCTACCGGATTGAGCTGGGTGAGATAGATGCCGTACTGCAGCAACACCCTGCTATTGACAGCGCACTGAGCCTCGTCCGGGAGGACTCACCAGGTGACAAACGATTAGTGTCCTATTATACCGTTGTCGCGGGGCAGAGTATTGAACATGATGCCTTGTTTGAGCTGCTGCGGCAGCAATTACCCGAGTATATGCGCCCCGTGGCGCTTGTGCAATTAGATGCTTTTCCACTCACCTCCAGTGGCAAAGTGGACCGGCGCGCCCTGCCTCGGCCAGAATATGAAAATTTGCAGAGCACAACAGAATTTGTCGCCCCGCGCAATGCGCAGGAAGAGCTGTTAGCCGATATTTGGCTGGAGCTGCTGCATGTGGATCGGATTGGTGTATTGGATAACTTTTTTGAGCTTGGTGGCCATTCGCTGTTGGCGACCCAATTGATGTCGCGGATTCGCGATGTTTTTGCTGTCGAATTGCCGTTGCGGTCTCTTTTTGAAACGCCGACGATTGTCGGCCTGGTTCGCCACATTGACAGCGCTCGCCAACAGCAGGACGGGCGGATGGCGCCGCCGCTCCAACCGGTACCTCGTCATGGTGATCTGCCCCTGTCTTTTGCGCAGCAGCGACTCTGGTTCCTGGATCAATTAGCGCCGGAGAATGCCAACTATAATATTCCCATCGCTATTAAAATAAGCGGCGAACTTGATATTGATGCGATTGAAAGGTCAATCACTGAAATCGTGCGCCGACATGAAGCCTTGCGAACCATTTTTATTGAAGAGCGCGGCACGCCGAAACAGCGCATCCTGCAACCGCAACCAGTTGAGTTGCCGATCTATGATCTCAGCAAAAAATCGGAGCAAGAGCGTGACCTCGAAATGTCCCGACTGGTGACGGACAATGCCATGCGGCCATTCAAGCTTGATGAAGGAGCATTGTATCGCGGCGGTTTGATCCGCCTGAGTCAAGAGGAACATGTTTTGATGTTCACCATGCATCATATTATTTCCGACGGCTGGTCGACAAATGTGCTGATGCAGGAATTCGGAATACTCTATCAGGCCTACCGGGCGAACCGACCACCGCAGTTGCCGGAACTTGCTATTCAATACGCGGATTACGCGGCCTGGCAGCGCGAGTGGCTGACCGAAGCCGTCCTCGAGAAGCAGATCAATTTTTGGCAAGATCAGATCGGCGTCAATCCGCCGGTTCTCGATCTCCCGACTGATTATCCGAGGCCGGGTATACAAACTTTTAATGGCGATGCTGTATCGATAAAAATTCCTCGCGCAATTGTCGATGGATTACGCGACTTGAGTCAAAAGCACGACGCCACCATGTTCATGACCCTGTTGGCCGCTTTCCAGTCGTTGCTCTACCGTTACACCCACCAGGAGGAGATTCTGGTCGGATCGCCCATCGCCAACCGCAACTATTCCGAGACCGAGGCACTCATCGGCTTTTTTGTCAATACACTGGTGCTGCGCGCCGAATTGTCCAATCGAATGACTTTTGAAGAGCTGCTGACACAGGTACGCGATTACACCCTGGATGCTTACGCGCATCAGGATGTACCGTTTGAACAGTTGGTCGATAGACTGGAACGCGAACGCGATATGAGCCGCTCACCGCTCTTCCAGGTGATGTTTGTTCTGCAAAATACACCTCGAGGATCGATAGGTTTTGAACAGTCTTCTTTGGCCATGGAGGTCGTGGAGGCGGATGAACGCGCCGCTAAGTTTGATATCACTCTGGTGATGGCTGAATCCAGCGACGGCTATTATGCCGAGTTCGAATATAATACAGATCTCTTTAAAAAAGAGAGCATTCAGCGTATGGCTGACCATTTTGTCTTGTTGTTACAGCAGATGGTAAAAAGTCCGCATGCACAGATTAGCGAGCTGGAACTGGTCACAGAAGCGGAAAAGACAGCCATTATACAATCCTGGAATGCAACGGATGTCAGCTTCCCGCGTGACAAATGCATCCATGAACTGTTCGAGGAAAGGATTGCTCGCACGCCGGATGCGCCGGCGCTCTACTTTGAGGGGGAGCTATTGACATTCGCCGAGTTAAACCAGCGGGTCAATACCCTGGCACATTATTTAAGAGCGTTGGGTGTTGGGCCGGAAAAACTCGTCGGCATTTCTGTCGAGAAATCTATTGAGCAGGTTGTTGGTCTTTTGGGCGTGCTCAAAGCCGGTGGTGTCTATGTGCCCATCGATCCAGGTTATCCGCAGGATCGTATCGATTATATAATGGCGGATGCTAACATTACGGTGCTCCTCACGCAAGATTTTCTTGCCGGACAGTTTGATCGTCCCGAGCTGCACATTATCCGTCTGGATGCCGAATGGGCGAAAATAGCGGACGAATCCGCCGAGAATCCGGATAATCTGACGAATGCCGATCACCTGGCTTATATGATTTATACCTCCGGCTCAACCGGTCAACCCAAAGGCACCATGCTGCAGCATCGCGGATTAGTGAATCTGACGCTGGAACAGATCAAGGATTTTCAACTGGATGAGACATGTCGTTGTTTGCAGTTTGCGTCGTTCAGTTTTGATGCGTCGGTATCCGAGATTTTTACCACTCTCGTGAGTGGCGCAACACTCTACCTGGCCCCCAAAGATAAGGTTTTGCCAGGAGCAGATTTGCAGCACTATTTGCAGGAGCACAAAATAACCACCATCACCTTGCCGCCAACTGCGCTGTCGGTGATGTCTCCGGACGGGCTCGAGCACTTGCGGACGCTCGTGTCTGCCGGTGAAGCCTGCTCGCGAGACATTGCGGCGAAATGGTCGGGGGGAAGAAGATTTTTGAATGCGTACGGGCCAACCGAAAATACGGTCTGCGCCTCGAGTTACCCGGTCACAGAATTAGCTAATGCACCCACCATGCCGATTGGCAAACCCATTGGCAACGTTCGTCTGTATATCCTTGATGATTTGATGCAGCTCGTCCCGCCGGGCGTTCCCGGCGAGCTCTGTATTGCCGGTCTTGGTCTGGCGCGCGGGTATCACAACAGACCGGATTTAACGGCCGAGCGCTTTAGCCCTAATCCGTTTGGCCGGGCAGGCGAGCGACTCTATCGCACGGGTGATCTGGTGCGTTATTTAGCCGATGGCAATATTGAATTCCTGGGGCGCATCGATCATCAAGTCAAGTTGCGCGGATTTCGCATCGAGTTGGGCGAGATAGAGCAGGTGCTCATTCGGCATGAGAAAATAAAGCAGGCGGTTGTGTTGGTGCGCGAGATCGTCGGGCGACGCGGTGATCAAAAGCTGGTGGCTTATATCGTTGCCGAAGATCAAGAACATCCGAACGATCAGCAACTGCGCGAGTGGTGCAGTGAGTCGCTGCCGGATTATATGGTGCCGCACATTGTCTTCCGCCTTGCAACAATACCCTTGACGCCCAATGGTAAAGTGGATCGTCGCGCCCTGCCCCTGCCGACAAGTGAGCATTTACAAGCCGATGTGGAGATGGTGACACCTCGAAACGACATTGAACGCAAATTAACCGCTGCATGGATGGATGTGCTGCACCTGGACAATATCAGCGTCTACGCCAACTTTTTCGATATCGGTGGCCACTCTCTGTTGGCGACCCAGCTCATTTCCCGTGTACGCGAACAGTTCAGTCTCCAGGTACCTATTGCAATGATTTTTGAATCACCCACCATTGCTCAGATGGCACTCAGTCTGCAACATTTTGATCCGCGATTGAACGCGATGATGGCGCCGCCGATTGAGCCGGTGGCGCGCGAGGCAAATCTGCCGCTCTCTTTTGCGCAGCAACGACTCTGGTTCCTGGACCAGCTGGAACCCGGCAGTCCCATGTATAATTTGCCGGCTGCTGTACGTCTCGTTGGACAGTTCGATCTCGATGCCTTCCGCAAGAGCCTTGAAGCGGTCGCCTATCGACATGAATCCTTGCGCACGACTTTTATCACCCAAGATGGCAAACCACAACAGGTCATCTCGGACAATATTTCCTTCAAACTGCACATTGTGGATTGGCGGGAAAAGTCCGAGGATGAGCTGGAAAAAGATGTGCCGGAATTTCTTTATCGCGAATTCACCACCCCGTTTGATTTGCAGACAGGCCCACTCGTGCGCTTGCATCTGATTAAGCAAAATGTCACGACGAGTGTTTTTGTGCTGAATATGCATCACATCATCTCGGACGGCTGGTCCATGGGCATTTTTATTGCCGAAGTTGCCGCCTATTATGAAGCATTTCGCCAGGGCCAGGCACCGGAGCTGCCAGACCTGAAAATTCAATATCCCGATTACGCCTATTGGCAACGTCAATGGCTCAAGGATGAGGTGCTTGAGTTTCATCTCAATTATTGGAAGCAACAATTGGCCGGCGCAGCCGGCGTGCTCAATTTACCAACGGATCGACCACGTCCGGCATTTCAGACCTTTAACGGCGACACGATCGGCTTTGAAATTGATCGTGAGTTGTTGACTCGCCTCAATGAGCTGTCTCGTAAACACAATGCCACGCTTTTTATGACACTGTTGGCGGCATTCAACGTCCTTTTGCAGCGCTACTCCGGGCAAGATGATATCATTGTTGGAACGCCCATTGCCAATCGCAACACCAAAGAGACAGAAGCACTCATCGGTTTTTTTGTCAATACGCTGGTGCTGCGTTCTGAAATAACCAACTCGATGACCTTCGTCGATGTCCTGAACCAGGTGCGCCAGGTGGCATTGGACGCCTATGCGCATCAGGATGTGCCGTTTGAAATGATTGTGGACGCCGTGCAGCCGGAACGTAATATGAGCCACACGCCGCTGTTTCAGGTGATGTTTGTTTTGCAAAATATTCCGTCACAGCGATATGACATGCCGGATTTGCGCATTGAACCGCTGGAAGCCGAAAGTCATCTTGCCAAATTTGATTTGACCTTGACCTTGATGGAGACGGATCAGGGTTTGACCGGATCATTTGAATACAACACTGATCTCTTCGAGGCCGGGACCATCGAGCGGATGATCACCCATCTGCAAAATGTGTTGCGGGGTGTGACGGAGTCGTCGCAACTGCCGATTTATCAAATTCCTTTGGTTCAATCCGATGAACGGCAAAAGATGTTAGCCATTTGCAATGATGTATCGCACGATTTCCACGATGCCCGTTGCATACACCAGATTGTTGAAGAACAGGTCGCCATTAATGCGCACGCGGTCGCGGTGTCATTAAAAGATTCACAATTAACCTATGGCGAGCTGAATCGTAAAGCCAACAAGTTAGCGCATTTCCTGAGACGCCAGGGCGTTGCTCAAGATGATCTCGTCGGATTGTGCCTCGAACGTTCCCTGGAGATGGTCATCGGCATTCTTGGCATTCTCAAAGCCGGCGCCGGTTATGTGCCGATCGATCCAATGTACCCCGCCGACCGCAAGGATTTTATCCTGATGGACTCGGGCATGAAACTGCTGCTCACACAGGAGGCTATTGCACAAGAATTATCCGGTGTGGAAACCCGACAAGTCTGCCTTGATTCGGACTGGGCGCTCATTGAATACGAGACCAGCGAAAATACCAACGTCACTGTGTCGCCGCAGAATGTTGCCTATGTGATCTATACATCCGGATCGACGGGCACGCCCAAAGGTGTGATGGTGTGCCATGAGAACGTCACGCGTTTGTTTCATGCCACCGAAAACTGGTATCATTTTGACGAACGTGACATCTGGACACTGTTCCACTCTTTTGCCTTTGATTTTTCGGTGTGGGAATTATGGGGCGCCCTGTTTTACGGCGGTCAGGTTGTCATTGTACCTTATATGGTGAGTCGATCACCGGAGAATTTTTACAAATTGTTGGCTGAAAAGGGCGTGACCGTGCTCAATCAAACGCCGTCAGCGTTCCGGCAGCTCATTCAACAAGAAGAGCTCGACGGTATGGCTCCGGAGTTGAAATTACGCTATGTGATTTTTGGCGGTGACAAGCTGGAGCTCGGTAGTCTCAAGCCCTGGTTTGAAGAACATGGCTATGTCAAGCCGCAGTTGATCAATATGTACGGTATCACCGAAACGACAGTGCATGTGACCTACCGGCCGCTGGCGCAGTTGGATATTGAATCGGCGCCGGGCAGTATGATCGGCGGCCCTATACCGGATTTGCAGATTTATATTCTTGACCAAAATTATGAGCCTTTGCCGATCGGGGTGCCGGGCGAGCTGTACGTTGGTGGCGCCGGTTTGGCGCGCGGCTATTTGAGGCGTCCCGAATTGACAGCAGGTAAATTTATTCCGAATCCGTTTGCCGATCAACCGGGAGCACGACTCTACAAGACCGGCGATCTGGCTCGCGTTACGGCAAATGGTGATATCGAGTATCTCGGTCGTATCGATCATCAGGTTCAACTCCGCGGCTTCCGCGTCGAGTTGGGCGAAATCGAATCTGTTTTGAACACACATCCGGAGGTCAAAGAGGCTCTTGTGCTGCTGCGCGAAGATAAGCCGGGAGATCAAAAATTGGCCGCCTACTATGTTATTCCGGATGAATCGGTATCGGTGACGGTGAATGAGCTGCGTACAGTGCTGAAAGAAAAGCTGCCCGACTACATGGTGCCGGCGCATTTTGTTCGATTGACCGCCTTTCCGCTCACCGCACACGGCAAAATTGACCGGCGAGTTCTGCCGCTGCCCGAGTCGATTCGTCCCGAGTTTGAACACGAATTTGCAGAACCGGAAACCGATGACGAGCGCATCCTGGCGGATATCTGGAAGCAGGTGCTGCACACTGAACAGGTTGGGCGCTATGATAATTTCTTTGAGCTAGGCGGTGATTCGATATTAAGCATTCAAGTGATTTCCCGCGCCAATCAGGCTGGACTCAAGATTTCGCCGCGTCATATGTTTCAGGCGGGTAATTTGGCAGAGTTGGCGGACCTGGCACAGGCTGTTGATCCGACATCTGTTGAACAGGAAAAAGCAGTCGGCCCGGCGCCCCTGACGCCGATTCAGCACTGGTTTTTTGAGCATCATACACTGGCACCGCAGCAGTTCAATACGTCACTCATGGTTGCTTTGGCGTATGATCTCGATCTCGACATTTTGCAGCATGCACTGACAATTATGACGCAGCATCATGATTGCTTCAGGCTACGTTTTGAGCAGCAGGAAAGCGAGTGGCGACAGGAATTTGTCGAGTCCATCGACAACCTTCCCTTTGAGATGGTCGATGTGACGGACTCTCGATCCTGGGAGGTCAAAAAACTCATCGAGGAGAAAGCTGCGGCAGTACAAAAAACCTTTGATCTCGGCACTGCACCGCTGCTCAAAGTTATATATTTCAGGATGAAAAAACATTCGCGGTTGTTGCTGGTATTACACCATTTAATCACCGATGGCGTCTCCTGGCGGTTTATCCTGGAAGACTTGCTCAATATTTATGGTCAATTGAGCGAAAACCAACCGATCCAGTTGCCGCCGAGAACGACTAACTACAAGGTTTGGGCGAACAGGCTGGTGCATTATGCACAATCCGAGGCCGCGGCAAAGCAAATTCATTTCTGGCAGGAGAATCAGGCGCGCTTTGCACCCTATTCCTTGCCGCGCGATTTTGACAGTCACGAAAACACCTATGGTTCTGCCGAGCAACTGACCCTGTCGTTGTCATCTGAGGTGACGAACAAGGTGTTGCAAGATATTCCCAAAAAACTCGGCACGAACATCAACGATGTTCTGCTCACGGCGCTGTTACGTGCTTTGACGCCATGGACGGGACAGAATTATCTTGCCGTTGAAATGGAGGGTCATGGAAGAGAGCCATTGTTTGAAGATGTCGATTTGTCTCGTACGGTGGGATGGTTCACCAGTATTTTTTATCTTAATCTGGAACTGGTCGGTACGGACTTGCGCGAGCAGATTCTTGCTATACACGATCAATTGGCGGCAGTCCCCGATCGTGGCGTCGGGTATGGCATTCTGAAATATTTGAAAAATGATGCGTCGACGGCTTTTTTACAGACCAATCATGCGCAGGTGAATTTTAATTATCTCGGCCAGTTCGATCAATTTGATACAAAGGTGGCTTTGCCCTTTCAGATGGCGCCGGAACGCATCCGCGATGAGCAATTCTCGACTGAATCAAAAGGTGCGCTTTTGCACATTGTCGCATCTGTCAGTGGACGAGAATTGCATGTTCGTTGGTTATATAGCGCACATTTATATAAAGAGCGCACTATTCGAAGGCTGGCAAAAACATTCAATTCAGAGTTGGAGGATGTCGTAAGCTCATTAGCAGGATAAACACTCGACATAAAATCCCATAAGATATGAACACAGGTAACACGCGGAGACGAAAATGGATTCACTTCTTGGAATAATAAAAAAAGATTGGGAGGAACTAAAACAAGTTGAGGGGAACAGCATCGATGACGAGTACAGACAAAGAAAAGGAGCTTTGAATCACTTGTCACGATTGAACAGCTTTTATAAATATTTTGATGATCGAAAATTTCTGCACAAGGTGGAAAATATAAAGATAGAGTCACCAATTTTTATACTCGGTCACTGGCGCTGTGGCACGACGCTGTTGCACAGTATTTTTTCTTTGGATGAGCAATTTGGCTATGCGAATAAATTTGAAATTTCAAATCCGCATGTATTTCTCAGTCGGGAAGAAAAGATTGCCAAAAGACTGGAAAATGCCAAAGCCGAAAAGCGGCATATGGATAATGTAAAGATCACCTTTTCCAGTCCGGATGAAGACGAAACCGCGATTTCGATGATGTGTCAGCGTTCGCCGATCATCGCGTGGGCATTCACAAGAAATCACGAAAAGTATGCAAAATATCATACATTCGAGCGCGCCTCGCAAGCTGATTTTGAGCGATGGCGTGATGCCATGGTTCTATTTTACAAAAAGTTGACGTTCAAATATCAACGTCCGCTCGTGCTCAAATCACCTGTGCATCTTGGGCGGATGAAAATATTGCTCGACATTTTTCCTGACGCCCGATTTATTCACATTTATCGGAATCCGTACAGAGTTTATCAATCGACGAAAAAACTATACGCGGAAGCTTTGCAGCATACTTGTCTGCAACGCCCGAATCTTGAGGATTGGAATCGATACATCCTGGAAAACTATTCTACAATGTATGATGCGTTTTGGCGAGACAAGGCAGTCGTGCCGAAAGAGCGATTGTTTGAGATATCCTTTGAAGAATTTGAACAGGACATTTACGGTCATGTCGCGTCCATTTACGAATATTTTCGCATCCCGAATTTTAATCGTTTTGAACCAGCGCTAAAAAAACATCTCGAATCCATAAAAGACTATAAAAAGAATACGTTCCCGAGTTTGCCGGCGGATGAGATAGAAAAGATTAACACGGCATGGATATCCACTTTTGAAAATTTAGATTACGAGATAGTAAATCCGAAAAATGCCCGCGCAACAATGGAGCCAAAAGAACCATGAATCAGGATTTTGTCACATAATTAACAATCAATTAAAGTATGTAGTTCATACCGGATTTTTTTGTAATGCTCTTATGTTAAAAAAGCAAGGCCGTTTTCATGCAAGCGATTTTGATCATAATAATGACGATTTTTTCTATCTAAAAGAGTAGAATCCAAAAGATGAGTAAACTTTTCAATAAGAATTTTCTTCTTCTCTGGCAGGGTCAATTTGTCAGCCGTATGGGCACGCAAGTATTTTTGATCGCCATGCTTGCATGGATCAAAGATACCACGGATTCAGGCATCATGCTCGGAACGATCAGCGCTATTGCCGGTGCCGTGGCCATCGTCCTCGGGCCTTTTTGTGGCGTTTTTGCAGATCGGAATTCCCGAAAGAAAATTATCGTTGTGACCGATATTTTAAACGGCATCCTCATGCTGGCTTTGGGCGCTGCCTTTTTCTTTATGCCGCACCGGATGCCAATGCTCATTGTCGCACTTTTTTTTACATCGACGCTCTCAGCCGTTGTGAGCTCGTTTTTCGGTCCGGCGATTTCAGCGGCAATTCCGGACATTGTGCCCAAGAATAAACTGCCTGGCGCAAATTCGATGGGTATGATTTCCATGAACATATCCGCCATCATTGGCCGCCCGTTGGGAAGCCAATTATACGCTCTGTTTGGTGCACCTGTTTTATTTCTCATCAATGGTGTGACCTTTTTGTTCTCGGCATTCAGCGAAGCCTTTATTACAATTCCTCAGAAACTGCCGTCCAAAGTAAAAGAGAGCGAAGAGGTTGTTGCAAATTTCAAACAAGATCTTGTCGAAGGGATCAAATTTATTTGGAGCAATGTCGGACTTCGAAATCTGGTCATTGTATCAGCAGCGCTCAGTTTTTTCGCAACCGCTGTTATCCTTCTTTTGCCTTTTTATCTCGAAGATACATTGCTGCTCGGTCAATCTTGGATTGAATGGTATGGTTATTTGACTTCTATTTTTGCAGTTGGCAGTATTGTCGGCTACTCTATTGCCGGGCTTCTTCGATTCGAAAAGGAAAAGAGAGCAATTTTGCTTGTGACGTTGCTGTTGCTCGATGCGGTTCTCTATGGCGCGTTGGCGTTTGTTCGGGATATTTACATCGTGGGTGGTTTGGCTTTTCTGTCCGGTGCATTCGGAGGATTTGTCATTGTAAATATTATGACGATTTTGCAGGCCACAACACAAAGCAGATTGCGGGGTCGGGTATTTGGCGCATTGGCCACCATTGAGGGCGCTGCTGCGCCGATCGCCATGGCCTTGTCAGGCTATCTGGCTGATCTGATGGACAAAAATATTCCGCCAATTTATTTGGCATGTAGTATATCTATGGTATTGATAACATCAAGCATGTTATTTTTTAAGGCATTTCGTCAGTTTCTGGTATTTGATTCACGTGAGTTAAAAGACAAGGATGATATCCAGCCTGACATTAGACCGCCTATTGGTGAACAAGCTATTTTTCCGGTAGACTAAATTTTTGTGTACAAAACGGCGATTGCGCTGAGAGCAAACATTATGAAAATTCTTATTTTGAACTAGCAACTTAAAGTACAGGAGAAATCATGAGTTGGGATGACAAAGACGATAACACGACTTATAACGTTGTGAAGAATCATGAAGAACAATATTCCATCTGGCCGGTTGATAAAGAGATACCTCTCGGTTGGAAATCCGTTGGTAAATCCGGCAAAAAAGATGAATGCCTCGCTTATATTAAAGAGGTATGGACAGATATGCGTCCCCTGAGTCTGAGAAAGAAGATGGAAGAAGCAGCATAGGCAAACTGTATGATCGATACCCGACTGACAAGTCCCTGGCTGCTGAATTTTATTCCCCGACCGGACGTGCGGGTGCGCGTCTTTTGCTTTCATTATGCCGGCGGCAACGCCAATGTCTTTCGCGGTTGGGATAATGCCTCTCCGGAGGAGATGCAGATTGTGCCGATCGAGCTGCCAGGACATGGCTCTCGATTAGGCGAACCATTATTGGACTCTGTTTCGGATATCGTCAGGGAAATTGCCCAGGGCATCGCCGGCTATCTGGACAAACCATTTGTGTTTTTTGGTCACAGCATGGGCGCATTGATCAGTTTCGAATTAACACGGTTCCTGCGGCGATACTTTTTGCCGCAACCCGTACATTTATTCGTATCTGCGCATGCGGCACCACACGTGTCCAAAGATCGGGAGCACATTCATCGGTTGCCAGAAGACGAATTTACGCAAAAGCTCAGAACCTTGAATGGAACACCCGATGCCGTATTGACAAATCCGGAATTACGAGAATTGTTTTTGCCGATTATTCGCAATGACTTTAAAGTGTGCGAGACCTTTGCATTCAAGCCCGGTTTGCCGTTAGAGTGTCCTATTACTGTCTATGGCGGTATCAATGACACGGATGTCCAGCAAGAAGACCTGGCGGCCTGGGAACAGCATACGACCGCCGGAATCCAACTGCGTCAGTTTGACGGTGATCATTTTTTTCTGCACAGTCATGAAAAAGAGGTATTGCAAACATTAGTAAAGGATTTGAGCAGCTTGCTTGACAATCATTTTTGAGATGGCGTGAAATGGAATGGAAAAAGACACTCATCCATTTACCATTGTCCGGAGAAACCGTGCATGTTTGGGCGGCTGACCTGGATTTATGTCAATCTTTGTTGTCTTTTGCAGATGCCATCTTATCACAGGACGAGCTCGAGAGGGCGAAACGTTTCTATTTTGCGCACGATCGCGACCGATTTACAACAGCCCGGTTGATCCTGAGAATTTTGTTAGGTTTTTATCTGGCTACTGATCCACGCCAGATCACCTTTGATTATAATGATTATGGCAAACCTTTTGTCGAAAACAGGCGCCGAGAGAGACAAACGGTCTTTAATGTCTCGCACTCCCAAAATCAAGCGCTGTTTGTGTTCAGCCAGAGTCATGAGCTCGGTGTTGATATTGAATATATGCGCCCCTCTTTTGCAACCATTGACATCGCGAAAAAATACTTTTCCGCTGACGAGTTGGATGATCTGCAGCAGGTTCCGGAAAGAGAGCGTGTGATCCGCTTTTACGATTGCTGGACGCGCAAGGAAGCGTATATTAAAGCCAAGGGCCGCGGTTTGTCACTTGCTCTGGACTCGTTTTCTGTCGATGTGCTGACTGATTCAAAGAGTGGCCTGCGACGATCTATTCATTATCCAAACGATGAATTGAAATTTTCAATTCAGCCCCTGGCGTGTGCGGCCAATTTCCGCGCCGCCTTGGCCGTCAATCGTATAGATTATGAATATTCTCATAAACCGGTCGACGCGAAGGAACTTGCGACATGGTTCTTTTCGGATTCATTCGTCTGACTAATTGTGCTGAACGTTGTCGCAAAGTGAAACAGTGTAATATGTTGAGACATATTTTTTCGGCAAAATCGCCTTTATAAAGCATCTTGAAGATTTTCACCCTTGATGATATAAAAAGGCAAGATGATCAGGCCTGCTCTGCGAGCTGCATTTTTTTTAGACACTGAAAAATCATGACTTATGTGGTTTGAATAGAGGTTGACTGAGACGGTGTCATCGCACTGAATATAACGAGGCTTGGATGATTTTTACTTTTTGGTTTGAAAATTGCATATAGTTTGACGTCTTATATTGTATATGACAACGCCGTAACAAACAAAACGGCTTGATTCGCATCCCCTGGGTAGCATCCGCACAACTTCCTACTGTTTTTTGCATCTCGGTTTTGCATTCACATTAAGCTACGGGTATAGACATCGTGAAAGTGGCTATATCCTTTTTTCATTTTTTCGATGAGAGGGAGATAGCTCATCCTCTCATGTTTCAAAACGGTAAAAAGAGAGAATGGCAACAATGCAGGTCAATTTTAACTGTATCATAAAAGAGTTGGTTACGAAAGGAGGTGGAAGGGTAAAAGTAGCGTAGATTATTTTTCACGGTAGTCGACTTTAACTGTTAATTCCTGGAGGAAAAGATGAAATTCAAAACAACTGCTATGACAAGCTTTCTCGTCATACTCACGCTTTTTGTTGGTTTGTTCTCTGTTGTAGCAGATACGATATCCTCTCAAAAAGCGGATTTACCTCGAACGCTCGAGGAAGCCTACGAAACACCTGCAATCACGGGCGCTGATCGAGCAGAACGATTTCAAGCTATTCGTTCGGCGATGCTGGATGCCAAGATGGATATCAAAGCAGAAGATCCGGCACAGGTCTACGAACGTCATGCTGCTTTTGAAGAAAAGCAAGCAGATTATGAAATCGAACAGAAATACAGCGCTGAAAAAGAAGCTATTATTGCAAATTTTATGAAAAAAGATGGCGGCACGGTTTTAACGCGCGCTGCCGCTGGTATGGAAGCGGATGAGTTTGAGCCCGATAATTCGCATAATCAGGGCGAAAAGCTGGTGGATGGTTTTGTCTCCGTAAAACATAACGTTTATCCGGCCGGCGATGTTGACTTTTTCTGGTTCTCCGCCAATGCGGGTGACATTATTGAAATCGTCACTGTAACGCCAAATCCGTTCTGGTCTTCCAAAGACGATCCATATCAACTCCTGCCACCATCAGAAGCAGATCTGGACCCATTTGTCACACTCTATCTGCCGAATCGCAACGTCCTGGCGCAAGATGATGATTCCGGAACCGGCTGGGATGCTTATGTGAATATCCAGGTGCCGGAGAGCGGCATTTATTACATCTCGGTTGAATCTTCGCCATATTGGGCGCCGCCGACTGTCGGCAGCTATGAGATCGGATTGCGTTTCCTCAGTGCTGATGGATTCGAACCGGATGACACGGAACCCCAGGCACACACGCTCACTGACGGCACGGTCAGGACAGGTCACACGATTATGCCTGCCGGCGATGTCGATTTCTACAAGTTTGACGTGACGGTTCCGGGTACGGCGCTGCATGGTCTCGTTGTCGCTGGTCCAAGCGCGCATAACGGTGATTGGGATAAAACCTTTCTGCCGTATATGGGCGATCTTGATCCCTGTGTCACGATTTTTGACGCGGCAATGGTGCCACTCTATACGATGGACGATACCTACAATCCCTACAATGCAGAATTGGGTTTGTTCGATGTTGAGTTGATGTACTCGTTCCCGATCCCCGGTACATACTATGCCAAGGTTTATGCATCTCCATATGCAACTGCATACAATACGCAGGTCGGTTCCTATGATATCACCTTTGACCTGACGCTACCGGATGCATACGAACCCGACAATTTGCCGGGTGCGGCAAATGGTATTGCTTATGGTCAAACCATTGACGATCACACCATTACCTCCGTTCTTGATGGTGATTTCTTTAAATTCACGGGGGCAAAAGGTGACTATATCCGCGTTCTCGTCGATTCGGACAAACCGTGCGGCGACCTTGATCCCGGCGTTGCGCTGTTCGCTGAAGGTGGAGTCGTTGGTAATGGCACCTGGGGTCAGGGTGATTTGGACTGGCTGCACAGCTCCATGGATGATGGCGTTGGCCTGAATGCCCGCATCGTCTGGGGACCGCTGCCGAAAAACGGCACCTATTATCTCGAAGTCGGCGCTGACCCGCTGTCCTGGTATAACTGGTGGGAACGCAGTGGCAGCTATTCTATTTCTTTGGAGAAAATAGGCCATAAAAGCTCTTTCCCCAATAATAAAAACAAAGCGATTCCAATCAATATTGGCGAGACACTCAGCGGCATTATTCCCCGGACAGGCGAAGTGTGGCCGGATGATGAAGATGTAACAACATTGCCGTGGTGGTTCAAGTTTGAAGGCGAGGAAGGCCAAACCATTGCAGCGACGGTCATGACTCCTGTTCAATATCGAAGCGGCTGCGGCACGATGCAGTCCGACTGGATGGATGACTTGAATCCGATGGTGACACTTATTGGACCGAGTGGCAAACTGGCTGTTAATAAAAACATCAATCCCATGAACGAGTGGGACGATGCCCGGGTTGTCTATACACTTCCGGAAGATGGTCTTTATTATCTCAAAGTTCAGGCTGAAATTGTCGAAGAAGGCCCGTTGTTCGAATTCTTTGGTGATGCCGATTCATATGGTGCGTTCGATTGTCGACTCGTGGGTATTCCGGCTGTCGTCGATTTTGATTCCGATCGCAATCTCGGTCATTCGCCGGTGTTTGTGAATTACTTTGATCATTGCCAGATTGCCGACGATCCCTGGGCGGAAGAGTTTATCTGGGATGCATCCTGGTCCATGGGCCTGATGATGTACGGCAAGGAACCCTATTACTGCTACTGGCAACCACGTCATCTTGGTTTCCATGATGTGATGAAAAAAGCGTCGAACGCTGCTGGCTCGGTGATGGAAATCAAGGAAGACTTTATTGAAATGTATCTGCCAAACGGCTACGCGCCCCTGGAATTCATCGATGGTATCGGCGATTATCCGCACGAACCGTGGGCAGCCGCTGTAGATGCCGATGATTATTGTTGGACCGGCGTTGCGACCGTCCGCGAAGAGACTCCGGGTGTATATCCCTGGGCGACATTTAACTTTGCCGACGGCAAAACCAAGATGGTCACGAAACTCCGTCTCAAAGCTGATGCCGGCATGGGCAATGTCGGTCGCTGGGTGCGCAAAGTCCGTATTTCTTCAAACGCGTTGACACCGACCGATCCCTATACCCCGGTCGTTGAGTCACTGATTGTTGGCGGTGGCTGGAATGAATTCGAGCTGAGTCCGGCCGTGCAGGTCACGAACCTGAAACTTGAGGTCATGGATTCCGATCTCGACAGTCTCGCCGGTTGGCGACAAATCTCCGAGTTTGAGGCGTATGAAGACATCGTGGTACCGGATATGGAACAATCACTGTTGACCGTCACCACGCCGCACCTCGCGGATGGAAAAGATGAAGCGCAAATCACGGTAAAACTGGTCGATGATCTCGGCAATCCGATCACAATTTATGATGAACAAGATGTTCATTTTTACATGACCGATTGCCAGCCTGGCATGTTCGGCCCACTGGATCTGACGGATGCGGCGAACGGCGTCTACAAGACTACGCTCAAGACGACCAATCCTGGTACCTATCAGATTTTTGCGGTTGCGCATGGCGCGATTATTTTGAATGATAAGCCGGGCGACAATGAATCAGGGTCTTTCGTCAGCTTCTTTGGCAACGCAGGACAAAAAGGCGAGCTCGTCCTTGTGGAAGGCTCGGAAACGAGCAAAGGTGAAGGATGGGATAATGCCATTGATGGTGATCGTGAAGGCTGGGATGGCACGGTGACCACAAAAGGTGACCCGCTTTACGCCATTTTCCAATTCTCGAATAATGCCAAAATGCCGGTCAACAAGATTGGCCTGGCGACGGATAATGGCTTTGATGATGACGTCTATGAAGGCCGTCAGGTGCGCCAGTTCAAGGTTTATGTTTCGGATGATATGGCGACATGGACGCTCATTCTCGATGCGACTCGCCAGAATGGTGGAGAAATGACCTATTACCGTATCGATACACCACAATTCGGTAAATATGTCAAACTAGTCATCACGCAACCGACTGCCGGTTGGGTGCAATTGGTCGAGTTTGAAGTTCTGTTCGACAGCAAAGAAGGATTCCAGGCGGAAGATGCGGACATCGCCGCAATGCCGGAAACCTTTGCATTAGATAACAACTATCCAAATCCGTTCAACCCGACAACAACCATCAATTACCAGTTGCCGGAAGAACGACACGTGAAGATCAGCGTCTATAATGTCATTGGTCAACACATTGTCACACTGGTTGATGCACAGATTGCTGCCGGTTACCACAGTGTTGTTTGGGATGCGGCCAAGCAACCTTCGGGCATCTATCTCTACCGCATCGAAGCCGGCGATTTTATCCAGACAAACCGGATGGTGCTGCTCAAATAGTTGTACGTTTTTAAAATAGAATCAACCCAAAAGGCTCGGAGAAAAGATCATTCTTTTCTTCGAGCATCTTTATGAATTCAACTTTTCAGGGGAAAAAAATGAATACTTTAGCGCTAAAGAGGTTGTGTTTTTCCGTTGTTTTTTTGACAATCATATTCGCTTTTCTCAACAGCGTGATACTTTTTGCTGACACCTGGACCAATGTGGCGACTCAGATAGCGCCTCCGGCGCGATCACTGCATATGATGGCCGCTATCGAAAAAAATAAAGTACTCTTATTCGGCGGATATGACGGGGCAATGGCTGTTTACGCGGACACCTGGTTGTATAATGGCAAAAAAGATACATGGACGAACTTGACGCCGGCCAATTCGCCGTCCGAACGAGTTCGTGCCGGTATGGCCTATATCGGTGATGGAAAAGTTCTGATGTACGGCGGTAATCCATTGATCAAATTTCCCATGTTTGCCACCAACGTTTCTATTGAAACATGGTTATTTGATCTGGCGGCAAACACCTGGACAAAACTGACGCCTGCAAATAATCCACCCGGACTCGCCAATCCAAGCATGTGCTATATCGGCGATGACAAGGTCCTGCTGTTCGGCGGCGCGTTTCCAAGACAGAATATGCGCAGCAATCAGACCTGGATTTACGACTTGAGCGACAATACCTGGACGAAAAGCACCGCAAGCGGCCCCTCGGCACGCGCTTCGGCCAGCCTTGCCTTTTTGGGAGGCGACAAAGCAATCCTGTTCGGCGGCTATGACGGTGTCACACAACTCGATGATACCTGGCGTTTTGACTACAGTAAGAACAAGTGGGTTTTGCGTAAACCGTCAGTCAAACCCCCGGCACGCTACAATCATACATCAGGCTACGTCGCAAATGGCAAGATCGTCATCTTTGGTGGCAGGGCGGATATCATCAGCGATCCGAATAGCAACAGCGAAGTTATGATTTATGGAGATACATGGATTTTCGACAACGCCTCCACCACGTGGACACAGGATATGAGCTCGCCATCGCCGGATCCTCGCGGCAGCGCACGTATGGCTGAGCTGAACCTGAATAATGCCAAACCGATCGTCCTTTTTGGCGGTGCTTCGGATGTCGCAACTTTTGGCGATACCTGGACCTATTCGGCAAGCTTGTCAAAGGACACTGCACCTCTCGTGGAAAATGTTAGCGTACCGGAACATTTTGTCCTCGAACAGAATTACCCGAATCCCTTTAACCCAAAAACGACAATCCGCTTCCAACTGCCCAAAGAGAGTCATGTAAAAATTGCAGTCTATGATATGTTGGGTCATTTAATAGAAACGCTTGTAAATCAATCGATGACGGCCGGTTCGTTTAGTGTCGTCTGGAATGCCGGGAATCATCCTTCCGGCATCTATCTCTATCGACTCGAGGCGGGTGATTTTGTACAAACTCATCGAATGATCCTACTGAAATAAGTGCCCTTGGTTTAATAGAATGAGCAGCGTCGTGAAAATGGCGCTGCTTTTTTTTGTTTATTACCGTTGCTTTACGCAAAATGATAACGCTGACAGTAAATTGTGGTGATGACATGAATGCGCACTGAGACTGGAAAAATCATCACCTGCTAAACAGCAATTTTGATCGACGAGTTTGTCCCCAATATTTGGAGCACGTCCTTATCATTTCAAAATTTTCAGCATAAGCACCTTTGTTGTGCACATCGAGCATTGCATCCACATGAGTGACATTCCAGAGGAAATCACGCGCTTTTATCAATGAGCTAACACTTGTCAACTTGTGGGAGATTCGAAATGCATACGCTCTGCACAATCAAAAAAGCGGTTTTTATTCTCTCGCTTTACCTTTTTTACACACCATTCGTTCTGTTTGCTCAAGATCCATTTGTCGAACTGTCGCCGTTCGGTAGCGACGCCGGCGCCTCAAATGGTGTCTCCTGGGCGGATTATGATGGCGACGGTGATGAGGATATTTACATTTGTAACGGCTCTGACTATACTGGCCAGGCCAATTTTATGTACCGCAACGACGGCAGTGATACGTTTACAAAAATCACCTCCGGCGCGATTGTCACCGATTCCTATATTTCAGGATTTTGCACGTGGGGTGATTTTGATAATGACAATGATCTCGATCTCTACGTGTCATCAATTCAAAACTTTCTTGGTTCGGGGAAACAAAATTGTCTCTACGAAAACTCGGGCAGTGGGACTTTTACAAAAAATACTACTGCCGGACCGCCGGTTGATGATGCGATAAATTCGGCGGCAGTCGGCTGGGGTGACTATAACAACGATAGCTATCTGGATTTGTTTGTCACCAACGGCTATACCGGCGCCATCGAAAATACGCTCTATGCCAACGATGGTGACAAAACCTTTACGAGCATCACCGGCATTGACCTGGTGAGCTCTTCAAATGCCACCGGCATTGCCGGATTTGGCTGGGCGGATTATGATGGTGATGGCGACCTCGATATCTTTACCGCCAGCGGCGGCGGCGCGAATCGCGAAAAAAACTATTTGTGGCGCAATGACGGCAGCAATGTGTTCGTCAAGCTGACGCTATTCGATGAAGGCGAGTCGCAAGGGGGAAGCTGGGGGGACTATGACAATGATGGTGATCTCGATCTCTATATCACCAATTACGGTACCTCGGAAACCACCCAGGAAGAAAATTTTCTCTACCGAAACGACGGCAGCGATACGTTTACAAAAATGAGCCCGGCGCAAGTCGGCGATATCGTCGATGAGCCGATCATCTCCAAAGGCAGCGCCTGGGGTGATATCGATAACGATGGCGATTTGGATATGTTCGTTTCCACGCCCGGAGATATGGAAGATCCCACGTATGATTATGCCAACCGGCTTTATATAAACGATGGCAGCGGATATTTTACTCGACTCACCGGTAGCGTCATTGACGGGCCGGGATTCTGCTTTGGCACGGCCATGGCCGATTATAATAAAGATGGTTTTTTGGATATCCTGGTCGCGACATCAAACGCCAATCTCATTTATAAGAATAATGAGCCCAACAACGGCAACACCAATCACTGGATTCAAATAAAACTTGCTGGCACAACATCCAACCGCAGCGGTATTGGCGCCACGGTGCGGCTCACGGCGACAATAAATTCCGAGGTCGTTGAGCAAATGCGCGAAATTGCCGGCATAACCGGATTTGGCCAAAGTAGCCTGTTGGCCCATTTTGGCCTGGGGAATGCCAGCACGATCACTGAGATTCGTGTCGAATGGCCATCTGGCATTATTCAAACAATAACGGACGTCAGTGTAGACCAAATTCTGACTGTCACCGAGAGCGGCTCGAGTGAATCCATTACTGTGACGGCCCCAAACGGCGGTGAATCCTGGGAAGTCGCTTCTGTCCAGACGATCACCTGGACGTCATCCGGTACCAGCGGAACGGTCAAATTAGAGTACAGCACAGACGATGGATCGAACTGGACCGAAATCGAAGCCAGCATAACCGACGATGGATCGTACGACTGGACCGTTCCGGATACGCCATCTGATTTGTGTCTGGTGCGCGTGTCAGATACCGATGGCAATCCATCTGATGTGAGCAACGGCGTGTTTTCAATTGTTGCTCCCGGCAAAATCGGCGATGTCAATAACGACGATACACCCAACTCAACCGATGCGCTTATCATCCTGTCCTGCGATGTTGGCCTTGACGTGACGTCCTTCTGTCCCATGGACTGCGGCGATGTGAATGATGACGGACTCATCAACTCAACAGATGCATTGATCATTTTATCCTATGATGTCGGCATCTCTATCTCGTTTCCGGTTGGTGAGAGTGGATGTTACACAGGTGTTACACCGTGCCTTGGCTGCAACCCATAATCGAGTTTGTTCTACAATAAATATAGCCTGTGCAATGATGATAAAAAGCGAATGCATTTTCTTATAACAGCAGCAAAAATATTGAATCAGGGAAGGAGGTGGAAGGGAAGAGAATTTTGACGCTGTTTTGAGCAATTTTTGTTTCTATAACTATAAATTTTTCTAGGAGGAAAAAATGAAAAGATTATTTTGCGGTTTGCTCGTCATCGCACTGCTGACCATGGCTGTCGCCCCGACACTTGCTGTGGACACAAAAAGCGAGAAAGTCATGCCTGTGGGCGATGTAAAAAGCGTAGAGATGCCCCAAGCCGTAAAAGAAATTCAACAGCGAGCTTTGCAAATTCCGGCAGAACAGCGCATGCAGTTTATCCGCGATGAAATGGTTCGCCTGTCTGCCGAAGAAAATGTTCAATTAGATGAACAGACGGCTGCTGAGAAAGAAAAACGTGCCCTGGATCTCAAGATGGATGAGCAAAAAGATAGCATGCTGTCCAATATCCGTCAAGGTTTTGGAAACGTCACGCTTGGCGCTCCGACTGATCCTGATGACTTTGAGCCGGATGATAGTCACAACCAGGGTGAACAAATTCTCAAAGATACCTGGAATGTAAAACACACCATCGCTCCGGCTACCGATATTGATTTTTTCTGGTTCTATGGCCATGCCGGCGATGCGGTTGAAATTATCACCAAAACCGCCAATCCATACTGGCCCTCAGATGGTCTGCTGAATGGTCCTGCCGAAGGCGACCTTGATCCGTACTTGACAATTTATCTGCCGGACCGCAGCGTTCTCGCTTCAAATGATGATGCCGGTACCGGCTGGGATGCGTTCCTGAGCGTTTTTCTGCCACAGGATGGCATCTACTATATCTCGGTCGAAGCATCCCCGGTCAATCCATCCATTGGTCCCTATGAGTTGGGGTTGGCATTTTTAAAAACTGACGCTGCCGAAGTTGATAATGATATGGCTTCAGCTACCGTCATAAACAACGGACAAACGATTCCCGATCGTACCATCTTTCCGCTTGGCGATGTGGATTATTACAAATTTAATGTTCCCGTAGATTACGTGTCGATTCAAGCGGCCGTTGTCAATACCCCCGCTGCTCTGAATGTTTTCCAGAATTATCTTGATACCTGGCCGGAATCGTATATGCACAATCTTGATCCCAAGATCGAGCTCTATGATGCACATGGCACGCTCATGCCGCATCCAACGGGTGATGATCGTTTTGAGCCGTATGATCCGGATTTGGGTTACCTTGACGCCGAATTGATCTATCCCTATCTCATGGCCGGTGACTATTATCTTGTTGTTCGCCATGATGGAATATTCAACGGCATGCCTTTGCCCGCTACCGGTGTTGGAGCTTATGAAATGACCCTCAATCTGGCTTTCCCGGATCCGTTTGAATATGATGACGAGCCGGCATTTGCCAATCCAATTGCTCCCGGCGATGTTGTCGAAGGTCATACGATTACGCCGCAAGACTGGGATGTTTATGAATTCGAGGGTCAGGCCGGTCAATTTGTCGAAATCACTGTTTCAACGCAAAATCCGTGCGGTGTTTTGGATCCAATTCTTCTCCTTTGGGATAAAGACTGGGAGGAAGGCACACTCATTCAACCATCCTGGGATCAGGGAATTGGCCTGGATGCCTACATCCTTTGGGGACCGTTGACCTATACGGGCACGTATTATATTGACGTTGGCCCGGATATGCATATTGGCTACCATCAGTCAGATGTCATGGGTTCTTATACCATTTCTCTTGAAACGCACTCATTCTCCGGCGGTGTGCCGTGGAACCCGGCGAATGCCTTGCCAATTGACTTTAATGTCAAATTAAAGAATCAGATTTTGGCACGAATTGGCACCTATCTGCCGACAAATCAGTTTGGCAGATTCGAGACCAATATGCCGGTTTGGTACAAGTTCAACGGTCTTGCTGGCGAACAAATTGGCGCGCAAGTCGAAACACCGTTTCAGTATCGCGGTATCTGTCAGCTTTGGGAAGGCGACGATACGGATGACCTTAATCCGGAACTATATCTCGTAAAACTGGATGAGTGTGGCACCCCGGTCGTTTTGGCCTATAATGAGAATTTGGACCCGAACAATCTGCATGACGACGCCGGCATTCAATCCGTGTTGCCCGAAGACGGAACGTATTATCTGGTTGTCCAATCCGATCTCATCGGACCTATTGTGGATCCTGCTCCTCCCGGTTATCCACCGCTGGTGCAACATACCTATGGCCGTTTCTCGATTCAAGTCGTTCGTTTGCCTCGGGTTGTTGATTTCGATTCTGACATCAACCTCGGGCATCCGCCGCTTATGGTCAATTTCTTCGAACATTGCCTTTTCGAAGATGATCACGTTGTCGAAGAAATCGTTTGGGACGCCATGTACGATAAGAACGCCATGATGTATGGCCCGGAACCACACTTTTGTTATTGGTTGCAAGGTATACAGGGCAAACACGATGTCCTGAAAACCGGATCGAACCTTGCCGGTTCTGTTTCCGAATTGAAAGAAGAATTCGTTGTTTTGTACGAGCCGAACGGTTATGCGCCGATGGAAGTTGTTGATGGTGTCGGTGATTTCGAAAAAGAGCCGTGGGCTGCCGCTGTTGATGCTGATGATTATTGCTGGAATGGTGTTGCAACAGTCAGAGTAACCGCTACTGGTGACCAGCCGTGGGCACTATTCAAATTTGTTGATGGCAAAACGAAAAAGGTCAACAAACTGCGCATTAAAACCGATGCCGGTATGGGCAATACAAGTCGTTGGGCCAAACATGTAGAAATATTGGCAGAAAATGGCGGGAATTTCGTCTCTGTTGCCACGGTTGATTTTATTGGTGGTGGCTGGCACGAAGTTGTTGTTGATCCTGTTGTTGAAACAGCACAGCTCAAAGTGGTGATTCTTGATGATCCGGCTGAATATCCGGGCTGGCGTCAGATTGCTGAACTTGAAGCTTATGAAGACATTGTTCTCCCGTGTCCGGAACGCTCAATGTTGTCCGTCACGTCCCCGCATTTGGCGAATGGTGTGGATGCCGCACAATTGACGCTAAAGCTTGTCGATGCTGACGGCAATCCGATCACCTTTTATGACGAAGCGGATATCAAGTTTCATCTGTGGGATTGTGCGGAAGTTATGTTTGGCCCACTGGATCTGTCCGAAGCGGCTAATGGCATTTACAAAACCACCTTGACCATGGCGGCTCCCGGCGCATACAAAGTTGTTGCGGTTGCGCATGGCGCTGTTATTAAAAATGATATTGCCGGTGACAATGAATCGATCGCAACTATCGCATTCTTTGGCAGTGCCGGTCAAAAGGGTGAACTTGTTTTTGTCGAAGGGTCCCCGACGAGCAAAGGCGAAGGCTGGGATAATGCCATCGATGGCGACCGTGTCGGCTGGGATGGTACCGTGACAACAAAGGGTGCACCACCCTATGCTATTTTCAAATTCGCCAATGATGTAAAAATGCCGATCAACAAAGTTGCATTGGTGACAGATAATGGCTTTGAAGACGACGCTTACGAAGGTCGTCAGGTTCGTCAATTTGAGATTCTGGTTTCCGATGACATGACAAACTGGACATCCGCCTATGTCGGTAGCAGATCGACTGGCGAATACATGCGCTACCAATTCCCGGTAGTCTTTGGCAAATATGTCAAACTCCTCATTCATGGCCAGGATAATACATGGGCACAGTTGGTCGAGTTCGAAGTGCTGTTCGATAGCAAGGACGGCTTCCAGACTGAAGAAGTAAAAGTTGCCGCGGTGCCGCAAGAATACGCACTTGAAAGCAATTACCCGAATCCGTTCAACCCGACAACCACGATTCATTTCCAAACACCGCAAGATGGTTTTGCTACACTCTCCGTGTATAATATGGTTGGACAAAAAGTGGCAACGCTGATAAATGGCAATGTCAACGCTGGCTATCATTCGGTAACATGGGATGCCGGCGCACATCCATCCGGCATTTACCTCTACCGCCTTGAAGCCGGTGATTTCAAGCAAACAAAACGTATGGTTCTTTTAAAATAACATCTGTTTTTTAAGGCAGCCCCGTCTGTTTGGGGCTGCCTTTCACTATCGGTTACCTAAAAAAATGCTAAAACGATTGTGGACAGAATAAGAAAAACAGTTTCGTGTGCTCTATTTCATTTTTTTGCTGTATTTATACTATTAATACAAGGTGGATGAAGATGGTATATTTTTTCAGGAGGTTTCTAATGAAACACGATTACAGACTGTTGACTGGCATTGTTTTTCTTATTCTCATTACACTCGCTAACCTGTACTCTCAAGATCCTTTTGTCAAGCTGGAACCGTCCACGAGCATTTTAGGTTGGTCGCAGGGCGTCTGCTGGGGCGATTACAATAATGATGGCTGGCAAGATGCTTATGTGACAAATGGCCAGGCAGGTCATAAACAGGGAAATTTACTCTATCTGAATGACGGTGATGGCACCTTTACGCAAATCACCTCGGGCGCCATTGTCACCGATGCAGTGATTTCAGCAGGTGCTACATGGGGCGACTATGACAATAATGGCACTTTGGATTTGTATGTAACCTCCACCGCCGATAACACCACGGATTCCAAAATCAATTTTCTCTATCGCAACAATGGTGACGGCTCTTTCACGAAAATGACCTCTGCCGGTCCTCCGGTCAGCGATAATGAATACTCCTGCGCAGCGTCCTGGGGTGACTATGATAATGATGGCTATTTGGATCTGTTTTTAAAAAACGGCTGGTACAACAAACAGCCCAATTCGCTCTATCGAAGTGATGGCGACGGGACATTTACCGATATCACCGGCATCACTCTGGTCTCAAGTGCGAGCGACGTGGCTTCTTTTATTGCCGGTTGTTCATGGGTTGATTATGATGGAGATGGTGATCTGGATTTATTCACTTGCAGCGGCAGCGGTGCCAATACTTTTCTCTGGCGCAATGATGGCGATGAGAATTTTGTCAAATTAGCACTGTTTGACGCCGGTGATTCGCAAGCCTGCAGTTGGGGAGATTATGACAATGACGGCGATCCGGATCTGTTTATTGCCAATTACGGTGAGTCCGAGACTACGCCGGAAACAAATTTTCTTTATCGCAATGATGGCAGCGACACATTTGTGAAAATCACAACCGGCGATTTTGGCACAAGCGCCAAATTTTCGCAGGGGAGCGCCTGGGGTGATCTGGATAACGATGGTGACCTGGATTTGTATGTCGGCAATGATGGCAATGCCACTACTTATCCGAGCGATCTGTACTACAATAACGGAGATGGAACGTTTACCAAAAATACCACCAGCGTTGCGGCATCGGACGCCGGATTTATTTATGGTGTGGCGATGGCGGATTATAACAATGATGGATTTTTGGATATTTTTGCTGCGCGCGAGGGTCAGAATTATCTATACAAAAATGTTGAACCTACAAACGGCAACACGAATCACTGGATAAAGATCAAACTGATTGGCATGACATCAAATAAATCGGGCATTGGCGCGCAAGTGCGCATTCGCGCGACCATCAATTCAGTGGAAAAATGGCAAATGCGTGAGATATCGGGTCAAACCGGCTATGCCAGCCAGAATAGCCTCATCGCTCATTTTGGTCTGGGGAATGCGACTGTGGTCAGCGAAATTAGAATCGAGTGGCCATCCGGATCTGATCAGACCTTGTTCAGCGTCGGTGCTGACCAGCTTTTGACCGTGACCGAAGGCGTTTCAAGTGAATCCATAACAGTCACGTCGCCGAATGGCGGCGAAGCGTGGGAGGTGGCATCTTTACAAACAATCACTTGGACCTCTTCAGGTGTAAGCAGTACCGTGCAGCTCGATTATAGCATCGACAATGGTTCGAGCTGGACGCCCATCACAGCCAGCACAGCAAATGATGGAATCTACGACTGGACCATCCCCGACACACCCTCTGATTTGTGCTTGGTGCGTGTTGCAGATACAGATGGTAATCCATCCGACGTGAGCAATAGCGTCTTTTCAATCATTGCACCAGGAATGATCGGTGATGTCAATAGCGATGAGACTCCCAATTCAACCGATGCGCTGATCATACTCTCCTGCGATGTGGGACTTGATGTCACTTCTTTTTGTCCCATGGACTGTGGTGATGTTAATAATGATGGATTCATCAACTCGACTGATGCGCTGATCATCTTGTCATACGATGTTGGACTTGAAATCCCTTATCCGGTCGGAGAAAGTGGCTGTTATTCGGGGGTAACGCCGTGCCCGGGCTGTAATCCGTAAGTGGATATAATTATGAATTGCAAAATTCAAAAATTACAGTAGTTATGAAAGTGGAGAATGCATGAAACAAAAAATCCTGTTGTTACTGGTATTACTGATGAGCTTAGGATTTGGACAAGAGTTTAAGATTATTCATGTAAAGAACAATTTTGCACCGGATTTTTACGGCTATGCAGATGATAGAATAGTTGTCAAATTTTCGAGTGAGGCTACACGACTGTTTGATCAGCGTTTGCTGCAAAATGGACGTAGCGGAATTGCAGCACTTGATCGACTCAATGAAAAGTTTAACGCCCGGTTTATTAAAAAACAATTTGTCGGTTCTGAACCTAAAATGGTCAACGGCAAAATGATAGATCTTTCGAATATGTATAAAATATATTTTACCCAAAAAATTGATGCTGTAGAAATTGCCCGTGAATATGCCCAACTTGATGTCGTCATAGCGGCGGAACCGGTTGGTATTCATGGCTTGAGCAGTTTACCAAACGATGCCCAGTTTTATTTGCAGTGGCATCTCGACCGTCCCGTCAATGATGCGGATGTTGATGCACCGGAAGCCTGGGATATTGAAACCGGAGATGAAGACGTTATCGTGGCGATTCTAGACTCCGGTGTCCGTTATTACCACGTCGATTTAGGTGGCGGCGATGCTTCATATACCGATCCCACCAATGTTGATGGGAACATGTGGGTTAACTGGATTGAAAAGAATGGCACAGCCGGCGTCGATGACGATGGCAATGGTTTCGTCGATGACTGGATTGGCTGGGATTTTGTCGACAATGCTACGTACGGTCACCCGAATGAGGATAGTATGACGCCGGATAATGATCCGCGGGATTTTAATGGCCACGGCACCCATTGCGCCGGCAACGTCGGTGCTTTAACCAATAATGGTGGCGGCCTGTGCGCTGTTACCGGTGGCTGGGGCAATGGTACTTTGACGCCATGGGGTAATGGTGTAAAAGTTATGGCGCTACGGGTTGGATATCAACTTAGATTCGGCGGTACTGGAGTGGTATTAATGGACGCTGCCGCAGAAGCTTTTTATTATGCCGCTGACAATGGCGCCAAAATCGTATCATGCAGTTGGGGCTCCTCTGAGAGCGGCGGCATGGCTGCAGCCGTCGATTACTTTTTGGCGCACGGCGGCTTGATTTTTCATGCGGCCGGGAATGATGGTGCCGATGATCCCGATTACCTCGATAATCGCGGCGACTGTATCAGCGTCGCCGCAACCGATTCCAACGACACAGCGGCTGATTTTACCAATTATGGTACCTGGGTTGATATTTCCGTTCCGGGAACGACCATCTGGAGCACTTATCATAATTATCAGGACGATGCGGGTGATTATATCGCCGGTTTGAGCGGGACATCGATGTCCACGCCCATTGCCGCGGCTGTCGCAGCGCTGATCTGGTCGCAGAATCCGACCTGGACGGCTGCCCAGGTGGAACAACGGCTCTACGATACAGCCGATGATATAGAAGATAATTTGTCATCAACTTATAAAGGAAAAATGGGTGCAGGACGGGTGAACGCCTACAACGCTGTTCAGGGCGGAGAAGATCCCGGTATAATCGGCGATGTGAATGACGATGATGCACCCAACTCAACGGACGCGCTGATCATTCTCTCCTGCGATGTCGGACTCGATGTCTCGTCTTTTTGTCCGATGAACTGTGGAGATGTGAATGATGACGGATTTGTCAATTCCACCGATGCACTCATTGTGTTATCCTATGATGTCGGTATCGAAATAACATTTCCCGTTGGTGCGAGCGGCTGCTATGCGGACGTGACACCCTGTCCCGGATGCAATCCGTAGAGCGTTAGTTTGGAAATAATCTCTTGATATACATTTCGTATTGGAGGACCACATGAAAAAGTTATTAGCCTTCGTTTTGGGAGTGTTCTTGCTGACGTCGACGACATCTGCGTCGATCATTAAAGCGACGGCACAACCACAAGGTGATGCCATTGCAATCGGCCAAAAAATTGAAATACCTATTCAGGTTGATCTCTCAAACTTGCCGGAGGCGTTGGGCAGTTATACAGCGGTATTGACCTGGAATCCGAAAGCCATCAAGTTTCTCTCCTACACCGCTGGAAAAACTGCCGGATTCTCAAGTCCGGTTGTGAATGCTGACAAAGCGGAAAGCGGCACGATTATTTTTGCGTCGGCGAATCCACAAGGTGCCACCGGTCGTGTGAATATTCTCAATGTGATTTTTCAAGTCACGCCACAGTTTGCCGAGGGCGCTAACCTTGACTTGAGATTTACCGCCATGGCCGCGGCTTTTACTTTTTACGATCTGCTACCCTATCTGTCTGTGACAACCGGCATCGAGGATAATATCAGGATTACCGATCTACCAACGGAATATGCCCTGCAACAAAATTATCCGAATCCTTTTAATCCCCAAACGCGGATTCAATATCAATTGCCGAAAGAGTCGCATGTAAGGTTAAATGTTTACAACAGCGTCGGCCAGCACATTACAACTTTGGTAAACGATAAGAAATCAGCCGGACATCACGCTATAATGTGGACAGCGACGGATGATTCCGGTCAGTTGCTTCCCGCCGGTATATATGTTT
>JAFGKD010000093.1 GCA_016928775.1 Candidatus Zhuqueibacterota bacterium | reverse complement strand
TCCACATAGCTGTGTGCAAAAACCGTGGATTGATCACGAATTTGGATAAAAATTTACTTGATTTTGACTTAAAGAATATCCGTGGCTCATAGTTTGGCTGCGGCCACAGGTTGCGCTGTGTGCATCAGTGGCTTATTATCTTTCATTTTTCAACAATATCTTGTTTTTTATCGCATAATTCCTACATTCAAACAATCTTGAGAAAAAGCGAGAATATCATGCGCTCATCAACCCGTCGTGAGTTTTTGAAAAAATCCGCCAAAACGGCTGCTGCGCTGGGGAGTGGCGTTGCGATTTCAGGATGTCAACACCGCCATCAGCAGCCCAATATCCTGTTCATCTTTTCCGACCAGCAGCACTGGAGCGCCCTCGGATTTATGGACAGCTTTTTCGACACGCCGAATCTCGATGCTTTTGCACGTGACAGTGTTGTTTTCGAAAAAACCTTTTGCTCCACACCCCAGTGTTCCCCGAGTCGCTCGTCCATGCTCACCGGATTTTACCCGCATAAAACCGGTGTCTACGGCAACATTGGCGCCGCCGGCGGTGAACCGCTCAAACAACCAACAATTGCCAAAAAGCTGCGACAACATGGCTACAAAACCGCTTATGTCGGTAAATGGCACCTCGGGCCAGAACAGATCGCCCGCCAGGACTTTGACTTTTTTCTGCTCAAGGACAAGAGTCGGGGTGAAACAAGCGATCCCCTGACCACGGCTGACGGTCTGAAACTCTTGAACGATCCCGGATTTACTTCGGGACCGTTTGCCCTGTTTTTGTCCTATGTCGATCCGCATGATATTTATGGATTTCGGGATCACACTGTGACCAAAGGCGCCCGTATCGACCTCCCCGCCTCTTGGGATCAGCAAAATTTTGCTGCCGTCCCCGCTGTGCAAAAACAATTTATGACCGAAGATCAGGGCACAGCCATTTGGGGCGCACCCAGAGCGGTTTGGCAACAGTACCACGACTGTTACCGCAGCAAAGTGAAATTGTACGATGATCATTTTGGCCGGATCATCAACGCGCTCAAGACGAACGGCTTGTGGGAGAATACGATCGTTATCAACACCTCGGATCACGGCGATATGGATACGCACAACCATCTCATCTGGAAGGGACCGTTCATGTACGAGCACCTGGTGCGCATCCCGCTGATGATTCGTCTACCGGAACAGTTCGGCGGCCAAAATAATCGCCGGATTCAAAACCTGGATGTGGTCAATGTCGATTTTGTGCCGACGGTGCTGTCGCTGTGCGGAATTCCTGCCGGTCACACGGACGGCTTGTCGCTGCAACCAATTCTTCTTGGCAAAAAGGGTCAGCAGACGCGGGAATTTGTTATCAGCGAATATTATAGCAAACAAAAATGGGTCAATCCTATCCGCATGATTCGCACCGCTGAATTCAAGTATACGCTCTATATCCGGCATGGCGAAGAATTGTACGATCTCGGAAACGATCCGGATGAACTCCGGAATGTCGCGCAAGACGCCGATTATGCGGGCATAAAAAAACAGCTGAAGGCACAGTTGCAGGAATGGATTCGCCAACAGCATGATCCCTTTTTTGCGCTCCGGAGCACCGACCGAGCGGGTAAAATAATTTGAGGACAAATTGCATGAAATTTCACATCGTCCTGGTCATTTCCTTCTGCTGTGCTTTTATTACACCTGCTGTGAGTCAAACTGTCCGGGCGGTTTTTGTTGAATCCCCGCCGCGCCTTGACGGCCGTATGGATGAAGCGGTCTGGCAATATGCCGCGGTCGTCACCGATTTTTTGCAGCGCGAGCCCACTCCCGGGGCGCCGGGCTCGGAGCGCACCATCGTGCGCCTCTGCTATGACAGAGACAACCTGTATTTTGGCTTCTCCTGCTATGAAAATCCCGATAAAATCACTGCCAAGCAGATCGCGCGCGATGCGGTATTGGCCGACGAAGACAAGGTGGTGATCATCCTGGACACGTTTTTGGATGGCCGCAACGCCTACTGGTTTGAAATCAATGCGCGCGGATCAATGGGTGATGCACTGCTCAGCGAAAACGGCGCGGTGATGAACAAGGAATGGGACGGCATTTGGGATGCCCGCTCCGCCATTCATGCAACCGGCTGGGCGACAGAAGTGGTCATCCCGTTCAAGTCACTCAATTTTCACCCCACCCAATCAACATGGGGACTCAAGCTTGTACGCGATATTCAATACAAAAGTGAATTTCTCTACTGGCCAATGGCGAATGTGAATACGTTCAAGTATCAGGTATCGGATGCCGGCAGACTCACAGATATGACAGGCATGTCACAGGGGCTGGGACTGGATTTCCGGCCCTATGGGTTGACCAGGATGAAGCAAAAAAGACAAGAAAATCGCAGCTATGAGGCTGATGTCGGCTTTGATCTCTTTTATCAGCTTAGTCCGGCACTCAAGAGCGTGCTGACGGTCAACACCGATTTTGCCCAGACCGAAGTCGATGACCGGCAGGTTAATCTGACCCGCTTTATGCTGTTCTTTCCGGAAAAACGCGACTTTTTTTTAGATGGCTCCAATTATTTCAAATTCGCCATTGAAGGCGCGGATAACAATGCAAAATCGCGGCAGCTCATTCCGTTTTTTTCACGCCGCATCGGCTTGAGCGAGAGCGGCTCCCCCATCCCGATCCTTGGCGGCGCCAAGATAACCGGCCAGAGTGGAGCATGGAACCTCGGTTTTCTGGATGTGCTCGATCAACGCGAGACCGGCAACCAAAATTTTGCCGTGCTGCGCGCCAGTCGCAATATCGGTGAACAATCCGCAGTGGGTTTCATCGGCACATTAGGCAACGCTATATTTTCCCGGCAAAATTCTCTCATCGGCGCCGACATCAAGTTGGCGACGTCAAAAATCGGCGGGGATAAAAATCTGGTATATTATCTCTACGGCGTCAAATCGAGCACCGACAGCTTGTCCGGCCAGGATGCAGCGTTTGGTAGCGAGATCAGCTATCCAAACGACTTTTTTTCCTGCCGCGTTGGCTATATGCAGATCGATAAAAACTTTGTCGCCGGCGTCGGTTTTGTGCCGCGCGTGAATATCCGCAATTCCTATGGCAGCATCGGATGGGGTCCACGCCCCAATAAATGGGGTATTTTGCAAATTCAGATCGAATCCGATTTTGATTATATCACCGATTTATCCAATCGTCTGCTCAGCCGCGAGGTGACGTTTGAGCCTCTGAGTATTCGCTTCCTCTCCGGCGATCACATCTCGTTCGAATGGGAGCAGCGCTACGAGCTGCTGGATGATGATTTTAACATCTATGGGGATTATTTCATCCCCCCCGGGGTGCATGAATTTTTGCGCCAGGAGATTCGGCTTTCGAGTGCCAAACGACGTCGTCTCTGGGGTGAGCTTGATTACGAGTGGGGCGATTATTGGAATGGCACCGGCACGCAGATACAATTCGCTTCCGGCTACAAAGTTTGTGTTCCCGTCAATTGTGAATTGGCGTATGAGCGGAATGATATCAACTTGCCGCAGGGCGCTTTTGTCGTCAACGTGTATCGGCTCAATGTTGATCTGTTATTTAGCCCGAGAGTGACATTCAAAACCTACATCCAGTACGATGATGAGACGCGCACCCTCGGCTGGCAATCGCGGTTTCGCTGGATTCTGCAGCCGGGCAATGAAATCCTGTTGGTGTGGAATTCCTTGTGGGATCCGCTGGATAAAATGGCGCCACATCTGAGGGATTTTTCGTTGGCGCAAAGCACGGCCGGGCTGAAGTTAAATTACAACTATCGCTTTTAATTTGACCTGGCGCGGCCTTTGGCCGCAGCCAAAATAAATAAGCCACGGATTTTCACGGATGAAACACAGATCATATCATTCATTTTATAAATCCGGCCATCATTATTTTAGCATTTTTAAGGGAGCCGCTAAAATGAAAAGTCATGCCTGCGCAGCAGGCATCCATTGAAGGAGAAAAGACACAAGTTGGAATAGACCCCGGCCTTCGCCGGGGTGATTTTTTGTTAGATTGCAAAACAATTAATGGCCACATTAATAAGCCTTTTTAGCCTCCGGCCACAAAACTTTCTTGAAGAAAAGCCGAAAAATCCGTGCTCATCCGTGTTCATCCGTGGCTTTAAATTTGGCTGCGGCCAAAGGCCGCGTCAGGTCCATCCGTAGCTCAAAAATTTTTGTAGTTCAGGACATTTATTTCACGCTACCGTGTGCTATCCATCCTTGTCATCCGGCTTTAATTCGATGACGGTTCTCCCCCACCCGCCCAGTTGCGGCGGGGCATCATAAAAACGAAACACGCGGGCATCGTTCTTGATCAGCTGATAGGTAGTATATTTTAACTTGCTTCGGCCTTTGCCGTGAATGATCTGCACGCGCTCGAGTTTGAGCTCGATCGCGTTCTGCAAAAAGGCATCGATCATGTCCGGGATGAGTTTGACTGGCGTGCCATGCAGATCGAGGACATCGGTCACCTCGATAAATTCTGGCAACTCGTTGTTATCATCATGATGAATATCATCATCAGTTGATGATGCCGAGGTCTTTGCCGACCTGTGCAAAAGCTGAAACAGCCTTGTCCAGATGTTCACGTTCATGTCCTGCCGAAATTTGTACTCGAATGCGTGCCTGGCCGCGCGGCACAACCGGGTAGCTAAAGCCAATGACGTAGATACCCTGCATGAGCAGTTCATCCGCCATTCGATGCGCCAACTTTTCATCGTACAGCATAACCGGCGTGATCGGATGCACGCCGGGGCGCACATCAAAACCGAGCTCGGTGATTTTTTCGCGAAAATAGGTGGTATTTCGTTCCAGCTTGTCGCGCAGCTCTGTCGTCTCTGACAACAGGTCGAGAACCGCGATCGTCGCTCCTGCAACCACCGGCGCCAGGGTATTCGAGAACAAATAGGGGCGACTTTTTTGTCGCAGCAGCTCAATCATCTCTTTGTGACCCGAGACGCAGCCACCGGAGGCGCCGCCGAGCGCCTTGCCAAAAGTGGTGCTGATCAAATCGATGCGCCCCATCACATCGTGATACTCGTGCGTGCCACGTCCGGTTTTGCCGATAAATCCCGATGCGTGGCTGTCATCGACGAGGACAAGAGCGTCATATTTTTCCGCCAGCTCACAAATGTCCGGCAAATTGGCGATATCACCGTCCATGGAAAAAACACCATCAGTGGCGATCAAGCGGTATTTGGCGCCCTGTGCTTCCCGCAGTTTGGCCTGCAGATCGGACATATCCGAGTGCTGATAAATGAAGCGTTGCGCCTTGGTCAGGCGAATGCCGTCGATAATGGAGGCATGATTGAGCGCATCGGTCAAAATGGCGGTTTCTTTATCCATAAATGGTTCAAACACGCCGCCATTGGCATCAAAACAAGCGGCATACAAAATTGTATCATCCATACCCAGGAATTCGGACATTTTACGTTCCAGCGTTTTATGGATGTCCTGGGTGCCGCAGATAAAACGCACCGATGACATGCCGTATCCCCGGTCATCCAGGGTTTTATGCGCCGCTTTCAGTACCGCCGGATGGCTGGACAAACCGAGATAATTGTTGGCACAAAAATTTAAAACCCGGGCACCAGAGCTCACCACGATCTCGGCACCCTGCGGCCCCGTAATGATACGTTCATTTTTATACAGACCGGTATTTTTTATCTCTTCAAGTTGAGAGTGCACGTCCTGTTTTAGTTGGCCATACATACTTTTTCTCCCATTAGTTTAATTAAAAAACCAATACACACCAAGACACAAAGACACCAAGATGTGCTCTTAAGCATTCTATCTTTTAACATCACCAATCTTGTCAGCCTAAAATCATTTAATTATTCTTTTAATGCCTTCCTTGATCAGAGGTACATTGAAATTGATAAGAAATCCTAGTCTGCATTGCGTTAAAGATAAATAACTTAAAACCTGCTTGTACCAGACTCTATTTATTTCTTCTACTGATTTTAACTCACAGATAATGAGATTTTCAACAAAAACATCAATCCGTAATCCTTCTTCAAATTTAATACCATCGTAAGTGATAGGCAGATCAATCTGACGCTTATAGTGTAGGCCGCGTTTGGATAACTCGTGACAAAAACAAACTTCATAAATTCTCTCCAGTAAGCCGGGACCTAAGTTTTTGTGAACAACAAACGCGCTGTCAACTATTTTTGCAGCAATTTCCTCTTCGCGCTCGGACAGTGGTTGAAATTCCATATCATCCCCCTCTTTAGTTCTTTGTGTCTTGGTGTCATTGTGTGAATTTGTATTTTATTCCAGCTCCAGCACAACTTTGCCGCTGTTGCCGGTTTTCATCACATCAAATCCTTTTTGAAAATCATCAAACGGGAATTTGTGCGTCAGCACCGGCGAGATATCCAGGCCACTTTGCAGCATGGTTTGCATTTTATACCAGGTCTCGAATATTTCGCGGCCATATATGCCCTTGATGATGAGTCCTTTGAAAATGACCTGATCCCAGTTCACCTGGGCGGTGTTGGGCAATATGCCGAGCAAGGCAATGCGGCCGCCATGATACATATTTTCCAGCATGGATTCAAAGGCATCGCGATTGCCGGACATCTCCAGGCCGATGTCAAATCCAATCATACCGAGCTCTTCGCGGCATTCTTTGATGGATTGTTTCGTCACATTAATGGCGCGCGTCGCGCCCATTTTGCGGGCTAAATCCAGCCGATAGTCATTCACATCCGTGATGACGATATTGCGCGCGCCGACATGTCTGGCGATGGCGACGCTCATGATGCCAATAGGACCGGCACCGGTGATCAGGACATCCTCACCAACCATATCAAAAGACAAAGCGGAGTGCGTCGCATTGCCAAAGGGATCAAAAAAAGCGGCGATATCGGATGGAATTTCTTTATGGACATGCCAGGCGTTGGATGCGGGAAGTGACAAATATTCAGCAAAACAGCCATCACGATTGACGCCAATGCCAATGGCGTTCGTACATAGATGTCGTCGCCCGGCTCGGCAGGAGCGACAAACGCCACATACAATATGACCTTCGCCCGAGACACGTTCACCAATTTTGTATCCGCTCACATCATTGCCCATATCAACCACCTCGCCAACAAACTCATGCCCGATAATTTGCGGTACATTGATGGTCCGCTGCGCCCAGTCGTCCCAATTGTAGATATGTATGTCGGTGCCACAAATTGCAGTTTTGTGGATTTTGACCAAAAGATCATTGCTGCTGATTGACGGGATCGGCGCCTCTTCAAGCCACAATCCCTCGCGCGCTGCTTTTTTGATGAGTGCTTTCATGTATCAGTCTTTCCTTTATTATTTACATCTAATGTGACTCATGGACCCGTAATTGACAACACGAGTGCTGCTGATTGACTTCCCATTGATATAATCTCCAGACATCATCTGCTTCCTCCAATCGCAGAGTTCCCAATGTTGAAACGTGATAGTCACAAGGAAGCAACATCGTCAGATTAAATGTTGAATAGACGTCCGGCAAAACCGGATACCAGGCGAGCGGCGATTCTGTCAAATCTATAGTGCCCCGATATCGAACTTCAATCCATTCGGAGTACAAACTTTTGGGAATATAAACCACGACAATTTGCGACTTTTCGACGATCTGTCGCCAGTTGCTGTCCAGTTGCTGACAAATCTGTTGCACCTCGTTCATGCTCATCTCACCCAGACGAAAATCCTGATGTCCCACCCCAACCCGTTCAACATGCAAAGATTTATGTAGAAAAAAATAGACACGATCGACATTTTTTTCATAGTGAATAGACAACGTATCAACAGCAGTCATATCAAGCGCAACTGGATCATAATGCAACTTTATGCTGTGGTGGGAAAAAGTAAAAGAGTGAGACTGTTTTTCTGGAAAGCAATTAAGAATACACAGAGTGCATATTCCGAGAATACAATATCGACAACCGGGCGGCATTCGCTCTCCTTTCAGAGCGTATTGAAAGGTCGTGCTCGAATATAGCAAATAGAGTTTCGTTTGTCAAGCGGATAACACAGCAAAATAATTATTGCTTCTTAACATTCGGCTTGTTATATTTTTGGCCTTAACAAAGTTAAGTAGACCAAACTTTTAGATCATGGCCTTGGCATACGACATAACGACGCAGGAATATATCAAAGTTATATTTTCACTTGAGCGGGAGCATCGGGTGGCGCGGGTGACGGATATCGCGAAACGACGCGGCGTGACCAAATCGAGTGTCTCGCTTGTGCTGAACCAATTGCAAAAAAAAGCTCTCATTGATCGCAAACAATATGGTCACATCACCCTGACAAAATCCGGACGTCGGCTTGGCAGCGAATTGCACAAAAGACACCAGACCATAAAAGTTTTTTTAGTGCGAGTGCTGGGTGTTTCCGAAAAAATTGCCGATCGCGATGCCTGCAAAATCGAGCATGATCTGAGCCAGCAGACCTGGACAGAGCTGCGACGCTTCATAACCGTGATGCAGAACTGTCCGAATCATCTGATCGAAAGTCTCGCTTCCTTTAGACGCTGCAGCAAATTTGCATCGGGTGATCTAAAATGTGAGACTTGTATGGAAATAAGAAGACAAAGCACATGACACTGGATCAAGCAAAATCCAATCAAAGAGTAGAGATTTGTCAAATCGATGGTGGATGGTGCCTGCGGCAGCGCCTGAATCAGATTGGACTTTATGTTGGCGCCCACGTCATTATCAAACAGAGCTCGGCATTTGGTGGTCCGCTGGTCATTGTTTATAACAATTCCCAAATCGCGATTGGGCGCGGTATGGCTGCGCACATTCAAATCAAAATAGATGAAACAAAAGAGACACAGCATTTCTCGAACGATCATTGACGATCATCATCCCCACCCCGAGATTGTCCTCATCGGCCAACCCAATTGCGGCAAAAGCACCATTTTTAACAGCGTCGCCGGCTATCGATCGATCTCAACCAATTTCCCCGGTGCCACTGTTGCGTATACTCGCAGCCACGTCGCGATCTATGGTCGGAAATGCAACCTGGTTGATTTACCCGGCATATACTCCCTCACCGCGCTTGACCGGGCAGCAGAAGAATCAAAAAAGTATATCCTGGATGAACGCATCGATGTTATCATCAATGTGGTCGATGCCTCGCTTCTGAGCCGGAGTCTGGAATTGACACTGCAGCTACTCGAGATCAACGTGCCGATGATTTTATGCCTGAACATGATGGATGAAGCTGCGCGCAAGGGGGTTGACATTCATATCGATCAATTGGCTCAGGAACTCAAAATTCCGGTCATTCCGACGGTGGGTTCAAAAGGGCAAGGCATCGACGATCTGTTCACAGCCGCTTTTGAAACCATTCATCAATCCCATCAAAAAGCGTCATTGTCGCTCAGCAGACATGTTGAAAAAAAGATAAATCATCTCGAGCAGATGCTCAAAAAAAAGCCGCGCCGTTGTAACCATGTGAGCGATCGGCTCATCGCCATAAAACTGTTGGAACAAGATCCATTTTTTGCCCATATATGTGATGATGATATGTCATTAGCCAGGGAGGTGTCCGTACTGCAGGCAGAGCTCAGCGAGGAACATGGTGAGACACCCGATGCTGTCATCGCGGCAGAACGACACAACCTGGCGATGTATTTGTTTGAAAAAGTGGCGCGAGTTTCTCACCCGAAAAGAAAATGGACAGACCATCTCGACGATGCGCTGATGCACCCGGTCTTGGGTTTTGTTATCATGCTCTTTGTTCTTTATCTCTTTTTTAATCTCATCTTTAAATTCGGCTCAACGATCGAAACCCCGCTCATGATCCTGCTCATGCGCTTTGTTGAAACAGCGACGATGTCGCTTGGACAACAAAGTCTGCCTTATACACTTTTATACAGTGCCCTCACCGGCATCGCCGGCGGCATCGCGATTGTTTTGCCCTATCTTTTGCCCTTTCTCATTGGTCTGGCGCTCATCGAGGATATCGGCTATTTACCGCGCATCGCCTTTCTGATGGACAGCTTTATGCATAAAATCGGATTGCATGGCACTGCCGTCATTCCCGGCATTTTAGGCTATGGCTGCAGCGTTCCGGCGGTCATGGCGACGCGCATTTTGGCCAGTCCTCGCGACCGATTCATCGCCTCGGTTGTGGCGATCATCATCCCCTGCTCGGCGCGTATGGTGGTCATTATGGGTCTGGTGGGCTACTACTTTGGCGGTAATGCCGCATTAGGCATCTATATATTGAATATCGTTGTGGTATCGATACTCGGCAGCATCCTTTCCAAACTGATGCCGGAAGATATCCCGGGCATGATTTTGGAGATGCCAAGCTACCATCGCCCCAAAGCGCAAGTTGTTTTGGCGAAAACCTGGTTGCGTCTGAAAGATTTTATCATCGTCGCCTGGCCGCTACTCATTTTGGGCAGCCTGATCCTCGGCTTGGCGGAATGGCAGCATCTTGACGGCACGATCAACCTGATCACCCGCCCGATCACTTATGTCCTGGATTTGCCTCCCCAGGTGGGCACCACGCTCATCTTTGGTATTTTACGCAAAGAGCTGTCTATGCTCATGCTCTACCAGGCCCTGGGAACCGAAAATGTGGCGGCTGTGATGACATCGACGCAAATTTTGGTATTTACGTTGTTTGTGGTGTTTTATGTCCCCTGCTTGGCCACCCTGGGTATCATGGGACGCGAACTTGGCTGGAAAAGGACATCGCTCGCCACTGCGGTGACGCTGCTGCTGGCGATTGTCATTGCACTTTTGGGGCGGATCGTCGGGGCAGTTATTTTTTGAACCATTTGTCTCGTATAAAAAGTCCGTAATCAACTAGTCCCCAAACAAACAAAACAAGACCCATGCCGTATCGCAGCCAATCGCTCTGCGGATAATGCGTGTCATAATCCACCAGCCACACCGCGGCGGCAGCGATCAATAGCAGTCCAATGAAAAGCTGGAAAACAAGTCCCGTTTTGATACGAATCTTTTCAGCCACAATCCAGCCCAGCCAGGCGCTCCCCCAGCCAACAACGAGTCCGGCCAGGATATCCGATGGCCAATGCACACCCACACCAATTCGCGATAAACCAACCAGGAGCGCCGCACAAAACAAAACGACTTGTTTCCAGGTGCTTTTAACGCCAAACGCCACCACACCGGCGTAAGCAAATGCGCTGGCAGTATGGCCGGAGGGAAACGAGCGGTGATGCAGCTCCGGGCCGATAATATAAAAAGTATCCGTTGGCAAGACCTGCGGTGGTCGTGGCACGTTCAGACCTGATTTGAGACTGTGCAAAATGATATTAAAAATAATGGCGGCCCACAACATGGCCCAGACCGTTCGATAATGCCGGCGAAGAAACGGAATCATCAAAATGGCAACGAGAAGGCCATCGCCAAATAGGGTGATCCAGGCCCAAACGACACCGAAATGAAGTGATGTATAGTTGATACGATAAAATAACGTGACGTTCAGTTGAAAAATAGTGATCACGAGGAGCATAAAAAGAGCGGCGCCAAGCGGCAGCCAGACAATGCTTTTATTTTTATTGAGCATCCTTATATGGCGCCTTGTATTTGGACAAAAGTTTGTAGCAGCGGGTGAAATATAATGTTTTTGCGATACGACCGCCGCGATAAACAGCTAATGAATCCGTCGCACCAAATGCGGCAAAATTCCCGGCAAATTCGACTGCCGGATTGACGCGATAGCGATTTGTATAAAAACAGATGGCATCACGGCCAAGCACATCGAGCTGCTTGTCCCAAATGCCATAGCCGCGTGGATCACCCTCGTTGAAGCACATGACCGTGAATCTTCCGTGGGTGGCCAGTTCAACCTGCCCACTCAGCATCCATTTGGGAGAGAACAGAAAAACGCTATCCGGAGAGATCTTGTTGTCGACAAGATAGTGATCGATTTTTTCCCAGCCATGCATGTCGAGGGTGGCATCCATTTCCACATCGCGTGCCGAGATCAGTCCCTTTGCAGCTAATTTATCCAGGCGCAGGATACCAAAACGCGTGTGCAAAAACATCACCGTGAGCAGCATGATCATAAAGCCCACAGAAACGTAAACCACACTTCGAACCCACTGCTTTTGCCGGAAAGCAGGCTGGATGAACGCAGCCAATGGAATAGTAAAAACGATATAGCCGCAGAGCGTCCAGTGCGGCAGAATGGGCCGGAATAGCGAGATGAGCAAAAAGAGCATCACCGGCAAAAGACCAAAAAAGAGATAAAATTTGTCCGGCAGGGATTTTTTCAAGAGCACATTTCGAGTCACTTTAAAAAAAATAAATAGCACCGGCAAAAAGATCATCGGTGTCAGGTAACCCATTTGTCCACCCAGGGCCTGGCCAAAAAAATCCAGGCGAATGCCATTGCCAACAGCGCGCGAGCTTTGAAAGGTGATGGAAATCCAGTCATGCTGTGAATTCCAAAAAAGCACCGGACTAAAAATGACAATAGTCACCAAACCATAAAGATAAAGACCGGGAGACAGCAACTTTTTGCGATCATTGCAGAGAAGATAAAGGACGAGGAAAAAGCCCAACAAAACACCATGATACTTGGACAGCATGGCAAAGCCGGTCGTCAAGCCCGCCAACAGCCAGTCGGCAGTGCGGCCGTCTTTGAAAAGGATTCGGTAAAAAGCCAGCAGCGTCAGAATCCAAAAGATGACCAGACCGGCATCCGGCAGAATAAAAATCCCGGCTAACAAAAAGAAAATGGGCGTGATATTGAACAAAAGCATGGCCCACACCGCTTTTGACTCGTCGACAAACTGGCGCGCTAACTGATAGAGGAGTAATCCGGTGATGCTGTAGAGGAAAACAGCCGAAAGTCGTATGGTCAGTGCCGAAGCGATGCCGGTCAAATAGGGAAAGTAGCCGGCTAAAAAACCGACGATCGGTGGATGATCAAAATAGCTCAGACTGGGCCGCAGGGAATAGGCGTAATAATAGGCCTCATCAAATCCGGCGCCCAAACCGGCAGCCAAAAACAAACGAAAAGCGAGTGAAGCGAAAAAAATGATCCAGACAGTGCGTGGATATCGAAAGCGAAATTCGCCATAGGTCCACACGGAATTGACCAAAAAATTAAACAGCACGCTGCAGCCGATACCAAAAAGATTGGCAATGAGATAGGGGAAACCAAGCCATTCTTTCAGAAAAAGCAGGACCGTTACATTAATAAACAATGAGCTAAAAGCCGTGCTGAGATTATATCGATATAATCGACTCAGGAGGTGCCCTTCTCGCCGGTCCCGCCAGGTCCAGGTATCGTTGAGGGCAAAATTGGTGATAATCGATGTTTCAATCGCCAGAATGGAACAGAGATAAAACGGCAGCGTAGTGAACTCGACCAGCAGCCACAGCAGACCGTTGTTGACAATCACGCCGGAGCCGCCAACGGCGGCAAACTTTAGAAAACGGACTTTTTCATTCTGAATTGAAAAAACCATACATTTGGCTCGTGCTTTGATTGCTGTTGGGCAAAAATAGTAATCTTTGAGCAAAGATAAAACAATAAATCTCTTTACCGATATTCTTCGCAGCTATTTCCGCCGTACGCTCTGATAGGGATTGAAACCCCAAACAATCCTCCTCTCCAATCAGGCGGGTGCAGATAAGATGCATTAACGATGTTGCTTTAAAATAGATTCCGGCCTTCCAGGCTGTTGCAGAATAGACTTTGACTGCTATTTTGCAGTCTAAATCGAAGCAAGTCACCCCGCCGAAGGGCGGGGTCTATTCAGCGTAAGTACAAATATTCTAAATGGATACCAGCCTGCGCTGGTATGACTTGTTTCGTTTTT
>JAFGKD010000092.1 GCA_016928775.1 Candidatus Zhuqueibacterota bacterium | reverse complement strand
ATAGGCTTCCAGGTTATCAACCAGATAATTGTGCAGACCGTCTTCAAAATCGGCAGCATCGGTCATCCATTTATAGTAAACTTCACCCGATAATTTGAACTGATGGTCAGCAAAGTTTCTGAAATATCCAGCGGCCACCTGGTTTGTTATCATTGGGGGAATGTTATTCGTTGTTGGCATCCAGATATCATACCACTGAATTTGTCCGCCTAATGACATTAACCGTAAATATTGCGCATTTCTGTTGAATGAGGTTTTAACAGAACTGTTTTCATCTAATAAATAGGTCATAGTCAAACGTGGTTCCAGCACATTATAGCTGGCCATGACATCTGTATTTTCTGCAAAGTATTCGCTACTAATCGGTTCGTTTGATGCTTCGTCATAGACAAAACGATCACCCGGTCCTAATTGATGATAAAAAGACCAGCGTAAGCCATAATGAGCGGAAAGACGATGGGTGATTTTCTGGTCATTTTCGATGTACAGTGCACTTTCAAGCCCCTGCATTGGCGGCATAAATTTTCCGGCATCGTCTTGCGATGTATCTTCCAAACCGCCATGATTAAAGTCCTGGTATTCACTCTGAAATCCAAAATGAACACCGTGTTTGTCGTTTGGAACCCATAAAAGGTCCTGTTTGAAACTGCTGGTTTTAATTCCTGACCGGAAAACATACAAGCCGCCAAACGACACGTTGTGGGTGTAATATTCGCTATAAATCAGAGACGTATTTGAAATCAGTTTTTGGCTAAAATTGTGATTCCATCTGAATGAGGCCGCTTTATTTCCCCAATCGGTAGGGCCTACGGTTATGGCATAATCCTGCCCATAATAGCCTGAAAGAAAAATACGATTGTTGTCGTTTATTTTATAAATGACCTTTGCATTGATGTCATACCAGCGTTCATACGGATCAAAAAAGGTGTAATCGCTGTTTCCGCTTTTATCACCACTGCTTTCACCCTTAGCGCCATCTTTTCCACCAGATGTATTGTCACTATTCCCGGAATTATATTGATCGTACTGGTAACCCAGGCCTAATCTGGTCGATCGTCCTGCCACAAAAACTGACAGTTTATCTGCAATAACCGGGGCTTCAATAAAGAACTTGGAGGTAATCAAGCCAAGACTGAATCCGGCACGATATTGCTCAAATCCACTCTCTCGCATTCGTACATCTAAAACCGAAGCGCCGCGTCCGCCAAACCTGGCGGGAGTTCCGCCCTTATAAACAGTCAAGCCATCTACCGCATCGGAATTAAATACTGAATAAAGCCCTTGCATGTGTGAAGAGTAATAAATTGGCATACCATCCATCAATATCAGATTCTGGTCAAACCCACTTCCCCTAACAATATAACCGGAATTTCCTTCTGAAGTACTTGTGATTCCGGGTAATAACTGAATCGTTTTCATGATGTCTGTTTCCCCCATAATCACCGGAATTCGCTCGACCTGTTGGATATCCAGTTTTTCAATACTGATCTCAGTTGATTTGATATTATGATCCGGCTTTTCCGCTGTTACGGACACTTGGTCACCTTTCAGTATCTCTTGCGATAAGGTGATATTGAGGGTACGATTTCTGGCGAGTGCAACCTCTTTTTTTACAGTTTCATAACCCATGTAACGATAGCTCAGCGTATAGCTGCCGACAGGCAGGGTGAGAGCATAGTATCCTTGCTGATTTGTCGCCGCTCCCCAATCTGTATTTTCAACAATAATATTGACGCCGGCCAGTTTCTCTTCGGAATGTGCATCCGTAACGAAACCGCTCAATGTAAATTTGTTTTGTGCAAAAAGAAGACTCGCGGTAAAGAAAAAAAAGGCAAAAAATGATCTGATTAATCCTGCGTGCATAAATGACCTCATTTTTAGTGTGCGCGTCCAAGATAGTAACCGTGAAAATTTTATGCTGATATTTGAAGGCAAAGCTGACAAATGGGAAGGCGAAATGACTTTAATGTGCATCGAGCTGCAATTTTATAAACGAATAAAATGAATGGCTGGTCTTGATTAAAAAATTATCAACCAAAGCGACAAACACTTTATAACTGATGTGCTTTACAGTTACTGGTAAATAATTTTAACCGGACAAAGACCACATCCAAAGACAATCAATATAATCTGTTACCATATGAAAAAGTAAACCTGTTGCAACTATTCTTAATTTAGGAAAAAGCAACAGTATGAAATAACCGGCAATTGCATAAAAAGAATGCAAAGGATGAAAACCTATACTGCATCTCGTCGGATCAAAAATTGGGTCTGCAAGCAAGTGGTCCAAATCCACTAACATCGTAACGATCATTATCAGCCATGCTTTTTTCCATTCTTTTCTAAAAAATATCCAGGCAATTACCCCGGGAAATAAAAGATGCAAATTATAATGAACTATTGGCCGTAATAGTTCATGTACGTCAGTGATGGTCATTATTTTTCTCTTGTATTTTATTTCAATTTTTCAAATTGGGAGCGTTTGTCATTATGCCGAATCATGTGCATGGGATTGTGGTGATTGATAAACTCACTGATGAATGTCACAAAACCGTCTTATGGAAAACGCACCAAACAATATCGAATACATTGGCAAAAAGGCAATGCCTTGACTCTACGGTCGTTAAATTAATACAAATTTTGTTTACGACCCGATCCGCCAATTCACCGACATCATCACATATCGCCCGATGGTCGTCCATTCCTGCTGCATCAGATAATTCGCGGCGCTGAAACGGCGAAAGCCGATATTTTGATTCAACAGATCATTCGCCCACAACGCGATCGACATTTTCTCCCCCTTGACATAATAGTCGATCCGGGCATTCAAAACGGGAATGTCGACAACCTCGGCAAAACTGTTGTCGTCATAGTTCACGACACTCGCCTCGATTTCAAAATTCCATTTGTCGGTCGGCGTGTAGCGGATATCCGTATAAGTGCTGGTGTTCACATATCGCGCATCATCGGAGGCGATGGAAAAGGTGGCATCCGTTAAACTGACGCGGCCGCCGAGCCGGACATCCCAGATTTCTTTTTTGCGGTTTTCAATGTTCAAATCAAGCGTGTGCGTTAAATTGGTCTGCACATTTTCTCTGCCATCGATGCGGGTGATGCCCTTGTTCCAGTTTTCATGCAGCCAGGTATTGATCTTGAGACCGAACGCACGAATTGGCGTTGAAAAGCTGACATACCCGGAGGCAAAATAGTGATACGGCGTATTCACCGGCGTGGTGATTTTGATCAACTCCTCGTTGGTGAATTGCGAGGTGCTGATTTTGTTTTTCGTATAGCCTGCGTTCATACTCGCATACAGCGAGGTGAATGAAAAATAATCAAACATCCAATATGAAAAATGGGCGTTGTGCCGTTCCTCGGGGGTCAAATCGAGATTGCCGGTGTAGAGCGACAAGGCGTTCGCCGTGTTGGTGACCGGATAAAGCTGCTGCGCCGAGGGCATGCCAATGCTCGTGTTGTAGCGAAAACTGATGCGCCGGCCTTTTTTGTGAAAATTCTCGTAACTGAATCCGGGCAGGAGATAAAAATAGTGCTCATCAACAATAAAAGAATCCCCGACATCCTTGTCGAATTGATTCCACCGGCCGCCCAGACTAAAATTAAACTGATGTTTATTGCTGTTGCGCCGAAGCGACACGGACGGCGAGATCACCTGTTCAGCGGTGCTGAAATCCGGGTACAGTGGCATAAATGGATCACGATGTCCCTCAATAATCTCCTGATCTCGACTGAGCGTGTTACCGAACGAGGACAGATTCAGGCTTGTATTTAAAATCCACAACGGACTCAATTTTTGAATTAGCGTCGGTGTGATGGAGAGTCTGTTGTGGTCGGTCATGTTCTCCTGGGATTGATAAAAAATGCCGGCGCTATCGGCTTTAGTCGTGATCTCATCTCGCCAAACGAGGACAGATTTGTTTCTGCTGTAATTGCCCCCAAATGTGGTTTGAACCTGGGTTTTGTCATCGCGAATTTTTGCAATATAAACCGCTTTGACATCGGCACTGGCGAGCTCGTTGTCGGTTTCGTTGAACTGATCCAGCGTATTGACCAGCGAATCCGCCATCGTCGTGGTGGTGAAACGATACAGTTCGGATTCATCGGATATTGCATGAACATTCCCGTCCACCGTCAGATTATGATTGCGGTTAAACTTATGCCGCACGCCAAAATTGATTTTATGCGGCATGGAACGGGCATCTTGTTGCTGATGTTCATCTTGCGTATAATCGCCCCGCTGCAAAAAGTTTGTTGATGTGAAGGTGCGCTCGACATCAGTTGTGGTGTAACTGCCCAAATAGCTGGCAAAGTAGCGGTTGTACTTGTCAACATTGTACGACAGGTTCAGGCCGCCGGCGCCGGTGGTATTCAGGCCTTCAACCTGCCGGCCCCACTCTTTCTGGTCTTCGCGGGCATAACCAAAATCATTAATATTGTTGACGTTGCCGAGGAATGCGCTTTGGAGTCTGGTGGAAAAGCGATACACTTTGCCGCCGACTTTGTAATGTGTTTCGTCACCAGCGCCACCACCGGCTTCCAATCGGCCAAAATAGCCTTTTTTGTGATCTTCATTGAGCAGAAAATCAATAGTTCTTTGACGGACGCCGTCATCAATGCCGGTGAATTGTGCTTCCTCGGACTTTTTGTCATAGATTTGCACTTTGTCGACAGCTTTTGCTGAGAGATTTTTTATCGCGACTTTGGTGTCTTTGCCGAAAAATTCTTTGCCGTCCACCAGCACTTGCTCGACATCCTCACCCATTGCTTTGACATTGCCGGATTTATCCACTTCCACGCCGGGTATCTTTTTCAGCAAATCCTCAACCACCGCATCCGGTTTGGTTTTAAAAGCTTTGGCGTTGAATTCCAGGGTGTCGCTTTTGACGGCAATGGGCACATACTCGGCCGTCACAACCACTTCTTCGGTCGATGTTGTTTTTAATATTTTGTCGCCCAGGTCTTGATTTTTTACCGGAATGGTGATCGGTTCATAAATCGTCTCTTTGGTGACGAATGAGAACTGCAAAAGATAGTCGCCGGATTTAATATTTTTAATTTCATAGATGCCCTGGTCATCCGCGACGTCAAAATATTTCAGCGTCGAGTCTACGGGCGCCAGCAGCACGACATGCGCATAGGTGAGCGGTTCGCTGTTTTCGTCGATCACCCGGCCGGTGATGGTATGTTGTGCAAAGGATGCAACAGAAAAACCGAGTAATAAAGCAATGAATAGAGGAAAAAATAAAAAACCACAGGAGCGCTGAGAATTTCTATTGAAAGTTTTTTTAGCTCGATTTGCCACCAATGTTTTATTCACTTTAAGCATTCAATTTTGCCTGCAATTGTTAATATTTGGACAGGATTGACAGGATTTGCAGGATGCTAACCTGTTGATCCTGTCAAAATTAATTTTTTAATTATTAACGCAACATGTTTCCTTTATGCCTCTGAGCCGCCTTGAATTTTTTTGTTTTATTTGCTTTTTTTGCCTTCATACCTTGTTTCATTGTATTCCTTGATTTTATCGCGTACGATCTGTTCAAATTTTTCCTGTGACACCTTTTTGCCTTGCTTTGGCTCGGCGATCTCGGATGTATCCGGCACTGTCAAATCAATAGCTGTCGCCAGGAATGCCGTCGCGCCATCCACCTCCACCGCGAGCACGAGTCCCGGCAAACCAAAATATTCATCCGGGCCGATAGGCAATGGAATTTCGGAGGTGAAATAGGAAACGACTGACTTTTCCTGCTTGAGTTCCGCGCTCATACAGGTATAGTCGAGGATTTTGGTTGTTTTATTTGTCAGCTTCCAGGGTTTGGTTTTCATCTCATCCGAAATGTGGAACAGTCGTCCCATAAACTCAACTTGCCGGATGAGCTGATTTTTGTCGAGATCGAGATAAAGTTTTTTTAACTCGGCTGCCGGCGCCTGCATATTGACGGCTTTGGCCTGGGCATCGCGTAATTGCTTTGGAAGCACCTGCTCATCGCATCTCGCATTGTACAATGCTTTTTGATCGCCAAACGAGAGTGTCACAGTGCCCAGACTCTCCGTTGGTATCGAATCCACCCAATCCCTGTGCTCATCAACCCAGGTGGCGAACAGGCTTTGGAAATCATACCTGGTCGTTGCCCGATAGGTGACTGTACCGCTGGATATCTCTTGAGCTGGTAGATATATTACCTGCAAGACGAATAAAATGATTTTAAAGAGGCAAAAAAATGAACATCTCATATGAGCATCTCATTGTTTAAGATTTTGTTATTCATTCTTTTTGAATAAGGAACGGTTAAATATAGCACTTGTCCATAAATAGTTGCAGTTATTTGAGGTGAAGCTGACAAAATTACATGCGAGGCAAGCAAAAGAAACAGCAAAGCAAAAGAGAGATTATAGAGTAGTTCAAATCGGCGCTTTGAGTTAATAATTGCAGTTTATGAGCTTCCAGCTTTGTATGTTACCAACGGTCCAAAAACTTACCATTTCCAACGGTTTAAAAACTTACCACCCCACTTCGCGGGCATAGTTCCCCAATAGACTCT
>JAFGKD010000091.1 GCA_016928775.1 Candidatus Zhuqueibacterota bacterium | reverse complement strand
TTGTGTCTATACTTTTGCCAAACGGCAAGAAACAGATAAAAGTCATTCCGGCGAAGCAGGCATGACTTGTCATTTTAGCGGCTCCCTTAAAAATGCTAAAATAATGATGGCCGGATTGATAAGCCTCTTGCTCCCAAAGACAGAGGTTTTACCCGCTCTCCTTTTTTGATATTGATAATAGCGGATTTTTTCTCTATCTTTAGCGTTCAAAAGTTGCTTTGATATTTGAGGTGCAAGAGCAATGCAAGATGCAAAAGCGATAAAGCTGAAAATCGGGTTGGCAGAGATGCTCAAGGGGGGTGTGATCATGGACGTGACCACAGCTGAGCAGGCAAAAATTGCCGAAGATGCCGGCGCTGTTGCGGTAATGGCACTCGAGAGAATCCCCGCGGATATTCGTGCATATGGCGGTGTCGCTCGCATGTCCGATCCGGCGATTATAAAGGCGATTCAAAAGGCTGTTTCGATTCCGGTGATGGCTAAATGCCGCATCGGCCATTTTGCCGAGGCACAGGTACTCGAAGCATTGGGTGTCGATTTTATAGATGAAAGTGAAGTGCTCACACCGGCGGATGAAGCATATCATGTCAACAAATGGGAATTCAAGGTGCCATTTGTCTGTGGTTGTCGCAATTTAGGCGAAGCGCTGCGACGTATTGCCGAAGGCGCCGCCATGATTCGCACCAAAGGCGAGGCCGGCAGCGGCAATATTGTTGAAGCGGTTCGACATATGCGCGCTGTCCAGTCAGGAATCAAGCGTCTGACGACACTGGGCGATGAAGAATTGGTCGGCGAAGCCAAAAATCTTGGTGCGCCGGTAGAGGTCGTGCGCCAGGTGAAAAAATTAGGCAAACTGCCGGTGCCAAATTTTTCCGCCGGTGGTGTCGCAACCCCCGCCGATGCCTCCCTGATGATGCAGCTTGGCGCTGAAACAGTATTTGTCGGCAGTGGTATCTTTAAATCCGGTGATCCGGCAAAACGTGCCAAAGCGATCGTCTCCGCCACAACACATTACATGGATTTTGATCTTGTCGCGCGCGTTTCAGAGGGACTCGGCGAGGCGATGGTCGGTATCGAGATTGAAAAAATCCCGGCGGCAGACCGCATGGCCGAACGAGGGTGGTGAGGCGGATGATCACAGTCGGTATCCTGGCGCTGCAAGGCGATTTTGACAGACATCAGCAGAAAATGGCCACACTGTCCGTAAAATCCCGGCTTGTTCGAACAGCAGTGCAATTGGCGCAGTGCGATGGCTTGATCATTCCGGGCGGTGAGTCAACAACATTGATAAACCTGCTCAAAAAGCATACCATGTGGGATTCGGTGCGACGTTTCGGAAAAACCAAACCGGTTTACGGAACCTGCGCCGGCTGTATTCTCATCGCCGATTCGATTGTGGAGATGGATCAGGATTCGCTGCACTTGATTGATATTTCGGTTCAACGAAATGCCTACGGCCGTCAGGTGGATTCTTTTATTGACGATGTCAAGGTTCAATTGAACGGCACGCTCGATTCAATGGAGGGCGTGTTCATCCGTGCTCCCAAAATTGTATCCATCGGTGCGAATGTGACACCCCTGGCGTGGCACAACGACGATATCATTTTGGCTGAACAAGCAAACATCCTCGCCGGCACCTTTCATCCCGAATTGACGGATGATGTTCGAATTCATCACTATTTTCTTCGGAAAATTCAGAAAAGCATGTACTAATCGATTTCGTTCCGGTTGAGACGAAGAAAAATAGAGGCATCATTTCCTTCATTCTTGACCTTTTTACCGCAAAACCAGCAGTTGGAGAAGAAACAAATTACCCATGTTTTCCTATGATGTCAGGGGAATAAAAATTGATAGTGCTGATTTCTGGCTCGACGCTCGCCGCAAGGTCGCCTTTTCATTCGTGTCGCACGGGCATTCGGACCACTTGAAAAATCATGATATCATTTTAGCGACACCACCTACGATTCAATTCCACGCCTGGCGGGCGCGACAGAAAAAAGCGATACCGCTGAATTTGCGCGAACAGCATGAAATAAACGACGCCATCATTGAACTTTTTTCTGCCGGACATATTCTTGGCTCGGCCATGTGCCGCGTAACTGTAAATGACATCTCTCTGCTGTACACCGGTGATTTCAAAATGAAAAAAAGCTGGACGGCCGAAGATATTGACATTCCGCATGCGGACATTCTTATCATGGAATCGACGTTCGGGAGCCCCGAATATGTTTATGACCATTCGCCAGACTTTTTGCAAGAGGAATTGGCAGGCTTTGTTGAAGAGTGCTTTCGAACCGGCATCACGCCGGTGGTTATGGGGTATGCCCTGGGCAAGGCTCAGGAGGCGATGAAAATGTTGGGCGATGCCGGATATAACGTTCGCGTACACCGGGCAGCCTGGGAGCTGGCAAAAATATATATGCAATTCGGCATCGAGTTTGCCAATTGTACGCCGTGGAAAGATGAACCGGTGGCAGCAGATGAAATTCTCCTGATTCCACCGCACTCTTTGTATTTCAAAAAAGTAAAAAACATGCCCCTGCGCTACCGAACGGTCTTTCTCTCCGGCTGGGCAAATGGTCCGAACGGCAATCGTTTTGGTGCTGACTACACCATCCCCATCAGCGATCACGCCGATTTCAACGAACTCCTCGATTTTGTCCACCAGGTCAATCCGCATAAAGTATATACGACACACGGCTTTGAGCATTTTCCCCACCATCTCCGCGCCCTTGGCTACGACGCCGAACTGCTGACAGCCTAGTCGGGATGTGCAATTTTGATGCTCAAAAGGCTTGCCGGATTGTCCATATTTTTGTAACATGTAGGGCTAAAGATGGAGAGAACAATGCAATCCTTTAATAATTCAACATCCGCCTATCCCTCGCTGAAACAAACGTGGGGGCTATTGTTCATCACGCTGCTGGTCGCCCTTTTTGTCAATCTGCTGCTTTTGGCTGTGAATCAGTTGAGTGCGGCGCTGGGTCAAAGCAATTGGGGTCAACAATTTCTCTCCCATTCGTTAACATTTCTGCTCACATATATCGCGATCTTTGTCTTTATCATCTGGTTGGGCATACGCAAAAAGTCGCGCGTTGAGGGAGGCTTTGCGCCGGATTTTTCGCTGCCATCCATTGTCGTGATGCTGATGATCGCTTTCGGCACCCTGGGGCTATATTTTCTCATCGATCCGGTTGTTGAGCTTATCCCCATGCCAAAATTTGTCGAGCGGATTTTCCTCGAATTGTTGGGCGATCAGGACATCTGGACCGTTTTTGCGGTTGTTGTAGCGGCGCCGATTTGTGAAGAGCTGCTCCTGCGCGGCATCATTCTGGACGGCCTGCTCAAGCTTTATCCTCCGAAAAAGGCCATTATCTGGTCCGCGCTGTTTTTTGGCTTTTTTCATCTGAATCCCTGGCAGTTCATCCCGGCGGTCGCCATTGGAATTTACATCGGATGGATTTATTATCGCACCCGTTCGCTTCTGCTCGCCATGTGGATTCATTTTGTCGCCAACGGCACCGGCGCCCTGCTGGGCTATGTGCTCTTGCCCGAGGCAGATCAAATGGTGCCGACGCGCGATTTATTTCAGAACGATACCTTATACGCCGGTCTGCTCGTCCTGAGTGCTATCGCTTTGACCATCTCGATTTTATATCTTGCTCAAAAACTAAAAACCGAAACAACGGAGGCGGTGGGCTAAGGAGGATGATGCGTATTATCCAGCTTGGAGATCAAAGAAAACGCCGAGGAAGGAAACGAGATGAAAAAATATTTAAAGGTAATGTTGATTTTACTGTGCTCTTTTTATTTATCCGCTGAAGAGAAGGCTCAGGCAGAAGACAAACCGCTGTTAATTGCGCATTTTATGCCCTGGTATGTTGCTCCGCCTATCGAATCGAATTGGGGTTGGCACTGGACGATGAATTTTTTTAATCCCAACAACATCGACGAGAACGGCAAGAGAGAGATTGCCTCGCACTATTATCCGCTCACCGGTCCGTATGATTCCATGCATCCGGATATTATGGAATACCAGGTCTTGTTGATGAAACTGAGCGGCATCGACGGCATTGTGGTGGATTGGTACGGCACCGGCACCTTGTGGGATTATCCCGGCATCAACGATCGCACGACGGCGATGTTTGAATACATTGAAAAAGCGAATTTGCTTTTTTCGATCTGTTACGAAGACCAAACGCTGCCCAATTTGATCAGCCAGGGTATCATCACAGACGACGAAAAATACGCGCAGGGCAAACAGGATATATTATATCTGCAGGATACCTGGTTCACCAAGGACGCCCATCTCAAAATCGAAAACCAACCGGTACTGCTCAATTTCGGACCGCAATATTTCAAGAACAGTTCCGAGTGGGAGGATATTTTTTCGGTGTTATCCATGCCGCCGCTGTTTTTCACCGAGGACAACCGGATTGCCCCGGCCGCGGTTGGCGCCTTTTCCTGGCCGCCCATGTCGAGAGCGCCGGCTGACGGGGAATTGACGCAGACATCGCTCAAACAATATCTCAACGATTTCTCCAGCAAATCCAGGTCGTGGCCGTACCGTATCTCCAGCGCTTTTCCCGGTTTTAACGATATTTACAAACAAGCCGGCGTCAGTAATGGTTACGCTTTTCTTGATGCTGACAATGGCTCGACGTTTCAATTGACCCTGGATCAGGCGTTGTCGGATGATCCGCACATCATTCAATTGGTCACCTGGAACGATTATGGCGAGGGCACGATCATTGAACCGACGGAGGAGTTTGGCTATTTGTATTTGGAGATGATTCAAGGCTTTCGAAGAAAAAACATCGACCCGGCATTTCAACCGCAGACCGGGCACTTGCGCATGCCATTGCAGATTTACCAGGCTCGCCAAGACTATCCGAATGATGCTCAATTGAACATGACGCTCGATCAGGTTTTTGCCCTGTTTGTGGACATGCAACTGGATGCCGCCTATGAGCTGCTCAAAACGGTGGTTAAAGTGGAAGAGCCGCAGCAGGATAGTCAGCCAGCAACCTTCGCATTGAGACAAAACTACCCCAATCCCTTCAATCCCGCTACTACAATCGAGCTTTTTTTACCGGCGAAAGCATTCGTAAATCTTGAGATTCTGAATACGCTGGGGCAAACAGAAGAAACATTGGTAACAAAGGTTTTAGGAGAGGGAAGCCATTCCTATATATGGAATGCGGGGGAGCGTCCCAGCGGTGTCTACCTGGTGCGCTTGACCACCGGGGATTTTTCGCAGACGCGCAAGATGCTGCTGGTGCGGTAAAGCGATCTTGTTTACAGTATTCATCATTCAGCATTCATCATTCGGCATTCGATATTCACATTTGAATATCGAATGATGAATGCTGAATGTTGAATTCCGATCTTGGGGATTAAAAAGCACATTTCACTTGCGAAAAAGCAATTATTTCGTTATCTCTTATTGTCCATGCCATCTAATGTCGATCTGCAATATGCTGGAATACAAAACACTCTACGAAATCAGTACCCTGCTCAACTCCGAGCAGGATATTCATACGCTGATCCGTCTGGCCGTCGACAAGGTGGTCGAAACGACACAAGCGCAACGCGGCGTGCTTTTGGTTCAGGATTCGTACGGTGATTTTATCTTTGAATGTGCGCGCAACAGTGACAAGACGGACATCCAAAAACCGGATTCCGAGATCAGCAGGACGATCATCCAGTCTGTTCTGGATTCCGGCGAGAGTCAGATTCTGGGTAACGCCTTGCACGATCCCAATCTCAGCACAAGTGAGAGCGTACGAAGCTTGAGTCTGTTGTCCATCGCCTGTGCGCCGCTGAAAATAGACAATGAAACATTCGGCGTCATCTATATTGACAATCGTAGTTTGGCAGCGCTTTTTGACGAAAACACCAGACTACTTCTGGATGAGCTGAGCAAAATCATTTCTGTACCGCTTAAAAATTCCCTCTCTCGCCAACAACTCCTCGAGAAACAACGACAATTAAAGCATCAGCTTGATGAACAAAAAGGCTATGATCAGATCATCGGCGCCAGTCCTGCCATAAACAAAGTGCTTGAATTGGTGGATCAGGTTGCCGGAACAGATGCCACGGTGTTGATCATCGGCGAGTCCGGCACCGGCAAGGAGCTGTTTGCGCGGCGCTTACATCAAAAAAGCACTCGCGCGGATAAGGAGATGGTCATCCTCGATTGCTCGACCATTGCCGATAATCTGCTGGAATCGGAACTATTCGGCCACGAAAAAGGTGCGTTTACCGGCGCGGACAGAGCCAAGCCCGGCTGGTTTGAAATCGCCGACAAGAGCACGATTTTTTTGGATGAGATCGGCGAGATGAGTCCCCCGGCGCAGAAAAAACTGCTACGTCTCATTCAGTTTGGCGAGTTCACGCCGGTGGGATCGAAAAAGACCAAAAAAGTCGATGTGCGTATCGTCACCGCGACCAATAAAGATTTGCCGCAAATGGTGAAGGATGGGACGTTTCGGGAGGATTTGTATTACCGCATCAATGTATTTGAATTGCATATCCCGCCGCTACGACAACGCCGCGATGATATTATGAAAATTGCTGATTATTTTACAAGACGTTTTGCGCATGCATCAAAGAAGAAAATATCAGGATTTAGTGATGATGCCATAATGCTTTTAAAAAATCACAGCTATCCTGGAAATATCAGGGAGCTACGAAACATCATCCACTATGCCGTTATTTTATGTCAAACAGAAACCATTAGAGTCGAACATTTACCGATTGAAAAAAGTCAGCTTCATCCTGCTTTAACCCATGATACAACATTCAAAACCGCCAAACAAACACTTTTGGAACAGTTTGACAAAGAGTTTCTGACAGAGCGGCTCAGGGAAACAAAGGGTAATATCACACAAGCGGCGAAAAATGCGGGAATGTACAAGAAAAATTTTATCGAAAAAATGAAGCTCTATCGTATTCGTGCCAAAGATATCGACAAGCCAAATCCTCAATAGTATTTCTGCTACTCTGGTAGTTTTTTTACCCCCATTTTTACTCACCTGCATAAATATGGTCAATGATCTCGATAAATCTAAGATGCTAATATTTAGACACTAAGAGAGCCATGAATCTGTGTTTTTAAAACATGCTTCATGTGGCATCATAGTTGAATGATCCGTAGTGCAATAAACAATTTACGGAGGAAAACATGAAAGCCCAAAATCTAGTCTGTGTGCTGTGTGTTGTTTTGCTTCTTGCAACTGTAGTGCTCCCACAAAATCTTCGTATCGGCGTCACTGGCGGTGTCAATTTAGCAACCGTTTCGACTGATCTGGAGGCAACCACACCCAAAATTTTAGCCGGATTCGGCATTGGCGGAGTGCTTGATGTAGCGCTCGCTGACAATTTGACATTGAGCGTCCAACCCATGTATTTACAAAAAGGTGCCAAACTTGAATATCCAATGGAGGAAGCGGATTTCGATATTTTTGGTGAAATGACGGGAAAGTTCAATTACTCCTATATCGAAATACCGGTTTTATTCAAGTATGCTCTCGGTTCAGGCAATACAAGACCGTATTTAGCGGCAGGCCCGAGCATTGGTATTCTCACCAAAGCGGAAATGGGATTGGAATTGGGAGATGTCGGCAGTATTACCGTGGACATCAAGGATGCGTCCGAAAGTCTTGATTTCGGCATTGCGCTCGGTGGCGGCATCGCTTTTCCGCTCGGAGACAATTCGCTGTTTGTCGAGGCTCGCTATACCCTGGGACTGGTTGACGTACTTAATGGTATGGAAGCATCTGAGGAGGATGATGAGGATACTGGCATAGAGGATGGCAAAGTCAACCACAGAGGTTTTCAGATTATGGCTGGCTTGAGTTTTCCATTGGGCGATTGAGCTATTATGAACTATTTCATCGAGCGGGACGAGCATCCCGCTCATGAAATGGCTGCCTTTTGCAGGTTTTGCCGTGTCAACAGATGTATTCAAATAAAAACGACATCTTTTGTTCCGGATTGATTGGAGGCACTTGTGAAAATTCGAAAAAGTGGATATTCCACGATAACACTCGTCATTTTTTTTGCTAATGCGTATCCTTTAATTTCTCAGGAAACTTTTTGGCAACAGACCGGGAGTCCCTATGGCGGATGGATCTGGTCCGTTGCTGTTAATTCCAACGGGGATATCTTTGCGGGCACAGATATGTGCATCTATCGTTCAACCAATAATGGCACAACTTGGAGCCGTATATTCAAACGTACCACATGGGGTTATGCGTACAAGTATTTTCAATGCTTGGCGATCAATTCATCTGGGCACATCTTTGCAGGAACAACAGGCGATGGAATCCTGCGATCAGTAGATAATGGCGAGAACTGGACTTTTATTAACAATGGTTTGCCGGATTTCTCGAATGTCAACTGTATCACAATAAATAAAAATGGTCATATTTTTATCGGGGCTGACAAAGGCGTTTTTCGTTCAACGGATAATGGTGATAACTGGATGCCTGTCAATAATGGGCTAACGCGAACATGGATCGGTGCCATTGCCATCAATTCGGCCGATCATATTTTTGTAGGTGCCTCTGAATTTGCCGAGGCTTCTGTTTTTCGCTCGACGGACAACGGAGAGAACTGGACCGAGATCAATGCCGGCTTGCCGGAAGCGGCTGGCTATGCCCTTTTAGTCAATGCATCTGATCATCTTTTTGTCACAAGTCGCTGGTCTATATTTCGCTCCACTGATAACGGTGACAGCTGGATTGAGGTCAATGAAGGTATCGGGGGTTATTTATGCGGATCATTTGCTATCAATTCGGATGGGCATATTTACCTCAGCACGTATGATAGCATTTATCGTTCGACCAATAACGGAGACAGTTGGAGCGAAGTGGGCGGCGAACTCCCCGCACAAACACCGGTAAATGCGTTCGCCATCAATTCCAACGGACATATATATGTTGGCATGGGATCGCTCAGTCGCGAGGGTGGTATATTTCGATCCACTGATGATGGAGCCACGTGGTCAAAAGCCAATACCGGCATAACGGGGATTGATATCTTCCAGTTCGTAGCCAATTCATCAGGAGCCATTTTTGCCGCTGCGTGGCACGGCATTTTCCGTTCAACAGATAATGGGAACAGCTGGGTGGGCGTCAACACGGATCTCCCCCTCTCCATTCAGGCGCTCGCCATAAATTCTCAGGGACACGTGTTCGCAGGAACATGGTCTGCAGGAGTGTATCGATCAACAAATAATGGCAACGACTGGCAGGAAATAGCAAATGGCTTGGCTGACGAATACGGCAATAGCCCCAGCGTGAACGCGCTGGCCATCGATTCAAATGACTTTATTTTTGCCGGCGCTGATAGGGCCATCTATCGTTCAAAAAATAACGGCGAAAATTGGCAACTGGTTAAAGAATTTGTCTATGCGAAAGCGACATGTATTGTTGTTAACTCGATGGATCATATTTTTGTTGGAACGACGATCGGTAATATTTTTCGATCGACGAATAATGGAGATACATGGACTGAAATGTACGAGTTTTCCGCATTCGATGAGCTCGAAATTTTAGCCATGGCCATCGGTTTGAATGATGATATCTTTGTCGGGGTTGAAGATCGGGGTATTCATTGTTCAAAAAATAATGGCATGGATTGGACTCTGGTATTTGATTCGGAAGAAATGGATAACTTACCTATTGCGATCAATTCCGATGGGCACATTTATACGAGTACCGAGGAGGGCGGAGTTTTTCGCTCTTTTGATAACGGTAAAACATGGCAAGAGGTGAATGATGGTTTGGAGAACATAAAAGTTCAATCCTTGGCATTTACTTCGCGAGGTTACCTTTATGCCGGCACATTGGGATGCGGTGTCTTTAAAAGCCGGGAATCAACAACTTTTGTCAAACAAATCACCGAAAATATCCCTGCTGTTTTTTCGCTTGAACAGAATTATCCGAATCCTTTTAACGCCACCACAACAATTCACTTTTCGCTGCCAAAGGTAAGCTTTGTGACATTGAGAATATACGACACGATGGGAAAAAATATCTCGACACTCATTTCGAAACGCATGGCGCAGGGGGAATATAATATTTTATGGAATACCAACAATGTGGCAAGCGGAACTTATTATTATCGTTTATGCGCAGATGACATTTTTGAAACAAAAAAGCTCATTCTACTCAAATAGGGAGTTGCCATGAAATACCTGAAATGTGTATCATCCATTATAACGCTTTATATTCTTTTTGCAGCATCAAACCATTTGTTTTCGCAGCAAAATTTCTGGCAAAAGACAAACGGTCCATACGGCGGGTGGATAAATTGCATCGCTTTGAGTCCAAGCGATGAACTCCTATTTGCCGCGACGGACAGAAGCATTTTTCGTTCAGCTGATAATGGGGATAGTTGGGCACCAGTTTTTCAGCGCACCACATGGGGCCAAAGTTCGGAATATTTTCAAGCGCTGGTCATCAATACAAAAGGATATCTGTTCGCGGGTACGGAGGGTGACGGTGTTTTTCGTTCGACGAATAGAGGCGTTTCCTGGACAGCTGCAAACACGGGGCTGGGCGATTTCACCCAAGTTTCATGTATGGCCATAAATGAACAGGATCACCTCTATGCCGGCACATCGAATGGCGTCTACCGCTCAACCAATAATGGTGTGAGCTGGGCGTTGGTGAGCAGTGGATTGCCTGAGGGTGATCAGACCAATATTGAGGCAATTGCGGTGAATTTAAACGGCCACTTTTTCGTCCACACGCGTGATGGTGTCTATCGTTCAACAGATAATGGCGTTAGTTGGATCAAGGCCAGTGCTGGACTTCCAGAATCAGCTTCTATTCGAAGGTTTGCCATCAATTCGAACGGATCAATTTTTGCCGGGACATTGGGGCACAGTGTTTACTGTTCAGTAAACAATGGTGACAGTTGGGTAAGTAAAACAACAGGATTACCCGAAGAATCCTGGATTAATGGTTTCGCCATCAATGCAGACGACCATATTTTTGCCTGTACTGACGATGCTGTATACCGTTCAACGGACGACGGCGATAGCTGGCAACAAGTGAACACAAACCTTCCCGAATCACCGTATATTCATACCCTCGCTATCAATTCGGTTGGAGATCTTTTTGTCGGGACGTACAAGAGTATTTTTTGCTCAATAGACAATGGTGTCCGATGGATAGAAAAAAAATCAGGTTTGACCGGAATTAATATCAAAGAATTTGTTGCCAATTCATCCGGTACTGTTTTTGCCGCCGCATGGGAAGGGATTTTTCGATCTGCTGATTTTGGTAATAGCTGGATCGAGGTCAACTATTGGTCTCGAGATATATACTATCCAAATGTAAATGCACTTGCCATCAACACAAATGGGCATCTATTTGCCGGAACTTATTTTGATGGCATATATCTTTCGACAGATAATGGAGGCACCTGGGTGGGGATCAATAACGGTCTGCGCGATGAATGGAATAACTGCCCTCATTTTTCTGCTCTTGCTATAAATTCAAAAAATCACATTTTTGCCGGTACATCGGAATTCTCCGGGTGTTCGCTATTTTGTTCAACCGATAATGGCCAAAATTGGGAAAAAATAAGCGCCGGATCCGAATATGCTGAGACAGTGAATTGTATGACAATCAATTCGAATGATCATATATTTATTGGGACCAGTGAGGCCACAGTTTTTCGATCGACGGATAACGGTCGTAACTGGACAAAAATAGGTGAATTTGAAGCAAGACTTTGGTCAAAGGGCATACTATCAATCGCAACGATTTCAAACGGATCCATTTTTGTTGGCGTTGCGACAAGTGGCATTTTCCGCTCTGAAGACAATGGCAACAATTGGACTCACATTCTGGATTCAACGGATGAAGACTATTTGCCCATTGTCATAAATTCAAATGGACATATTTACATGAGTGCCGAGGCGGAAGGCGTTTTTCGTTCTTTTGATAACGGCGAAACCTGGCACGAATTTAACACCGGCTTGCTCGAAAAAGATGTTCGGTCCCTGGCTTTTACAGCGGACGGCACGCTATATGCCGGGACGGACGGCGGTGGTGTTTTTCGCAGTACTGAACCAACAACTTTTGTGAAAGAAAACCCTGTCGACGTACCGACTTTTTTGCTTGAACAAAACTATCCGAATCCTTTTAACGCCACCACAACAATTCATTTTTCACTGCCAAAGGCAAGCTTTGTGACATTAAGAATATATGACACGATGGGAAAAGAAATCTCGACTCTCATTTCGAAACGAATGGCACAGGGAAAGCATAATATTGCATGGAATGCCAATAATGTGGCAAGCGGAATTTATTACTATCGTTTATGCGCGGATGACATTTTTGAAACAAAAAAGCTCATTCTACTCAAATAGGGAGTACAGCCATGAACCAGGTTATAGATATCAAAAATTATTTACATGTTCTTTTTATCTTCCTCATTCCTTGCACAATTCCAAGTGCACATGCGCAATGGATCTCGCAAAATTCCGGAACAACACAAGGTCTTAATGGCGTCGATTTTGTCGATGCTCAAACAGGATACGCGTGCGGTGAATTCGGCACTATCTTGAAAACAACTGACGGTGGGGCAAATTGGCAAATAGTAACGTCTGGTGAATTTTACTCTTTTGATGCGATCTGTTTCAGCGACAAGAATACTGGTTACGCCTTTGGGAGAGCCGGCTTAATCGTGAAAACGACTGATGCGGGAAAGAGCTGGACTGACCTCAACTTTTCCGGAGATGTCAGTATGTATTATGCGGCATGTTTTACCAGTAACAACACCGGATATGCTGTCGGGCATCTGATGGGTGTCCCAAACATGAAGGCAAGAATAATCAATACGACAAATGGCGGAGCGAACTGGACAATATTGGCTTTTGATAACATTACCTGGCTGGAATCGGTACACTTTCCGAGTACAGATATTGGCTACGCTGTCGGTACAACCAATAACGTTGGTGGTACGATCCTGAAAACAACTGATGGTGGGAAAAATTGGTCTGAGCAGACCTCGGGCACCTCATACAATCTTTCCGGTGTATATTTCACCGATGCGAATACGGGATATGCAGTTGGGAATGTTGGAACGATTCTAAAAACGGAAAATGGCGGCACAACCTGGATTTTGATGAATTCCGGAACCACAGATCATTTCTCTGCCGTTCACTTTCCAAATGTCAATACTGGCTATGTAATAACCGGATGGCCAAGCTATAGCGGAATATATAAGACCAGTGACGCCGGGAAGTCATGGACGTCTCAGGATCCTGGCACCACAGAATCCCTCAATGCCGTATGTTTTGTTGATGAGAATACCGGATACATCGTAGGAGATCGAGGCGTTATTGTCAAGACGACAAACGGCGGTGGAACCACGTCAATAAATGAAAAGAGTGATGAACTTGCGCAATCGTTCAGTTTGGAGCAGAATTATCCCAATCCTTTTAACGCTGCGACAACAATTCAATTTTCATTTCCAAAGTCGAGTTTTGTCACTTTAAAAATTTACAATACCATAGGTAAAGAAATTCGAACATTGATCTCGGAAAAAATGGAAAAGGGAGAACACAATATTATATGGAATGCCAACAATTTAACAAGCGGAATTTATTACTATCGTTTAAACGTCGATGACATTATTGAAACAAAAAAACTCATTTTGCTCAAATAAATTCTTGCTGGTTTTATGCTGTTGTAACAACCGTTGGATTTTTTTAAAAATGAAAAGCCGCCCGAGGTACAATATGCAACGTATCAAACGGATGTTTTCAAAGATAACACTTTTCACTGTATTTGCTGCGATGAATTCTTTGTCTCCACAACAACATTTCTGGCAGCAAACAAACGGTCCGTATGGAGGAATGGTTTTGTCTCTCGTGGTTAATCCTCGCGGTGATATCTTTCTCGGGACTGAAATGAATATATATCGCTCAACTAACAATGGCGATGATTGGAGCCGACTGAACACGAGATCTGGTGATTATAATCCAGATTCTTTCAAGGCGTTGGCCATCAATTCAAAAGGGCATCTTTTTGCCGGAACCATGAGTTATGATGGTGTATATTGCTCGACAAACAACGGCGATACCTGGTTCCCGATCAATACAGGACTGGATTCGATCGATTTTGTTAACTGTATGGCGATAAATCAAGAGGATCACATTTTTATTGGGACGTATCGAGGAATTTTTCGCTCGACAAATAATGGTGCTGATTGGACTCATATTGATAATCTATCTGTTCGTGTCGAAACTATTGCTATGAATTCATTTGGAGATATATTTATCGGAACGTACCGCGAAGGCATTTTTCGCTCGAAAGATAATGGGGGTACGTGGGAAGCAAAAAATACGGGCTTTCCTGCAGATTTAGCAAATCTTGTACTGAGTATGGCTGTAAATAAACAGGATCACATTTTTATCGGGTGTGATAAAGGTATTTATCGCTCAACCGATAATGGAGAGAAATGGAATCTTGTGAATAATGAACTAACGCGCGTCTTTTCGATCACTGCTGACTCCGGGACTATTTTTGCCGGGACAAATGCGGTTTATCGCTCAACCGACAATGGAGATTCATGGGCTAAAGTAAGTGAGGTATTATCTGTCACGAACAGAATCTATGCTCTCGCGTGCAATTTGAGGGGAGATATTTTTGCCGGCTATGGAAGATTCGATGCAGGAATTTATCGTTCAACAAATAATGGTGATACATGGAGAGAAATAAACGCAGGTATCACAGATATCGTCATTCGGGATTTTATTTTCAATACACCCGGATCAATTTTTGCATTGGGTGAGACTCACCATAGCATTTTTCGCTTCATCAATGATGGAGAATATTGGCAATCCGTCAATAGCGGCCTTGCTTCGCAGAGCGTTTATGCTCTTGCCTGCAACTCAAAGAGATATTTATTTGCAGGAACATGGCCGGGTAGTCTTTTCCGTTCTACGAATAATGGAGAGAGCTGGCACATATCTAGAAATGGCTTGGGTACTGCGATGATTAGTGCGCTTGCTGTTAACTTGAAAGATTATATTTTTGCCTGCGGGCCAAGGACTGTTTTCCGGTCAATTGATGACGGCACAAATTGGTTTCCCATCAAGGATTTTGCAAATGATAGTCCGGCTTGTATTGCCTTCAATTCTCATGATCATATTTTTTTGGGGATTACTTGGGGAAGGATTTTTCGATCTACAGATGATGGGGAGAGTTGGTCAGAAATAACTGAATTCTCCGCTCCATCTCAGAACGAAATACTATCAATTGCCGTCAACTCGAAGGATGATATATTTGTTGCAGTAAAGAGGATCGGCATTTATCGTTCGAACGATCATGGGAAGAATTGGAGTTGTATACTCGACGCAAAAGATGCTGATCATCTTCCGATCGCAATAAATTCTATCGGGCACATTTACGTCTGTGCCGGGGCTAAAGGTGTTTTTCGTTCCGTGGATAACGGTGAGACATGGCATGAGGTGAACGCCGGTCTCCCCGAAAAAAATATTTATTCCCTGGCATTTACGCCATCCGGAATCCTTTATGCCGGCACGATCGGGGCCGGTGTTTTTCGCAGCACAGAATCAACTACCTTTGTAGAGCAGACTTTTGAAATGCCAGTCTCTGTTTCTCTAGAGCAGAATTTTCCGAATCCTTTCAATGTGACAACAACAATACCATTTTCGCTCCCGAATTCAAGCTTTACGACATTAAAAATTTACAACACCATGGGTGCAGAAATAGTGACATTGATCTCTGAAAAAGTGGAAAAGGGAGTGCACAGTATTAAATGGAATGCGAATAATGTTGCCAGCGGAATATATTACTATCGTTTATGCTTCGATGACATTTTTGCAGCAAAAAAACTCATCTTGCTCAAATAGATCCCTGTCGAATAATGTTTTCGTGTCGGATGAAAGCTCGAAAATTTTATAATATCATAGTTTAAGGAGGTCTTGTTATGCTGCGCAGTTTATATTTTGCACTTTCATTTCTGTTGATTTCTTCAGTATGTCTTTTACAGTGTAGCAAAAAGAGCCCATCAGAACCAACACCGGAAAATCAATCCAATCCGGATCCACCACAAAAAACCTACAAAATTGCGTATGCTTCCTCTCAGGAATTTTGGGAAGTATACATTATGAATCTTGATGGTTCCAATTTAAAAAGATTAACGTATCATGAGACAATCAGCGCTGATCCGGCCTGGTCACCTGATGGAACGAAAATAGCCTATCGTACCTGGGAAAACGGAACATCAGCGAACGTTCCTTACGTTATGGATGCTGATGGATCCAATCCAAAAAAGCTAACCGAGTCTAAAATTGATGTCGGATATATCCGTTGGTCGCCAAAGGGAGATCGGATTGCAATTGTGGATCGTTCTGAGCGGATTTTTGTCATCAAGCCCGATGGCACAGATGAAAAAGCGCTCGATACAAACTGTTGGGGGCCGGCAAAATGGAGCCCGGACGGTTCAAAATTAGTTTTTCGATATGATCTGTTTTTTGACGAGGGCATTGGTATCATCCATGCCGATGGTACCAATTTTGCGTTGATATCCGATAGTGAGGACGATTGGGAGCCCGACTGGTCACCGGATGGAAAACGCATTGCCTTCGCTTCAAATCGAGATGGTAATTATGAAATATATACAATGGACCCTACAGGCGCGAACCTGAAGCGGTTGACGAATAATGAAGCCGAGGATTCATGGCCGATTTGGTCGCCGGATGGGAGCAAAATTGCCTTTGATTCCAATCGCGATGACGAATTATATGAAATTTATGTGATGAATGCTGACGGCTCAAATCCGAAACGCGTGACCAATGTACCGCGATATATTTTTTATCACACTCTCTCCTGGACCCCTGACGGAAAAATTGTTTTTGTCGAAGCTGAAGATCGAAATGGCTGTTCCCACTGTGATATCTGGATTGTCAATGCGGATGGGACCAATCAAAAAAAGCTGACAGAGAACGAATCCATTGATTGCGATCCCGCTTGTTCTCCCGTGCCAGTGCTTTAAAATTTGCGAATTGGATTCGGTTTCTATCGCAAAAGGAGATCAATATCATGAAGCTGGCTACATTTATTTTTATCCTGCTTTTTCCACTTTTTTTCTTGAACGGGCAGCAACAACTGATTACGGTTATTTGCACAAATGATCTGCATGGCGCTTTGGAACCCCTGGAACTCGATTGGGCGGAGGGGAATTTGGTTGGCGGTATTTCCTATTTGGCAGGTTATGCGAACGCCATGAAAGCTGAAAATCCGGACGGCTGGCTTTTTTTGGATTCCGGAGATGTGTTTCAAGGCACTTTTATCTCCTATGCATTTCAAGGACGTTCGGTAATCGACTGCTACAACGCCATGGATTATAACGCCATTACTGTTGGTAATCATGAATTTGACTGGGGTGTTGATGTATTACTCGAACGTATTGCCCAATCAAACTGTCCGTTTCTCGCCGCTAACATTGTTAATAAAAAGAGCGGACAACTCGTGAGCTGGGCCAAACCTTACGCCATTTTCACGCGCAAAGGCATCAAGATAGGTGTCATTGGTCTGGCAAGTGAGGATACTTATGTCACCACCAATCCTATCAATGTAACCGAATTTGATTTCACCAGCGCCGTGGCAGCAGCCAATCAATACGCGGATAGCGTTGAAGCGCTGGGTGCGACAATGATCATTCTGTTGGCTCACATCGGCGGCACCCAGGATGATTATGGCGAAGTGGGCGCGCTGGCCACTGCACTCGATCCGGAACGTTTTGATTTAATTGTTGCCGGACATATACATAAACGTCTCGATGATGTGATAAACGGTATCCCGGTTTTGGAGAACTATGCCAACAGCACCGCCATTGGTCGCATTGATTTTTATGTTGATCCGGTCAGCGGCGAAGTTGAGAGTTTCTTTATGAATGAGAATCCGAGGACCACATATCATACCTATGAGGGGAAACCGGCGACCTATCATGATCGTGTCGTTGTGCCTGATGCAAAAGTCGATCAGATTTATCAATTTTACAAGCAGCAATTGGATACAATTCAGAATAGAGTTGTAGGACACGCGGCTGTAAGAATCGGCAAGGTTGATGGCCCGGAGTGGCCGATTGGAAATTTGATCGCGGATGCTGTTCGCGCCTGCACAGATGTGCCGGCAAATGTGCCGCACATTGATTTTGCCATGACCAACAACGGCGGTATTCGGACAGATTTTCCGCAAGGCCCGATTACTTATGGCAGAGTATTCCAGGTGTTCCCGTTTGATAATTTTTTGGTCATTCTTCCGATTACAGGGAGACAATTCAAGGATATAATAGAAGACATGCTGAGTGATGTGACTGAACCGAACCAGATATCCGGTTTTTCATTTGTCTATGATCCGGCTAAATCCGATGGAAACCGGGTGAATCCTGAGGACATTATGGATTGGCAAACAAATGCCCCCGTTCAGGCGGATAAAACATATTATTTGGCTGTTTCGGACTATATGTATAACGTCAATCCCCTGTTGCAGGAGAGACAGCGTATCGACACCAGATATCTTTATCGTGAATTGATCCTGGATTATTTGACGGAAAACTCGCCGGTCACCGCCAAAGTTGAGGGAAGAATTACGATTCGTACGGATGTCAAGGAACACTCTTTTGCGCTGACCCATTTTCAGCTCGAGCAAAATTATCCCAATCCGTTCAACAGCTCTACCGTTTTTCGTTACTTTTTGCCGGTGCCCTGCAAGGTGGAGCTTGAGCTTTATAATATCCGTGGACAAAAATTATCAACTCTCATTTCTGAAAACCAGGAATCCGGATTTCACACATGTGAATGGGATGCCGGCACTCGCGGCAGTGGTGTTTATCTAGTTCGGCTTGTGGCTGATGAATTAGCTCAGACAAAGAAATTAATTTTAGTGAAATAGTATCAAGAGATTTTCAACACTTGTAAACAGATCCTAAAAAAATGCAGTCGACCGAAACAGCAGAATCGTTTGTGTAAATTTAGGCGAGTAACAAGTTTTCTTTTAATTTTGAGGTCTGGGATTGACTTGTAAAGGTTCAAATTATGTAAAAATTGAATAACTATGAATATAGCATGAGTATCATGACAACTCTTTTTGGCGTAAAGGTAATTGGCTGCTAATATGCCACTAGACATAACGATCAAATCGTGAAAAACGTACTGAATCCATGAATCACTATTAGATATTTTAAAAATTACCAGGAGCGCGTCATGCAAAGTATTAAAATGTTATCCTGTTTTATGTGTTGTCTTGCTGTGCTTTTTGCTGCAAAGGCCACAGTTTCGCAAGAGATTTCCTGGGAAACAACGAACGGTCCCTATGGCGGCTATGTTGGTGCGTTAGAGATCCAAGCGAACGGTGACATTATAGCCGGCACGACCAATGGTGGTCTGTTTCGCTCAACGGACAATGGTGATAACTGGAAACCGGCTGGCTTGACTGGTGCTTTTATCCGCGCAATTGTTCCAAACTTAAAAGGAGATATCTTCGTCGCAACTGAAGGCGATGGCATTTACCGTTCTTCAGATAATGGTGAGAATTGGACACAAATCAATAATGGATTACAAAGTCTCACCGTTCGAGCGCTGGCGATCAATTCTAAAGATGAGCTTTTTGCCGGAACCTGGTGGGGTCCCGGTATGTTCCGCTCGACAGACAACGGCGATAACTGGATGCAAATCAATAACGGCTTGACAAATACTCGCTTGTCTTCTATTGCGATCAATTCACAGGATTTTGTTTTTGTCGGTACACTTGAGCAAGGCGTGTTTCGATCCACTGATAACGGCGACACCTGGACGGAAGTCAATAATGGATTGACCTTCCCCTATATTTCTTCCCTCGCTTTCAACTCGAATGGAGATCTGTTAGCGGGTTGTGCAGGTGGTGGTGTGTTCTTTTCTACAGATAATGGCGATAACTGGACGGCGTCGGATTTAACAGATGCTTATGTCATGGGCTTTGCCTTCAATTCGAACAATCGTATAATTGCCGGTGCCTGGGATGGTGTGTACTCATCGAGCGATAATGGCGTGAGTTGGATGCGAATGAACGGAATCGCTAACGAGATCGAGGTAGTTGTTGTTAATGCAAACGATGATATTTTTGCTGGTACCTGGTGGGGAGAGGGGCTCTGGCGATCAACAAATAATGGGGCTACGTGGGAAATAGCACATAAAGGATTGTTAGCATCCAATGTTAAAGCGCTCGTGTCGAATGCGGATCAGGATCTATTTGCTGGAACATGGGGCTGTGGTGTACTTTGCAAAGCAGGTGACAGCGACAGCTGGAGCCAAACGAGCCTGGCGAATGCTGAGGTCTATTGCCTCGGCATCAATTCAGAGGGGCACCTTTATGCCGGCACAGTGGAATCGTCAGATAACAACGGACTCTACCGATCCCTTGACAACGGTGAAACCTGGACGCAGATTGGCTTTTCCGATACCACGGTCTTTTCACTTTGTTTCAACGGGAATGGCGATATTTTTGTCGGAACCGACAAGTATGGTGTTTTTCGCTCCACCGATAATGGCGATTCCTGGAAGCAGACGAATGCCGGCTTGACCGATCTTTTTATCAACACTTTCTTTGTCAGTGCGAGTGGTGATATCTTTGTCGGCACAGATGACGGCGCTTTTCGGTCATCAAACAACGGCGAGTCCTGGCAGCAGCTTGGTTTTGCCGCGACCTCCGTTATGTCTGTTACTGTAAATTCTCGCGGCGATCTTTTTATTGGTGTGTGGGACCTCTTCGGATCAACGAGCGGAATATATCGTTCGATTGATAATGGGACAAACTGGAAAAAAACCAGTGATCCTGTAATTGGCAATGCGATAGTGATCAACTCAGCCGGTCATATTTACGCTGGCACCTCGAATGGTGTGTTGCTAACAACCGATAATGGGGACAACTGGAAAGAGATCAATGACGGACTCTCCAACTATTCGGTGAATGTACTCTTGTTGGATAAAGATGAAAGGATTTACGCGGGTACTGGTTCGGGCGGTGTTTATCGCAGTACAAAGTCGACAACCTTGGTGAACGAAAATCTGAGCAATCCGGGATCATTTTACCTCAAGCAAAACTACCCCAATCCATTCAATCCAGCCACAACCATTGAATTCACACTGCCTCGATCGCAGTATGTCACCCTGAAAATTTACAACCACATCGGCCAGGAGGTTGCGACGCTTGTATCTGCTGATCTGCCAGCTGGTCACCATAAATTTGATTGGGATGCTCGTGGTTACGTTTCCGGCACATATTTGTGCTGTCTTAAAACGGATTCCTATGTCCAGACTAAAAAGCTTGTTTTGCTGCGATAGGGGCCGAATGACTGTGTCATAATTCAATAATCATATAAAAAATAAGGAGGTAAAATTGCCAGATGAAAACTTTACTAGGTCATTTAACCTTACCAAAAGGAGTTCATGCACTTTGCTAAAATTATCTTTTCCTATTTTGGGGAAAGTATGGCTTTAATTTATTTTTAAGAGGAAAAAAATGAAAAAATCAATCAAATATTCAACATACTCGAGCCGAGTTGTTTTTGTCGTTTTGTTGCTTGTTTTTTTCATATTTGCATCGCAGCTTTCGGCAAAAGCATTCCAAGTGACCAACACAAGTGATAGTGGCCCGGGTTCGTTACGTCAGGCCATTATTGATGCCAATGCAACGCCGGGCAAGGATGCCATCATTTTTAATATTCCAGGTGTGGGTCCACATACGATCCAGCCTGTCTCTGGATTGCCGTGGATTGGCGACCCGGTTATCATCGATGGTGCCACCCAACCCGGCGCTGACTGTCGCAGCTGGCCGCCGACACTGATGATTGAGCTTGATGGCAGTCTTGCAGGTGGCGCTTCGGGAATTGTCGTTAGCGCTGGTACCAGTCATGTGCGAGGCCTGGTGATCAACCGTTTTTCCAACGCAGGAATTGAGTTAAAAACTGATAATCGTAACAGAGTTGAGAGCAATTTTATCGGTACAGACGTCACTGGTGCAGTCGTTTTGGGGAATGGTCATGGTATAATCGTCAGCGGAGGTTCGGAAGATAATCGAATTGGCGGTGTTCCCGCAAAGAAAGGGAATCTGATTTCTGGAAATAATGAATACGGCATTTGGCTGCTCAGTTCGAATAACGCCGTTGTGGGCAACTGTATCGGTACAAACGCAGCTGGTAATGCTGGTCTCGGCAACGGAGCATCCGGCATTGGTATTGTAGAGGATTGTGTCAACAACGTCATCGGCGGAAGTTCACCGAATGCCGGCAACCTCATATCCGGGAACAACTTCGAGGGAATGGAAATTGGCGGAGCGCACACTGTAGTACAAGGAAATTTTATTGGCACGGATATCACGGGCACGGTGGCGATTCCGAATGGTGGATGCGGAATTTTTGTGCATGGCTCTGCAACTCACACAACCATTGGCGGCAACGCTAAATGGAGACGCAATGTCATCTCGGGAAACGGATTTCGCGGCGTGTGGTTGAATAGCTCGAATAACACAGTTGCAGGCAATTTAATTGGCACGGATGTCACCGGTGCTGTCGCGCTCGGCAATGCGGGAGATGGTGTTGTCATTGAAGAAGGTGCTGAGCTCAATACCATTGGAGGCAAAGCAAAAGGCACTGGAAATATTATTTCTGCAAACGGTTATCTTGGCATTTGGCTGCTTGGTTCAAATAACCTCATTGCCGGCAATTATATTGGCACCGATGTGAACGGAATGGCAGCGCTCGGCAATGGCAGCGGCGGTCTTTCATTGCACCAGAATGCATCAAATAATGTCATTGGTGGATCATCGGCAAAATGCGCAAATGTCATCTCGGGCAATCAAGGCGATGGTGTTTCAATCTATCATAGCGGCACGACGGGGAATCTCGTTCAAGGAAATTTAATTGGCACGAACAAGTTGGGTGAGCCGGTTTTAGGGAATACACAAAATGGCGTGAATATCTCGCAACAGTCAGGCCATAATACGGTCGGTGGTAGCGGACCATTTGGCGGAAATGTGATTGCGGGCAATGCATGGAACGGCATTTTAATCGGTGGTGATGCCGGTCTCTGTAATCGGTTGCAGCACAATTCGATATTTGCCAACGCAGGATTAGGCATCGATCTGGGAGGCGATGGTGTGACGGAAAACGATCCCGACGATGCTGACACCGGTCCCAATAATCTGCAGAACTATCCGGTACTCGGTTCAGCTACGCTCGCGGACGTGCAGCTTGACGTGACGGGAACCATCGACACGCCAAATCCGGAAACCATCACCGTTGAATTCTTTGCCAATCCTGTACCTACACCTGGGGGAGATCCGTCCGGATACGGCGAGGGTTGTACCTACATTGGTTCGACAACACCGGATGTTTCCGGAAATTTTACGGCTCATTTGCCGCTGCAACCGGCCAGCACCCTTATATGCGCCACCGCAACTGACGCGGCCGGCAATACGTCCGAGTTTGCCGCTAACATTGAAGTGCAATCTGGATTGGAGAAATCCAGTTCAGAGTTGGTTGAAATTCAGGAGAATGTGCCCACCGAGTTCAGCTTGTCGCAAAACTATCCTAATCCCTTTAATCCGACGACGACCATTGAATTTGCCTTGCCATGCTCAGAACATGTCACATTGACGATTCTAAATCTGATGGGTCAGGAAATAGTCACGTTGCTATCGGGAGAGTTCCCGCAGGGTTACCATAAATACCAATGGACCGCGAGCGGTCTGAGCTCCGGTGTATATCTGTATCGATTGCAAACGGCTTCATTTGAGCAAACGAAAAAACTCGTTTTTGTGGAATAGTTCTCTAACGGAAAGAAAACAAATGATTTAACGAGCCCGATACACCTCAGGTATCGGGCTGCTAATTTTATGACAATATTGAAAAGGAAGCGACTATGAAAAAAGCGGATTGTCCTGCCATGCTTTTAGTAGCCATATTGTGTTTTTATTTTTCGACTGGATTTACACAATCGGTATACTTTGACGACTCGTCGGCGGACAACATGATTCTTGGAAATGATTATTTTGAGCTCACACTCCGAAAATCCAATGGTTCGTTGAGCGGCATTGTCGACAAAACGTCGGGCCAGGTTTTGTCTTCTGGAAATGACGGCCAGACCATGTGGCTAGCCGAAGTGACTAATCCGGATATCATTGTTGTGAGCCATGAGTATGGCGCCGGAACAAATAATGGATTTAATTATCTGTGGGATGAAAACAATAATAAACTCACCCTCTCCTACATTCACAATCCTGCCGAATCGCAAGGTATCGATCTTGATTTACAAATAACTGCTTCAGACCAACATTATTTTGATCTCTATGTTGAGCTCATTCATTGTCGCAATGACACGATAACTTTTATTCATTTCCCTTGTGACCTCATTTTTCAACCGGACGATATGCAAGAGGCGATCATGCCATGGTTGCCCGGCGTGAGATTGAACGAAAATTTCTTTCACCAGCATCGATCATTCGGATTCAACTATCCTGGAGTTGTTGTATTTTCGGATTATGGCTATTACAAAACGACTAAAGGGCAATTTTCGTGTTATACAGTCGTCAATGAGGATGTCACACCTTTTACCGCAAAATTCTTTCATTATCGACCCGAATCAAATCTCTATGCATTCAGTCATGCAAATATCGTAAGCATTAACCGGGACTCACTTTGGAAAAGTCCGAATTTGCGAATGCACATCGGCAATGGATATTTGGAAACAGTAGAACATTACCGGGAAGATACTGGCATGGCAGCGAGCCCATCACTTGCACAAAAATTAGGGGAGAAATATCAATCAGCAAGCCAGGCCCTGACGATGAAATATGATCCGTGGTGGGTGATAAGCAGCTTTGGTTTCAATATGACAAATCATGAGAAATATAAAAAACTCTGGCAAAGTTTGCCTGGACCCAGCTTGCTTACGGTATGCAGCTATCCACGCGGCGGCCAGGATGAGAGCAATCCGGATATTTTGCCAATCGATCCCGCCCTGGGTACAAATGACGATTTCCGCATTATTTTGGAATCAGCTCGTGAATTTGGCCACCTCATTATGCCCTATGTCAATCCCACTTTTTGGGATGATGAATCCGAAACAGTGCAATCGCTGCAAGTCGAGGATTTTGCTCTGTTGAGTCGTTTCGGACAACCGTGGATGGAATGCTATGATGGACATTGTGGATATGCAGTTTGCCCCTATGCACCAGCAGTTATAAACAGGTTAAATCAATTAATGGAAGAGCTAACGACTACTATTCCAGTTGATATGATTTGGCAAGATCAAATAGCTCGCGCCGGACTTGATTACAACAAACACATGCCGGATCCAGCACATACTGCCCAGGGCTGGCTCGAACATTTCCGCCGTCATCAAGACCGTTTGCTCATGGGCGAGCATGGTTATGATAGACAGGTATCGGCGCACGTCGGTTATTTTAATACCATGCGAATGTACGGAGACGGTTTTATAGGTACGGAAGGACGAGGCCTGGGGGATGGCAACTGGGAGTATTTCCCAATTGCGCCTATGATGGCACGCGATAAAATATTCTTTATAGTCGGACCGGACCCGGTGCACGCCACGATATCAAAATTCAACCTGACCTGGGCCATATCCATGGGCCAGCTGCTCTGCTATTACCTGACCGGTTCAACATTGAATACACCCTGGCACGTAACCGCCCAGGCGTTTCAGCAATTTGCACTGTCGCGCTTTGCTGATGAGAGAATGACAGATTACACTAGATTAAGTTCAGATGTGACCAAAGGACGATATGAAAGTTATAAAGTCCTCACCAATTGGTCAACGACGCAAACATTCCCAATCGATAATCATGAGATCAGCACCGAGGGTTTCATTATAACCAATGATGCCGAGGATTTGACGGCTGGGATATTCACCAACTATAATGGAGAGTACTTATCAACAGGTGATCACTATATTATCGAATCACGCTATCCCGATAGCATCGTAGTACGTCATCCTCAGGGAGAAGATACTTCGATCAGATTGATTCCGCTAACAGCATACGCTGATTCAGGCCTTCGCTGTTACGCTTTTACCAAAAACGATGTATTCGACGTTCCTGTGACAATTGCTAGTCCATACATCAGTTTCGGAATGAATAGATATTATGATGAGAAAGAAGTTACTCGCTATGTCATTGCACACGGTCCAATTTATCTGACAACGCCGGCATTAACGGAACCGATGAATTGGGCGACAGTCCCTTCAACAAGTCCTGTGTTCAGATGGGAAACTGTCGTAGGGGCATTATCCTATCAAATACAAATTACCACAGATGTAACCTTTCATTCCAATATTATCGACAGTGTTCTTGTTTCGGAGAATCAATTTTCTGCTGATAACCTACGAGTTGGCACAACGTATTTCTGGCGCGTACGGGCTTTTAACGAATCCACCATGAGCACCTGGTCTTCTACAAATCGGTTGCGCGTTGACGGCATCAACATTGGAGATCGTCTTGTCGCGTATTATCCACTGGATGGAAATCCAAAAGATTCAGTTAGCAGCAATGATGGAACACTGGTTGGTGATGTTGTCCTGGCTGCCGATCGATTCGGTCATCCGGAGAAAGCCTATTCTTTCGATGGTGAGGATGATTATATCACTTTTTCAGAATCAGAACCTTACACTTTGATAGAAAAACAAATGACCATTTCCACATGGATTTATCCAAAGGCACTAGCTTTTGAAACGGGTGTCATGGAGCGAACACTTTACTGGTTTTTGTTAATCAATGAGGATGGAACAGCCGTGGGATATATTTTTGATGAAAATCACCAGGAAGGTGTAGTCAGCAGCACAAAAAGAATACCGTTGAGCAGATGGTCACATTTTGCCTATACGTATGATGGGAAAACAATCGTCATGTATTTGGACGGCAAGCCTGTTGGTTCTCAGCACTTTGTTTCTCAACGTATTGGTAAACCGAACCACGCAGCGATACCTGCTCTGGGCAGAGGCATTGAAGCTTATTATAATGACTTTAATGGCATTATAGACGACGTGCGCGTCTACGATCGAGCTTTGTCAGCAGCAGAAATGGCCGAATTGTATCGAAAAACCGCCACCGAAAACTTTAGCCCGGAAATTGTGACCTTTTCTCCGACACAGGATACAACAATCACCGAAGGTGATTCCCTCAAATTTATCATCACGGCCTGGGATGAAGATGATAATATCCTTTTTTGTACCTGGCTGTATGATGACGCGATGATCGCAAACGACACAACTGAGAACGAATCTACAATAAAAATGCACTTCCCGATAGGAACCGCTGGAAAACATAACGTCAAAGTGTTGGTGAGCGACGGCGATTTGACGATCGAGCAGGAGTGGATTGTGACAGTTGAGAAGGTTGTCACTGCCCTTCAGCTTGATGAAAAAAATATCCCAACGCACTATTCACTGGGACAGAACTATCCCAATCCCTTTAATGCAAAAACATCCATTCGTTATGGATTGCCGGCGCCCGGCAAAGTCAGCATCGAGCTGTTCAATATTCGCGGGGAACGGGTGAAAACGGCTGTTGAAAATCCGGCAAATGCCGGCTATTTTGTTTTTGCTTTGGATGGCAGCGAATTGGCAAGTGGGATATATGTCTATAAAATTCAATCCGGTGACTTTATTGCATGCAAAAAGCTGATAGTGCTCAAATAGCCGACATCGGGGGAGTCGGCTTTTAATCAGAGGAGCAGGCATCTATTTTTCATTCAAAATTCTCCACTAAAAAAATATCACTCTGCATCTTTTGTTTGATAAAATGGAAATAGAGAGAGTGGCCATCCGGTGAGAGAACGGGACCAGAAATATTGTATATATCTTTTATGGTTGCCACTGTACTGATCGTTTTGTCGCTGAACCTGAACGTATTCAAGTGCCATAAACTATCTTCTATAGAGTGCGTGAAATAATAGAGTCCACCCTTATCCAAACCCCACAATCGATAATCGTTTCCGTGCCTAAACACCAGGGACTCCTGCGATCCATCCAAATGATAACGCCATATCTCTGGTTCATCATATTTTTGAACGTAAATGAACTTTCCTTCCATTCCTGCTAAAGCCATGAGTCCACCATTGGTCGTGATCTGTTGCGGCGAGCCGCTATCGGATGGTACTTTGTAAATTTGATAGTCGTTCTCGCTTCTCCTGCAATAATAGATCCATTCACCATCACGGGACCAATTGGGCAAGACGTCGTCTGTGGAATCACTGGTCAGCTGTTTGGCGAGGCCACCCTCGGCGGGGATGACAAAGATATCGGAATTACCATACGGGCGGGAATCAAAAACGATCCGTCTTCCATCCGGTGACCAGCGCGGACGGCCGTTATAATTCTCCAGGGTGGATATTTGCTGCATTTTTTTTCCGTTCATATCACTTTTCCACACTTCACTGTGACCCGTTCGCATTGACACAAACGTCAGGTGCTTGCCATCCGGTGAGATGTCCGGCCAACAATCGTATCCAGGAATGGCAATAATCTCTTGCGGTGTCACGGCAGTTTGAGCGGGGATTTTGATGCGGCCGATATCGTGCTCGCCGCCATAAAATTCTGTGTACAACAGCCGTTTACCGTCGGCTGATAGCGCCGGGTAATAGGATGATCGCCCGCTGGCGGCAATGGGCTTTAAAAATTTGCCATTTGGTTTTATCGACCAGAGTTTATATCCGACCGCCCGATTTGAACTATATATAATACGATTCCGCGGCGACCACGTCAATCCATAGATTTGATCGTTGTCGAACGTGATCCGTTTCGGTTGCCCGCCGCGCGTGGGAATAATATAGATGGAGCAGGTGGCGAAACTTTCCGATCTGGCAAAGGCAAGCTGTTTCCCATCCGGAGAAAAAGAAGCAGATCTATCAATTAAAAAGCCGGAATTGACCACATGCGGGTATGTGAGTTGTCGCTCTTGTCGGCTCTCAACATCCAATAAAAATATGGCGCTGGTACCAAAATCTGAAAACGCCAAGGTGCGACCATCCGGCGACCAGCAGAGGTGCTGACAGTTTTTAGAATTCAGCTTTTTCTCCATGCCGCCGAGGGAGGAAATCAGGTATATGCCTTGTATCTCAGAATCATCTGAGGAACGGCAAAAGGCGATAAATTTACCGTCCGGTGACCAGGCTGGCCACTTGTCGTCTGTTGTGTGTGATGTTAATTGCAATACCTGATTTGTCCCCAGTTGCTGTATATAGATATCACTATTTGTTTCCTTGTCTTTGAGATAATCATAAACGATTTGTCTTCCATTCGGAGAAAATTGCGCCCTCTCTGCCTTGCCGCCGCCACTGGTGACCGGAATGATTTGAAAAGGCTTTTCAGCCGTAGCTTTAATGAAGCGGAGCAAGAAACCAGCTAGTACCAGTACAATGAGGATGGTGATTGTGTAAGCGAACGTTCTTTTGGAGATTTGTTTCTTCCATTTTCTTTTCCGGAACTTTGTGAAAGCGCGTCGTTGACTTTTTTCAACACGATTCAAATCATCCAAAACATGCTGCATATTGACATAACGCTGCTTCACATCTTTGGCCAGCGTTCGATGCATAACATTAACAAGATGGAGAGGAACATTTTTTACATATTGATCGACGGGTTGCGGCTCTTTGTTCAAGATCGAATGAATCATCGCGGATGGCGTTTCGCCTTTGAAGGGTAGATGAGTGGTGAGTAATTCGTAAAACACAACACCGAATGAAAAAATATCTGCTCGTATATCGACTTTTTGTCCGTCCAATTGTTCGGGTGACATATAGGCGACCGTGCCGACCGTACTCGCCGATTTCGTCAATTCAGTCGCACCTTTTATCCTCGCCAGACCAAAATCCATCACCTTGATTTTTCCGGATGACGTGAGCATGATATTTTCGGATTTTATATCACGGTGTATGATCCCCTTGTCGTGCGCCGCTCTGAGCGCTTCTGCGACCTGTTTTATATAATCGACCACTTTATCAACCGGCAACAAGCGGCCGCTTTTGATGATGTCCTTGAGCGTCTCTCCCTCAATATACTCCATAACAATAAACTGCGCGCCATCGTGTTCCTTGAGATCGTAAATCGTACAGACATTCGGGTGATTGATCGCCGAAGCGGCGCGGGCTTCGCGCAGAAAGCGCGCCTTGTCCGTCTCGCTGGCAGCGAAATTTTCGGGCAGGAATTTAAGCGCAACCGTGCGCTGCAGCCTGATATCGAACGCCTTGTAAACGACGCCCATACCGCCCTGGCCGATTTTTTCGAGGATGTTATATTGTTGGATTGTTGTGCCGATCATGTTTTCGTGATTTATGTATTGGTTCCGTATTTTCGTTTGCACAAAAGAAAAAACGCCATCCGTTAATAAACAAAATTGTTGGCATGCTATCTCCTTCTCTAATATAGAAAAATATACAATGTACCTCGGCATATTCAAAGAGAAAAATGGCTCTATCATTTGGGATCGCCAAGAATCGCTGAGAAAGCAAACACGAATAAAAAGTAAAATTCTTTGGCTATTTGCAAAATTTCTTTTAGTTTAGAAAGGAATATATTATCAGTCTGTCCTGCCAAGGAAATAACAGTATGCAACGACGCCAGTTTTTAAAAACTGCTGCCCTGGCCGGACTTGCGACGGCCGCGCTGACCAGGCGCTGCGCAAAACCCGGCATCCAAAAGCCCAATATCCTGCTGATTGTGGCCGATGACCTCGGCTACGAGTGCATCCGTGCCAATGGCGGGACATCCTATGCAACGCCCGCCCTTGATGACCTGGCCGCGACCGGCGTGCGATTCGAACACTGTTACGCCCAACCCCTGTGCACGCCGTCGCGAGTGAAAATCATGACCGGCATTTACAACGTGCGCAATTACAGGAGGTTCGGCATCCTGGACCGTAACCAGACCACATTTGCGCATCTCTTCAAGCAGCAGGGATACGCCACCTGCGTTGCCGGCAAATGGCAGCTCGGAAAAGAAACGGATTCGCCGCAGCATTTTGGTTTTGACGAATCGTGTCTGTGGCAGCATCGCCGCGGCCGCACCGACGAGGACGGTCACGATACGCGCTATCCGAATCCGAAATTGGAAATCAATGGGGAGCCTGTGGATTTCAACAATGGCGAATTCGGCCCCGATGTGGTGAGCGATTTTTTGTGTGATTTTATCGAACGGCATTTGGATCAGCCATTTTTTGCTTACTATCCGATGATCCTCACCCATTGTCCGTTTGTGCCAACACCGGAGTCGTCAGATTGGGATCCGACAGACAGGGGTTCTTTAGCCTACAAAGGCGATCCAAAATATTTTGCTGACATGGTGCGCTGCATGGACAAGATGGTGGGCAAAGTGGTGAACAAGCTGCAAGCCCTGGGCTTGCGCGAAAGAACATTGATTCTGTTCACAGGTGACAATGGCACGGATGAACCGATCGTGTCCGTGTTAAATGGTCGGCAGGTAGCCGGCGCCAAGGGGCACACCACGGATGCGGGCACCCGCGTCCCGCTGATTGCCAACTGGCCGGGAACTGTCATCGCCGGCGAGGTGTGCCGCGACCTGGTTGATTTTTGCGATGTCTTGCCGACATTGTGCCAGGCTGCAGATATTCCGATTCCAAAGGCTCCTTCACTCGATGGAGTGTCCTTTTGGCCGCAATTGCAAGGCAAATCCGGTTCGCCGCGGGAATCGATTTACTGCTGGTATTCGCGATCCGGTCAGGAAAAAGAGGCGCGCGTCTTTGCCCGTACACATCGCTACAAGCTCTATCGCAGCGGTGAATTTTACGATATTGACAACGATGTACTGGAACAACAACCCCTCGATATCACCTCGCTCGATGCGCCTGCTTTGGAGATGAGAGCGCGGTTGCAGCACGTGATTGATGCTCAGGAATGCCGAAACAACAATCCCGCATCCTCGTAAAAATTTCATCCCGGCGTCAGGGAATGATAAAATACGAGGTGCGCCATGTCAAGCAAGAATGTAATTTTTACTCTGGTAATACTTTTTGTCGGTTACTGTTCAGCCCAAACTGGATTTGAAAACCGGCCCATCACCAACAACGTTGCGATGCCAACCGCGCATACCTTGAATAAAGGTGAATTTCAGATTGGCCTGGGACCGCTCGCATTTGGAGTCTCTGATAAAATTCAAATTGGGTCAAATGTGCTCACTTTTTTATTGGGTTCGCCGAACGCAAATGCGCGCGTAAAGCTTTTAGATAATTCGATCCACAATGTCGCTGCTGGAGTGGGTGTCGGGCAAACAAGAACCAAACTCTACGGACAAGATGCGACCTATATCAGCTGGTATCCATTTATCGCCTACAGTCGACCGCTTTCACCTACGACGCAATTTCACGCCAGCCTGAATTTGTCGGCGTTTATGGGTGATGATGGCGTGCAGGACGCCGAGCCGCAAGATTTTTGGCGAGGTACGAGCGCGGATGCTGGTGTGGAATACAGCTATTCGAACAGGACAAAGTTTCTGCTTGATGGTGGCTATGATTTTACGTTTCGTGGAGCGCGAGTTGGAGGCGCTGTGCTCTGGGGATGGAAAACATTTCGATTAAAATTGGGTGTGGCGTACTATAATCCCAAAGGACGTACCAACGCCTTCATCTCCCCGATTCTCGGATTTTGGTGGCGATTTGGCGGCAGAGATTGAAAAAATTGACTGTTGTTCGGCATTTAGTATGCTGGCTTTTTCAAAGCCTCACCATTATAAATTGATTGTGCCCGTCAACTTTAATGTCAATGATTTTTCCGCAACTGCCAGGTCCGCAACGGATAAATTTGTCTTCAAGCCATAGTTCTTTACTATCTCATTGACCTGGATTCGAATGGACTCGTTTTTTTCATCCAGTCTGGCGAACGGCGCAAATGCCACTATCTTTTGCAGTATTTTGCTTTTAAACTGCTGCACCAAACCGCTCATGGGGTGAATATCGGTGAGTCGTGCGATAATTTCTTTTTCTGTAAAAGAGATTGCAAAAGCGGCTCGAAAATTCATGGTCAGCAGGACTCGGATGTGGCCGGTGAAAATGAGGTGGTTATCCTCCAGCGCCGCGCGGATATTGGAAATTTTATTATTCATTGGCACATGTCGGGAGATAACGCTGTTTAAATCATCGTCGCTTATTGTGACATCGAGACAGGTGATATGCATCGGTAGCTCCCTCGTTGATTAAGCTTTATGGATTTATCCGAACAGTATTTCAATATCATCCCGGGTGAGCGATTTAAAAAAGCTGCTATCCGTAGTGATCAAGTCGGAGACCAGTTTTTTCTTGCGCGTTTGCAGTTCGAGCATCTTTTCTTCCACCGAATCCTTGGTGATCAGGCGATAGACAAACACTTTTTTATCCTGACCAATGCGATGCGCCCGATCGGTCGCCTGTACCTCGACCGCGGGATTCCACCAGGGATCGTAGTGAATCACGTAATCCGCTGCCGTCAGATTCAGACCAACCCCGCCAGCTTTCAGGCTGATGAGGAAAATTCGGATTTCGGGATCGTTCTGAAAACGATCAACATGATTCATCCGATGCGTTGTGTGCCCGTCCAGGTATTCGTAGGTGATCGTTCGCTCGTCCAGGTAATGCCGGATCAATCGTAACATTTTGACAAACTGGGAAAAAACAAGCACCTTGTGATTTTCGGCAAGGATTTCTTCAATAAACTCCTTGAGTGATTCAAACTTGCCCGAATCTTCGAACATGCTTTTATCGACGAGATAAGGATGACATGATATTTGGCGCAGTTTGACCAAACCTTCCAGCACATTGATGCGTGCTTTGTTTAAGCCGACCGCGTCAATCTTGTCAAGAATTTTGGCACGATAGAAATCGCGCCAATATATATACAACCTCTCCTGCGCCGGACTCATGGCACAATAGTATGTCTGCTCAACTTTTGGCGGCAATTCACGCGCTACACCCTCTTTTGTGCGGCGCAGGATAAACGGGAAGATCATATCGCGAAGAAAAGCGGCTGCGCCGGCATCCTTTCTCTTTTCGATCGGATTCGCGAACATACGTTTATAGGTGTACAGAGAGCTCAGCAAGCCGGGATTCAAAAAGGCAAATTGCGCCCAAAGTTCTTGAGTATTATTCTCAACCGGGGTGCCGGTCAACACCAGTTTTTGGTCTGAGCGCAGCAAGCGCGCCGCTTTTGAGGTTTGCGATAATGGATTTTTAATCTTTTGTGATTCATCCAAAATCACATAGTGAAAAACATAGTCTTTCAAAAAGTGTGCATCACGTCGCATGATCCCATAACTGGTCAAAATAATGTCATAGTCGTCGAAATGTGCCGTGTCATGGTCCCGCTGTAATCCCGCGTGAATGAGCACAGTCAAATCTGGCGTAAATTTTTGTACTTCTTTTTCCCAATTGTAAACAACCGAGGTCGGGCAAACAATCAGAGACGGTCTTTTGTTGCCGTGCTGTTTATCATTCATCAGCACAGCCAGCGTTTGCACCGTTTTGCCCAATCCCATATCATCAGCGAGACAACCGCCAAATCCATATTCTTGCAAAAAATAGAGCCAGTTATAACCCGCCTTTTGATAAGGACGCAATTCACCTTTTAGTTTTTTGGGCAGCGATTTCTTGCGAATACCATCAAACGAGCTCAATCGTGCCACACTCGCGCGGAATTTTTCATCGGCCTCAAATTGATCAGCCTGCTCAAAGAGCTTGTCAATAAGCGTGGCATGGTAAGGCGAAACTTTGATCGTTGTCTCTTCCGCCTCGGTAAAATTGAACAGGTGCTGAAACCGTGCGAACCACTCATCCGATAATTGCGCGATACTCTTGTCAGCCAGCTTGACGTAGTGAGAGTTACCCCGAATAGCTTTTCGTAATTCTCGAAGATTCAGAGCAACACCGTCTATATCAATTTGAACATTCAAGTCAAACCAGTCAATTTGTGAGCTGACGCCAATACGAACTTTGGGTTCGCCCGTTCGGACTTTATAGCGCTGGAGAGATTCTCGGCCAACAATGCAAAAACCGTCGGCTGACAAGGTGGGCAAATTTTTAAATAACCACTTTAATGCTTTGGAATCAACGATGTGCAGACCACCTTTTGGATCATCCTTCAAGCCGGTGCTGACCAAAGTGTTCCACGCCTTGTCCTCGAACGCCTGGTCACGGACAATTTGTACAACAGAATGCCCATCTTTTTTAAAGCAGGATTCCTGCGAATCGTTATAGTCAATTTCATATCGACCATAGTCAAACTTGAGCGAGATTTCAAGGTGACGTTCATTTTCACGCAGCACGATTTTTTTTCGCGTCACCTGATCCAATAGAGAAATATTCAAAGAGTCGGGCAGGGGTATGGAGGCGTATTTTCTCAGCCTGGGGTAGACACTTTCCAGAAAGGCGGGGAATTCATCTTCCGGAATGGACAACGTAATATTTGTTTTGGTAAAAGGTACCAGCAGATTGGCATGGTCAAGATTGGCGATCTTGATCAAGGTTAAATCCTTGAGCAGCCAAACGGGATTCTCGGTGAGCACCTTGTAGCTGGCATCCAGGAGTTCTTTGTTGCCTTTAAAAGTGATGGCAGGAATCAAATGATAGGCGCCATTGTCGCGTTTGAAAGAAAAATGGATCTGCGCAGTTTCTCGCGCAAATTTGACGGGTGCTAATTGATCCTCAAACGGTGATTTGTAAACGATGCTGTTGTGTAATAAATCAAAAAGCGGACCCAGACGGCTGCCGTAACGATAATGATACGCCTGCAAACTATTAAAAGATGAGCGCCCAAAGTAACGATTGTTATAAAATGAATTATTCTGTTGTTCGATTTTTTGAATATGAGAGACAACAATCGGATCATTTGGCGAATAGATAAGTTCATTACTTGTAAGATCAAAATCGCCGATATTGGAAAAACGACCTAAAAAACCATTCTTTTTAATATAGGCTTTTTGTGGCATAAGAGACCATGATTCGGCATTCAAATCGATTAAAAAAATCACTCGCCATTGCTGAATGGGTCCCTTAAACGAGGAATCGGTGCCCAACATTTTTTCAAAAAACTTTTTCCATGGTGGGCGGGTGCGTGAAGATAACAGGTCGTCGGCATTTTCTTCGTACCAGTCTTTGGCTTCCAAAAGTGTGGCCACAACATGTTTGCAGGTCGTCCAATACGGGCAGGTGCAGCTTGAGTACAAGTTCTCACCGATCTCCTGAATGTTCACGTGATAAGACATTGTCGTCCCTTCAACCTCCGCTTCGATTTTATCCAGCTCGATGTTGATCAGGGTGACGCGTTTGTTCTTGTAATATTTTTCACCACGACGAAATATATCGCTGCCGGATTCTCGTCGTATACGTTCTATGGTTAACTTCATTATGTCCAGTCAATTTGTTCCAAAATCAAACGTTTAGTTTAGGACACAAGATCGTAAAAATCAAGGTTTATTTTTCGATACAAGCAATGAGTTGGAAACCTTGTTATAATTCGGTAACTTTTCCTTTTGAAAAAAAAAACTTTTCAGTATTTTTCGATACCTATAGTATTAATGGAAACAAATGGCGAAACCCAAACGACATATTCTGCTGGGTGCTCTGGCCACATTTTTGCTGAGCCTGGCTTGCAACGCGCCGCATAAAAATCCGCTTGATCCACAAAATTCGACCGTTCAATGGGCCACGCTCGGGGGCACAGTGCAATCGCGTACAACTCCGGCTTTATTTCTACAGGATGTGCAAGTTGTATGGAACAGTAGTCTTGTCACGCACACAGGTGCCGATGGACGTTATGTTTTTGAAAAAATCAGTTCTCGGGATGGCTGGCTACATTTTTCCAAAGCCGGATTTATTGCGGACTCTATTCGGGTCGAGTGGAAAAATCGCGATATTGTTGAGGTTGATATGTCCTTGCGTCCTGAGCCGATATTGAGCGGCCGAGTTTCAACACAACGTCCGCCGCCCAGCCCGATAGCCGGGGTCAAAGTTACCTGGCAACCGGGACAGCAATACACGTTCACCGATCAAAGCGGCTTTTATCTGTTTGAACAGCCTGTTCAACGGGATGGTCTGCTGATATTTGAAAAGGACGGGTATCGAACGATTGAAATCGACATCGAGTGGCCGGAGAATGAACCGGTCGTCCAGGATGCCTTTTTGAATGCAAATCCCGTATTGAACGGCTTTTCGTTGTGCTGCGTGACCATAAATCACTACGGGCGCGATCAGACCTTTACGATGGAGACAAAAGCGCAGCTTTTGGATTCTGAAGGCGACATTGACTCGGTCTATATCATATGTGATCCTCTCAATATAAAAGCCGCTCTCGAATACAATGTTCTGGACAAGCTGTTTGAACGCACATTTTCGGCTTTGGATCTGGGATTGTTTTCGATGCAAAATGTGGCCGGGCATGATTTCAATCTCCATATTGTTGATCGTTATGGATACACCTTTCAGCTTGGTCGGGAACGTATCGCGCGGGTGATCACCGACGAAATTGAAATTGAATCGCCAACCAACAGTGAAGAGGTGGGTAAAACAGTCACGCTAAAATGGCGACAATTTGATCCTCGTTTTACCTTTAGCTATCACATCCAGATTTATACGGATGATGATTTTGCGCCCGAACTTGTATGGGAGGCGCAATCGATTCCTCCGGATACCAGTTCAGTTGTTGCTGAATTAAACATGGCAGCAGAGTACTTGTGGGAAATCTGGTGTGTTGATGAATTTAACAATCGGTCCCGCTCCAAACCGGCGGCATTTAAAGTGGTAGAATAACGTGACAAGAGAGCTTTCAGTCAAAAATCTCGAAAATTTACGTCAAGAGCAGTTTGACGCTTTGCTGCAAATTAGCAAAATGCTGAATAATGCCACCTATCATGAAAATCTGGTGGCAGATTCTCTGGACCTCGCCATTGATGTGTTGCATGCGGAACGCGGTTTATTCGCCAAGCGGGAAAAGGGCAATAATTTTGTCATCATTGCAGCGCGCAATGTTGAAAAAGAAGATATCTCGGATTTAACCGTCTTTTCGTCCGGTATTTTGAACCGGGTGATTGACACACAAAAACCGTGTCTGTATCATGATGTCACCAGCGACCCAACTGTTTCGCAATTTCAGAGCATTCAGATTCATGATATAAAGTCCATTATCGGTGTGCCCATATTTTTGAACAGCCATATCTGGGGGGTCATTCTTCTTGACAGTCAGGGCGACCGCGCCGGCTTTACTGAAGAAAATTTAAAATTTCTCGAATTTTTCTCCAATTTGGTTTCGCTGGCCCTGGATAAAATCATGACCATGGAATCGTTAACCGATGAAAATCAGATTCTGCGCAATCAACTCGAGATGAGACATACGATTCCGGATATGGTTGGTAAAAGTCCGGCGATGCAACGCGTGGCAGACCTCATTCACCGGGTTTCCAAAACCGATGCCACGGTTTTATTGTTGGGCGAAAGTGGCACGGGCAAAGACCTGGCGGCGCAGGCGATTCACAAACTGAGCAGTCGCAAGGACAAGCCGTTTATTGCGCAATTTTGCGGATCGATTCCCGACACTCTGCTCGAGAGCGAGCTTTTCGGCTATAAAAAAGGGGCTTTTTCCGGCGCAGCCTCGGACAAAAAAGGGCTTTTTGAAGTGGCGTCTGACGGCACATTTTTCCTGGACGAGATCGGTGATGTGTCTGCTGCTACGCAGGCCAAGTTGCTACGCGTCGTACAAAGTCAGGAAATCATCCGCCTCGGCGACACCCAGGTCAAGCAAGTCAATGTTCGAATCATTACCGCGACAAATCAGGACCTCAAGCAGCTTGTCGATGAAGGCCGATTTCGCGAAGACTTGTATTATCGGCTCAATGTTTTTCCGATCACGCTGCCGCCGCTTCGAGAGCGCCGTTCGGATATACTGCTTTTGGCACAGCATTTTATAAACAAACAAAAGAGAAAAATTGGCTTGCCAGCAGCAACGCTGAACAGGTTGCTGGATTTCGACTGGCCGGGCAACGTTCGTCAGCTTGAAAATGTGCTGCATCGCGCACTCATTTTATGTGATGGCGAAACGCTTGAACCGGAGCATATTATCTTGGAGGAGGATAGCAGACATCGGACTTTTTTTGGCGCTTTGAAAGAAATCGAAAAAGAAATACTGCTCAGTCGCTTGAAGGAGTTTGATGGTAATCGAACGCGAACCGCACAATCTTTGGGCGTCTCGGTGCGATGGGTGCAATTAAAACTCAAAGAAATTGACGGTCAATAGGTGGTCACTTAACTGATGACAGAAGACAGTGTAAATATTTTGTTTGACAAGTTTGAGATCATTGGGTGTTTGAAAAAAGATCTCGGCGCTTCGGTTTATAGTGCCCATCATATCTATCTCGGTAAACGCATTTTCCTCAAAACTCTGGATCGGGAAAAAGTAACCGATCCAGCTATGCTGCCGCGTTTCCAGCGGGAGGCCAAAACATTGGCCCAATTGGATCATCCCAATATTATCAAAGTGCTTGATTTTGGTACGCAAGGCCAGTTTTTTTATATATCCTTCGAGTATTTCGAGAGCCGCAATCTCCGTGAAATGATCAAATCAGGACATTTATCCGAGACAGAAAAAAAAGCTGTTCTTGTGCAGCTTTTTCGTGGTCTTGCTTATGCACATGATCACCATGTTATTCATCGTGACATCAAGCCGGAAAATATTTTGCTTGATGACAATAATGTTCTCAAAATCGCCGATTTTGGCCTGGCTCTGGTGCATGGTGACGCTGCTCTCACACAACAGACGAGCATTGTGGGGACACCAAGCTATATGTCACCGGAGCAGGTCCGAGGAGAAAAGCTCACCGTGCAAAGCGATCTTTTTTCTGCGGGTGTTGTCGCCTATGAATTGTTCACCGGTGTCAATCCTTTCCTGGGCAATGATGTCGGGGCCACATTGAATAACATCTTTATGAAAAAGATTTCAGTGCAAGAGACTGAAATCCAGGACGCAAGCATTCGCCAGGTCATCAATTCTGCCCTGCAGAAAAACAGGCAAAACCGTTTACCTTCGGCAAAAGCTGCATTAGCGCTGCTCGGCGATAGCGAAGAGAGCGGGACTGAAAAGCCGATAGTAAGACATCGACTTTTTCCCGCAAAACTTGTCGCCGGCCTTGCCGTGATTGCTCTTGTTATCTCTCTGTGGTTTATTTTTTCGCACCAGGCGAAAGAGCCATTGGCATCGAAGAAAAATGTCGGGGTGCTGGATTCACTTGTCATTCGCCCGCCATCCAACAGCGCAGCAATAGAGACAGCAATGGACTCCACAGCTGAAAGAGCGTTAATTGCAGCGGATCCGCTCATTGAAGTCGAAAATCAGATCTTTGACACATCAGAAGTTCCAGGCCGGTTGACCATCCAGTGTCAGCCGTGGGCGCATGTTTATATCAATGGCGAGCGCAGATACACCACACCGTTGCAAGATGCTATTTTGTTGGAACCGGGTGAGCACGAGATTCAGCTACGACACCCGCAATTTCCAACTTTTGTGCAAAATTTGCGTATCGAGTCCGAAAAAGAGTATCATCTCACCGCAACACTGTACAGCGTTTTGGCGTGCAATGTTTATCCATGGGGTGATATTTATTTGAATGGTGAAATATTAGGACAAACACCCTTTGAGCCGATAATCATACCGCCCGGTCAGCATGTATTAACTGTTGAAAATAAACAACATGGGCGCATCAATGAAGAATTTTCAATCGCTGCCGGCGATACTTTTTATTTTTCATATAGTTTTATTGAACAAACATTAAATCCATAAAATAAGGTATGGTATTTGCAAAAGTGACAAAGAATAGGTATGTTGAAATGACAAGCAGTATAGATAATGGCTAAAATATTTGTAAAAATTGGCATCGTCCTTCTACTGCCATCTTTGGCGGTAGCAAGTCAAAAATGGCAGATCATCGATCAAATGCTCAGGCAGGTAGCCGGGGCCGAGGTGATCACCCGCGACAATAAAATATATATTTTTGGCGGTTATGCCGAAGTAGAAGGAGCAGCGACGCGTACGATTCAGGTTTACGATCCATCCGCTGCCGTTGGTTCACGCTGGCAAATCGCCGGCGAGATGCTTTTTCCACGGAGCAATTTTGTCGCGCGACTCTACCAGGATACAGTCTATATTGTTGGTGGCAGATCAGGTCAGCGCCGAGAGACCGTCACGGCTATGGAAACATGGACGTTTGGCAATGCGGGTAAACTTTATCCGTCGGATCCGATATTGAATCGAATCGGATCGACGGGTGAGATTTGGCAACATTATTTGATCATCCTGGGAGGGTATAACGGCAACAATCCCGAGCTCAACATGGGCTATATTACGATATTTGACCTGGCGACAGGCAGGAGCCTGGGACAAAATCGCATATTCGCTGGCCAGTCACGCTATAGCCAGGCATCTATCCTGGTGAATAGCAATCTTTTTATTTTTGGTGGCGTACGCGGGGTTGTCTCGAATCGGGTGTATAGAATTAACCTGGACACACTGGATTGGGAACAGGATCCACCCGCTGTAAATGAGAATTCAATTCGCGTTTTTCCGGATTTGCCCCGTCCGCGCTCGGCTATGAAAGCTGTTCAAACGGCACTGGACACAGTGTATTTGATCGGCGGTCACGATGCCGCTGAAAAGGCGCTCAACGTGGTGAGTAAATTCATTATAACTCCATACGGCTATCAGCACGATGTTGGTCCACCTCTTCAACGAGCGCGAAAAGATTTGGTTGCTGCGGCTATTGATTCGGTAATTTATGTCTTTGGCGGCGTGAACGAATACAATGAAGTGCTGGGTAGTGTGGAGGCCCTGCTTAATCCTCTTGATAATAGTGTTGAGCAAAAAGAGGTTATTTCAACCTTCAGACTGGAACAGAACTATCCCAATCCCTTCAATTTATCGACCACCATTGAATTTGAATTGACCAGAAGCGAAGAAATTAGACTGGACATTTTTTCATCGAATGGCAGGCTGATCCGCACACTCGTACAGAGCAAATTGGCTGCCGGTGTTCATCATTACACGTGGGATGGCTATACCTCGGAAAATAGTCCGGCGCCAAGCGGCGTCTACTTGTACACCCTGACAACTGAATTCGGGACTCAGACTCGAAAACTATTGCTGGTGAAATGATTAAAAGGTGCCTATTTTTGTTTTGCTTTTATGCCTGCTTTTTGTTCGGGCAAAATCCCGATAGCGATATCGCCTTCATGCAACAAAAACTGCGTGCTTTTGACTACAATGCAGTTATTGAGGCAGCGGAAAAAGCGCTTGCCAATCCCGATCGATATCGAACAGACCAGCTCATCAACATTCACGAGATGAAGGCTGTGGCGCATTATTCAAAATCAGAGCTGTTGGACGCCAAAGCGAGCTTTATTGAAATCCTCAAGCTCGATTCACTCCGCACGTTAGATCCCATTCAAACCTCACCTAAAATCATCGAGTTTTTCGACACTGTCAAAGATGAGTTTGAGCATGAAAAAGCTGCCGAGACAATTTCACCGCCTGAAGAGCGTGTCGTTCGAGACACTGTTTTTGTAGTCCGTCAAACATTGGGTGATTATAAAAAGAGCATTCCGGCGTCGTTACTCTTTCCCGGAACAGGTCATGTGTTGATGGGCGAAAAAAAACGCGGCATTATCGTGACGGCTATCAGTGCCCTGACGTTGTCGTCCGCCATTTATGCCACGGATTTGACCCGTCGACGAGAAAATCGTTATCTGAGTGCCATCAATGATGCCGATATCGCAGCATCTTATACGCCCTATAACTCTGCTTACAAAACACGAAATGCCCTGTGGACCGCATTCGCGGCGATTTGGCTCTACACACAAGTTGATTTAATATATTTTCACTCTGATCGCCAGGCCACAAAATTGGCTTTGCAGCCCGCTCCAGACAACTCGGCACTCTGCCTGGTTAACCTGCAGATCCGTTTCTAAGACGCTACGCCATCCGCAAAACATCACGTATCCTGAGAAAAAGTTAGACTTCCTTTCACGTGCAATCTCTCCCCCAACCGTGCAAATAAGTAGATACCACGAAATATATTCGTATACAATGAAAACATTATAAATAATTGCGGCGTGATCGCTTCTGTTCAGATGAGCTTATCTTTATAAAAATCATGGCTATATTTTCAGTGTGAAAAACATCTGAATCGTGGCATTAATCTTGACATGCCAGGTATGTACTCCACATCACATAACATCACAAAAACATGGGAGGTACTGTATGAAACAGGTTACGGTGGTTTTGTGTTGCATTTTTTCACTTGAGCTACACGCCCTCAACAAAGCATCATTCGACGTGATCGCGCCGAATAGCACGCTCGCCAAATCCATGGATGTTCAGAATGGCCATTTTGGCAGCAAAAGTGTCAGCAATGCCGTCTTTTCCTACAGCATGATGATTGGTGGCTATTTTACCATGGGTACAACGGCTGGCATGACGTCAAGTCCATTTGATGACAAGTGTACGCTCTCCTTCGGTCATCCCTATGCCCTCACTTCTTTTCCTTTCTTTGCCATCGACGGTGTATGGATGCGGCTCGATGAGATAATGCACGATCTGACCCGGATCATGCCGGGCCAAAACGGAGATACGTTGCTCATCCAGGTCGATTTGTTCCCCATTTACTTAACGTTTCAACTGGAGCCGGGGAGTTTTGACAATACCTTCAATATCACCCTGCGGTTGCACAACAGTGATACAAAAGTGCATAATCTTGGATTGGGATTGATGTTTGATCCGGCGCTCGGCCAATGGGGCGACGGCCATGTGAAGATAAACGACCAGTTTGTTGACAAAATACAGGATTTCGATACAAGCGATCTGGCCGATTTTGAAATATGGGAACGACATCAGCAGCCTTATGGTTTGGGGATCAGCGTAAATCTTGCTGACAACAAACCGGACAAGATGATTTTAGCGAATTGGGCCGAGCTGTACGCCGATCTTGAGCCTGAATTTATACCAAATCCATTGCAGCTCATTTACGATTTGTGTCTAAAGCTTGTCTGGAGAGAACGTGAAATACAGCCGCAATCAGAAGTGCTGTATCGCCTGACAGTGAGACTTTTACAGCCCGACTTTTCATCGCAAGTTTTTATGCGCTGGAACATGCCATCGGCTTTGTCAATGGAAAATGGTATCCTTTTTCCGCGGACTCTCAACACCATTGTCCGCGCCATGAACACCGGTAGCAGTCCGCTGAACAATCTCTCCATCGACGTACAATTCCCTGATGAATTTGAAGGAACCTTAAAATCCGGGACCTTTTCCGTGGCTCCCCAAAGCAGTGCTTTTGAAAATCTTGCCATCTCCTCCAAGGAAAGATACGAGGACATGATTGTCCCGATCACGCTCAACTGTATGGACAACAGCCGGCTTTACGATCGGCTCACTCGCACCATCTTTATTCCGGCGACACCTGTTTCTGACGAGGGACTAACCGTCGCGATTGATTCCATCATCACCAATAATTATCCGGAAGTGAGCCTGGTTTTCCAAGCGGAAAAGGAAGAAACCGGGCAGCGGCTTTTAAATCTGCACAAGGAAAACATATTTCTTTATGAAAACGAGCAGCGCGTACACGAATTTGTTTTGGATAAATTTGGCGGCGGTTCGCGGCTGGTTGATGTTTGTTTTGTGCTGGATTGTTCCGGCAGTATGGGCGACAACATCGCGGATGTTCGAGATCATCTCGGCGAGTTTGCCGACAGTTTGCGCGAGGGCGGCTTTGATTTCCGCGTCGCTGTGGTGACCTTTAGCACGACCGTCGATGACGTCTGGGATTTCACCAATGACATCGAACTGATGAAACAGCGTCTCGCAGGTATTGTGCTGTGGGGCGGTGAGGAAGATTCTCCCTCTGCCTTGTACAAGGCCAGCGAGCTTTCCTGGCGACCAGGCAGCAAAAGAACTATCATCTGGGTGACGGACGAACCCTACCCGGAGCATAATTTTACTCAGGAACAAATCGTCAATCGTATGTTGGAGATGGATATCCGGGTACATGGCGTGGGGGCGGAGTACTTGCAAACCGACTGGTTTAATCCGATCATTCTGCCAACGGGCGGCAACTTTTACGACATTTACGGCAATTTCCGCGATATTCTGCTGGATGTCGCGCGTATGGATTATCAGGATCGCTATATTGTCACGTTTCAGCTCACAACACCTGCTCCGCATTCGATTCGGTTGAAAATTCATTACGCCGGCCTCGGCGGCCAGACACAGATTTTCCTGCAAGATGGCGGTGCAAGTCTGGCAAAAAAATTGATCTGCTTTCCCAATCCCTTTAATCCTGTGATAAAAATAATGGTGGATGCTTTTGACGCAGTACACGGCCAGGTCCGAGTTTACAACATCCTGGGACAAAACGTCCGCTCTTTTCCGTTGACACCGCATCAATCAACGGAGATTGTCTGGAACGCAAAAGATGAAAATGGTTTACCCGTGAGTTCAGGATTTTACATCATCACATTATCGATGCAGACAACTGACGGCCACGTCGAAAATATCTCACAAAAAGTATTTTATCTGAAATAGAGGGAGGTTTACAATGCAAAAGGCAAAGCTATTGTTCATAACAGTCGTTTTGAGCACACTCTCTGCTTATGCTGATGGCTTGCTCGTGCCAAAGCAGGAAGAGTATCCACACGACTTTTTACGAAATCAATTGACGCATGTATCCGTGAAAATATATGGTCTCATTGCCGTGACTGAAGTTTATCAGGAATTCAAGAACGAGTGGGATCAATCCGTTGATGCTGTTTATTCATTTCCTCTGCCGCCGGATGCGCGCGCCACAATGTTCCTCTATTGGGCAGATGACACCATATATCGGGCTGTATTGCAGGTTCGGGAGCAGGCGCCAAATCCCGGCACCGGCGAAGGTGGCATCATCGCACAAGTGAATAAATACATTGGGCGAAACGGCATCAAGGTCGCCTTGAGAGATATTCCGGCCGGTGAGGTGCAGAAAGTAAAGCTTTATTACGTCTCGCATTGTGATTTTTTTGCCGGCGAAACAACGTATCGATTTCCGCTCGCGACGGACGATTTCGTCACCACGCCGCTGGATCATCTGCAATTCTCGGTTTATGTGAACAGCAACTCGCCGATAACGACGTACGATTGTCCCTCACATCCGGAGGTTCACATCTTGCAAAATGAACCGAACCGGTTGCATGTCCAAATGTCCAGACCCAAAGCTTATCTCACGCAAGATTTCGAGTTTACTTTTTACACCCAGCAGGATGAACTGGGCGTCGATTTCTATTCTGTCGATAACGATACGATGGACGGACATTTTGTTCTGTTTATCCGCCCGCAGAATCAAGCCGATGAGGCCGAGGTTTTTCCCCGTCGAGTTATTTTCCTTGTCAGCACGTCCAGCAACATGTTTGGCTACAAGCTGGATCAATGTGTCAAAGCCATCACGTCTTCGCTTTTGCTGCTCTCGGAACAGGATGTGTTCAATATTTTTGTTTACAATCGTAATGTTTACCCGTGGAAAGCGAATCCAGTGCAAGCGACAAATGCGAATATTCAAGCCGCGCATACCTACCTTGAAAGCCTTTACTCATCCTGGGGTTCTCGCATGGACCTGGCTTTGAATATGGCCCTGGACCAGATCACCGACGATGCCTACAGCAATTCGCTTATTGTATTAAGTGATGGTCGTTCGCCGCTCGATCCGCGTGCCATTGCCGGGAAAAACAGTTACAAAGCCGGCATCTTTCCAATCGGCATCGGAGATGATCTTGACTATGCGCGGCTGGAAATGTTGGCTGCGCTCAACTATGGTTTTACAACCTATTTGTCGAACGAAGATGATATCAACGCCGGTGTGACGAGGCTGTTCGACAAAATCAACCGGCCGATTATGAAGGATGTGCGCATGGAGTTTGGTCGTGCAGATTTGTACGATTTCTTGCCGAGCACCACGCCGTCAGCCTACGCGGGTTGCTGTTTTTTCATCACCGGACGTTATGCCAATCCGTCCGAATCCGCTCTGGCATTGGCCGGACAATCAATAGCCGGCGCTACTTTTTTTAATTTTAGACTCGACTTTAGCAGCAACACCATCTATAACAAATTTGCCGAATCCATCTGGGCGAAAGAGAAAATTGATGAACTGGAACGCGAAATTGAAATCTATGGTGAGACGCCGGCTCTGCGCGACCAACTCATTGCCACCAGTTTGCGGTACAATATCCGTTGCCGCTATACCGCGTATGTCGCAGACTATGAGACCGAACATACTGGCGTAGAGGAGAAACAGAATGAACTGGTGCACATGCCTGTTTCGTATTTGATCGGCAATTATCCCAATCCGTTTAATCCAAGCACGACCATCAATTTTTATATTTCATCCGATGACGTCGGCAAAATCAAGCTGATCAAAATTTATAATATGTTAGGGCAATTGGTCGCAGTGTTTGATGTCTCTCATTTTGAAGCCGGTATGCATGCAATTCATTTTAGTGGCGTGGACTATTTCGGCGCTCCGTTGCCGAGCGGTCACTACTTTGTTCAATTGCAGATCGGTGACCAGTCCAGTACGCTGCGCATCACGCTTGCAAAATAAAAGGAGGCCATGATGAAAAAGTGGGCTATTAAATCAGGTATTGTACTTTTGTTGGCCGCGATTTTATGGCCACAGCATACATTCGCCATCGGCACGATATTTTCGCGGCCATTGTGGGAAACAAAAACTTATAATAAAATGTGGATCAAAACGGTCGATGCCAATACAACAATTGAAGGTCAAATTGCCACGACTGTTGTGCATCAGGTTTTTCGCAACGAAATGAACACTACTGTTGAAGCCGTGTGGCTCTTCCCGTTGCCGGAAAATGCTGTTGTTGTTGAACTGCAATACGAGTTCAATGGCAAATGGTACAAAGGCGCCATCACAGAACGACAGGAGGCTCGCCAGGAATATGAAGAGCGCCTCCGATGGTACCTCGATCCGGCGCTCCTGGAATACATGGGTGATAATATGTATCGCCTCAGCATAGCACCGATCAACGCCAATTCGGATGTGCAGACCAAAATTACCTATGTTGAGTTGCTGCCCTATGAATTTGGCGTGGTTGACTTTACCTTTAAATTAAACGCCGTGCAAATGTCCCCAAAACCGCTGCAACGTGTATCCTTTAGCGGTGTGTTCAAGTCGGATTCTCCTTTCACCGCCTTTCGCTCACCGACGCACGAGGGAACGACGGCGATGAGCATAACCAAAGATAATCCGCAACAATATACCGTCATTTTTGGTGATGAAAACTTTATGCCCGATAAAGACTTGCAAATCAATTTTGAAACCCGGCGCGATGATGTTGAGATGAACGTTATCCGCTATAGCCCAACGGCGGAGGACTCTATTGGAACGGATTCCTATTATGCGATCTGGATCTTACCTCCAGACGATGTGGGTGACGATCAAGTGATTCCAAAGAAAATCGTCTTTACTGCGGATGTTTCCTCAAGCATGGAGGGTGAACGAATCGAGCAACTCAAGCAAGCGTTGCAGGAATTTTTCAAATATTTACAGACGGATGATATGTTCAATATCATCACTTTTGGGACGACAACTTTTGCATTCAAGGAAGATCTTGTGGCAGCCTCTCCGGAAAATTTGGAGGATGCTTCCAGGTTTGTCACGGAAATTGGTGCGCTTGGATTGACCGACATTGATACTGCGATGAGAAAGTCCCTCGAGCAATCTTTTTCCGAGGGTTATGCGAATATGATTGTGTTCATGACCGATGGCCACCCGACATGGGGTGAGACAGGGGTGCCGACGATTGTCGACAATATCAAAAAGGCGAATACAAAAAACGTCAAAATATTTTCCTTTGGCGTGGGTGAGGACGTCAGCAAGCCGTTGCTCGTTCAAATGTCCACCGAGAACGGCGGGTACGCCGAGTTCATCGCCGAGGATGATGATATTGCCAAAATTATTGGCAATCATTTCAAGCGGATTTCAAAGCCCGTGCTCACAGACCTCGACATAAAAATCCCTGGCCTGTCGATATCGGATCCGTTCCCCAAACCGCTGGCAGATTTATTCTGGGGCAGCCAGGTGCGACAAATGGGCATCTATAAAAACGCTGGCACCTTTCCGGTATTTCTCACAGCCTCTATTGGTGATAAACAGGTGAGCTATGAATCACAAGGAATTTTTCCCGATACACCCGGCGGTCATCGCTTTGTTCCACGACTGTGGGCCAAAGCAAAAATTGATCATTTGTTGGATGAAATTGCAATATACGGCGAGCTGAACGAACTGGTCGATCAGGTCATAGAGCTGTCGCTAAAGTTCCAGATTCTCACACCATACACCTCTTTTTATGCTGATCCAACGGTCATCCGCAACAAAAGCGAGATGCAGCCGGAAGACTTTGTGCTGTTCCAAAATTATCCCAATCCTTTCAATCCCAGCACAACGATCACTTTTCACCTGCCGGAAAACGGATTTGTCACGCTCAAGATCTTTGACCTGACCGGACGACTGGTTTGTACGCTCCTGCGAGAACAAAAAAATGCCGGTTTTCATGTCCTGCAATGGTTTGGCACAGATGCATCGGGGCAAAAAGTTGCTGCCGGAGTCTATCTCTACCAAATCGAGTTCACCAACTCGGGTGGTGAAATGCTGGTCTTGACGAAAAAGATGAGTCTGGTCAAGTAGGTTTACGGCGAGGGAGGTTGTCGAAAAAATTGTAACGGTCATCCGATCTAAAAAATCATATACTGGTTTTTTTGGATGATTCTCTCCTCCTCGCCATCGGGATAAACCAAATCGATGCTGGAGATCGAAATCCGATTTTGCGTTTTGGCGGAATAGATATAGTCAATATGCACGACAGCCTGTGGCGAGGAAAATTTATCCGGACCGGTTACTCCATCAAAATGATCGCTACGGCCAAAAGCGATGTGGAAGGCTAGTTTTTCATCCAATAAAATCGCACCAATGGGCTCAAGTCCAAAATCCGATAAAATGCCAAATCCGAGCTCGGCCATATTGCCATATGCCGGTTCCCGCTGAAGATAGGCAGCCTGTTTTTCACTCATTGAGCCTTTGGACAGGACGCCAATGGCTCTGTTGGCGTTTATCTCAAAAAGGACAACCTGTTCGCCAAACTGAACCGGCAGGGTGCCATTCGTCTGACTCTTTTCCCCTCGTTCACCTTCGTAAGGCACGATATAGGTTTCACCGCTCGGCAGATTTCCCGCCGTACCGGGATCGGGAAACCGACCACCACTGGCGTGGCTGGAGCGAAAGCGTAAATCAAAGTGCACGTGATATTCATCCGCCCCATCGACCAAAAATCTGACGTTCGCCGCAATAGCCGGATCGAGCTTTTCTTTCATCAATTGACAGCGCTGGTTGACCAAACCGTAATCGATCCGTAACGCCGGAATCATCGCGGGCGAAAAGCCGGGCATAGTGGCGGCACGAAAACCGTACTTTTTGGCGTTGACTTTCAGCGGGGCTGTCGCCGAAAACTGTGTTGGAGCGAGAAAGATTTGGTGAGAGGAAAATATCTCAACAAACGTGGTTTTTGTCTGCGATATGTCCGAAATCACTTTGGGAACCGGTGAAAAAAGAGAATAGGCATGTTCCGGAAGATCGGCATTATTGGAATCCACACTCGGATAAGCAAAAAGAAACACTGCATCGAATTGTAAATCGGATAAACCATCCTGGAGTGCCTGATACCATTCATAGGCAATCTGTCGACGAATCGCCCAGTCTGGCGTATCAGACGCCGCAGAATTGGGCACATCCACGAGGATCGCCATTTTACGGTCGGTTTTCATCTTGGGGAAAACCGCTTGAATGAGTTGAACGATTTCTTCTCTACTGAGGCTTTGCATACAATCACCCGGGCTAAATTTTTGTTGTGTTCCTATTCGATTTATCCACGCCAGGCGTGGGCGTATTAACATACGAATGTTAGAAAATCCTTTTACGAGAAGCAAGCTGTTTTATAAAGATTCAATACTTGCATTCAAACAGATAATCATTTAAATTGTAATTCCGATTCATGTGTACCTCCTTGTTTTCTCTTTTTCCATGCAAGGAGGTATGCTTTAAAATCGTATTTGAGCAAGCTCTTGACAGCGATTGGCATTACAATCCATGTCAATAGGGCTGTTGCAGCAAGTCCATCATGGTGAAAACCTCGCGCGAATTTCAAATCTTTGTCAAACCCGCAGGTGCGCGGTGCAATCTGGCGTGTCAATACTGCTATTATCTGAATAAGGAGCAGCTCTATTCCGGCGGGTCATCGTTTCGAATGTCGGAAGATCTCCTGGAAACCTATATTATTCAGCACATCGACGCCTCCACCGAGCCGGTCATCACATTTTCATGGCATGGCGGCGAGCCAACAATTCTCGGCCTTGACTATTTTCGCACGATTGTCGCGTTGCAGCGCCGGCACAAACCGGCCAACCAAAAGATTTTAAATGGTATCCAGACCAACGGCACGTTATTGGATGATGCATGGTGTCATTTTTTCAAACAAGAAGGATTTGCGGTTGGGATCAGTATTGACGGGCCGCCGGCATTACATAACATCTATCGCGTCGGCAAAACTGGAAAGCCCAGTTACGCGCACACGCTGCGGGGGTACAACCTGCTGCGTAAACATGAGGTGTTATGTGAGATTCTGTGCGTGGTTAACGCTCGGAATGTTTTTTACCCGCTGCAAGTGTATCGCACCTTCAAACAGCTTGGTGCCAAATATATCAGTTTTTTACCACTGGTTGAACCACCTGATGCACATGGCGACATCAGTCCTCTTACGGTGCCATCGGAAGCATTTGGTGATTTCCTCATCGCGATTTTTGATGACTGGCTTGCTCAGGATATCGGACGGATCAAGGTGCAAATCTTTGAGGAAGCTGCCAGGACGGCCTTTAAGCAGGAGCATACGTTGTGTATTTTTAAAGAGACCTGCGGCGGTGTACCCGTTCTTGAACACAACGGTGATTTTTATTCATGTGATTTTTTTGTCGAAAACGCGCACCTGCTCGGTAATATCCGGGAAAGACCGTTGGCTGAGCTGTTGGATAGTCCGGCGCAGCAGAAATTTGGCCGCGCCAAGCTCGATACCCTGCCGACTTTTTGTCGTGAATGCACAGTCCGGACAATGTGCAACGGCGGGTGTCCTAAAAATCGTTTTAAAACGACGCCGGATGGAGAGCCAGGCCTCAACTATTTATGCGCCGGCTATAAACGTTTTTTCAGCCATTGTCAGCCATTTGTCAACGCGATCGCTTCGCAGTGGCATCAGGATCGTAATCGACCGGCGGAAAAACCGACACCAACAAATGTCTCGCTCAAGGTTGGTCGCAATGATCCGTGTCCGTGTGGCAGCGGCAAAAAGTATAAGAATTGTTGCTTACGTTTTTAGCTTGTCTTTGAAAAAGGCGATCGTGCGTTGCCACGCTAACTCTGCTGCCTCTTTGTGGTAGCGCTCTGGATTGGCATCGTTGTTGAACGCGTGTTTTGCGCCCTCATAAATATAAACCGTATACTCGATCCCTGCCTCTTTAAGCGCTTTTTCAAACGCCGGGATACCTGCGTTGATGCGTTCATCATCACCGGCATAATGGGCTAAAATAGATGCTTTGATTTTTGGCACGTCCTCCACTTCTGGTTGCCGGCCATAATAGGGCACTGCTGCGACCAAATCCGGTGCGTGCACCGCCACCTGATTGGTCATACCACCGCCCCAGCAAAAGCCGGTGCAACCGACTTTGCCCGTCGACAGCGGATGTGTTTTCAAATATTCGACCGCTGCGACAAAATTTTTCTGCGTTGATTCACCATCAAGTTCGCGCATTTTGGTGCGGGCGCTGTCCGCATCGTTTTCGGGTGTGCCGCCGAGAGGTGACAGGGCATCCGGTGCCACTGCTAAAAATCCTTCCAGTGCCATGCGTCGCGTGACATCTTTGATGTGCGGCTGTAATCCACGATTCTCATGAATAATGATAACGGCCGGCTTTTTCCCCTCTTCCCTGGGTCTTGCGAGATAGGCCATCACATCACCGGTGGCTCCCGGATAGGTCACCATCTCTGTTTCAAGTCGAGGATCATCCTCAGCAACAACATCCGCTTTGGCGTCGAGAACAGCGAACAAAGAGTACGCTGCTGCCATACTGCCGACCAAAACCGTCAGCTTTGTAAAGAACTCGCGGCGATCCAGGATGCCCTCCCTGAATTCACGGTACAGATCAACAACTTTTTGATCCATAGTTTTATCTCCTCTTAAATGGTAAAAAAACTCTTTCCGACTTTTTGCCTGGCATAAAAAACATAACGATCTTACAGGCGAATAGCTAATATCTTTTTTTGCCTCGAGGGTATTTTTGGTCTACATTCATTAATATAAAGAATATCTTTGTCAATGACAATTCCGGCATTGCTTTTGTTCAAAGTTAAACATTCGTATATTTGCCGGTCAATTCTCTAACAAAGGAGTCTTTGCCATGAAAAGGATCGGCTTTAAAATGATTCTCAAATCGGGATTTCAAAATGAATACAAGCGACGGCATCAAAACCTGTGGCCCGAGCTCGAGGCGCTTCTCAAAACCTCGGGAATTTCGGATTACGTTATTTATCTTGATGAACAAACAAACATACTGTATGCATCGCAAAAGGTCAATGATGATTACGATCCCTCTCGCCTTGCGGACCATCCGGTGATGCGACGATGGTGGAAATATATGGCGGACATTATGGAGACAAATGCAGACATATCGCCCGTTGTGATACCTCTGGTTGAAATGTTTTACTTGGAATAACGAAAAAGGGCGATTGGAAAACCAAGCGCCCTTTTCAAACCAGATTTATTTGCCCTTATAGTAGCGACCAGGCAACGGTCAAGCCGGCCATAACGATTGACACCATGCTCATCAATTTGATAAGGATGTTCAAACTGGGTCCGGATGTATCTTTGAAAGGATCGCCGACCGTATCGCCAGTAACAGCAGCTTTGTGCGCGGGAGAGCCTTTGCCGCCATGCGCGCCACTTTCGATGTATTTTTTGGCGTTATCCCAGGCGCCACCGGCATTGGCCATAAAAACAGCTAACACAAAACCGGCAGCCAAACCACCTGTCAACAGCCCCATAACACCACTGACGCCAAAAACGAGTCCCATAGCAATGGGTGCAGCAATGGCAAGCAGGGATGGCACCATCATCGCGCGTTGTGCGCCGCGTGTCGAAATAGCAACGCAGGAAGCGTAATCGGGTTCGGTTTCGCCTTCCATAATGCCCTTGATTTCGCGGAATTGACGCCGTACTTCTTCCACCATGCTGGCAGCGGCGCGCCCCACGGCATTCATGGTGAGCCCGCAGAACACAAAGGCCATCATGGAGCCGATGAACATACCGAGCAGGACTTTGGGGTTCATCAACGTAACGTTATAATACTCCATAAAATCCATGAGGGTGGCGCTATCGAGAGACTTGCCGAGAAAGCTCTCGAATTCGGCCATTTTTTCCGGCAGACGATGCAGGCCAATCTTCAGCTCCTCGACGTAAGAGGCCAGCAGTGCGAGCGCCGTCAATGCGGCTGACCCAATGGCAAATCCCTTGCCGGTTGCTGCGGTGGTGTTGCCCAGTGAATCCAGCGCATCCGTACGCTTGCGAACCTCGGGTCCCAGATGACTCATTTCTGCATTGCCGCCGGCATTGTCGGCGATGGGACCATAGGCATCCGTTGCCAGGGTAATACCCAGCGTCGACAACATACCGACTGCTGCAATACCAATACCATACAGTCCGGAAGAGACAACTTCGGGACGCATAAGTTCTTGCCCAACAGGCCACCCGGCTGCAGAGAGAAAGGCCAAAATCGTTCCGACCACAATCGTCAGGACCGGAAATGCTGTGGACAACATACCCGTTCCAATGCCCGCGATAATGACGGTGGCTGGACCGGTATTTGCGTTGTCAGCGATATTACGTGTCGGTGGATATGCTTCAGAGGTGAAATATTCGGTTTCTTTGCCGATAAGCCAGCCGGTCAGCAAACCAAAAACAATGGCCATCCAAACACCCCAGGGATTTGGCAATCCCAATACGTGGATGATAACCGCGGACAGGATTACAATAAGAATGGAACTGAGATTGATACCGCGACCAAGAGCTTTGAGCAGTTGTTTTTGCGAGGCATCTTCCTTCGTGCGAACAGCAAAGATACCAATAATAGACAAGATTGTACCCACTGCCGCAATGGTCATTGGTGCCAATACGGCTTTGAGTTGAACAGAAGTATTGGCAGCAAAAGCGGCCGCTCCAAGGGCAGCAGTGGCGAGTATGGAACCAGCGTATGACTCGTACAAGTCCGCACCCATTCCGGCAACATCACCGACATTATCGCCAACATTATCAGCAATCGTCGCCGGATTCCGCGGATCATCTTCCGGGATGCCGGCTTCTACCTTGCCAACAAGGTCGGCACCGACATCGGCTGCTTTGGTGTAGATACCGCCGCCAACACGAGCAAACAACGCCTGGGTCGAGGCACCCATGCCAAAAGTCAGCATTGTGGTGGTGATCATGGCCAATTTGTGCGCGGTGTTGGCCTCGTTTACAAAAACATTGAGAACAATGAACCACAACGAAATATCCAACAATGCCAATCCGACGACGACCAGACCCATCACAGCGCCGGAGCGAAATGCAACTTGTAAACCGGCGTTCAAAGAATTGCGTGCGGCATTGGCGGTTCGGGCGCTGGCATGGGTGGCGGTTTTCATGCCAAAAAAGCCCGCTAAAGCGGAGAAGAAACCACCAGTCAAGAATGCAAACCATACCCAGCCGTTCTGGAAGCCCAAATAAGCCATGATAGCAAATAAAGCCGTTAACACGGCAAATACGATTGCCACAATTTTGTACTGTTGCTTCAGATAGGCCATGGCGCCGGTGCGAACGTGCTGTGCAATTTTCTTCATCGTCTCCGTGCCCTCACTTTCCGCCATCATTTTGCGAAAAAAGAAAAAGGCAAAGAAGAGAGCTAACACAGATGCAGCAGGAACAATCCAAAATAGAGGTATTGACATCGCTTCTCCTTAATTTTATGAGTCCTGTTTATTGTTTACAATTTTAAGCGGCAAATTTATTAACAATTCGGCTAAAAGTCAACGTTTTTGGCGAAAATTCGCAAAACCCAAATCTTGCGATATGTTGGCGAGGTATAAAAGATCGCGAGCCGGACAACCTGCAACACCGGCTCGCGTGAGGGTAGTTGGGTGGGATATCAAATCCAAAATGTTCCCGCGGCATGTGGCAATGTGCGAATTCCTTTTGTTCTGGCTTCCAATAAGCGTAACAATAAAAAGCTGATTTAGTACCTGGTAGCCCCGGGGAATACAAGCCAGCAAACGAAAGAGATATTTCGATCAATCAGCTTACTGCTTAAAACAACAAGAGACTTTGATTTATTCAAAGAATGATGTGATTCCAGGATAAATATCTAGGATGGAGTGAATGGTCGTCGCAACATACTCGGCTTGAGCGCCAAAGAGCAAGGTCATCACTGGATTACGCGTGTGACTTTTCCTGGAAAGGTCTTCGATATTACCATGATCACTGGTGACCAAAACCAAAGTGTTATTCAAATTTGTGTGCTGTAGCACCGAGACAAGAAATCGTTCGAGAATATCGAGTAATTGGCGCGCCCTCTGCATGTCTTGTGAATGACCGGCTCTGTCGGTTTGGAAATATTCGAACAGGGCGAAATGGTAATTTTGCGCCTCTTGGCCAATGATTTCTCCTGCCTTTTCCGGAGAAAACTGTGGCACATCAAAATTCAGATCGCGCAATGCCTCGCCAAGAATGTCCTGATAAACCGATTTTTCGTTCCTCAGATCATCGAGCCCAAAAAACGGCAGTCCGGCGACGAGATTTGTTACACTGGTGACCGAGAGAAAATTGATGATATCATGCGGATCGTAATCAAAAAAGGGTGGACGAAACGTGTTCAAAAAAGCGGCGTTGTAGCCACGCTCCACAAACCATTTGAGAATGGAATGTTGCTGGATGACATCACGTAATTTATGGTTAGGAAAACCATTTAAATGTCTATTCAATAGTTTGGCCGCATTGACCCCGGTGAGCAATGCTGTTTGCCCTGTGGCGCTTTGCGGCAAACCGGGCGTATCAAGGCCGGCGTCGAGCCCAACGACATAACCGTGCGGATCAACCGGCTTGGGGAAAAATTCTTCCAGAAAGTGACAAAAATAGTGTGCGGAAAAGCAACAAGGATTGATCGCCATATCCTTTGGACCGATCCCAAGCCCGTCAATAAAAACGAAGAGAATGTGTTGTGGTGAGTTCATCGACAAGTGCGGCGCAAAATAATTTATATGCAGGGATCAATATAATTGTTTGATTCGCGTGCCTTTATAATAAAAGCTGAGAATCTCATTGGCATCAAAACCTTTCTCCGCCCTGATCGCCGCTCCGATTTGGCACATCCCGACTCCGTGTCCCCATCCAGCTCCTTTGATGAGAAATGCTGTTGGCAGCCCGTTTTTAGTGCCAATTTTATCAAAGACAATGCACGCGCTATACAGTGTTGTGGGGGAAAGGGCTTTGCGGATGCGCAGTTCTTTTCCGATCGTCAGACGGTTGGCACTGCCGACAATCTCCAACTCGATGATGCGCCCGGACACGCCGCGCGATTTGGCGCGCATATCTATTAAGTCCCCGAATTTTTGCCCTGTATAACTTTCGATATTGGCTTGCAATTCCTGGCGTGTAAACGACATTTCCCAACGAAAGTATTTTGTTGCATAATTTGCATAGGGCGGGGAATCACTCTTTTTAATGTTGCAAAAAACTTCCGGCAAGGACTCTATCCATTTCCGGGCATTATCTTCCTGTGATAAATCAAATTTGCTCTCAATCCGTTCGGGATTTTCGATATCAAATGAACCGCGCAGATAGGGAATCGTTTCGCTGCTCCAGACATTGCCGGAATCTTCAGTGTGGCCTCCACACATGGCGGAAAAGGGAGTTGAACACAACATGTCATTATGCATCAATACCAGTCCGCGCGTTTCGCGTACTGCTTTTATTATTTTGTCTTCACTTTCAGTTGCACCGATATAAACCTGACAATGGACATCTGCGCACACATCGAATGGATCATCCTGGTGCACGCGATCAAAGTTATGCAAAAAGTAGGTGCGAGCCGCGATGGCCTGCGCTTTCAGCGCTTCAAGTGGAAAGGTCGCTGACATTTCACCGGGCAACACGCCCAACAAATACTGCTCCAACGGCAAGACATTGATCGCGACAAGATTGCCGTCCTTGTTGATGCGAATTTCGAGTTCGCCATGGTAGGTGCGCTCTTCCTGGCGAGACCAGTGGTATCCCTCTCCAACTTTGACATTGTGAATGGTAAAAGGAGCGTCGGATAGCCGCACCGCGTCTTTGACGGTCAGGTGCTCACCCTTTGGTGAAATGAGAATGAGCTCGCCGGTGAGGGGATCATCACCCGGGATCACGCTGGCGTCTTTGAAAGCGATGTGGCCGCGCTGAACATCCTCAGCCTGCTTTTTGCTTTCAAAGGTCTGTGCGACTAACAATCGGAATGAAGAAGAACCGGCAATGAGTTTGCCGCCAAACCATAGTTCATTGCCCCTCTGCACAATTTCGGTTTTTATCTTTTGCTCTTGAAATGTTTTGTTCGCCTTTTTTGCATCCGACTTTGTTTTAAATTCACCGAGTAACAGGCGGTAAGGCGAAGTCGAGACCGATTTTTTATTGACGCGGACCGACCACACATCGGTCTGATCGCTGCGATACTTTTTGCCGTCCTGTTTTGGCGTGATGGTCATCCTGGCATTTGGCTGAAACTCGATCTCCTCCGCATTCAATATGATGCCGACGCGAACAATCGGGCTGAGGGGCTGCCGTTGCTGGAAAGAAATAGTGGAACAGGAAAAAAAGATCGAGACCGCTAAAATAAAGATAACGGAGCTGATATATCGAATGAACGCAAAACCGGTTTTATTCACATTGTGTGTCACATGTTACCCCAATTTCATTTTATAGATCGTAGCCAAATTCTTTCAAAAAGATGTCCTTCTTTCGCCACTTTTCCCGGACAGCGACGAAAAGCTCGAGGTAAACCGGGCGTCCCAGGAACTTTTCGATTTCCTGCCTGGCGTTCTGGCCAATTTTTCGTATTGCCTGCCCACCTTTTCCGATAATGATTTTTTTTTGTGATTGCCGCTCGACAATAATGCGCGCTTTGATATAATCCTTATGGCCTTCGCGTTCCCGAAATTCATCAATGACAACAGCCGTCGAAAAAGGCAGTTCTTCACTAAAGTTATAAAAAATCTGTTCACGAACAAGCTCGCAGACGAAAAAACGTTCCGGGCGCTCGGTTATCATATCCTCGGGGAAAAACGGTACGCCGCCGGGCAGATTCTCGAGAATACTTTTTTTCAAGTCATCAAGGTTGTCGCCCAACAAAGCTGAAATGGGCACAATATCAACGAAATTATAGATTTTTTGATAAGCGTCGATGAGCGGCAGGATTTTTCTCTTGTCCAGTGTGTCAATTTTATTGATAACCAGGATCATTTTATAATTGTGCGAACGCAACGTTTCCAATATGTCACCATCTTTGGTGGCGGGTTTTGCATTGGCTTCGACAAGGAAGAGTATGATGTCGGCATCGTTGAGCGCCGATTTTGCTGCTTTCATCATCCATTCCTGCAGCCTGTATCTGGGTTCGATGAGTCCGGGTGTGTCTAAAAAAATGATTTGTGCGTGCTCTTCGGTGTGAATGCCGAGAATACGATGTCGCGTTGTTTGCGCCTTTGGCGTGATGATAGAAAGCGGGAATTTAAGAATCGCGTTGGTGAGCGTCGACTTGCCGACATTGGGTCGTCCGACTATCGCAACGTAGCCGGATTTGAAATGTGAATTATTATTTTGCATGGCTTAAAACATATCGTCAAAATAGTGATCTTCGAGCAGAATCTTGGCTATTTCTTCAGAATCTGTGAATTTGAGTGCATGATGATGGCAGCCATTGCGCAGGCACGCCTCAACCATACCGCCATGCGGCAGATAAAGCGCAAACATGGGCGCCAGACACTCGTCGCAGATTTGACCATGCTCGGACAATGATACCTTGCAATGCGGGCAAAAGAGCTCAACGCATTCATCCCTGGGTACCGTGATTTCCCATACATTTTGAAAGCTGCCGTAAACTGGATCAAGATGAATCAGGCCCTCCTGATCGCCGTACTTTGCCAAAACTGTGATTGACGGATGGCTATTGATCAGGTTTTTTTCATCCATTAAACTGTGGCCATTCACGCATTTGGCATTTTTAATTCGAATAGCTCGCGTGGGAATTTCCAGCTCGACGATTTCTTTTTTCTTGTTAAACATACCGCTCTCCTTCAGTCTTACCAACACTGTTTGTGTTCGTAACACTCACATAATGAATTAATAGGACTTGGCAACCAAAACACGTGTGTGCGATGGTTGACCGCAAACAATACACGAACCGTCTTCTTTTTTACTCTCTCCCATTGGGATGAGGCGAATCGTGGCCTTGCTCGAGTCCTGAAATCGCGTCTCACATGCCGGACTGCCGCACCAGTGCACCCAGAAAAAACCGCCCGGATCTTCGATGCGGTTTCGAAATGCCTCGAAATTATCTTCATCATACGTATTGGCGTCGCGAAAGACCAACGCTCGATTGAACATGTCCTGTTGTATCGTCGCAAGCAGATTTTCGACGCGTTCGAGTAGTCCCTCTTGTGACACAAACATCTTTTCGCCGGTATCGCGGCGTACCATTACAACCTGGTTATTTTCTATATCCTTTGGTCCGAGCTCAAGGCGAATAGGCACACCTTTTTTCTCCCATTCATTAAACTTGTAGCCCGGACGGTATTGATCTCGATCATCCACTTTGAAAGAGATTCGCCCTTTCCAACCTTCAGTCAGTGCAGTAATTTTGGCTTTCAGCATGTCACTTTGTGAATCATCACGCCAAATCGGGATGAAAACCACCTTTGTCGGCGCCAGGCGCGGCGGGATGACCAGTCCGTTATCGTCACTGTGCATCATGATCAGCGCACCAATCAGTCGCGTGGACACGCCCCAACTGGTGGCGAAGACATATTTGTTTTCACCATTTTCATCCTGAAAGGTCACATCAAAAGCTCTGGCAAAATTTTCACCAAGATAGTGTGACGTTCCGCCCTGCAGCGCTTTTTTGTCCTGCATCATGGCTTCGATGCAGTAGGTGTCAATTGCGCCGGCAAATCGTTCCGCCGCAGTTTTGACGCCGGTGAACACGGGAGCGGCAAGATATTCTTCGGCAAATCGACGATAAACATCAAGAATGAGCAAGGTCTCCTCGATGGCTTCCTGCTCGGTCGCATGTGCCGTATGACCTTCCTGCCACAGAAATTCGGCGGTGCGCAGAAACAGGCGTGTGCGCATTTCCCAGCGCACCACATTCGCCCATTGATTGATTAAAATGGGCAAATCGCGATACGACTGAATCCATTTGGCATACGTCGACCAGATGATAGTTTCAGATGTCGGACGAATCACCAATGGTTCTTCAAGTTGTTTGCCGCCACCATAGGTAACGACAGCCAATTCCGGGGAAAAGCCTTTAATATGCTGGGCTTCCTTTTTAATAAAGCTCTCCGGGATAAATAACGGAAAATAGGCGTTTTCGTGCCCGGTTTCCTTGAACATGTTGTCCAATTGACGCTGTATATTCTCCCACAGCGCATACCCATTAGGTTTGATGACCATGCATCCGCGCACAGCCGAGTGCTCGGCCAGATCCGCCGCAGCAATGACATCGAGATACCATTTGGAATAATCCTCGGATCGTTTCGTAATTCCTTTTGCCATAAATCCTTTCCACTTACCTGTCGGTATTATTTGTCCTTGATTCAATTATTTTGCTTTGCACATAAATCTATTTTTTCTGTAGCCGAGATATAGCAAAGCTCGGGATTTTTTATCCCTTTGAGACAATACAATGAACGTTTGAACTGTTTCTGTCCATCAATATATGTCACGGTGTCAACGAGCGCGCCATGCGCGCAACGGATGCACGCTTCCTGTTGAACATAAAATTCGGTAGCTGATGCTCGCGCTACCAGCGCTTTGCTGTTGTTCCAGGTTGGTGTGCTTGAGCGATGCTCAAAAGTAACGGACCAGACTTTATTGAAGAGCAAACGGCCACGATTCAAATTCATTCGTCCCGTCGCTTCAAATGTATCACCCGCGGCAAATCGAAAACGATCCTGTTGGTTCGGCGAAATATTGGCGTAAAAATAATCATCAAATTCGGTGATGCCAATATATCCGTGCCGCATGACCAGCAAATACCCATCGAGTCGGAGTTGACCTTTGCCGCCGCTCATTGTTTTTTTAAAGTATGGCTTGATACTGCTGATTTCACACAATATCTCCAGATCGCGATTTTCGTTCTCATTCACCCACTCGTCAAAATCATCCAGTTCGTTTTGAAATTCTTCAAATGCTGCGCCAGACAGGATAATTTTGGGTTGATAATGAATTTTCTCATCCGTATAATGCGTGCAACCTTCACACAAGCGCCCGACATAGTTGAGACCACGGTAGCAACGTTTGCCTTTGTTTTTTAAAGCACATGACCACTTGAACATAAGGCAGCCGTGTGGATAGCACTTTTTCTGCCGCATCACATGGTAGACCGAAACACGGTGATTGAACGCCGCATGGCCCTGATAATTACACGCAAAAACATCTGTCCGCTTGTATGGATTTTTCATATCGCACTGTCTTGAATAAATTGAAAAGAAATATAAAGATATAGGCATGCGAAATCAAGAAAATTATTTAAAGCGATCCGCAATTTTAAATTTTTATTGCTGTTCAAGGCTGAAATTGTTATAATTAGTGTTTTATAAAATGATGGAGGCGAACATGGCGAGTACCAATCAACCACCTCAACAAGTCAATATTCAATTAGGTGAAAAGGAAGCTGAAGGCACGTATGCCAACCTGGCAATTATTTCTCATTCCGCAGCAGAATTCATTTTTGATTTCACGCGTGTTTTGCCCGGCGTGCCAAAAACCAAAGTCTATTCCAGAATCATCATGACACCGCAGCATACAAAATCATTACTCAAGGCGCTGCAGGACAATATTGGCAAATATGAGGCGCAATTTGGCGAGATTAAAATTATCAGCGAACCTGCCCGGACACAACCTATCGGATTTCAGGCGACAACAAATCCGCCGACCGAAACACGAACGGATCAAGATTAATGTGCGCATGCCGTGCTTTCGTATAAAATATTTATTCGTATTTGCCCTTTTTCTCGCATCGTTCTCCTTTGCAAAGGGCCGTCTCTCGCGCGCCAATATCGGCATTGAATATGGCGTGTGGAAACCGAGCTCGCTGGATGCATATCCCAATCAACCGCTCAAAAGTGTAGATGGTGCCGATCCCATTATCGGCATATCCTTCACATCGCCCTTTTTAAAAAGTCACGCATTGCGAATATCGCTCATGCAATGGCAGCAGCGCGAGCTGATGCAAATCGGCCTTGAATCCGTGACCCTCAGAAATCTGTCATTTGATCTTAAATATGTGCTTTTACCTGACTATAAACTAAGCCCCTATGTTTCGTATGGTATTGCGGCAATATGGTCGCGTGAACAACCCAGCGGATCCAAGAGTCACGAAATTCCTCTGGATCGCGCTGGCTGGGGCTTTAATCTTGGCGCCGGGATCGATTTTTTAGTGGGACGCCATCTGGGGCTGGGCATGGAATATCAATACTCTTACGCCGTTTTTGCAAAGCCAGTTGGCTTGACGGATAATTACAGCGGTCCCAAAATCGCGGCAAAATTAGTCTTTATTTTTTAGGGGTTTATCTTCAAAACGCACGCGAATTAGGGACAAATTTGTATAGTCCCCCTGTGCCGGATGGACTGGCATATTTTTCCTGATATAAAGAGATTCCACATCATTTTTTTATGTAACTTTTTCTCGAATTGTCAGTGTTTAAGAATGAACAATAAAGGGCGCCCGAGGTGAATTCACGGACTGACGAGAGCATTATGTTTTTGGTTCGCGATGGCCGGCTTCAGGAACTGGACCATCTGTTTCGACGACATCACGTAAAGCTCTATAACTATTTTGTTATGCTGACTGGAGACCAAACTGTGAGTGAAGATTTAGCGCAGGAGGTGTTTTTGCGTATTCTTCGCTTTCGCCACACCTTTAAAGGGTCTGGCGCGTTCACTTCGTGGATGTTTCAAATAGCGCGAAACGTCGGCATCGATTTTTATCGCCGACGGAAAAAAGTCGATCCATTAGATGAACGATTTAATAATATAAAAAGCCTGGATCCGACGCCGTTCGAAGAGTTGTCGAAAAACCAGCAAATCGATATTCTTCGCGATGCCATACGAAAACTATCCCGGAAACATCGCGAGGTGCTCTTTTTGGCGCGCTTTCAGGAGATGCCATTAAAGGAGATCGCAAAAATTACCCGTTGTCCGGTCAATACCGTCAAAGTCAGAATTCATCGCGCCATTAAAGAACTGAGCACCATTTATGCAGAATTAGCCGAGGTGTCATAAAAATGCTGTGCCAACAGATAAAAAAGCAGATTGTTGCCTACTTTATGGGTGAGCTGAGTGAAGAAACCACTCGAACTGTTCGAGAACATTTGAACAGGTGCGCATCCTGCCGGGCTGAGTTTGAATCATTTCAGCATGTCTGGCACGAATTGTCACAAATTCGCGAGACAGCACCAAGCGAACAAATGACTGCCAGGTTTGCGGTTCTGCTCAGCGGTTATGAGTTTGGTTTGCATGAATCCCGTCACACGAGCCCAAATGGGTGGCTAAAAACTGCATGGGCAAAACCGGCATTACAACTGGGCTTTGCTGTCGCAATGCTTTTTATCGGACTTTTCATTGGTACCATATTCAATTTTGTCCCAACGAAGCTGCACTATCAGCAGATTTCGCGTGAACTTGATGATATGCGGGAACTGGTGATGCTGTCAATGCTCAAGCAGCAATCTTCGGCAGACCGGTTGCAGGCGGTGAACTATAGCTATGAATTTGACCAACCACGCGATGATATTCACCATGCCCTGCAGCAGACTCTGGAGAATGATCCAAGCACCAATGTCCGATTAGCTGCTCTGCGCGCATTAGAGCCATATGCGCACGATGCGGCTGTTCGCCGCAAAATCGTCGAATCTTTTGATGGACAGCGTTCACCCCTCGTTCAAATTGAGATCATCGATTTTATTCGTCAGACCGAAACACATGCCATCGATCTGCTGGAACTTCTCGAACAGGACGAAAATATCTCGGAGCCTGTTCGTCAGCATATCAAATGGACGATTGGCACACTGCGCGGAGAAACATTTATCAAGGAGAATAGTGATGAAAAAATTCAATATTAGTACCCTGTCTCTTTTGCTTTTGGCGAGCGTTTTAGTCGCCGCTGATACCCATGAGCTCGATAGCCTGGTCGTTTCCTTCAGCAATCCCTCTCAAGCCGGAACGGTCAAAGCCGAGATGATGATGGGTGATATCACAGTGCGTACACATTCGGGCAAAGACGTGATCATCGTCACAAAGGAAAATCCCGACATGCCGCGAAACGCTTTCGTTTTACCCGAAATGGCTTTTGATGCACAACTTTTCTTTACGAATGATAAAAAAGCCGACAAAGAACCCGATCCGGAAAAAATAAAGGGATTGAAAAAAATTCAATCTTCACAATTTGGCATCAATGTCGAGGAAAATAACAATATCATTGAAATCACGATGCCGCCGATGTTTTTCCTCGGCCAGGGCGGAAACGAGCTGGACCTCATTGTGCCCAAAAGAACTTCTCTCCAATTAAAGAGTGTTCAAGGCGCGATCAATGTAAACAATGTGATTGGTGATATTGAAGTTGAAGCCACAGGCGGCGATATTGACCTCAACAATGTCGGCGGGACAATCGTTGCGCATACGATGAGGAACATCGACGCGACCGTCACGCACGTGGCGCCCGATAAACCCATGTCGTTTAGTACCTACAGCGGAGATATTGACGTCACCTTGCCAACCAACATGAACGCGACACTCAAGCTCAAATCACACGGTGATATCTATACGGACTTTGACACGTCGAAACGAAGAATGGCCAAGAGTGTGTCAGAGGATCGAGATTCTGAAGTTTACAAGGCTACAGTCGAAAAGTTATTGGAAATTCCGGTGAACGGCGGTGGGCAGGATATCGAGTTCACCAATTTTTCCGGCACGATTTATATTCGCAAGAACAAGTAGACTAGCTGCTAAATTAATTTTCCAAACATGGACGCATAATAGGGGGTATGCGTTTGTTTGAGTTTTCGTAGCTGCAAAAAGCGAAAAGGAGAATGTTTTTCAATCTTTTTCAAATAGGTTGTGGAAAAGAGTTGGGGGGCAAAACCGGCTGCCTCAAGCAACATGAGTTGAATACTCGATCGCATTAATCCCGTGTATACTCTGACTCCTGAGCCATAAAATCCTGATTGATTCGTCAATACGTTGTCCCCAAAATGAAATGTCTTGTTGGTGATTGCGTCCAGTTTGTTACGTTTGGCCTCGAGAGTGTACAGGGAGCGCTGGCCGGTTTGACTATCCTCATGCACATCCTGAAGATCATCCAAAAACTGCAAATAGGCGCCATACCCGAACATAAACCGGGCCTGCTCATGAGTCAAATTCCCGGCCACCAAATAGCCGTCCGCCAAGACAGAAGTACCGCCTTTTTCCAAACTGATGCGCAAGATATCCTCATCGGCCACCCTTTCAGTGCCAAGCAACTGTACACTTTTGGTTTGTGCTTGATGGATAGCCAGCAGGCTCTCAAATACTTTGGGCCATCGGGACCGTTCAAAATCACTTTCAATCATTTCTACGAGTGAAAAAATGCTCCGCTCATGCGTGTTATACGCAGAGACATTCCGACCAGCCAGGCGTCGGGCAAAGCGATTGTTAAATGCGCTTTTTTCTTCTCGTGATATCGAGGCATCATCCAGGTAATTATCTGTATAGGGATATAACATGCTGTAAGCAAAAATCGACGGAGTCAATTTTACCGCACGTCCCAGCAAAAGCTGCAAGCCGTTCATGATCCAAACATTTCGGCAGGCCTGAAAGATATCAGCCGGCTGCAAAAGCGAATCAAATTTATGCGCCAATTGCACGAAATCTTTTGTTGATTCCTTAAATCCCAGCGACAGGATCAGATCGAGCTGTTCAGGTGTAAAGCCGAGTGCCGAGCCAAAAAATGTTCGCACATGCGCAAAGAGTCGATTTTGTAATTCGCCGTCATCAAAGCGAGCGTTTTTATTGCGCTGCTCGTGCTGCAATTTTTTCAGGAAAGCTTCGAGATGAGTTTCCCGCACGATCTGTTCGCGCGGAGAAAAAGTCCTTTTAAGTGGCGGTCGGTTCGAACGGCAACGTGTCCAAATTTCTGCAAAATCATCAACCAGAGCTTCAACATCAGCATATAACGAGGTTTCTTCAAAAAGTTTGACCGGCATAAAAAAGGGATGCGCCATATTGTTGTCCTTGGTTTTTGCAAGTAATATACGAAAAGAAATGGCTATGTTACCGTCAATCTTTTGGATTGTACTGATATGTGAGTCGGCAAAAAAGCGCCTCCAGAAAAAGTCGAAAACCATATTATATCAACTTTCCCGGCGGACGCTGCAGTTTAAAGCTAACAAATATATCATAATAAATAATAAAAGATAATAAATAATTATAATAAACTTGCAATAATAGTAATTTTTCAGTATAATTAGGAAGAAATTATAAGGAGAAGTTGATTGGCCGATGAAATTATGACCATTGAAGAAGTGGCAGCTTATCTACGCCTCAAGCCTCAGACGATTTACACCTGGGCGCAGGAGGGCAAGATTCCGGCTGCCAAGCTCGGCAATCAATGGCGATTCAAACGATCTGTCATTGATCGGTGGTTCAATCAACATATTGACGATCGGTTTAATGATCTGCTCAAGGAGGAGAAGGATCAATAGCTTGATACGCTAAATCCTTCACCATTTTTAAAAATTGGAGAGGTATCATGAAAAGAGACATTCGCAGCAAACTGCACATTTATCTCGGCCAATTTGAGGTGACGCAGGCGCAGTGGGAGGCTGTGATGGAGGTAAATCCTTCCTACTTTAAAGGGCAGCCAGATCACCCTGTTGAAAAAGTCACCTGGCGCGCCTGCCAGAAATTCATTAAAAAAATGAATGCCCTGGGACAAGGTACTTTTCGGCTGCCGACAGAAGCTGAATGGGAATATGCCTGTCGCGCCGGTACGAGCACCCGATTCTACTTTGGAGATGCTCCCGATTGCTCGGGAGATGTGCTGTGCCCCAATGCGGATGAATATATGTGGTGGGCCGGCAACAATGAACCTGAGGGTCCCAAACAGGTCGGTTTGAAAAAGCCAAATGCCTGGGGCTTGTACGATATGCACGGCAATGTGCACGAATGGTGCGCGGATCGCTGGCAGGCACCCTATGACCGTGTCGCACAAATTGATCCGCCAGGACCACAACGCGGCTCAAGATTTCTGCTCTTTTTCACCAATCGGACCGCGAGAGGTGGCTGTTTTCGCCACGGCGGCCTGAACCATTGTCGTTCGGCCTATCGATTCAAAGAACAGGCAAGTGATTTTTATTACGGACTCGGCTTCCGGCTTGTCCGTGAAGTTGAAGGCAATGAGCGATAGATACATTTGTCAATATGAACTGAAAAAAGCTATTCAAAGCTGCCGAGGTGGTTTCAGCGCCACGCGGTGGATGTATCGGTTCTTGTAAGGATTTCAAAAATTAACAGGAGACCATCATGGCAAAACGCAAAATCTTGTCCTTTGATTTTTTCCAAAGCTTTCACAACAATGATTCATTTTACGAAAAAATTACCGATGAAAAACAGGTCAAATTTGAAATTTTAAATCACTTGCTGCTGCTGCTCATCTTTTCCATGCTGTACGGTGCGATCATGGGAAGCTATAATGGCCTCCAGCAAGCCGCTTCATCGGCGGTAAAAATGCCGGTGCTTTTTCTATTGATCATTCTCATCTGCTTCCCGGCATTTTTTGTCATTCAAACTGTACTCGGTTCCAAACTTTCACTTGGACAAATGATCTCTATCATGCTTACAGGCTTTGTGTTCATGAGCTGCATCATGCTCTCTTTTTCCACGATTGTGATATTTTTTATGATCACCGGTGATAACTATGCGTTCATCAAATTGCTGCATGTTTTTATCATTGTGGTGGCGGGTTTTTTTGGCATGCGCGCCATTGTTGAGGCACTTAAATTTTCCTGCGAGAAAAAGAATATCTATCCCAAAATTGGCGTGCAGGTTTTTAAAATCTGGATTTTTATCCTGGCATTTGTTGGCGCCCAGCTCTCCTGGTCATTGCGACCGTTCATTGGCTCAAAAGATATGGCATTTCAACTTTTTCGTCAAAAGGGTGGCAATTTTTATGTGGATGTGATCCGGTCCATGGCAGGATTGTTTGAACCAAGAGAATAGTCTTGACAGCTCAACGGCTCCGAAAGAAGAAGCACGATCGGGGATTATCCGTACTACAAGGCAACAGAACTGTGTTTTTTAGCAAAATATATGAGCCACGGATGAGCACGGATTTTTATTGTGTGCGCCCTAATGTTACTCCAATCGCTGGATTCTTCACCCGATACTGTACATAGGTTTGCCACATCTTTTTGTCGTGCAGAATGTTTTGAACTTGATCCGAGCTGCAATCAATGTCATTCGAATAGCCCAGTCTGTAACCCCAGTACACACCGGATAGGGTCGTTGCCACCGCAATGAGACCAATCATAACTTTTTGATTTTTAGTCAAAGGCGACAGGTAGTCGATAAATTTTGTGCCGCCGATGATAGCGGTTGGCCCGCCGCCGGCAATGGAATACAATAAATTCAAATTTAAAGAGGCGTATTTTCTGCGAACAGGCTGTTTATTGGTCATGAACGGACTTCCGTATTCAATAATAATTGTATCCAGGGCTGAGTGATATGTATATGTCCTGGCGCCACAGGTGAGAATGCACACAATCGCTCCCCCGTCTACCTGGCCAGGCGTAATATGACTGTAAATAAAGCGCAGGATATTTTCCTGGTTATTATAGTCGGGTGACCTGAGTTTGCCTACGGTAAATCCGACTGTAAATCCGCCGATCACAATGCCAATCAAGGCAATCACCATTTTTTTCATAATGATGTCCTAAAAATACAATCAACACGATTGAAAACAGGCCAATAACGATTTTACAACACCGTGTTTGAAAAATTGCACTAGTGGAATATATCTCATGAATACAAGCGATGCAAGAATAAATATTTTTTTCGTTAATTTTTCTTGTATAAATGACCAAAAGTTATATGTTTGACTGTTGCAGAAAAGCAATCAAAAACAGGAGAAGGGCACCATGAGACCGTTATATTCGTTCCAATTCACTATTTTGCTGGTTGTTGTAACTAGTTTGATTTTGGCTCCAACTGTTTACGCGGCTTTAGGCGTATCCCACCTTAGGTGTGAGTACAAGACAAATCCTATTGGTATTGATGTTGAGAAACCTCGTCTGAGCTGGATCATCGAATCCGACAAGCCCGGCACGTTGCAGTCGGCGTACGAACTTCGCTGTGCGGCAACAGAAAAAGATGTTAAAGCCGGCAAAAATTTGTTGTGGAGTACGGGCAAAGTTCTATCCGATCAGTCCATCCACGTTGAGTATGCCGGTCCGGTTTTACAATCGCGGGAATTTGTTTATTGGCAAGTGCGTGTCTGGGATAACAACGGGAAAAGGTCACGTTGGAGCGAGCCCGCGTTTTGGGAAATGGGATTGTTAGATGACTCGGATTGGCAAGCCCAATGGATTCATCCCGATATCGAGGAAGATATTTCAACATCCAGTCCCGCACAAATGCTTCGGAAAGAGTTTTCGGTGAGCGATCAAGTCGTGAAGGCGCGAATTTATGCGACAAGTCTGGGATTATACGAACTGGAGCTGAACGGGCAGCGTGTCGGTGATCAGGTCTTCACTCCGGGATGGACTGCTTATGAAGATCGCATCCAGTATCAGGTGTATGATGTCACGTCACTTTTGCAGCAGGGTGAAAATGCCATTGGCGCAACGTTGGGCGATGGCTGGTATCGCGGCAACATCGGATTTCGTGGTCAGCGCAATGCCTATGGCGACAAGCTGGCCTTGCTTGTACAACTGCACGTTGATTATGCAAATGGCACCTCCGATGTGATTATTTCCGATACATCATGGAGGGCGTCGACCGGCCCGATCCTGGCCTCCGATATTTACAATGGCGAAATCTATGATGCGCGCCTCGAAAAGGATGGATGGAGCACAGCCGGATACGACGATTCCGACTGGGTGGACGTTTTAGTGCTCCCGAAACCTCAAGCAAAGATCATCGCATCGCAGGGTGCACCCATAAAAAAGATAGAAGAAATCACGCCTGTCGAAATATTGCAAACGCCGCAGGGGGACATGGTTATCGATATGGGGCAAAATATGGTTGGCTGGATTCGACTCACTGTGCAAGGACCAGCGGGTACAACCGTCACGATTCGGCATGCCGAAGTATTGGATAAAGACGGTAATTTTTACACTGAAAACCTGCGCGCCGCCAAGCAGACAAACAGCTATACGCTGAAAGGGGAGGGTATAGAGGTTTACGAACCACATTTCACCTTCCAGGGATTCCGCTACATTGATATAAACGGATGGCCGGGCGAACCAAGCCTCGATGCAATCAAGGGTATTGTGGTCCATTCTGACATTGCCGTAAGCGGGACATTTGAATGTTCCAATTCCATGATCAATCAACTGCAGCAGAACATCAAATGGGGGCAAAAGGGCAACTTTGTCGATGTGCCCACGGATTGTCCGCAGCGCGATGAGCGTCTTGGCTGGACCGGTGATGCTCAGGTTTTCGCTCGTACCGCGTGCTTTAATCATGATGTGGCGGCGTTTTATACAAAATGGCTAAAGGATTTTACCGCCGACCAGCAGGCTGAGGGTCAGATTCCGCACGTGATACCCGATGTCCTGTCGATTGCCTCAAATCGTCAAGGGAATTCTGCTTCCGCCGGTTGGGCCGATGCGGCAGTGATTGTTCCGTGGACCGTCTATCTCTGCTATGGCGACATGCGTGTCCTTGAAGAACAATACCCCTGTATGCAGGGATGGGTTGAATATATGGCGAAACGCGCTGGTGACACCTGGTTTTGGAACACGGACTTTACCTTTGGCGATTGGCTTTCATTCAACACCACCCGCTCAGATTATCCCGGGGCCACGACGGACAAGGATTTTATCACCCAGGCCTATTTTATTTACTCCACTGATTTGCTCTATAAAATCGCGCAGCTCCTAGGCAAGTCGAGTGATGCCGCAAAATATGCCAGGATGGTCGAGAGAGCTAAAGCGGTTTTTATGGACGAATTTGTCACGCCGAATGGCCGGTTGTCGCCGAATACGCAGACAGCCTATGCGTTAGCGCTTGGTTTTAATCTTCTCCCGCCTGATGTTGCTGCCAAAGCAGCCCGTCGTCTGACGGATGATGTGAATAAATTCAAGCATATCACAACCGGTTTTCTCGGAACACCGCTCATTTGCCACGTCCTGAGTGATTACGGCTATTTTGACGAAGCGTTTATGTTGCTCAATCGCACAGAATATCCATCCTGGCTCTATCCCATTACCCAGGGCGCCACAACGATCTGGGAGCGATGGGATGGACAAAAACCGGATGGCACGTTTCAAAATGCGGGCATGAACTCTTTTAATCATTATGCCTACGGCGCTATTGGCGAGTGGCTTTATCGGGTTGTTGCCGGACTGGAAATTGATGAACACAATCCGGGGTACAAGCATACGATCATTCAGCCTCATCCGGGAGGCCAATTGACATCGGCCAAGGCGAGTGTTCGGTCAATGTACGGCACAGTGGCGTCGGCATGGAGCATCAACGAAAGTGCAATGCAACTTGAGGTTATTATTCCGGCAAACACGACAGCCTCTGTCCTGTTGCCGCACGCGACAGTCGATAAGGTTCTGGTGAATAAGAAGGACTTTGGAAAAGCAGACGGTATCACCAGTTTTTCTCAGGATGGCGACAAAGTTGTTGTCGAGATTGGTTCTGGAACATTCCAGTTCTCCTATGAAATGGAATAATCACCTCGACGTTTAGAAATTGCGCGTGTGCATAACAAAAGCCTGTCCAATAATTTGAGCAGGCTTTTTTATTCCTCTAAACAGGAGGGTGCATTTTAAAGAGATTTGATGTTGCTTATGAAGTATGGATGCCAATGTTCCTTATTTTTGATCAGAACAAGCGATTGTTTTTTGGATATAGTCCCGCAATTTTTTTTTTGATTGCAAGCCAATCAGGTGGTGTTTCAACTCACCATGGTTAAAAAATAAAAGAAATGGCAATTCTGTCACGCCATAATGTTTTGCTATGTCTTCGTTGGTTTCGATGTCGATGTATCCAACGCTGATCTGATCTCTGAAATGGCCCGCCAATTGCCTGAGAATTGACTTTATGATATAACATTCACCGCACCAATCCGCTTGTATTTGAATGACGAAAGCTTTTTTACTTTCGATGACAACCTTTTTGAAATTTTCACGTGTCAGGTTAATGATATTATCTGGTGTTCCTTGTGCCTTGGAGATCATTTCCATGCTCATTCCATCTTTTTTATGCGACAGTCGTGATACGGTGAACAGTGCCACAAACCATTAGAACCCATATTCATCGAGGTTCAACATTCCTGCTGCCTGGGCAGAATAGGATTCCAACACCTCATGAGTTTTTTGCGCCAGGATCTGTTCAGTTTTATCCGCTTTCAGCGAGTCCCTCTTGGCATAATATGTCCGCACAGCACAGCAGCATAATTTTTTAATCCGGTTCTCTTTTTCAAAAAGACGGTGACGTTTTAAATAATCCATAGCCCATGGGTCTTCTGCTCTGTGCAATGTGACTAATGCCAGGAGGCGCACATTCGTATCTCCATCGCTGCGAAAAACTCTAACAACTTCAAAAATTGCATCACGCGGTATCGAAAGATTTTCGGCATAACGAATGATCATGCACATGGCCGATTGCTGTAATCCTTTATTGTCTGATTTGATGGCTTTGGCAAGATTTTCACTAAAAGCCTGCCAATCGACATTTTGGGGTACTTTGGGTGCGCCAATAACACACTCGCTGATGATGAGCGACAAAAGCACGAATGTCATAAGAAGAAGTTTTGCTTTCATGATATATCTCCTTTGAGGTTTTTGTTAATAGATCGCGACTTTCTACAACTCAAAGGATGTGCCACATTTAGCGCAATATTATACTGACATACAAGTTCTTTTAAATCATATATTAAAGGCTTTATGGACAACAGTGCTTGACGTGATAAATGTGGTGAGAATTTCTGATATTTCAGAAATTTCCGATATTTCAGAAAATTAATCATTTTTGACAATGTTCAATTTTTTCATCCGGGACTCGAGTGTTTTAGGATTGATGCCGAGAATCTTGGCCGCACCCCGGTTGCCGCTGACACGCCAGTTGGTCATGGAAAGTGCTTTGATGATATGCTGACGTTCATTCTCAATCAGGCTAACAAATCCCGGTACGCTCTGTACGGATTCTGACTGCGGCAGCCAGTCGCCGATTTTAAGCGTTTTATCTCTACTGGTGATGACAGCGCGTTCGATGATGTTTTCCAACTCGCGGACGTTTCCCGGCCAGTGGTATTGGACCAAAGCGTCCATAACACGTTGTGGGACAGTGGCAATTTTTTTGCCGGTTTTAGCGCTATATTTTTTGATGAAATGATGGGCCAGGAGCGGAATATCTTCCTTGCGATTGCGAAGCGGTGGTATATAAAGTGGAAACACATTGAGTCGAAAGTAAAGATCCTCCCGGAAATTTCCCTGTCGAATCTCTTTTTGCAATTCCCTGTTGGTCGCGGCGATCACGCGTACATCCACTTTAGTTGTTTCCGTACCGCCAAGACGTTCAAATTCCCCCTCTTGTAAAACGCGCAGCAATTTAGCTTGCAGCTCGAGTGGCAAATCACCGATCTCATCGAGAAAAATAGTGCCACCATTCGCCAATTCGAAACGGCCGATTTTTCGGGCGATTGCGCCGGTAAAGGCGCCTTTTTCATGCCCGAAAAGTTCACTTTCGATCAAAGTTGCAGGCAGTGCGGAACAATTGACTTTGACGAGAATACGCTCGCAACGCTCGCTGATATTATGAATAGCACGCGCGATTAATTCCTTACCTGTCCCGGATTCACCTAAAATCAACACCGTCGCGTCTGTTTCGGCGACCTGTTCAACTTTTTGCAGGACACTCTTCAACACGTCGCTCTTTGTGATAATGTTCTCAAAATTGGTGACGAGTTTTATTTCATCCTGCAGATAAATGTTTTCCGCCTGCAGTCGGTTTTTCAATATCTCGACCTCATTTAGGGCGGCTTGCAAAGTGTTCGCCGCCTCGGTGCGTTCGCGTATCCGCTCTTCGAGTTCCGCGCGTTTCTGGCGAATCGTTTTCATGAACCATTTATAGGCGATAAAAAGCAGCAAAAGTGCAATTATAAAAACAAGACTGCGAAAAACCGGCGTCTGCCAAAAAGGGGGCGTGATCACGATTTTGATGGAGGCACCTTCTTCGTTCCACACATCGTCATTATTTGAGCCTTTGACGCGAAAGGTATACTTTCCTGGCGGCAATGTTGTATAGTTGGCAAACCGTTTGGACGCATCCGTGTAAATCCACTCTTTATCCAAACCATCCATTTTATGCGCATAGCGGTTTCGTTTTGGAGCCGTGAAATCGAGGGCGGCAAATTCGAACGAAAAGACGTTGTCTTTCCAGGAGAGTTTGATCTCATCGATATCACTGATTGGTGTTTTGAGATCAAATGGTTCATTAAATACTCGAAAGTCGGTGATGACGATCGGTGGTTTGTTTTCATTGCCGTGGATGTTTTCCGGATAAAAAGCGTTAAAGCCATTGATGCCGCCGAAAAAAATCTCCCCACTTTTACTTTTAAAAAAAGAGCCACCATTAAATTCTGTGCTCTGCAGTCCATCATCAACGTTATAATTGGTGAATGTTTGGTTGAAGGGATTGAACTTGCTGATACCGTTATTTGTGCTGATCCACAGCATGCCTTGATCATCTTTAACAAATCCATATATGGAATTGCTTGCCAAACCATCCGCTTCCGTGAATCGTTCGCAGGTTCCAGTGACAGGATCGAATTTGTTCAAACCGCCGCCATAGGTACCGAGCCAAAAACTTGCATCTGAATTTTCAATAATCGCAAAGATAAAATCGTTGCTCAGACTCGTCGAGTCCTGCGGATCATTTCTAAAGTGCGTGAAATTCCCTGTCCTTGGATCAAAGTGATTCAAACCACCTCCTTGCGTACCAATCCAGAGAATGCCACTTTTGTCTTCGTGAATGGCGCGAATATAATTTGTGCTGATTGAATTGGGATTGATCGGATCGTGCTGAAAATGTTGAAAACAATCTGATTGTCGATTGAATTTGTCGAGCCCGCCGCCATAGGTGCCGATCCAAAGAGTGCCTTGCGAATCTTGGAAAATACAGCGCAATTCATCATGCGAGATACTGTTGGGATCAGCCGGATCATGGCGATACGATTTAAAATGTCCACTGTTCGGATCAAATCGATTCAAGCCGCCGCCGTGCGTAGCCAGCCACATGATACCCTGTCTGTCTTTGAAAACGACACGGACAACATCGTGACTGATGCTGTTTGGGTTTTCTGGATCATGCCGGTAATGTGTCCATTCATTGCGGACTCGATCATAACGGTTCAGCCCACCGCCGTGTGTGCCGAGCCATAAAATGCCATCTTCATCCTCCAAAATGGACCAGACGATGTCATGATTCAAGCTGTTTGGGTTAGTTGGATTGGATTTATAGTGGAGGAATTGCTGCTTCACCTGGTTAATTTTGTTCACCCCGCCGCCGTACGTGCCGAGCCATATGACGCCGGTGTTATCTTCATAGATGTCATAAATCTCATCATAGTTAATCGAGTACGGATCGAGTGGTGTGTTACGGTAGTGTGAAAAGGTTTGAGTTTCTGTATCATACAAGTTCAGACCGCCACCGTTCGTACCGATCCACAAGGTCCCGAACGAGTCCTTGTAAAGCGAATAGATGCTGTTATGACTCAGGGAGTTGGGATTGTCTGGATCATGTCGAAAGTGTTTGAACTGGGGATGCCCTTCGGCCGTAAAGGTTAATTTGTCCAGACCGCCACCGTCAGTACCGATCCAGATCACGCTATTGCGATCAGCATATACTCGACGCACTTTGTCGTAGCCGAGGCTGTTGTCGTTGTGCGGATCGTGATAATAGTTCGTAAATTGTCTGGTCTCTTTATCGAATTTATTCAAGCCATAATCGGTGGCCAGCCAGATGTTGCCCAGGTTATCTTTGCTTAAACTTCTGACACTATTATGGCTGAGTGTTCTTGGATTGTGAGGATTATGAAAGTAACAGGTAAACTTTTCAGTTTCGGGATGAAACTGGGAAAAACCATTTGCTGTGGCAATCCATAATGTCCCGTCTTGATCCTCGATAATATCTGTGATAATATCATCGCAGAGCGCATTGGGATTATTTGATTCGGCGCGATAGCTTTTAATCGCCTCTGTTTTTGGATCGTATCTATTAAGGCCACCGTTGAAGGTGCCGATCCAGAAAATGCCGTCTTTGGCTTCTAGAATGCAGGTCGTGTGATTCTGACTCAGACTTGACGGATTTTCAGGATTTGTGCGGAGCACGGTAAAATTGTATCCATCATATTTGTTGAGGCCATCCTCGGTGCAAAACCACATAAAACCACAGCTATCCTGGATGATACATTCAACAATGCTTTGCGACAAACCTTGCTCAAGAGAGAGATGCTGAAATTTCAAGTACGGATTTTCGGCGTGAACATGGAATGATATAAAAATGAATAGTAAAAGCCGGCGAAAAAGCATTTTTTATATCCGCAACAACAATGAATGAATCAAGTCGTTTTAACTACGTTTCGTGTTGCAGTGAGTTACATTGAATAAGTTAAATATTGTGTAAAAAGGGATGATTTCGCTTGAATTTGTCGATAAAATTCTTATCATAGAGCAATCAAACCAACAGATAATTTGTTAACAAAACGGGAAAGGAAAAAATTATGAGAAATGCTTTGTTGGTGTTGTGTTTGGTGTTACTTGTTGTACCCATGGCAGAAGCCAAAGTCAAACTCATTAAAGCGGTGATCGAGCCGGCGGCAGCGGAGGTTGGTGATGAGGTGACCGCCACTGTGGAATTCAGCGGCAAAGCTAAAAATATCTCCCAAGTTCTGGTGATTCCGCGCGAATATGCCTATGAGATTGAAGCGCCGTTTCCGCTGCAAAAAGATGAATCGGGCAAAAATGTCTGGTCTTTAACTGTCAACGTGCCCTATGAAGCCATGAGCGGCAAAGTAAATCTTGAAATCAAAGCCATCGATAAAAAAGGTAATGAAATTGTTATTGATGACTATAAAGATCAAGAGCATGGCAAATCAGGATTGATCGAGTTTGAAATAAAGTAAAAACTATCGCTCCGACAAGACAGTAGAAAAAAACTTGTAAATCAGCCTCCACAGAGACTGTCGAAAAACCATAAAAGTGACCTAATACGTGTTGCGACGTTCAGTGACACCCTGTTCTGGCGTGGATGTGGCTTTTTCGACGGTCTCCGAGGGTTTTGAGCAAACAGACAGAACCTTCAGTAGGATGCAAAAAAGCCGATTCCAACCCTTTTCTTCCTTTCTTATCTTGCATTCAGGATCGTCTGCACTTTGTGCATTTTGCCCTATCTCACTGTACAGGTTTAGGGAGCTTTTTTATTGATAATGCACAGATGACGAATGGCACATTGTTATTCAAATTTTTTAAAAATTTATGCCAAAATAAAAATTTAATGGAAATTTATATCCATCTGAGATGTTGTACAAATGTCAAGGCTTTTAATATTTGAAATAAGAGTGCGTGAAAAATGGTTTCTGTTCTTCTGGTTCAAATACAAAGTCTTGTCTGGTATGACGGGGCACTGGAGACAAAATAATCAGTCTCTTCTATCAAGCAGCAAAGTTATGGTGTAACCATAACTTTTATGATTCTGAACCAGAGCAATGGAACTTTTTGATAAAAGATGGGGCGATGCCCCGTCTTCTTATGCCCCGTTGGGGCGATAGAGCAATGTAGTGTAGTGATAAACGAGAGGAACGTGCGTTCGTTGGAGAGAGAATATCTATGAAATCTGATATAGATCGTAAAATAGCGGTTGTCGGGCTTGGTACTCTGTTCCCCGATGCAAAGAGTGTTGACCAGTTTTGGAACAATATCATCAGCAAAACCGTTTCTATTCGTCCGTTGCCGGAAGATATGTTGGAACGCGAGGTTTATTTTCGCCCCGAGTTATTTACGGCGCGCGACAAGCAGGACAAATCCATCACCGATATCGCCGGATGGATCACTGACCTGGAATTTGATACGGTACGTCGATACAAAATTCCGCCGTCGGTGGCTGAGCATATGGATCCCAATCAGCACGCCGCGTTGTACACCACTGACCAGGCGATCGCTAACGAATCATTAAAAAAAGTCTCGAATGAACGTATCGCCGTGATGCTTGGCAACGGTATGGTTGGAACAGCTTACGGCAATGCATTAGTGCGGGTGCAATATGATTTGATCAAGCACTATATGCACAAGCATCCGGCATTTGCCAAGTTGTCTGTCGATGAACAGGAAAGTCTCATCGAGTATGTGCGCGCTCATGCGCTCAAAGATTCGATTCCGATCACCGAGGACAGTGCCCCCGGCGTCCTGCCAAATTTGATAGCCGGTCGTGTGGCCAATGTATTCGATTTTCACGGACCATCGTTTACGGTTGATGCCGCGTGCGCTTCGGCGTTATCAGCTATTATCTCCGGCATCCAGGGTTTGTACTTGAATGAATTTGATGCGGCCATCTGCGGCGGCGCCGACATGCCGCTGCGGCAGTTGGGTTTTATCTATTTCTCTGCCATCAATGCTCTTTCACCCGATGGTTCTTTTCCGTTTGATAAACGCGCCAATGGATTTGTCATGGGGCAAGGTGCGGGCACTGTTGTGCTCAAACGACTCCAAGATGCTATTGAACATGGGGATGAGATCTATGCGGTCATCACCGGCTATGGGGCGGCGAGCGACGGCAAAGGCAAATACATCGCCGCGCCAAACGAAGTATGGCAGGCCAAAACCATTGAAAAAGCCTATCGCATGGCGGATTATGCCATCGATACCGTCGAGATGATCGAAGCGCACGGCACTGCGACGACGGTGGGTGATGTCGTTGAAGTCGCCGGACTCAAACAGGCGTTTGCCGCTCTTGGCGCGACGAGGAAAAATTATTGCGGTTTGACGTCGGTCAAGTCCAATATCGGCCATTTGAAATCCGCCGCTGGTATTGCCGGTTTTATCAAAGCTGTTTTGGCTTTACATCATAAAAAGTTGCCGCCCACAGCGAGTTTCAAAGAGATCAATCCAAAACTGCAATTAGAGGGATCGCCGTTTTATGTGATCGAAAATCTTTCGGACTGGCAGCCGGCGGGCGATCACCCCAGGCGCGCCGGCGTATCGTCCTTTGGTTTTGGCGGCGCCGATTGCCACCTCGCTCTGGAAGAGTATCGCCCAGACGATTACAAAAACCATCCCGTCGGTCGAGGTTACGATATTGCTGCGCAACAGTCACGTGCGACAGTCCCCGCGAGCACCGTCGAAGTTTCATCGCAGCAGATCGTTTTTTTCGCGGCGGATTCGTTTGATCAGCTTTCGGAGCAAGTGAAAGAATTTCATCCAGAGACATTTGTCGAGGGCGTCTTTTTGCATAATTATAATATCGAGACCGCTAAAAAATGTCGCCTGGCACTGCTTGCCGCTAATGGCGAGGAGGTTCACTCGCTGTTCAACTTTTTCGTTGAGAATCGAGAGAGGATGAATGCTGAGCTTCTCAAGACCAAAGGCATCTTTTACAAAGAGGGTCAACCGATCAAAGCATCCGAGATCGCTATTTTGTTTCCAGGACAAGCGGCGCAATATCTCAACATGTTCCGGTCGATTTATGATCGCTTTGACACCGTGCGCTCCTGGTATAAAAAAGCGGACGCTTATTGGCTGGCCCGACACAATTCTTCCGTTTCTTCGCTCATTTACACGGATAGTGAAGATGAAGCTGCTTTGGAAAGACTCAAAGAAACACAAAATGCGCATCCCGGCATTTACATCAGCAGTTACGCCTTGTATGATCTGCTCTCTCGCATGGGATTGCGGGCACATTATATGATTGGTCATAGTCTTGGAGAGATCACCGCCCTGGCAGCAGCGGGCAAAATCTCTTTTCGTGATGCCCTCAAGCTGGTGGAGCAGCGCGGGTATGCTTTTCATGATGAGCAACTGAACGATCCCGGAAAAATGATCAGCCTGATGACCTCGCTCGAACCGGCACAGGCGCTTGTTGAGGAGAGCGGACTCGATATATCCATTGCCAACGTGAATAGTCCGACACAAGTTATCGTCGCCGGTGCCTCAGCGGCGATAGACCACTTCAAGGAGTTTTTGGATAAAAAACAAGTGACCAACAAAATCCTGTTTGTCTCGCACGCTTTTCATTCGCCGATCATCGAACCTGTTGCGCAGCGTTATTACGAGCAGATCAAAAATATGACTTTTACCGCCTCGCCCATCAAAGTTTTTATGAATCATAGCGGGGAATTTTATCCGAATACTGATCGCGAATTGAAAAAGATTCCCGCAGTGCTCAAGCAGCAAATGCTGCAGGCGGTGAATTTTGAAAACTCAATTTTAAAGTTGTATGAAAAGGGTGTGCGTCTGTTTGTTGAAATCGGACCGGGTTCGATCCTGAGTGTACAGACTCGCGAAATTTTGGCGGGCAAAGAAGCGACGATCTTGACCTCCAATTTCAAAAAAGCCGATGATATGACCACGCTGTTGAAATTGATCGGCGGCTTGTTTGTCGAGGGCGTAGCCATGGAACCGCTACCGCTTGCATCAGCCGACGCGTTACCCGTTGAGCAGGTAAAAGAAACGGCATCGTTCGAAAGCCATACACCGGCAACACCCGTTGAACCATCTCGTCCCACCATCGTTTATAGTGGTGCGGCCATTGGCCTGCCCGGTTCATATAAAGAGAGCTTTCAGGATGATAATTTCGCACAGATTTTCCAGGGACGGAATTTTATCGAGCGGCTGACGGATGACGAACGGCGTCAATTAGTCGATCTGCACATCAGCAAATTGATCAAAGACGAAAAAGGGCCGTCTTTTAAAATTCTCACTTCCCTGGATGAGGTGATTCAGTTGGCCGGCAAGATCGGCAAAATTGATATGCTGGCACACTACCACCTGGATGAATCCGATGTGGAATTAATGACTAATTGTATTGCGCACGGCGTCGCCGCCGGCTATGAGGCGCTCAGGGATGCGCAGATTCCACTGGTGCAGGAGTATGTTACCACCTCGACCGGGCGTCAGTTGCCCTCCAAGTTGGCGCTGCCGCCGGGTATGCAGAACGAAACCGGCGTCATCTTTGCCAACGGTTTTCCGATGATCGATCCGGTCATTCGCGAGGTGTCGCGTTTTATCAGCACCAAGTACGGCAGCAAGACGCGCACAGAGCTGATGGCGTTTTACGAGTCCATCATCGCGCGCGTCACGGATAGCAATGCTAAAAAGCTGCTCACGGACTGGTATACGCTGTATTACAGCCGTTTGACCGACAACCTCGGTGAAGCGGACGTTTACAAGTTTAATTATAATTTTATGACCCTCATCTCGGCGCAGGCGAATAACCGGCTGGCGCAATTGATCAACGCCAAAGGACCAAATCTACAATTGAACGCGGCGTGTTCTTCAACATCGATGGCGATTACCATCGCTGAAGATTTTATCAAGAACGGCCGCGCCAAGCGAATGATCGTCATAGGCGCAGATGACTCGACGTCAAAGGATAACCTGCCATGGCTAGGGGCCGGCTTTTTATGTACGGGTGCGGCGACCAACGAGAGCGACTTGTACAAGGCGGCCGTGCCGTTTGATGCCCGTCGTAACGGTATGATTTTGAGCGCCGGAGCGGTGGGATTGGTGATTGAAACCAAAGAAGAAGTAGACAAGCGCGGCGTTCAGGAAATTTGCCAACTGGTCGCGACGCATGCGTTCAATACTGCCAGCCATATCTCGCAAATCGACGTCAATTTTTTTGCCGAAGAGCTGGAAAAGTTTGTCACAAAACTGGAAAAAACCAACGGTTTGGACCGCAGTCAACTGGCGAGACAGGCTATTTACATGGCGCACGAAACCTATACGCCGCCGCGCGGCGGCTGCTCACAGGCCGAAGCCGAGGCGCTCAAGCGCGCCTTTGGTCAGGCATACACGGACATTCTCATCAGCAACACCAAAGGTATGACCGGCCACGCTATGGGGGCATCGCTCGAAGACGCGGTATTGGCCAAGTCTCTGCAATACAACAAAATTCCGCCGATCGTCAATTTCACCGAGCCGGATCCTTTGTTGGCCGGACTGACTTTGTCCCGCGGCGGTTCACATAATCGTACCTACGGCCTCAAAATAACCGCCGGTTTTGGCTCGCAGGGGCACTTTGTTTTGCTGAAAAAATCGTGCGACGGCGACAGGAGAATCGCTGATCCGGATAAATATAAACGATGGATCACCTCCATCACTGGCACGTCTGAGAGCACAGTGCAACTGCGAGGACGTGTCCTCACTGTGCAGAACGACGTGGCGCCTTTATCGACTGCAGCACTCACAACGCCAAAGCCGGTCCAGTCAGCCGTGCCGGAAGAAAAATCCGAAAAACCGACGGTGCTGAAAGAATCCCAAAACAGAGTTGACGTTATTATAGATCTCATTTCCGAATTAACCGACTACCCGCCGGAAATGTTGGAACCGGATATGGAAATCATCGATGACCTGGGTCTGGATGACAAGAAACTGCAAGAGATATCGGATGCTTTAGCGACGCGCTTTGGCGTGAGCCGATCCCGCATCAATTTTGCCGACTATCCGACGATTGGTGCTTTGGCCGGTCTTTTGACTGAAGGACCGCAACCGAAAGAAGCATCAATAGCGACGGTAATGTCATCATCTTCCACTGAAGAGATTGACAAAGAAACGATCAAAGCCGAGACGCTCAAAGTCTTTTCCGAAGTGACCAAATATCCGGAAGATATGCTGGACCTCGACATGGAGATGGAAGCTGATCTCGGCATTGATACGGTCAAGCAAGCGACGATCCTGTCCATCCTGGGCGAAAAATATCGCGTCCCCCAGGATGACAGCATGCAGTTGTCGCAGTTGCCGACCATCGGTCATGTGGTCGACTTATTCTATGACAAAGCACGCAGCGGTGCTGCTTTGAGCCTTCCACCGGTCATGCCGGAGGCGGATATTACGAGCAGCGGAGAAGAGACGACCGTTAAAGTCTCGGAGCCTGACCACTCTCCGCAGGTTTCCACATCCTCGGAAGATTTCGACAAAGAATCGATCAAGGCCGAGACGCTCAAAGTCTTTTCCGAAGTGACCAAGTATCCGGAGGATATGCTGGACCTGGATATGGAGATGGAAGCTGATCTGGGTATCGATACGGTCAAGCAAGCGACCATCCTCTCCATCCTGGGCGAAAAATATCGCATACCCCAGGATGACAGCATGCAGCTCTCGCAGTTGCCGACGATCGGGCATGTCGTCAATCTGTTCTATGAAAAAGCCCAATCCGGTCAAGCCCTGCCGCTGCACATGGCGGAAATCGCTGAAGCCGAGGTCGTTGAGGACATACAGACAGGCGGTGATCCTCTTGTTCCGCAAGAGACAAGTCTGACGCGCCAGGTGCCGGTTTTAATGGAGGAATCGCTTGGTGAGCGCACTTTTTCGCTAAAGGGCAAAAGCGTATTGCTGCTGGGAGATCAAACGGAGGATATGGGTGTCATCGACAAAGCGTTAGAGAAAAAGGGTGCGACGATCAGTCAGTTTATTTTCCCCGAGCCGACAGAAGTCTCCATCAAAAAGAATTTTAAACAGTTGCCGGACGAGCCTGTTGATGTTATCGTTGACTGCTCGCATCTCCATCATGCGGTAAAATTTGCTGATCTGGACGTTGCTGAGGCAGAAAAAATGCTGGACTTTAACAGTCAGGCGCGATTTATATTTTACAAATTATGGCAGCAAGGCAAAAAACAGCCGGAGAAAATAATCTGTTTGACCGCCCTGGATGGCCGTATGGGGCTCGCTGAAAAAGCCAGTGTCGTTGATCCGAGCTACGGCGCTTTGGCCGGTTTTTATAAAAGCCTGCGCAAAGAGTGGTCCGATACACATGTGCGGATCCTTGATCTCTCTCCGGACAAGCCGGTGGCTGAAAGCATCGACGATCTTGTCAATGAACTTGAACACGATGCTGCCGGTGTCGAGATCGCTTATATTGACGGCAAGCGGCTGGTGGTCAAGCTGGATGAACAGGAGAATGTCGCCGAGCATGTTGTCGAATTGACGGAAAAAGACACCCTGCTGGTCACCGGTGGCGGCAGCGGCATTGCGAACGAGGTCATCCAGGAGATCGGACAACGATTTCCGATCAATTACATCATCGTCGACATCATCCAACTGCCGGATAATATCGAAGCGTTGGCGCAGCTTGATGAAAACGGGCTGGCGCAGTTGAAACAGGACATTCGGCAGCGTCTGGAAAAGGAGCATGCGAAAGTCACGCCAGTCATGTTGAACCGGGAATGGCAGCCCATGGAAAAAGCGATCGAGGTTTACAAAAATCTCACATCTTTGCGGCAGCATGGTCGGCGAGTTGAATACATAACCGCGGACATCCGTGATTACCAAACGCTGGAAGAGAGCCTGAAAAATGCACGCGAGAAAACCGGCCCCATCACCGGCATTCTGCATGCAGCCGGAATGGATAAAAGTCATCTGCTGGAACAAAAAACCCTCGAGGAATTTCGCACCGTCTTTGGCATCAAAGCCGGTGGCGCCGTCAATTTGATGCACCTGACCAGAGAGGATCCACTCCGATTTCTCGTCGCTTTTGCCTCTATTGCCGGTCGATTTGGCAATGCGGCGCAGCTTGATTATGCGGCGGCCAACAACTTTCTCAACACCTGGGTCAAAATGATGCAAGGCACGCGAAAAAATCTGCACGTTGTCAGCATCAATTGGTCGGGGTGGAAGGATGTCGGCATTGCCTGGCGCAACGATCTGGTGCGCGAACGTTCTGTTGAGATGGGGCTGAACCTCATCGATGTGCAGGACGGTGTGACCGCCTGTATTGCGGAAATGACACAAAAGACCAATGATCCTCAGGTGGTTTACAATAAAGGATTAGGTGATTTTATCGAGTCTGGCTTGTCGGTCACGCCGATTCGTGAATTCCCGCTATTTGATCGCGTGCAGAAAAAAAAGCACAGGATCACACGGGCTTATCGCGTTTTTTCAGTCCAGCGCGATGCATTGATCGATCAACATCGTCTTGGAAAAGTACCGATTTTGCCGGCAGTGGCCTATTCGGAATTGGCGGCAGAATATTTTGCCCTGCAAAATGGCCGGAAAGAAAAATACAGCATTCGACATATTACGTTTGAAAACGCGTTCAAGCTGTTCCGCGAGGAGCCGCGCGAGCTGTTTGTCGAGGGTAATCCCTCTGACAATGGCTGGCAGGTTGAGATCAAATCAGATTTTCGCATCGCCAAAACCAGGCAAGTCCAAACCGTTACCCATTCGCGATCGTTCGTCACGGATAGTTTGTCGGATTATGCTGATATGGATCCGGCGAACTGGGCACTGGAGCGCGACGGTCTGCAAAGCCTGCCGCCGGAAGAGTCGTTGATGCTCATGCAGAATTCCGGGCCGGAGAATCGTATCATTCTCGGACCATTGTACAATGACACGGTACGCGATTCATCCGCCAAAGAGCCGGTACTCATCTACCCGCATTCGACAATTTATCCGACCTATTTTCCGGAAGAACAATTGACGAATAGAAAATATCCGTTGGAATCTTTGATCACAAATCCGTGTTTTGTTGATTCTATGTACCAGGCCTGTGCAGCGCATTTGCTGGTGCATAAAAAGCGCGTTTATCTGCCCTGGGAGGTTGAGGAGCTGGGAATTATTCGGGTGCCGAGAACGTCGGGACTCTATCGCAGCTACACCCGGGTCGTGGATGAATCGGAAGATATCGTGGTGTTTCATGTCACAATGGTCGACGGCGACGGGAAAATCTGCTACTTTGCCCGGCGCGCGGCCTTTAGACTCATAAATTTGTAAAAGTGATGAAAGACTTTTTCGACAAATACGCAGAACAATATGAATTTAAATATGGCATCGTCAGGATCAACGACTGCCGGCAATACGTTGACGGCCATGATTCTG
>JAFGKD010000090.1 GCA_016928775.1 Candidatus Zhuqueibacterota bacterium | reverse complement strand
GGGGCCGTAGCTCAGCTGGGAGAGCGGTACGTTCGCAACGTACAGGTCGGGAGTTCGAATCTCCTCGGCTCCACAAACAATGGCTGTGCTAGATGGGGAGCTAGCGGTGCCCTGTAACCTGCAACCCGCTACAGCAGGATCGATGCCCATCATGAGGTTTGCTTATTTTTTTGTTCGCGTGAATAAGCGATGTTGATGGTTCAAGCCCTACGCAATGGAGGCGTGCCCAACCCCGTCAGGACCGGAAGGTAGCAGCGGTAAGTACATAATCCATGTGCCGCAGGATCTCTTGGCTGGAGTTGGCTGGTCATGCGGCAAAAGAACAAAGGAATCGAGGGTGGGTGCACAGCCTTTTTTTACGAATATACGAGGTTATTTCTAAACCGAGTTTTCCACTATGTCATACTTGGTCCTGGCACGAAAATATCGCCCCATGTTTTTTGAAGACGTCGTCGGACAGGAACACGTCACAAAAACACTGCAAAATGCGATTGAGCAAAATCGATTGGCCAACGCCTACCTGTTCACCGGACCGCGTGGCGTTGGCAAAACCACCATTGCGCGAATTTTGTCAAAAGCCATTAACTGTGATCATGGCCCAACAACCCGGCCGTGCAACGAATGCTCATCCTGCATCGAGGTGAACGAGAGCCGAAGCCTCGATGTCCTGGAAATCGACGGCGCCTCGAATCGTGGTATCGATGAAGTACGCAATCTGCGCGAAAGCCTGCGCTATTCCCCCAACCCGGGCAAGTACCGTGTTCACATCATTGATGAAGTGCACATGCTCACCAATGAAGCCTTTAATGCCCTCTTGAAGACACTCGAGGAACCGCCGCCGCGGGTTCTGTTCATATTTGCCACTACTGAACCACACAAAGTCCCGGCCACTATTTTGTCGCGCTGCCAGCGCTTCGATTTCAAACGTATTACAACCAAACGTATCATCGCCTTATTGACTGAATTGTGCGAAAAAGAGGGCATCTCGATTGATGACGAATCCCTGCGTCTGATCGCCACTAAAGGCGATGGCAGCATGCGTGATGCGGAGAGTATCCTGGATCAAATCATTGCTTTTTCCGGCACCTCTATCACAGCGGAAGACACAACCAATCTGCTGGGTATAATCGGTCAAGAGCTGTTCTTTAAGGTGACGGACCTGATTCAATCAAACGATGTACAGGGCGGTATCGAGCTCGTACAGCACATCTTTTCCGAGGGCTATGATTTTAATGAGTTTCTCATTGGCTTATCCGAGCATCTGCGCAACTTTATGGTCGCCAAATCGACAGAAAAAACTGAGCTCAACGTCGCGGAAGAGCATGCGCAGCGCTATATGGCCGAGGCTCACATCTTTGAAATTGAAGATTTGCTTCGACTCATCAAAATTTCCTCGGATGCTGAAAATCTCATCCGCAAAAGTGCAAATGCCAGACTCCACCTGGAGATGGCGCTCATCCGGATGATAAAGCTTACAAAGAGCGTTCAATTATCCGAGCTGCTCTCGGAAGTTCGAGAAGCTAAAAAAAAAAGTGATGTTATAGCACCGCCTGGCTCACATGGTGCCCGGTCGGTTCGAATTGACACGTCGAACGCCATTTCAGAAACCAGCCGTCCATTTGCCCCGGTCACCCACACTCCACCACAACAAGAGTTTTCTTCAAGTGGAAAACAGGAAAACGTCCGATTTGAAGCGAAACAGCACGAGGAGAGCAGCAAGAGTCACGACATCGATTCGGCGCCATTCCTCCCACTCGAGGAAATTGAAAAAAAATGGCCAACGGTCATCGAGCGCGTCAAAAGAAAAAAGATCGCTCTCGGTTCGTTATTGACCGAAGGGTGGCCGACTCGAGTTGAAGGCGTTCAGGTTGAGCTGGCTTTTGACGACAGGAATGGCTTTCATATCGCCTCGGTGGAACGACAAGCGTCGGTGATTGAGGAGATTATCGAAGAGGTAGTAGGCACCCGGCTGAAAATAAATTGTATCAAGGTTGAAAAAGAAAAATTGGCTCACGTTCGAAAATCGCCAGCCAGGATCGATAAAAAAGCCGAGTTTGAAAAACTTGAGCGAGAAGATGAAATAGTCAAGCTGATCGTTGACAAATTTGATGCGGAATTTATAAAGTAGCATTGTTAGAAATTGAGGAGATTTTGGATGAAAGGCGGAATGAGCGGCTTGCTCAAACAGGCCCAAAAAATGCAAAAAGAGATCGAGCGTATTCAGAACGAACTTGCAGATACAAGGATTGAAGGGAGTGCCGGGGGCGGCATGGTAACCGCCGTTGCCAGCGGCCAGCAAGAGCTGCTCGAAGTCAAGATTGATCCGGAAGTTGTCGATCCTGAAGATGTTGAAATGCTGGAAGATCTGGTGCTTGCTGCAGTTAATCAGGCGTTGGAAAACGCCAAAATAAAAGCCGAGGAAGAAATGGCAAAAGCCACCGGTGGAATTATGCCGAACATGGGCGGCTTTAAAATACCGGGCCTTTGATTGGAGTCCATGTGAAATATTCATCGGACGCGGTTGAAAAAGCCATTCACGAATTGAGCAAGCTTCCCGGTATTGGTCGAAAGACGGCGCAGCGACATGTTTTTTATCTGCTCAAACAAACCGAACATGAGGTGCATCAGCTCGCCGAGGCATTGCTCGAGCTAAAGAGCAAAGTTATTCATTGCCATACCTGCTTTAATATAACCGAAACCGATCCGTGCCGCATCTGTTCCAGCGACAAGCGCGATCGCAGCATAATATGTGTTGTTGAGGAAGCAAACGATGTGTTGGCATTGGAAAAAACCGGAGAATACCGGGGGCTTTATCATGTACTCGGCGGTGCCCTGTCACCGTTAGACGGCATTGGCCCGGATGATTTACGGATCAAAGAATTGCTGAACCGGCTGGATGGTGTGAATGAAATAATTGTCGCCACCAATCCCAATACTGAAGGCGAAGCAACTGCCATATATTTATCCAAGCTCATAAAACCTATGGGGGTAAAAATGACCCGCATTGCGCGCGGTATCCCGGTTGGCGCTGACCTGGAATATACTGATGAGATCACCCTCGCACGAGCCATAGAGGGGCGTTTGGAATATTGAGAATTCATCTTGCCATTCGTATTGATATTTTTTATTATTGTATCAGATTTAATATGCTATGAAGCCGCTCGCCCACATTATCGGTTCCACCTTTGGTATTGGCTACTTCCCGCTCGCTCCCGGAACTGCCGGGTCGTTTGTGACGATAACGATATTGTGGTTTTTGCCCGCACTCACCCCGCTCCTGTGGGTGATCGTTTTGCCGAGCTTTTTTTTCATCGGCGTGTGGGCAGCAACGATTTGTGAGCAGGATTGGGGGCATGATCCGGGTCGTGTTGTCTGGGATGAAGTTGTCGGCATGATGATCGCTGTGTATATGATGCCAAAGCAGTGGCCCATTTATGCATCGGCATTTGTTCTGTTTCGATTTTTTGATATTCTAAAGCCGTTCCCGGTGCATCAATCGCAAAAGCTGCCGAAAGGTTGGGGAGTCATGGTCGATGATGTGATCGCTGGAATCTATGCATTCATTATATGTCACATACTTTTTGGGTTGATTTTCAAATCACTTACTGGGTGTTGACGCATGCGAGTTGAAGTTATTTCCATAGGTGATGAACTACTCATCGGGCAGACCGTGAATACAAATGCGAGCTGGATAGGCGAGCAACTGATCAATATTGGTATTCAGCTACGCTGGGTAACCACGGTCGGGGATTCAACACAAGACATCACACAGGCGCTTCACATCGCCGAGTCGCGCTCCGATGTGGCGCTCATCACCGGCGGTCTTGGCCCAACACATGATGATGTCACGAAAAAGGTGGTCAGCGACTATTTTGGCGCGACTTTGGTGATGAATGAAGAAATTCTTGACGCTATCAAGGAGCGATTCCGCAAGCGCCGTTTCAAAATGGCCAAAGTGAATGAAGAACAGGCGCGCGTTCCCGATAATGCCGAGCTTTTGAAAAATGACCGTGGCACTGCACCTGGCATGATTTTTCGAAAGGATGGTAAATCATTTTATGTGATGCCCGGCGTACCACACGAAATGAAAGGAATGATGCAGAGCCATATTCTGCCCGAGCTTGGAAAACACGCCGGTGCAGCCATTCGAATTAAAAATTTCATGACAACAGGCGTACCCGAGAGTCTATTGTATGAACGCCTGGATAATTTGCATGAAATTGAACGATATGTCCGCCTGGCTTTTTTACCAAATCTTTTTGGTGTCAAAATTCGAATCATGGCATTCGCGGATAACGAAAAAGTGGCATCAGACAAACTCGAGCAAGCAGAAAAACTCGTCCGTGCAAAAATAGGTCGAGATATTTTTGCCGATAAAGACATCTCTTTAGAAGAAAAGATTGCCGAAATCTTGATAAAACGGGGTGAAACCCTGGCGGTTGCCGAATCCTGCACAGGCGGCATGATTTCGAATCGGTTGACCAATATTGCTGGTAGCTCCAGTTTTTTCGAACGCGGCGTGATCAGCTATAGCAACGCTGCAAAAGTTGAGCTATTGGGCGTACCAGAAGGGCTAATTCTTGAGCACGGCGCTGTCAGCGCACAGGTCGCCCTGGCAATGGCGGAAGGTGTGCAACGACTCGCCGGAACCGATTACGGTCTCTCGGTAACCGGGATCGCGGGCCCAAGCGGCGGTACAGCGGAAAAACCGGTGGGATTGGTTTTTGTTGGATATGCGGATGCCAACAGCTCGACGTTCGAAAAGTTTACATTCGCCAATGATCGAATCGGCAACAAGCAACGCTCTGTTCAGGCAGCTCTGCATTTGCTCAGAAAACAAATATTAAACAGGGACCAGGATGGCTAAAATCCGTACATTCATCTGCTTTGAATTGCCCGATGCTGTTCGCCAGAGCCTGGCGCAATTGCAGGACAATTTAAAAAGACATGGCAAGGGTGTGCGCTGGGTGCGCCCGGCGGGTATACATCTCACACTGAAATTCCTTGGCGATGTCGATGAAAAACAGTTGCCGGATATCGTCAGCGTCGTGCGTAAAGCAAGTGAACCTTACGCGCCGATAAAGATTCATCTTTATGGCACAGGTGCCTTTCCAAACCTGCATCAACCCAAGGTCTATTGGATCGGTGTCGAAGAGGCAGCGGACTTGATAAAAATTCAGAGTGACCTTGAAAATGAATTGGCACCATTGGGATTTCCCAAAGAGAAGCGACAATTTTCGCCGCATCTCACCCTGGGCCGGGTGAAAAGCAGCGATGGATTAAAAGCGATCACTGCAGCGTTAGAAAAAGAAGCCTTGCCGCGCATGTCATTCACGGCGAATGAAATCATTGTGATGCAAAGTCAGCTTGCGCCCGGGGGCGCCGTTTATAGCGCGCTTGCAAACATTGCGCTAAAAAAGAATTAAAATATAAACTGGGATAATAATATGGCAAACGAATCAAATGAACGAAAAAAAGCGGTGGAATTGGCGATAGCACAAATTGATCGTCAATATGGAAAAGGCTCAATCATGTATCTTGGCGACGATCGCAAGCTCGACATTGCTTCGATTCCCACAGGCTCGGTTTCGCTGGATGCTGCGCTTGGTATCGGCGGTGTACCGCGAGGTCGCATCATTGAGATATTTGGTCCCGAAGCGTCCGGCAAAACGACATTGGCGTTGCACATTGTCGCAGAAGCACAAAAGCTGGGCGGGATTGCCGCCTTTGTTGATGCCGAACATGCTCTGGATGCCGTCTATGCAAAAAAGCTCGGTGTTGATACGGACAATCTTTTGATCTCCCAACCTGACACCGGAGAACAAGCATTGGAAATTACTGAAACCCTGGTGCGCAGCGGCGCTATTGATACCGTCGTGGTTGATTCTGTGGCCGCTCTTGTACCGCGCGCCGAAATTGAGGGCGAAATGGGCGATGCGCAAATGGGCCTGCAGGCGAGATTGATGTCGCAGGCAATGCGAAAACTCACAGCAGCAATCAGTAAATCAAAATCCTGTGTCATTTTTATCAATCAGATTCGAGAAAAGATCGGCGTTATGTTCGGCAGCCCGGAAACAACGACCGGTGGCCGCGCCCTAAAATTTTACGCCTCTATACGCATGGACATCCGACGCATCGCCTCCATCAAAGAAGGCGAAGAAGTCATCGGCAACCGCACCAAAGTCAAAGTTGTGAAAAACAAAGTCGCACCCCCCTTCAAAGAAGTACAATTTGACATCATTTACGGCAAAGGTATATCAAAAACCGGCGACTTGCTCGACCTGGCCGTCAATGCCAAAATTATCGATAAAGCCGGCACCTGGTTTTCATACGGTGAAGAACGACTCGGCCAGGGTCGGGAAAATGTCAAGAAATTTTTAGACCAAAATCCCGAAATGATGGCGGAGATTGAGATCAAAGTGCGCCGAGAGCTTGGGCTGCTAAAAGAGGCAACTGCGACAAAAGACGAAAAGTCTCAAAAAGAAACCGTGAAATAGTTGATTCAAACATGACAAAAACTCGCACCATAACAGATATTACACCGCAGGAGAAACGTAAAGATCGTTTCTCCATTTTTTTGGACGGCGAGTTTGCTTTTGGTCTGCACCAGGATGTGCTGCTGAAATCGGGAATTGCTCGAGGTGATGAATTAGCCGAGCAACACATAGAAACCATACTACAACTGGAACAGCAGCGAGCCGCAAAAGAAAAAGCCTATCGACTCCTGGCGGTCCGCCCACGGAGCAAGAAGGAACTGTCTGATCGATTAAAGTTAGCGGGATTTAATCAAAACGACATCAACTGGGTGTTGGATGAACTGGTACGCCTCAAACTGCTGAATGATACTGAATTTGCCCTGATGTTTGCAAAAAATCGTATGATAACCAAACCGTGTGGTCCGTTGCTGTTACGTCAAGAATTGACGCAAAAAGGTATCAGTCCTCGGGATATTGCGCATGCGATTCATGAAGTTTATAGTGAAAAAAGTGAGTACGTTATCGCCCGCGAAGCTGCAATAAAAAATAAAAAAAAACAGGTGCGGCTGGATGAAGACAAAGCCAAAAAACGCGTCACTGATTTTTTGATGCGGCGCGGCTTTAACTGGGACATTGTAAATGATATCGTAGAAAATTGGGATAATCTGTAATTCACATGACTTTTGAAGAATTAATAAAGTTAGACATTGGCACGCGCATGATACGTGCCACATCACAAACCGAAATCCATCGCGTACGTTCACATATTCCGCCAATTTACCAGACTGTCAATTTTGAATATGAAAACGTTCAGGATGGTTTGTCCGTTTTTCTTGGCGAAAAGCCGGGGTATTTCTATACTCGCGACGGGAATCCGACGTCAGACTTGTTCGCTCAACTCGTCGCACTTTTGGAAAATGCCGAAGCCGGCCTCGCCGTGGCATCAGGTATGGCCGCGATCAGCAGCGCTATTTTATCCATCGTCAAACCGGGCGATAACATTATCTCCTCAAAAAATATCTATGGCGGCACCAAAAACTGGTTTTCCAGCCAATTATCCAGCCTGAACGTGACGACACATTTTGTTGATATTACAAACATGGATGAAATACAACAGGCCTGTACCGAAAAAACGAAAATATTGTATACCGAAGTCCTGGGAAGCCCCAATTTGGTGATTGCTGATATCAATAAGCTCGCTGAATTTGCTCGCAAAACACAGCTAATCTTAATCGTCGACAGTACCTTCACACCGCCGCCGATCATCCAGCCGCTCACGTTGGGGGCAGATATCGTCATCCACAGCACGACCAAATATATTAATGGTCATGGTGATGCCATTGGCGGCGCTATTGTCTGCAGTGCAGAAACCATCGCTGCGATCAGCAAGGTGGTAAAACTATACGGTGGTGTAATCAGCCCGTTCAATGCCTGGCTCAGCATTCGCGGCCTCAAAACCCTGGCGCTTCGTCTTGAAAAACATTGCAGTAACGCACAGCGCATCGCCGACTTTTTAAAAGAGCATCCCAAAGTTGCAAAAATTCATTATCCGGGATTGCCCGGTCATCCACAACATGATTTAGCTCAAACGCAACTAAACGGATTTGGTGGTATGTTAGCATTCGAGGTGCATGGTGGTTTTGATGCCGGCGTAAAAGTGATGAACGCCGTGCGGCTATGCAGTTTTACCACCAGTCTGGGAGAAATCGACACGCTGATCATACATCCGGCGTCAACGTCGCACATCAGCTTGTCAAAAAAAGAACGGGAGCAGGCAGGTGTGCCCGATGGACTGATCCGCTTGTCTGTCGGTGTTGAGGCAGCTGAAGATTTGATCCATGATTTGGAACAAGCATTGGATAAAATTTAATTTTTTTGTAAATTGTTTGTTCAAAAAAGCGAGGATGTATGACAAAAATTGCTACGATTTTCCATCTCTACCTAAAATCATCCGCACGCTTTTTCATTTCCCATTTAAAACATTGGTGACGCTTTAACAGGACTATGGTTTTATGACGTGCAATGAACTGCGACAATCTTTTTTAGATTTTTTCAAAAGTAAACAACATCATATTGTGACCAGCGCTCCGGTGGTGCCGCAGGATGATCCGACACTTTTGTTCACGAATGCCGGCATGAATCAATTCAAAGACATTTTTCTTGGTATGCGCAAGATAACGCATGCCCGCATCGCTGATTCGCAGAAATGTATCCGCGTCTCGGGCAAGCATAACGATTTGGAGGAGGTTGGGCGCGATACGTATCACCATACTTTTTTCGAGATGTTGGGCAATTGGTCTTTTGGTGATTACTTTAAAAAAGAAGCTATTGAGTGGGCGTGGGAGTTGTTGACCACAGTGTGGAAACTCCCCAAAGACAAACTGTACGCGACAATTTACACCGGTGATGAATCCGAAGGGGTGCCGCGCGATGACGAAGCGGAAATGTACTGGAAAAGCCAAACGGATATAAATCCCGCACACATTTTGGCGTTCGGCAAAAAGGACAATTTCTGGGAGATGGGCGACACCGGCCCTTGCGGGCCATGCTCGGAAATTCATATTGACCGCGGAAAAGATTTTTGTGATGCGTCAGATCCACAACATGTGTGCACCGTCAATGGCGGTTGTGCCCGATTTATTGAGCTGTGGAATCTGGTGTTCATTCAGTACAATCGCGACGAATCCGGCACGCTGTCGCTTTTGCCGGCACAACATATCGATACCGGTGCGGGCTTTGAGCGTCTGGTTGCTGTGATACAAAAAAAAGCATCAAATTACGACACCGACATTTTCGTCCCCCTGCTCGACAAAATCAGCGAATTAACGACAAAAGAATACGGAAGTGGTGAAGCAGGGGTGGCTTTTCGCGTCATTGCTGATCACATCCGATCCCTCTCGTTTGCCATAGCCGATGGTGCCATTCCCGGCAATGAAGGACGCGGTTATGCCCTGCGCCGTATCCTTCGGCGAGCCGCCCGTTTTGGACGCGTGCTGAACAAACACGAGCCTTTCATTTACAAATTGGTCGACACCCTGGCCGATGAGATGGGGCACGCCTATCCCGAGCTTGTCGAACGCAAGGCATATATTGCTCGCGTCATTAAAGCGGAAGAAGAGGGATTTGGCCGCACTCTGGATCGCGGCATAGAGCTTTTTGACCACAAGGCGCGTGATGTCTTAAAGTCGGGAAGCACGGTTTTCCCTGGAAAAGATGCCTTTGTATTACACGACACCTATGGCTTTCCCCTCGACCTCACGCAATTGATGGCAGAGGAGAAAAACCTGTCGGTCGATGTTGCGGAATTTGACATCGAAATGGAAAAACAACGCGAACGTTCCTCGCGCTCACGCGCCAGTTACCAAAGCATCGACATACAAGGCGCAGCCGGCACCGAATTTGTCGGTTATGTTGAAGATTTGACAACAGCAACAGTCATTCAATTCGAAGGTAACAAACTTGTGCTGGATAAAACACCCTTTTATGCGGAATCCGGTGGACAGGTTGGTGACTCTGGCGTGATTGAAAATGAAACCTTTGTATTTCAAGTCAATGACACCAAATATATCGGCGAACATATCGTGCACCTGGGCGAGTTGATCTCGGGACAAGCGCCGCAGGTCGGCGCAAAAGTCACGGCAACAGTGGACATCAAGAGACGGCGCGCGACTGAGCGCAATCATACCGTCACACATCTTGTTCACAAAGCCTTGCGCACGGTGTTGGGCGAGCATGTTCATCAAGCCGGATCGCTGGTGCATCCCGAATACATGCGATTTGATTTCACGCATTTTGAACGAGTTTCCCCCAAAGATTTGCACACCATTGAAACGATGGTGAACGAAAAAATTCTTGAAAATCACAAAACCAGCTGGCACGTTTTGCCGATTGCAGAAGCGAAAGCCGCGGGTGCCACGGCCCTGTTTGGTGAAAAGTACGGCGACACTGTGCGCATGGTCGAGATTGAAAATTATTCAAGAGAACTCTGCGGCGGTACGCATGTTCGGGCCACGGGTGAAATTGGCGATTTTGTCATCATCAATGAAACCTCGGTTGCAGCCGGAATTCGCCGAATTGAATGTTTGACCGGTATGAAAGCACACGATTATCTCAAGGCGCGAAATTTTATTTTAGAGCAAGCAGCTGAATTGCTGAATTGCGCTCCCGATGAAACGCATGCACGAATATCAGCATTAATAAAAGAGCGCAAAAACCTGGAGCAGGAATTAAAAAAACTCAAGCACGCGAGCACCAAAGAGACGGCTGGCGATTTGTTAGCCGATATCAAAAAAGTCCGGGATGTTCACTATCTCGCTGCCAAAGTGCAAGCGGGCAGTGTTGATGAGCTTCGTCAACTTGGTGATCTTGTGCGCAGTCGTATAGGCTCAGGCGTCGCCGTTTTAGGCGCCGTGATCAATGATAAAGTATCTATTGTTTGTGTTGTCACAAAAGATGTCAATCAAAAAAATCTCAAAGCGGGCGATATCGTAAAAAAGGTGGCGGCGTATGCCGGTGGCGGCGGTGGCGGTGCGCCACACATGGCGTTGGCAGGTGCAAAAGATGTAAAAAAACTTGATCTCGCCTTGTCCAAAGTCGAGGATGTGATTAGTGAAATCTTGAATTAGCAAGAAATCGAACTAACGCGAAAGGAATCGCTCGGCGTGAAAGTTTATAATCAGCTGCTTGCCATCAAGGAGAAAAAGGGGGCGGGATATCTGGTGCTGATCGATCCTGACAAGCAGGATGTCGATCACGCCATTCGATTGGCACAAACATGCGAAGCAGCCGGAGTCGATGCCCTGCTCGTGGGCGGTAGCCTGCTGCTGGCCAATGTTTTTGATGAAACGGTCAAAGGGATCAAAAAAAATTGTAGCCTGCCGGTCATCATATTCCCCGGCAGCACCAAGCAGATTTCCAGACATGCCGATGCGATCCTGTTTTTATCATTGATTAGCGGACGAAATCCGGAATCGCTCATCGGCGGTCAGGTGGTGGCAGCGCCCATCATCAAATCAATACAATTGGAGCCGATTTCAACGGGATACATGTTCATTGAATCGGGTACGGTCACCTCAGCGCTGTTCATGAGTGACACGCGCCCCATTCCCCGCGAAAAGCCGGATATCGCCGCTGCACATGCTTTGGCCGCCCAATATATCGGCATGCAATGTGTCTATTTGGAGGGTGGCAGCGGTGCCAAGTATTCTGTTCCCGATGATGTCGTCGGTGCTGTTGCCAGCTACGTTGATCTGCCCATCATTTGTGGTGGCGGTATTCGAACGCCGGACGAAGCACGTGAAAAAGTGTTGTCTGGCGCCAGCTTTATTGTCACCGGCACGATTATCGAACGAGATTCCAATCCGGCATTGATTAAAGCATTTGCCGATGCGATTCATGTCAAAGAATGAATGGAATAGCAGCTTTATATTTGAAGTTACATAGGTCGTCAGCAAAACATAGTAAAATACCTAATGCCTTTTATCGACACACATAATCACATCATTCCCTATGTGGATGACGGCGCTGAAGATTGGGACATGGCATTGTCCATGCTCCGGGATGCAGAAGCGGATGGCATCGTCCAGGTCGTTGCAACTCCACATGTGCTATCTGATAGTGATTTAAATGAAGAAAAAAAATATATCACACGCTTTGACGAGCTCAAAAAACGCGCCGAGGATGCCGGTATTCAAGTCAAATTGCACCTGGGTTCGGAACTCTATATCCAACCCTACTATGATTTCAAACGACGTATGGCTACTCTGGCACAAAACGGTCGCTATTTTCTCATCGAATTTCCGATGAGTATGATACCTGGCTCAATTGAAGCCAGATTTTTTGAGTTGTTTCCAACAAAATATACGCCGATCATCGCACATCCGGAGCGCAATGGCAGCATTATCAACAAACCCTCAAAAGTGCGTTATTTTGTCGATAATGGTGCCCTGTTGCAGGTAACAGCCGGGAGTTTGCTGGGTGTTTTCGGAAATCAGGTGAAAGCAACGGCGGAACAACTGATGAATACCAACGTTGTCCATATCATTGCAAGCGATGCGCACGATCTCGATAGGCGAGCGCTCAAGCTTGGCAAAGCTTATGACTATGTGTGCAAAAAGTGGGGACCGGATAGAGCCGACATGCTCTTTTACGCAAATCCGCAAAAGGTTTTAAACGGCGAAGATATAAATATTGGTGAGCCTTTCGATTTTATAGAGCCCCAATTTCAACATCAATCGTCCTCAATCCTCAATAAGGTCAGAACATTTTTTAAGCGATAAGTGACGATGCAACCAATCATCCACAAGATTAACCAATTATTTAAGCAAAGTGCGCAGCTTTTGGTCGATTTTGCTGAATTGCATGCCGACGACATTTTTAAGAGCGCTACCACGATAGGAGATCGTCTCAAAAATGGTGGCACCCTGCTTATTTGTGGCAACGGTGGCAGTGCCGCTGATTCCCAACATTTTGCCGCCGAAATGGTCGGACGACTCGGCCGGGATCGTCCACCAATCTCCGCGGTTGCCCTGACCACCGATACGTCAATATTAACCGCTGTTGGCAACGATTACGATTTTAGCACGATTTTCCAGCGACAGGTCGAAGCACTTGCCTCAGCCAACGATGTGCTCGTCGTGCTCAGCACAAGTGGAAACTCCAAAAATGTGATCACGGCGGTCGAATCCGCCCGGCGTATTGGCCTTTATACCATCGCTCTGCTTGGCAAAGATGGGGGTAAACTGGCGCATCTGGTCGACACTGCTCTCGTCGTGCAGTCCCCAAGCTCACAACTCATTCAGCAAGTGCACATCACGGTTATTCACGCCTGGTGTGAGATCATCGAAGACATTCTTTATCCAATCCAAAGTACGAAGGAAATTTGAGCTTTTTAAATCCAATTCTTTTATTTGGCCTTTTTGCCGCATCATTGCCAATCCTGATCCACCTGTTCACCAGGACCAAATCGAGAACTATACCATTCAGCACACTTGATTTTCTCAAAGAACTGCAGAATCAGCACATACGGCGAATAAAGCTTCGGCAAATTCTGCTGCTTTTTTTGCGCACACTCATTTTTATCATGATTATCCTGGCGTTTGCTCGACCCACGTTGCGTGGATCTTTGTCTGGCGTAGCTGCACCAAGCGCCAAAACAAGCATGGCGATTATCATCGACAATTCAATGAGCATGACGCGAATGCACAATGGATCATCTTTATTTCTGTTAGCCAAAGAACGAGCCATGGACATTGCGCATCTGTTGCGCTCAGGCGACGAAGCTTATGTTCTGACAGCAACCGATACGACAAGCGAGGTATATGACCGGCCATTTCACGATAGTGATGTGCTGGAAAAAGCCATCTCTGATATCAAATTAAATTATCGTGCTACAGATCTATCAGCCGCCATCGAACTGGCTCGGCGACTTGTTGAGCAAAGTATCAACATCAATAAAGAAATCTATATCATCTCCGATTTGCAGCAAACAAGTTTTTCAAGCGATTCTCTTTTGCCAGCCGCGAGTGACATTCGGCTCTACGTAGCGCCACTTTCCTCCAAATCGGTGCATAATTTAGCCATTGAGAACGTTGAACTCACGACAACCATCGTGGAACGCGGCAAAGTGGCCCAGGTCGTTGCGACCGTGGTCAATACCGGTACCCAAAACGCAAACAATGCTTTCGCCCAGCTCTTTGTCAATGACAAACCTGTTGCTCAACTCTCCTTTCAGGTTGCTGCGGGCGCAGCAACAACGCAGGTATTCCGATTTACCGTTGAAAAAAGTGGATTTTCCTCGGCGCGCCTGGTTCTGGAGGATGACGATCTTTTGGCGGATAATGAAAGAGCCTTTTCTTTTTACGTACCGGAAAACGTTCGCATAGGCCTGTCAAGCCTGCAGCCAGACGATCTCTTTTATACATCTCTCGTCCTTGATCCGGGCACTATTGGACCTGAATATTATTCCGTGCACAACATCTCACTGGCAAATTTGCCTTACACTGATCTCAGCCAAATGGATGCGCTGCTTTTGGCCAATATTCCACGTTTTGATCGCCAGCTTGCGGAAAAGCTGAAACAGTTTGTCGAGGAGGGTGGCGGACTCATTCTGGTTCTGGGAGAGAATATCGACATCCGGGCGTACAATTCCATTTTATGCACAACGCTCGCACTCCCTCAATTCGTCGATATCATCGGCTCATTGGACAGATCGTCGGAATTTACCCTCGGTACCTATGATTTGGCACATCCCATATTTTGGGGGATTTTTGAAAACAACGAAGCCGAGATTACCAAGCCACGATTTCACTTTGCCGTCAAAGTTGCGGCAACAGCTGACATTGATCCCATCATGAACTATAGTAATGGGGATCCCATGCTGTTCGAAAAAAAGCTGGGACAAGGTACAGTTCTTGTCGTCACGACCGGATTTGACGAGCAACTTTCGGACATCACTCATCGTACAATTTTTGCGCCGCTTATGATTCGCCTGGTCGGATATGCCGGTACGGCTAAACAGGTGACGACCGGTGCCCTGGCGGTTGGTGGAGAAATTCGTTTTAAAATATCGCCGGGAGATATAAATAAAACGCTGGAGATGTCCCATCCTGGCAAAAAGTATGATCGACTCCAGCCAATCATGACAGCCAACGGCGCCTGGATTCAGTACACTCAGACAACCGTACCCGGTCTTTATGAACTTTTAGCGGATGGAAACGTTTTAAATGTGTGGTCTGTTCAACTCGATCCTCGCGAATCGATGCTGGAATCCATTGACAGAAAAAGGCTGCAGGAAGGTTACGATGCTGTGTTTTTAGATGAAAATATGGCAATCAGCAATTTTCTTCTCTCCCAACGATACGGCACAGAACTGTGGAAGTATTTCGCCATTATCGCTTTTATATTATTGCTCATTGAAATGCTTGTATACCGTGAAAAAGGTGAAGTCCCGGCGAAAAAAGTCGCACAAACGGAGTAATTTTGTTAAAAACCGTAACGGAAAAAGCAAGAGAAACAGCAATCATCGTTGGCATCATCCGACCTGATCAGGATCGTCAGGTCATCAATGAATATTTAGATGAACTCGAACTCCTGGCGGACACAGCCGGTGCTGATGTTGTGGAACGCGTCGTACAAGAGCGCCAGCGGCTTGATGCCGCCTTTTTGCTTGGACATGGCAAAGTTGAAGAGTTAGCCAATATGGTCAAATATCTCGACGCTGATTTGATCATATTTGACGATGATTTGTCACCGGCACAGGTGAAAAATATAGAAAGCCTGTGCAAAACCAAAATCCTGGATCGCAGCGGTCTGATCCTCGATATCTTTGCGAAAAACGCGCGTACTCGTGAGGCCCGCACACAAGTGGAATTAGCCCAGCTCAATTACATGTTGCCCCGGTTGACGCGTCAATGGACGCACCTGTCGCGTCAGGTTGGTGGTATCGGAGTGCGCGGGCCGGGTGAAACGCAGCTTGAAGTGGACAGGCGACTCATTCGCAGACGCATCAGCGTCCTTGAGAAAGAACTGGAAAAAATCAGCAAGCAACGCTCCAACCGTCGAAAAAATCGATCCGATATCTTTAAAGCTGCGCTGGTTGGTTATACCAATGTCGGCAAATCAACATTGCTCAATGCGCTGACGGATGCCGCAGTGCTTGTGGAAGATCGACTCTTCGCCACACTTGATTCCACTATTCGGGCGGTCGAGTTGGTGGATCACCGTCGTATTCTGCTGATCGATACGGTTGGATTCATTCGGAAATTGCCGCATCATCTTGTCGCTTCTTTTCAAAGCACATTGGAGGAGGCGGTTGAGGCTGATATGCTTCTGCACGTCATTGACATCACCAGTCCTACATTTCGCGAACAAATGCACACAGTTGACACAGTGTTACACGAATTAAAAATTGACAACAAACCGATCCTCAAAGTGTTCAACAAGATCGATATCCTTGATGACCGCACGCTATTAGCCGAAGTCAAGGCGGCCGAACAACCGTGCGTATTGATATCCGCCGAACGCGGCATATTTTTAAACGATTTGCGTGAGAAGCTTTTGGAATTCGTGCAAGAACAGGTTTGTGAAATGACGGTTTTGTTGCCAATTCAGGCAACAAAAATAATTTCGCAGCTCCACGATCTGGCAGATGTTTTGAATATTCAATACAAGGACAGCAAGGCTGTTATTGATTTGAAGACCAACGCGGAAAATCAAAAAAGGATAGAGCAACTCATCGCTTTGACAAATTAGGAATCTGTATGCGGATAATCATCATTGACGATGACAAAAATATTCGCAATTCATTATCCTGGCTGCTGGGGAAAAACGGTCATGAGGTGACGGTTTGTCAAGATGGTGAAGAAGCAACGGACATCAGCAAACGCGAAAGTTTTGATATTGGCTTTTGCGATGTGATGATGCCGGGAATGGGTGGCCTGAAAGCACTGGAAAAAATGCTCACCCATCAGCCCGAACTTAAAATCATCATGATTTCCGGCCAGTCTGATATCGCGACCGCCGTCAAAGCGACAAAATTGGGGGCGTTTGATTTTTTGGAAAAGCCGCTCAATCCTGAGCGGGTGTTGCTCGAGGTCAAAAAGCTCGAGAAGCAGTTATCCATGCAAGCCCAGGTCGAAAAATTAAAAAACATTGTTGATCTGGATTATCAAATGATCGGTGATTCGCCGGTGATGCAGGAGCTTCGAGCATCTATCGAACGCGCAGCTCCCTCTGAAAGTCGCATTCTGATCTATGGGGAAAATGGCTCGGGCAAAGAACTTGTTGCGCGGGAAATCCATAACTTGAGTGGGCGTAGCGGACCATTTGTACAACTTAATTGCGCAGCATTACCGCGTGATCTGATTGAGAGTGAGCTCTTTGGTTACGAAAAAGGCGCATTCACAGGCGCGCACAAACGTAAAATTGGCCTCATTGAAGAGGCAGAGGGCGGCACGCTGCTTTTGGATGAAGTGGGTGATATGGCTGCCGAAACCCAGGCAAAACTGCTGCGAGTTCTGCAGGAAAATGAATTTATTCGTTTGGGCAGCACCAAATCACAAGCATTCCATGTTCGAATTGTCTCGGCTACCAATAAGGATTTGCAGCAAGAAATTGAGCAAGGCACCTTCCGCAAAGACCTCTATTTTCGCTTGAACGTCATACCCATAAAAGTGCCGCCATTGCGAGATCGACCTCAAGATATTCCACAATTAGTGGACCATTTTACAGCACTTTATTCCTTGAAAAACGGCAAACGCGCTAAAAACTTTTCAAGCGAGGCACTGCATCTCTTTTCCAATTATCAATGGCCTGGCAATATCCGGGAACTTAAAAACACGATCGAGCGTCTAAGCATCATGACACGTGGAGATACGATCGAAGCCGATGATGCAAGAGGAGTTCTCGGTTTACCTTCAACTCCAGGAGAAGATCGCAATCGTGCTCCATACGATCATCAAGCACCTCTTAAGGATATTTTGAATCAGTTCGAACACCAGATTTTGCAAGATGCCTTTGATCGACATGAAGGCAATGTGAGTCGTATGGCATCTGCACTGCAGACCGATCGAGCCAATTTGCATAAAAAACTAAAAAAATATGGGATCAAATAGCTGATGCTCAGATCATATTGCTGTTGCACTCTTTTTGCCCTGATGCTGCTTCCTTTGCTCTTCTCGCAAGAACGCATTCGAGAGACAAATCGGGCTTACCAACAAGGTGATTGGATTACCTATGGCACAACCCGCTTTGTGCGGTATGTCTCTATTGGTCACACCTACGTCTATTTTTCAACGACCGGTGGTATCACGCGTATGAACAAATTCAATTATACCTGGGATTACCCCTGGACAACAAGCAATGGATTGCCCGATAACGATATTTTTCTTGCAGCCATGGATTTAAACACCGGATTTTTATGGGCTGTGACCAAAGAAGGTATCAGCTATCTCGAGTCAGCTTCCCAACTGTGGCGCAATGCATTTTATGATGAGATGGGCATGTTCAACCAATATATCACGTCCATTGGATTCGGCGCCAATCGGCGGATCTATGTTGTCACCTCTGACAATATCTGGTATGAATCGGATAACGTCTCAGCCAATTTTCACGAGATCACTCCTCTCCTGTCAGAAGATTTTATCGAGTGGCATGGCGCCAAAGAAAATCGAAGCCAGACCTTGCCCAATTTTTTTATGGATGGTGGTTTGCTTTTTGACGCATCGCAACAGTATATCGATGATCTCAATTTTCGCCACTGGCAAATCACTTCGTGGATTGCTGATGATTGGAACAATTTATGGATTGGCACCTGGGGACTGGGTGTCGGACGCGGACACTTGAACACATTTCGATTAGAGATGCTTGACTTTGGCCTTTGGGACGAGGTTGTTGATGATATAGAGCCGGACAATAATGCGCTGTGGCTTGCCGGCATTCAGGAACACGACGATCCAACCGGTGTCACCGTATGGCGCGGCATGCAAGCCAAACCAACCTTTTATGAACCTCGCTTGATTACCGGCTTTGCGAGCGAAGACATCACCTCAATTGTTGCGGATGCGCGCACTGTATGGTTTGGAACCCGTAATGGCCTGGTGCGCCACGATAAATTGAAAAATATCTGGCGAACGCTAACAACGGCGCATGGCATTGGGAATGATCACATCAACAAGGTCGTGATGGATGATCGATTTCTGTGGCTCGCTACAGAATCAGGCGTCGCCAAGTTACACCTCAATACCGTTGGCACCGATTCGCTCAAAATTCAGAGACTAAAATTCCCGTCGCATCGTATTGTGCGGGTGTTTGACCTCGCACAACAGGATGATGTGCTGTGGATGGCCACAGAATTTGGTGTCTATGTTTACAACAAAACCACCGACGAGGGCGGCTATTACAGTGGCCTTGATGAAAATCTCGTATGGCGACCGACCTTTGCCATTTCCATTTGGGGTGAAGAGGTCTGGTTTGGCAACGATTTGGGTATTCTTGCTTTCAACGCTGTTACAAACGAATGGCTTGATCCCCTGGCCAAAATGTATGAAACCGATGCCGGAATCAACCGGATTTTGGCGGCGCGTCAAGCGGTATGGGTGGCGACAAATGATGGCGTGTTTAAATTTAACCGAAGAATGCAGCGCTGGACACAATTTACTCGCGAGGATGGCCTGGCAGATGATCGGGTGTATGCCATTCAACTGGATAATGATTATATCTATTTTGGCACCGCGCGCGGTTTGACTCGCTTTTATTGGAACAGTCCATTCCGTAATGACTAAATGTTCTTTGACATGACCTACGAACAGGCAATCGCTTTCCTGAATAGCCGAATCTCAATTGGCTGGAAGCTGGGATTGGACAGCATGCGACAAATGTTGACCGAGCTGGGCAATCCACAGCATAAATGCCGATTCGTGCACATTGCCGGCACAAATGGCAAAGGTTCAGTTGCAGCACTGCTGCACGCCATTTTTCAGGCCGCCGGCTATACATCAGGACTCTATACATCGCCACATCTGGTTGATGTTCGAGAAAGAATTCGGCTGAATGAGGCAAAGATTCCACAGCAGGCTTTTGCGGACTTGACAGGGTCTGTGCGGCCAATCATTGTAAAATATAACGCAACCTATTTTGAAACCGTGACAGTTTTGGCCTTTCTCTATTTTGCCGAGAGTAAAACGGACATTGTTTGTCTCGAGGTTGGCCTGGGCGGACGCCTGGATGCCACCAATGTTGTCGATCCCGAGCTATCAATCATCACCAGCATCTCCTTTGATCACACAGAACACCTGGGCAAAACATTGCCGGATATCGCCAGGGAGAAAGCTGGCATTATCAAGCGAGATCGAGCTTGTCTCATCGGTGACGTGCCGCGCAACATTTTCAAAATTATAAAAGACATCGCTCGCACACATGATGCAACAGTCTATGATGTCAATGCGTTATATCATTATACTATTTTGAACGAAAGATTGGGACGAACAACATTCAAGCTGCATCGAGCGGAAGCGGGCAGCAGCCAGTATACGCTGAACATGAACGGCGAAGTTCAGGTTGGCAATGCCTGTCTTGCCATCGCCGCGTGCGACCTGTTATCTCGCGAGGGGTGGATTTGCAATGATCAAGCGATCGCCGCAGGACTTTTAAATGTAAACTGGCCTGGACGTTTTCAGGTGGTCCAGCGCACGCCTCTGATCATCTTTGACGTGGCTCATAATGTCGCGGCCATCAACCAGCTTGTCCGTACAATGGCACGGCTCTGCGCAAACAGTGATATCATTTTTGTCATTGGTCTTCTCAAGGACAAAGATGGTGATCGTATCATTCAGCGGCTGGCACAGGTGGCGTCGATGATACAACCGGTTGTGCCGGCGATTGACCGGGCATTGCCGGCACAAGAATTGCAGGCGATTTTAATGCACCATGATATCAAATTTTTCCCGGCTTGCTCTGTTTCGGAGGGCATTCAAAATGTTCTGCCAATATTAAAGCGTAACGCTGCGTTGTGTGTTACGGGGTCGCACTATGTCGTTGGTGAGGCGATGGAGACAATAAAAGGCTTGACAAAATAGCATAATTTAATTAATTTAGGACAGCCTTCAACACCTCAATACGAAAGCACCCCGTTTCATTCTCCGAATTGAGCACGATGCAAAAATGACAAGACAAAATGAAACGAATTTAACAACTTAAAACGGGTGAGTTTGTGGCGCAGGTCAATCTTCGACAGGTTACCAAAGTCTACGAAAATTTCGTTGCGGTCAAAGCCGTGAACATTGATGTTCACGATAAAGAGTTCATTGTGCTCGTTGGGCCTTCAGGGTGTGGTAAATCAACGATTTTGAGGATGATAGCGGGATTGGAGGATATCTCTTCCGGCGACCTGCTCATCGACGGCAGAGTTGTCAATAATATTCCGCCCAAGGATCGCGATATTGCCATGGTTTTTCAAAATTACGCGCTCTATCCCCATATGACAGTTTACGACAACATGGCATTTGGGCTCAAGCTGCGCAATTTTCCCAAAGCCGATATTGATCGTCGCGTCAAAGAAGCGGCTGAAATTCTGGATATTTCTTTTCTATTGCATCGAAAGCCAAAAGCCTTGTCCGGTGGCCAGCGCCAGCGCGTTGCGGTGGGGCGTGCTATTGTGCGAAAACCAAAAGTTTTTTTGTTTGATGAACCACTGTCAAACCTTGACGCCAAATTGCGAGTGCAAATGCGGACTGAAATAGCAAAATTGCATTCGCGGTTGGAATCGACTATGGTTTATGTGACGCATGATCAGGTTGAAGCGATGACGATGGGCGATCGAATTGTTGTATTGCGCGATGGTTTGGTTCAGCAAATAGATACGCCAATCAACTTGTATAATCAACCGGTGAATAAATTTGTCGCCGGCTTTATCGGCAGTCCTGCGATGAATTTTGTGGAGGGACGACTTTTAAAAAAAGATCGGCTCTTCTTTCATTCGGATGCTTTCTCTTTAGCCATTCCGGAAACACGCGCGAAAAAACTCGAATCTTTCAGAGATAAAAAAATGACCCTTGGCATTCGCCCGGAGCATCTCCACTACGTTTTGCCAGGAAGCAACGAGAAAGGCCAAATATCAGCCCAAATCGATGTGATTGAAACCATGGGCAATGAAACCGTACTCTATGTTCGGGTCGGGAAAAATACATTGGTCGCCCGGATTAGCCCGCACTTTGAGCTTCATGTCGGCCTAAAATGTCAACTCAAAATAGACCAGGATAAAATCCACTTTTTCGACCAGGATAAAAACACTATAAATTAAAACATGAGGGAATATTTTACCTATTTTAAACATTATGTAAATCAGTTAGGGAAACACTACTTTAATATTTCAGGTTCCCAAATATCAACCAGATCACCTGCCAAAAAGACATCCAATTTTGTATGTACTGAAAACTATGAGAGAAATTGATCCTGGTACATTTTCTATTATTAATTTGTTCAATGTGAAAAGAAATATTAATTATCATTAAAAGAGGAATCCAATGGATATCGCAGAATTAAAAACAAAAAAAATTGCCGAATTGACCAAATTGGCCCAGGAAATTGGTGTCAGTGGAGTGACGGGTATAAAAAAAGCCGAGCTAATTTTTCGCATTTTGGAAAAGCAAACGGAAAAGGAAGGTCTGATATTCGCTGAAGGTGTACTTGAGGTTTTACCGGACGGCTATGGCTTTCTTCGATCTTCCGACTATAACTATTTGCCCGGTCCGGATGATATTTACGTGTCCCCATCCCAAATAAAGCGCTTTGGCATGCGAACCGGGGATACGGTCTCCGGCCAGATTCGTCCACCCAAAGACAATGAACGCTTTTTTGCCTTGCTCAAAGTTGAGGCCATCAATTTCGAAAATCCGGAAGAAGCCAAGACCAAAATCCTGTTTGATAATCTGACGCCGTTATATCCGGATGAACGGGTCAATCTTGAGACGAAAAAGGGTGGCTATTCCATGCGAACCATGAATATGCTCACCCCCATCGGCAAAGGACAACGCGGTTTGATCGTGGCGCAGCCCAAAACCGGAAAAACTATTCTGCTGCAGCAAATTGCCAACGCCATCACGGAAAATCATCCTGAAATCAAAATGATTGTCCTGCTCATCGATGAGCGCCCCGAAGAAGTCACCGACATGGAACGTTCGGTAAAAGCAGAGGTCATCAGCTCAACCTTTGATGAGCCAGCCGAGCGTCATGTGCAAGTGGCCGATATGGTGCTTGAAAAAAGCAAACGTTTGGTCGAGTATGGCCAGGATGTGGTCATTCTGCTGGACTCAATTACGCGTCTCGCCCGCGCCCATAACGCGGTTGTCCCGCATTCCGGGAAGATCCTCTCCGGTGGTGTCGACGCCAATGCATTGCATCGACCCAAGCGATTTTTCGGCGCTGCGCGTAATATCGAGGAAGGTGGCAGCTTGACCATCATCGCAACCGCTCTTATCGACACTGGCTCGCGTATGGACGAAGTCATTTTTGAGGAATTCAAAGGCACCGGCAATATGGAACTGGTGCTTGATCGCCGTCTCTCCGACCGTCGAGTGTTCCCGTCTATTGACGTGAATCGTTCCGGCACGCGTAAAGAAGAACTGCTGCTGAGCGACAAAGAACTAAACCGCGTCTGGATTTTGCGCAAGCTGCTATCCGAGCTCAATACCGTTGAAGCGATGGAATTTTTGCTCAGCAAGATGCAGGGTACTCGCTCCAACAAGGCTTTCCTCGACTCTATGAGTGTATAATAAAACTTGCATTTTTGGCACAATTTATTTAACTTAAGCGCTTTTGAAAATCGCTTTTTGGATTCATATCTCTGCGAGGAGGAGAAAGTGAAAAAAGGAATTCACCCCGAATATAAAATTGCTACGGTTCGCTGTGCATGCGGCAACGAATTTCAGACGCACACGACAATCGGCGATATCACTGTTGAAATATGTTCGCAATGTCACCCGTTTTTCACCGGTAAACAAAAATTAATCGACACAGCCGGTCGTGTGGATAAATTTCGTAAAAAATACGCAAATTACAACACAGCCACAAAAAAATAGCTGGTATACACAACAAAACATGAACGGAATGACAAACAGTTGCATCGTCATTCCGTTTTTTTATAGTTTTTCGAAAAAGAAGAGGTGTTGTGACGACTGAAAAAAAGATAATGGTTGGGGGCCAAGCCGTTATGGAGGGTGTGCTTATGCGGAGCCCGGATAGTTATGCGGTTGCTGTACGACGCCCCAATGGCGACATTGTTGTAAAAAAAGAACCGTGGCAAACTGTGACGAAAAAGTTCAAACTGTTGGGTATGCCAATTTTGCGCGGCGGCGTTATTCTGATTGAAGCGCTGATCCTGGGCGTCAAAGCGTTAACTTTTTCCGGTGATATTGCTATGGAAGAAGAAAATAAAAAAAAGGGTAAAGAGAGGCTAAAAAAAAGTATATGGGAAAAAATGTGGATGATCGCGACCGTGATATTTTCTTTTGCCCTCGGTTTGGCCCTCTTTTTCTATGTACCATTGCTCCTGACCGACCTTTTTCACTTTGAATCCAGTCTTGCTTTTAATATTGTTGACGGTCTTTTTCGTTTGATCTTTTTTTTAGCCTATATTTATTTAATTTCACTGTGGAAAGAAATTCGTCGTGTTTTTGAATATCACGGCGCCGAGCACAAAAGTGTTTATGCATTCGAGGAAAAGAAGGATTTGACAGTCGATGCGACGCGGCCCTATACAACATTGCACCCGCGTTGCGGCACCAGTTTTTTGCTGATCGTTATGCTCACCAGCGTGTTGGTGTTTTTATTTTTAGGCAAACCGGATACAATTGGTGAACGCCTCCTGCGCCTGGCATTTGTTCCAGTCATTGGCGGCATTTCATACGAATTCATTCGTTTGTCCGAAAAAGCGTCGAAAAATCCGCTCACCCGCCTTTTCGTTTTACCCGGACTCTGGCTGCAAAAAATTACCACCAAAGAACCGGATGATTCACAGCTCGAAGTCGCGCTGGTCGCATTGCGTTGTGCGCTGGATCTGGAGCCCCGCGTCGGCGAGTCGAAAATTGAAATATTGACGGAAACATCTTAAGCAGAGGGATCAGGCATCGCCGTGTTAGACAAGCTTGCAAATATTGAAAGACGCTACGCCGAGATCGAAAAACAGCTCAGCGATCCGACTGTTATGCAAAAACAGAATTTGTACCGCGAGTTGACGCGCGAGGAAGCGGAGCTGTCCAAAATTGTCGACGCGACACGAAAATTTAAAAAATTAATTGCAGATATTCACAGTGCTCAGCAAGTGCTTGCCGATGAGAGTGATCCGGACATGCGTGAATTGGCGGAAGCCGAACTCGAAGAACTTGACGAAAAAAAGCTTTTATTAGAAGAGAAGCTCAAAGTCCTGCTCATTCCCAAAGACCCACAAGATGCCCGCAATGCCATAATCGAAATTCGTGCCGGCACCGGCGGTGACGAAGCGGGACTGTTTGCCGGTGATCTTTATCGAATGTATCAATATTACGCAGAAAAAAATAATTGGAAAATTGATGTCATATCCTCCAATCCACAAGGTATTGGGGGTTTTCGTGAAATTATTTTCAACATCACCGGTGATGAGGTTTACGGTAGCATGAAATTCGAAGCCGGGGTACATCGCGTGCAACGTGTACCGACGACAGAGGCGAGTGGCCGAATTCATACATCCGCTGCCTCTGTGGCAGTGCTACCCGAAGCTGAGGAAATTGATGTGGACATTGATCCAAATGATCTGCGCATTGATGTTTATCGTTCCTCTGGCCCCGGTGGTCAGAGTGTCAACACCACTGACTCTGCAGTTCGGATCACACATCTTCCCACTGGATTGGTCGTCACCTGCCAGGATGAAAAGTCACAGCATAAAAATCGCGCCAAAGCACTCAAAGTGCTGCGAGCTCGCCTGTACGACAAAGCGCTTGAAGCAGAACAAGCCAAGCTCACCGCAGAGCGCCGTTCCATGGTCAGCACGGGCGATCGCAGTGCGAAAATTCGAACCTATAATTATCCCCAGGGCCGGGTGACAGATCACCGTATCGGCTTGACGGCCTATCGTCTTGAAGAAATCATGCAAGGCGACCTGGATGATTTCACCGAAAAACTCAAATTGGCTGATCGTGCCGAGAAATTAAAACACATGGAATGATGGTGGTGTCAGCCGAAAAAAACAAAAAATGGACGCTCATCGAGCTGCTCAACACAACGGCTGACTATCTTTCGGAAAAGGAATTCCAGGACGCCCGCTTGAATGCAGAGCGCCTGCTGGGGCATGCTTTGGGACTCTCTCGAATTGAACTGTACACGAATTTTGACCGACCCCTCACGCCCGATGAAATCACCAGATGCCGGGCGCTGCTGAAACGACGCTTGACGCACGAGCCGCTGCAATATATCATCGGCGAGACCGAATTTTTTTCACTGCCTTTCAAAGTTTCAAAAGAAGTTTTGATCCCGCGACCGGAAACCGAGGTGTTGGTGGAAAAGGTCATCGAACATTGCTCCATTCATTATAACGAACAGGACGAGATTTATATATTGGACGTAGGCACCGGTTCGGGCAATATTGCCATAGCATTAGCGCAACATATAAAAAATGTCATCCTCATGGGCGTTGACATTTCCCACGATGCTCTGAAAATTGCTTACGGCAACGCACAATCTCACGAGGCAGATATCAAATTCAAAGAAATGGATGCCCTGCGACCCTGGCCACCGGCTTATTTGAACACATTTGATATTGTCGTCGCTAATCCCCCTTATGTGGCGTATGCAGAGTATGAAAATCTGCAGCCGGAGATTAAAAATTATGAACCCAAAATTGGTTTATTGGGCGGGAATGACGGTCTGGAATTTTATCGTAAATTTATGAATATTCTGCCCACCCTGCTAAAACCGAACGGTTATGCTTTTTTTGAAATTGGCGAACGACAAGCCACCAGTGTGAAAAATATCCATTCGGATGCCGGCTTTTCCGGTATTCAGATTTACAATGATCTTGCAGGCAAAAACAGAGTCATCAAAATGCAATGGAGCAGGAGTTGAACAAATATGAATGAAAGCATTTTTCGCGCGAATGATGTTCGCGGTATTGTTGAACGTGATTTTAGCGATGATGTTGTCCTGAATCTTGGCAAAGCATACGGCAGTTTTATGCGCCGACGGGGACATCAGAATCTGGTTGTCGGACATGATCTTCGTTTATCCTCTCCCCATCTGGCTGCACTTTTTATGGATGGTCTGAAATCAACTGGCATTCGCATCACCTTCATTGGGCAAGTCACAACGCCAGCGCTCTACTTTGCAATTGTTCATTGGAACCTGGATGGCGGCTGCATGATCACGGGTAGTCATAATCCCAGGCCGTACAACGGATTTAAAATGTGCGAAGGACTGGGTTCCGTTTATGGCGATAACATTCAAAAACTCAAAGAGATGATTAAATCCAATGACTTTGAGACCGGGGCAGGTTCAGTGCAGCACCGCGATATCATGCCAGAATATATCGCTATGCTCAAATCGAAATTCACATTCCATAAAAAACTAAAAATCGTCATCGATGCCGGCAACGCCACCGCCGGCCCCATCGCACCACAATTATGGCGTGAGTATGGTCATGAGGTTTTTGAGCTCTATTGTGAACCGGATGGCAATTTTCCCAATCACCTGCCGGACCCCTGCGTGCCCAAATATATGCGCGATTTGGCCGAGCTTGTGGTGCGGGAAGGTGCAGATGTTGGTATCGGTTACGATGGCGATTCGGATCGCCTGGGCGCTGTGGATGATACCGGTGATTATATTTTTGCCGATCGGCTTTTGGCACTTTTTGCCCGCGATGTCTTGAAAAACAATCCCGGTACCCCGATCATCTTTGATGTAAAATGTTCCATGGCTTTGCCGGAGGCCATCAAAAAAGCGGGGGGACAACCCGTCATGTGGAAAACCGGCCATTCCATGCAAAAAGCCAAAATGAAAGAACTCGGAGCATCTTTTGCGGGCGAGCTTTCCGGACATGTGTTTTTCAAAGACGATTTCTTCGGCTTTGATGATGGTATCTATGCCTCCGGCCGCCTGCTGCAAATTATCGCCAATGCAGAAAAAAAATTCTCCGAAATCATCGCTACCGTACCAGTGTTTCCATCTACAGAAGAAATACGTGTTGACTGCGCAGATGAGGTCAAGTTTGATACTGTGGCAAAACTCGTAAAAGATTTTGCTGCGCACTACAAAGTCATTGATGTCGATGGCGCTCGCGTCGATTTCGGCGATGGTTGGGGACTTGTCCGCGCATCCAATACCGAGCCGAATCTGGTCGTACGATTCGAAGCCAGGACAAAGGAACGGCTGACTGAAATCATCACTATCTTTAAAGATAGATTTGATAAATATCCTGAAATCATCTATTCACGGGCTCGTTTTTAGTATATAACACAAAAAAAGCGCTTTCAAATATAAAAGAATTGGAAGATTTATGAACAAATTATCACAAAGGGTTCTTGATCTTTTAAGGTCAGAACCCTTTCGCACATATAAAGCGAAAGAAATACAACGGTTGTTGAATCTGCCGCAAAACAAATATCAGGGATTACGAACGACGTTGCGAGAGCTTGTGCGCTCGGGTCATATTGTCAAACTGAAGAAAAACCATTACGGGTGCGGCCAAAAAACAAATGAGATCGTGGGCGAGCTGCGGGTGAATTCGCAGGGTTATGGCTTTGTGTCGCGGGAAAAAGGCGACGACGTGTTTGTGAGCATGAAAAACATGGGACAAGCCCTGCATAAAGACAAGGTGCGCGTGCGACTCTTTGCCACGACCTCGGGCAAAAGTGTGGAAGGTCAAATTGTTGAGGTACTGGAACGCGCCCGGGAAACCATCGTCGGCACTTTTCGGTGGGGACGAAAATACGGTTATGTCGTGCCGGATGATCTCAAAATACAACGCGATATTATTGTCGCTGCCGGAGATGATCTGGGTGCCCGGGAAGGCCAAAAGGTCGTTTGTAAAATTGAAGAATGGGAACACTATGGCCTCACCCCGTCCGGCAGAGTTATTGAAATACTCGGTTTTCCCGATGAAGCGGGCGTTGACATTCAATCGCTTGTACACAGACATGAAATCTCGAGTACATTTCCTGATGCTGTACTCCAGCAGGCGGAGAGCATTGCCGGCGACTTGACTGAAGAACTCGATCGACGTCTCGATTTACGCGGCGATATCATTTACACCATTGATCCGGAAGATGCCAAAGATTTTGACGATGCCATGTCGCTCGACAAGCTGGAGAACGGCAACTGGCGACTCGGCGTACACATCGCTGATGTCAGCTTTTATATCCCGGAAAAATCCGCACTAGACCGGGAGGCTCTGAAACGCGGCACCTCTGTTTATCTTGTCGATCGCGTCATTCCCATGCTACCGGAGCGGCTGTCAAACGAGCTGTGCAGTCTTGCAGAGGCCAAAGACAAGCTGACCTTTAGCGTGCTCATGACCCTGTCGCCCCAGGGTAAACTGCTCGCCTATGATATCAAGGAATCTGTCATCAGAAGCGTCAAACGATTCAACTATGTGCAAGCCCAGCGAATCCTCGACGGTGGCGAAAAGAGCTTGTATGCTGAAAAATTACAAGACATGTATGAATTGTCGCAAGTGCTCATCAAAAGACGACGCAATCGCGGCAGCATTGATTTTGACACCATTGAAGTGGAAATACCTTTGAACGACAATGGCGAGCCGATTGCAATACGCCGCCGAGATCGCCTGGCTACCCATCGTTTGGTGGAGGAATTTATGCTCCTCGCCAATGAAACCGTGGCCAAGCATATCGGCATCGTTTTAAAAGAAAAAACAGGCCAGGAGCTCCCCTTTATTTACCGCATTCATGAAAGCCCGGACAAGCAGAGTGTATTGGAGCTTGTGCAGATGGCACATGCCTTTGGTATTGATGTGGCGCCGCCAACAAAAATAACACCACGATTTTTCCAGACGATCGCCGATGATTTCCAACAACATCCGGCGTCCGGCGTTTTACAGGACCAACTCCTCCGAACCATGATGAAAGCACAGTACAGTCCGACAAATGTGGGACATTTCGGCCTGGCATATCGCTACTATACCCATTTTACTTCACCCATCCGTCGATATCCTGATTTGATGGTGCACAGGCTATTGAAAAAATATGCACACAAAGAAATGGATTCGTCTTTGCTTTCCTATCAGGACATTGAAAAAATTTGCATAAAATCAACAGAAAACGAAATTCGAGCGCAAAATGCCGAGCGCGATAGCATCAAGCTCAAACAGCTGCAGTACCTCGAGGATCATGTGAATGAATGGTTTGATGGTATCATCGTTCGTATTGTCAATTTTGGCTTTTTCGTGCAATTGCCGGCTTTTCAGGTCGATGGACTCGTGCACATCACATCACTTGATGATGATTATTATATTGTTGACGAAAAAAAATATCGCCTTTATGGCGCCAGCTCGGGCAAAGAATTCAAGCTCGGGGCACAAATTAAAGTCAAGCTCATACGAGTTGATCGGAATGAAAACCTGATTGATTTTGTTATTTCCGATTAGTGAACCGTAGGGATTCACCTTTTAGATTCCGCAGTTTAATCCTTTCAGTAAGGGAGCGATGTTCACACCACTTGCTACTGCCTTGACAGACAGGCAAAGAATTGCCGAAAAAACAATGGAATTCATCTTGCAGCGTCCAACCGGTTTTGATTATCAGGCAGGGCAACATGTTCTGTTAAAATTAACAGAACTGCTCTTTGATGACAAAAAAGGCCCGCAACGCACTTTGACGCTCGCGTCTGCACCGCATGAGGAAAGCCTGCGGCTGGCAACTCGAATGACGGGCAGCGGCTTCAAGCGCACCGTTTTTGAGGGCGCGAATCAAAAAGTTGAAATCATCGGGCCACGCGGAAATTTGACCCGTGATGCCACGAGGCCGGCTGTATTTATCGCCGGCGGCATTGGCATCACACCATTTCGCAGCATGGTCCTGGATGCCGCTTACCGCCAGCTTGAGCAGCCGATGACGCTGTTCTATTCGAATCAAAATCTGGCACGCGCCGCATTTCACGAACTTTTTGTTGAGATTCAGCAAAAGCACGCGGATATTTTCACTTATATTCCAACTTTGACGAGTGAAAGTAGCGGCAGTAACTGGGATGGCGAGCGTCGATCTCTCAGTGCAGCGTTTATCGAAGAATACGTGATGGATTGGTCAACATCAACATTTTATATTTGTGGGCCACCTGCCATGGTGACGGCTGTACATGAAATCCTGAAAAGTAAAAATGTAAGTCAAGAGCACATCCTTTCAGAATCGTTCTGGGGATATGAGGCATAACTAACATGGAGGTTCTATTATGAGAAAAGGACTGTATTTTATCGGATTTGCTGTGCTTTTTGTCTTGATCAGTGCAGCCATACAACAGCCCGAAGCACCGGAATTCGTTGAAGGCGAAGTGTTGGTCAAATTCGCCGAGGGTATCAGTACCCAGGCCGTTGAAGCAGCGCTGGCACAAATCGGTGCCGAATCCGTGCAAATATTTGAGTTCATTGGTGTGCAACATTTAAAACTGACAACGGACAAATCCGTAAAAAAAGCAGTACAGGAATTTTCCGAATTAGACAATGTCGTTTATGCTGAACCTAATTACATTTACACGACAGCACTGACACCTAATGATCCCAAATTTAGTCAGCTATGGGGCATGGATAATACCGGTCAAACCGGTGGATTGGCAGGTGCAGATATCAGTGCTTTGGATGCATGGGAAAAGACAACCGGGAGCCATGCGGTTCTGGTTGGTGTAATCGACAGCGGTATTGATTTTACGCATGAAGACCTTGCTGCAAATATCTATACCAATCCAGGTGAGGATGCCTGGGCAGACCCGAATGATCCGACATCCGGCAACCATACCGATGATGACAAAAATGGCAAAGTTGACGACTGGAAAGGCTGGAATTTTATCAATAATTCCAATAACGCCTATGACGATTACATGCACGGTACGCACTGCGCCGGAACAATTGGCGCCATTGGCAACAACGGCGTTGGTGTCGTTGGTGTCAACTGGAACGTCAAAATGATGCCGCTTAAATTTTTGGACAGAAATGGTACTGGCACTACGACAAATGCGATTAAGGCTATCGAATACGCCGCTGACATGGGCGTTGATATTCTCAGCAACAGTTGGGGGAGCAGTGGCTATTCGGAATCGCTTGAAGATGCCATCTCTTATGCAAATGATCGCGGTGTCCTGTTTGTCGCTGCTGCCGGTAATGACGGCACTGATAATGATGCGATTCCCTTCTACCCGTCCAGCTATGTAATCGCCAATGTGGTTTCAGTCGCAGCCTCGGATCATGGCGACAAGCGTGCCCTGTGGGGCAGTGGCGGTGGAGACGATGATGGGTGCGGTTTTGTCTGCTCCAATGCAGTTGCCGCTGTCCCCGGTTCCAATTATGGCAAGACATCAGTTGATCTTGCGGCGCCGGGAAAGGATATTGTGAGCACCGTGCCGGGAAATAGTTATGCATCATTGTCCGGAACGTCGATGGCAGCGCCGCACGTAGCCGGAGCGGCTGCGTTGCTGCTGGCAGCCAATCCCGGACTCACAATTGATGAAATGATATCAGCGCTCTTTAACACAGTTGATCCACTTGATGATTTTGACAATAAAACGGTAACGGGTGGACGCCTGAATGTTGCGGCAGCTGTAAGGAGTGTAAGTCCGGTACAACTATAATCTTGTGGCGTAAAAGAGAATCCCCGGCAGCTGCTGGTGCTGCCGGGGATTTGCTAAAGTTTTTGAGCCACGGATTCTATGGCAGTATTTTGGGATGCTGCTGAGAGCCGCGCCAAGTGCGTCATTGGCTTCAATCTGCTATCGTGCCACCCGCGCGCAAATCCCCTTGAATCAAACCTGTACAATTCTTATCTTAAGTCAGAATTTTTACATCATGAAAGAACACTGTGATTCATGACGTTGTACATATTGGATTGGATATCGGCTCGGTGAGCGCCAAATTGGCCGCATTGCTGCCCCCGGCAGTGGATTTCAAGCCGGCTCACCAAACTGAAGCACTTGGGGAATTTAAGCTGTATGCGGCGCAACCGTTAAAAGTTCAGGGACAACCGATGAGCGCAGCGGCTCAGCTCCTGGCTGATTTTTTTGATCTGGTGCCGGGCCAAAAAGTGCAATTAAACCTCACTGGATCGCAGGCCAAATTAGTCGCCATGCGCCTGAATGCTCCCTGCATCAACGAATTCAAAGCCATCGCTCGTGGTGGCGTTGAATTAGTACCCGCTGCCAAAACCATTCTCGAGATTGGCGGGGACGTGTCCCGCTATATCCATATCGAGTTCGATGCTGCTACCAAAGAGCTGGACATCCGGGATTACCAGCGTAACGGAGAGTGTGCCGCCGGCACCGGTTCTTTTATCGATCAGCAGGCGTCCCGAATGAATTATAGCGTAGAAGAAATCGGCGATATTATGCGTCAAGCGACCGGATGCGCCAACATCGCCGGCCGGTGTTCTGTTTTTGCAAAGTCGGACATGATTCACGCACAACAACGCGGCTATTCACCCGGCGCGATTTTTCGCGGTCTGTGCGAAGCTGTGGTACGCAATTATAAGGGTACTGTGCTGCGAGGCAAACATCTTGAACCCACAGTCCTGTTTGTCGGTGGTGTCGCTGCAAATAGCGGCGTGGTGCAGGCTATGCACACGATTTTGAATCTTGAACAAGATGATCTCATCGTGCCTGAGCTGCACAGAGTGGTCGGTGCAATTGGCTGTGCCGTACTGCAAAACGGCGCGCCTTTGACCCCAAAATGCCTTGAAAAATTGGCTACCAACAAATTTGAAACAAGTCCGGCACCTTCTTCGATCAAACTGGACACAAAATATGTTCGCTTTGAAAATCGGAATCCGCGAGCGGAAGAGCCTATCCAAAATAGAACCGCAATTCGCGCTTATCTCGGACTCGATATTGGCTCGGTGAGCACCAATCTCGTTTTGGTGGATGAGCAAGCGCGGGTCATCGATGAAATCTACACGAACACCGAAGGCAAGCCCGTTCAGGTCGTGCAGCGCGAGTTGGCTTTGTGGTCAAAAAAATGGGGCGACAAGGTTAAAGTCCTTGGTGTCGGCTCAACCGGATCAGGGCGGGAATTGATTGGTGAACTGGTTGGAGCGGACGCGGTGCACGACGAAATTACCGCGCACAAGACCGGCGCACTCACCATCGCCGAAACTCTTTTTAATGAACCGGTCGATACAATTTTCGAAATTGGCGGTCAAGATTCCAAATTCATTTCCATCGACAACGGCATCGTTGTTGACTTTGCCATGAATGAAGCCTGCGCAGCTGGCACCGGCTCTTTTCTTGAGGAACAAGCCGGTAAACTCGGTATTTCGATCAAAAATGATTTTTCCGAGCTCGCACTAAATGCCACTGCTCCCATTCGCCTTGGCGAACGCTGCACGGTTTTTATGGAAAAAGATGTCACAGCATTTATCCAGCAGGGGCGACAATTAGAGGATATTTGTGCCGGATTGGCTTACGCTGTTGTCCACAACTATCTCAACCGAGTGGTGCGCGGACGAAAAATTGGCGATTTTATCTATTTTCAGGGCGGCACCGCCTACAACGCTGCGGTCGCAGCAGCGTTCGCCACAGTATTGAAAAAAAACATCGTTGTCCCACCGCACAATGGCGTCATCGGCGCCATCGGCGCGGCGCTGCTGGCAAAAGAAAAACTAACAAGAGACAAAACAGGCACTCGATTTCGCGGTTTTGATCTCTCCAAAATCGAGATCACCATTCGCCAATTTACCTGCAAGGGGTGCTCAAACAGTTGCGATATACAGGAATGTACAATCGAGGGAGAAAAATCGTACTGGGGCGACAAATGTTCGCACCGTTTTCGAAAAAAACGCAAGGTTCAGCAAAAGGCGATCATCCCGGATTTGTTCAGATTGTACAACGACATGCTGCACGAAGACGTTCCAGGGCCGGATGGACTCGGGCTCCGTATTGGCATTCCAAAATCGATGTATTTTTATGATCGATTCCCGTTCTGGCGAACCTACTTTAAGCATATTGGCGCCGAAGTGGTGATTTCGGATGATACAACGACCAAAGTGGCAGCAGATGGCCGCGAAATTTGCATCGCTGAGCCCTGCTTTCCCATCGTCGTCGGGCATGGCCATTACCTCAATCTGCAAAAGAAAAACGTCGACTATGTGTTCATGCCGCAAATCATCAACTCTGAAACAGACACGCCAGAAAAGGAATCGTGGCTCTGTCCCTGGGGACAAACGTTAGCCCTGGTGATTCGTAGCGCGATTCCGGAGGGCGAGGCGGATCACTTGCTCAAACCGGTGCTTTATTTTCGCGACGGTGTCACCTTTATCAAGCGAGAGATGCATCGTGTTGCGCGAGTATTAGGGGTGTCAAAGAAACAAAGCGATCGGGCTATCGAATTTGCCTATAAAATTCAGGATCAATTCCGCCGGCGCGTTGAAACAGCAGGACGAGCAATTCACCAGCAATTGGCTGCACAAAATCAGCAGGCTGTTGTCATTGTTGGCAGACCGTACAATATCTACGACGGCGGCATCAACCTGCACGTGCCGGACAAGCTGCGCGATCACTACGGTGTCAATGTCATTCCGCTCGATTTTCTGCCGTTAGCGGGAATCGATATTCACGACATTCATGAAAACATGTTTTGGAATTACGGACGCAAAATATTGCAGGCCTGTACATATGTCGGTCAACATCAGAATTTACATATCATTTACTTTACCAATTTTAAATGCGGACCGGATTCCTATATCAAACATTTTGTTCGCGATGCTGTTGGTGCCCCCTATCTCACTTTGCAATTCGACGATCACAGCAACGATGCCGGCATCCTGACGCGGTGTGAAGCCTATCTGGAAAGCAAAGGGCTTTTGCGCGGCACGCCATTGCACGAGCGCGCAAATGCAAAGTCTAAAATTATTGAGAATAAACAATGAAGAACTTTGCGCTTAAATGGACCGCTGTTGTTTGCTTGTTCTTTTTCTTGCACTCTGGCCGGGCGAGTGAACAGTCACGCCCTCTTGTCGGCATTACGAGCGTCTTTACATATTCAGATCCAGACACTGTCGGCCGTCTCTGTACGGGTATGAGCTACGTTAACGCTGTGCTGGAAGCCGGGGGAACTCCTGTGGTATTGCCGCCAGTTCGTAGTGAAAAAATATTAGTCGATTATATTGAATCTCTTGATGGCCTTGTGCTCGTTGGCGGCAGGGACATACCGCCGCACGCTTATGCTGAAAAACCACACCCCACAGTGGACTCTCTCTCAGCGAAACGATTTTGGTTTGAAAGTCGATTGATTACTGTATGGTTGGATGAATGCGAAAAACCCATACTCGGCATCTGTCTCGGTTGTCAATTCACCAATGTCATGCGCGGCGGCTCATTGATTCAGGATATTCCATCCGAGATCGGTGAGATGATTTTACATCGACATGAAAAGGGCGCAACACATGATATAACGCTCAAAAGCGACTCCCGCTTGTTTTCCATTTTTGGCCAGGAGAAATGTAATGTTAATTCCTATCATCATCAAGCCGTTGATATAGTGGGAAAAGATTTAAAGGTTGTCGCACGCGCGCCTGATGGTGTGATCGAAGCCCTCGAGCTGCCAGGTGATCGATTCGGGATTTTCGTACAGTGGCACCCTGAGCGGATGCCGGTTGAGCATCGAAGCAAAATTTTCGGCGCATTCATCACAGCCTGTCGCAAAGAATAGACGAAAATATGAATAGTACTCCTTTAAAGCAACGCAAACTCTATATACCGCAAATGTCCTATGAAGCCTCGGCATGCATGGCCGCTGCGTTTCGCTCCATCGGCATAGATGCGCAACCATCACCCGCCGGGGATGCTCACACCTACGAATTGGCGCGTCAATACCTGACCGGCGATGAATGCCTGCCTGAAGCAGTGACACTGGGTAATTTTCTCAAAGTGACCGAACTGCCAGACTATGATCCGGATAAAACTGCCTTTATGTTGCCGACTTCCAACGGACCGTGTCGCTACGGGCATTATCTGCCATTGGCAAAAAGAGTCTTTCACCACATTCGCGGCGAAAATGTGCTGTTCACCGCACCGACCAGCTCGGATGGCTATGCTGGCATCGGCGATGAAGCCAACAATCTGGTGCGAACCGGATGGCGCGCAGCGATTGTTTCGGACATTATCCGAAAAATACTTTTGCTCACTCGACCCTATGAAACTGAACCTGGCGCAACGGATAGCGTTTACCATGATGCCTTGAGACAAATCTGTGCCGTGCTCGAACCGCGTAGTGTGCCGCATAAAGAGCGAATGAAAAAAATTCTCAGCACTATGAGACAGATTCGCGACGCTTTCCGTGCCGTGCCGGTGGACACATCACAAGATAAATTGCTCATTGGCGTTGTCGGAGAAATTTTTTGTCGGCATAACAATTTTTCCAACAATGAGATGTTTCGCTTGATCGAAAAACACGGCGGTATTGTCTGGGTATCTGACATTGCTGAATGGGTGCTGTACACCAATGATGAAGAGGTCTGGCGCCTGGATCGTTATGGCAAACATTTTTCCTTTCAGATGTTCGGTTGCAAACTCAAACAGGCGGTCATGCGGCATGATGAACACAAAATTGTCAGTTTGTTTGCGCAAGATTTTCAAGGATTTGAAGAGCCGCATCATGTGCGGCAAATCCTGGAATTAGCCCATCCCTATTTGCCGCGAGAAGGATCGCGCGGCGAGATGGTCATGAGCATGGGCAAAGCGCTCTGGTATCATCAAAAAGGGGCGGCCGGCGTCATTGATATCAGCCCCTTCACCTGTATGAACGGCATTATCACGGAAGCGGTCTATCCCCGCGTCAGCCGCGAACACAATGGTTTTCCCATTCGTCTTTTTTATTTTGATGGTCAACAGAGTGATGTCGAGGGCGATTTGGAGATTTTTATGGAATTGGCCCGGCACTATAAACGTCGACAAATAACCTGATCAAGCGTGGATATCTCTATCGACACTATTTTTTCGCTTGTATATCAACACTTGTTTTAGGCGGCATGCTGTTTATCGGAGGCTTTCCGTTTGGATATTCACCCTTTATCAATGGTTACTGTCACCAACAAAAAAGCCCCTCTTGAGAGGGGCTTGATTTACTTGACTTGTTTGACCTGTCCGGCCTGCGGACCTTTGTCCGTCTCTTCAACTTCAAATTCTACTTTATCTCCTTCTCGTAAAGATCGAAAGCCTTCACCGGTAATGCTTGAATAATGCACAAAAATATCGTCCCCCGATTCGCGTGTGATGAAACCGTAACCCTTTGCAGTGCTAAACCATTTGACAGTACCTTGCTCCATAAAGAACCCTTTCTATTTGTGTACAAGGTTCGTACACCAAACTGGCCTCGCGCAAATCGCATATCTGGTTATACATTTTGCGATCGAGGAGTACTTTCCGACAAGCAAAAAATGTAACCAAGGCAATATAGAGGTGCACAATGAATTTGACTCAGAAAATATAGATGATTCGTATTCAATTGTCAAGTATTTTTAGCAGGTGATTCGGCGAGATGGGTTATGCGATGAATTTCCGGATCCGTGAATATATCGGCGTCGTCACGGCTTGTCGTTGAAAATTCGGACACAACAGCACCATCGGGGCCACCCTGGAACCAGTGCAGGGTGTCGGGTTGCAGGGTATATTGATCGCCTGGATGAAGAATGATTTCGCGCCAGACGGTGAATGTATCGACTTTGTCGCGCGGTAAAGACGCAGCAGGCTGCGGAGAAGCTTCACCGGGGATATAGAGAAATACCTGGCCCCACCGGCAACGAAATGTTTCCTCCTTGCCGGGTTCATCGAGCACGGGCGGATGTCGATGCTCTGGACAGATTTGCCCGGGAAATAACACCAATTCCTTGGCACAAACACGATCGGTGTTCACATAAACCACAATTTCAAGCCCTATCTCATGCAACCGGTTCAAACCGAAATCGGCAACTTCAATATTTTGTGCTTCATCTGGTGTGAGCACAATTCCCGCCCTCGCCATATAGTCCACTGTTTTCTGTTGAGCTTGAATATATTGCTCCCGATTGATCATACAGCGCTCCACTAAAATTGATCTGGTGAGTGCCCTTCCACCAGGTAAGCCTGGTGTTTGCCAAATCCTTTTATTTCAAAAGGTCCAATGCGACGCGCGGTGACCTTGCCCTCGAGGCGGATATAGGTTTTATCGCTAATAATGATCTGATGCGGACCTGCGACCGACATCAATCGAGCCGCAAAGTTCATATGGGAACCGATTGCTGTATAATCCTTGCGATCGTAGCTCCCAATTTGCCCCAGTACAACATCGCCGGTATGAATACCGATACCGACACTGAGCGTTGGCCGACCCGTCACCTCCCAGTCAATGTTCATTTTTTCCAGTTCATCCTGAATGCCCAAAGCCGCTTCAACCGCATTCTTTTCATGTGAGCCGGATGGTGTTGATTGCGTAAAGAGCGCCACAACTTCATCGCCGACATATTTATCCACCATGCCACCGTGCTGGATAATAATCGGTGTGACGAGGCTAAAAAAGTCGTTGAGCATACGAACTGCTGTCGTTGGATCCATTTCTTTTGTCAATCGGCTATAGCCCCGAATATCCGCGAACAACATGGTGATTTCCATACGCTGGCCAGTACTTTGATCCGCGCGATGTCCCATCAGCGCCTCTTCGACATCCTTGCTTGCTTCGGAACCAATGAGTTGACGTAATCGTTTGAATTTTTCCTCTTGAAACAGATAATTATCAATAATTCGGTTGACCGATTCGACGAGGCGCAAATCCTGCGCTTTGAAATGCGAATGATCTCTCTTGTTGATCAGCACTGTGGAACCGAGGAACAGACCATTCACGAACATTGGCACCGTCAAAATGCTGTTGATTTCAGAATTGGGCAGATCCTGTTGGATAATAGCTTTTCGTTCCTCTTTTGCCTGGCGAACGAGACTGCCAACCAGCTTGTAATCGTCCGTACTCATCGGGTATGGGCTACGCAACATTTTCCCGCCCGGCAAATGTCGATCTTTTTCTGAATCATACAGGGTGATAAAGCCGATCTCCGCATTCAACGAATCAAGAATGGTTTTAATCATTTTATTAAGCGCTTCACTTTGTTCGGCGGTCTCATCGAGAATATCATCCAGCGCTTTAATGAGTTCATTTTCTATGGATACCAGCAGATGCTCCTGACGACGAAGCCAGTTATAAATGACATGATCCATATTCACTTCAACAAGGGTGACGACAACGTCATCATACTCGGAAAAATCGCCGCTCGATTTATTCGCCAGAACAAAAGAACCCAATATCGTGTTCGATTTTGAAATAGGAACGGCTAACAAATTTTTGATTTTTTTGCTATGCGTCGATTCGATGATTTTATTTTGCGTTGTGGCGACTTGCACGCCAATTTCCTGGAGCAACTTGTCTTCAATAGACGTTTTTCCTCTGTCGTAGCGAGCCAATACGCGTTGAACGCCATCCGGATCTTTGACGGTCACTGCAGCCGTTTGCACATCTAATAGCATCGCAAGTCGATGCAACATGGTCGGCAAAAACTCGGTAACATCACCTTCATGATCACACAAATCGTGGATGTAAGTGACCAATTTGAGTACTTTGGTCGCCTCCGCGGAATTTACTATTTGTTTCCATTGATCAGTCATAATTTTTTCTCAGATTATTCTTTTAGAGATCGATAGACAAAAGCTGCCGTTGTCATTTGAAAATCGATCATGTCTTGCAAATAGCTGCTCTGTTCCCGCCAGCGTGCCAGCGCCTTGCGGGTCTCGACGAATACGGAATTTTCAATCTGATCCATCCGGGATCTTAGTGCCAAGAGTGCATTTGTATCCACGCTGCGCGGCATATTTGTTAAATAATAAACATTGCTTTTCTGCTCTTGAAAAAAAGCATTTAATGAAAATTCGGATAATTGGCATTCGAGTGGCACCTGACTCGTTGCCGGCCATAATGGTATTGCAACACCGCAAATCGGTTCGCCAAGAATCACCCACATCGTAGAAAAGTCGGGATTCTCGCCGGGCCTGACACCCTGAATCACAAGACAACTGACAGTATTGTACTGGTTGACACTGTGTTCAGTCCTGATGAAACCTGCCGGAGGTGCGCTGGCTTGCCCGTCTGAGGACAGTGAACCCGGATCGACAGCAATTGACGCCATATCCCGGGCAATTTGTTTCATAATGATATGATTGTGCAGCTTTTTGTGCGCGCTCTCGCTGGCAAAAAGCGCTTCACTTCTATGGTAACGCCAATAACTTTTATCTGCAACTTGAGGATTGGTAAAATGAAAATTTGCGCGTACAAGAAATCCTGGCGGCACCTTTTTGAGATCAAAAGGATCGCGCATCGTCACACCGGACTCGAACAGTTTGTGGGCGCCGTATACATCCATACAGGCAAAGGATGAATTGGTACCGATAGAGATTTCTGTTGAATCCAGCAACTTTGAAAAATCCTCCAGCCGGCCACATATGCCGAGCGCTTGTCGTATGAACACCGATTCCATATTTAAAGACTTATCAGATGAACTGGCAAATGTGCTAAAGACAATAGCAAATCCAGCGGTATTGAGTCCACCATACACACGGCTGGTATCCTCCCCGTTCATCAAGCCAAAAAAATTATATCGTTCACCTTTGAAAAATTTGATATAGACGTCAGCCGAATCGCTATCCAGATTTTGCCACAAAATCGGGCGACCATCATACATCAAACGGGGAGAGACGATGCCAATAACGCCTCCTACAGAGGCAAATATTTGGCCAATTACGGCCAAAAGACAGACAATCAAATATTTTCCGAATATTTTTTTCATGGAGATCACGCCTTTCTCGCGCAAAATGCCGAATATATTTGCCTCAAAGTAAACCATCTTTTTTTACTTCAGTATTGCCGTAGCGATATCCTTCTGTAAGGATCCGCTTCAATTCGTTTTCGCTCAAATCACGCTGCAGCGTTCCGCCAATAGCGACTGAAATCTTGCCGCGCTCCTCGGACACGACAATGACCATGGCGTCAGTTTCCTCGGACAATGTCAGTGCGGCTTTGTGTCGTGTGCCAAACTCTATATGACCGAAATTTTCTTCGTTGATCGGCAGTAAGCATTTGGCCGCTTCGATAAGATCACCTTGCACGATAATGGCGCCATCATGCAAAGGTGACCGCGGATTAAATATTGAAATGATGAGCGCCGAGGATACCTCGGCTTGTATAAGCGTGCCGCTCTCGATAATATTGCGCAATCCGGTCTCGCGCGCCATAACGATCAGCGCACCATAGCCGATATCACAGAGGGCGACAGCAGCCTCAACAACCTGGTCAATCACTTTGCTGCCGCTCACTTTGACAAAAAACCGCACCAGTCGACTTTGTCCGACATAAATGAGCAAGCGGCGAAGCTCGGGTTGAAAAAGAATGACAAAAGCGACTAACCAGATCGTTCGTAGATTTTCAAAAATCCAGGTCATTCCTTTCATTTGGAACAGTGGCGCAATCCCGGTGGCAATGAGTATGATAATCAAACCAACGAGCATTTGTACCCCGCGGGATCCGCGTAGAAATTTGTATAATCGATAGATGATATAGGACATGACCGCGATGTCCAGCGCATCCATGATCGTAAAAGGTAGAAAACCGATATGGAATAGTATAAAGCGCACTGTTGCCTAATCCCCGACATTAATTTTACCGGCAATTGCATCTGCGATCGTGACGGCGCGTTTGATTTCTTGCACATCATGTACACGAACAATATGGGCGCCGTTGAGAATAGCTGCCGTGACCGCTGCGATGGACCCTTCGAGTCGTTTTTCCTCGGGAAGGTCTAACAAGCGACCGATGAACGATTTTCTTGACGGACCAACTAAAATGGGTCTGCCAAATTTTTCAAAAATACGCAATTCCCTTAATAGTTGAAAGTTATCTTTTAGTCGTTTGCCAAAGCCGATTCCCGGATCGATGACAATCTGCTCCTCTGTGACACCAGCGGCGCGGGCAATACGAATGCTTTTTTCAAAATACTTTATCAGCTCATCAAACAAATCCTTATAAAACGGATTGACCTGCATATTTTTCGGTTCACCTTTGATATGCATGATCACAAGTCCTGCCTGATACTGATTGACAACATGCGGCATCCGGGCATCAAAACGGCATCCGCTGATATCATTGACAATGACCGCACCAGCAGCCAGAGCGTGCTCGGCAACAGTTGCTTTATAAGTATCGATGGACATGGGGATATGCAAGTGTGTGCGGCATTTTTTTATCACCGGAATAACGCGTTCAAGTTCTTCGCGCTCGCTTACCTGCGCTGCCCCTGGACGTGTTGATTCACCGCCGATATCTATAATATCCGCCCCCTGCTCCTGCATTTGAATCGCGCGATTAAATGCAGAATCAAGATTATTATATCGTCCTCCGTCTGAAAATGAATCAGGGGTGACATTTAAAATTCCCATGATCAATGTTCGATCGGCAAGATCAAACAGATGATTTGCACACCGCCATAAAAGTGAAGTGGTCACCTTTATTCCCAACAGCAAGTATAAAAACCAGCTAATCGATCGATCAGCTCTCGGTTACAGCTTTTTCTTTGGCCGCTGCGACTTGCTTTTTCTTGCCATTTTTTGATTTTCGATTTTTCAGCGGCTCGAGTTCTTCTCCATTGATGATTTTGTCTATTTCGTCGCCATCCAGGCTTTCGCGCTCCAGCAGGGCGCGGGTCAGTTTATGCAGCGATTCGATATTGTCGGCAAGCAAGGTATCAACATCTTTGATCGCGTCTTCAATAATCTTCCTGATCTCTTTATCGATGCGACGCGCAGTCTCTTCGCTATAGTCACGATGCTGTGCGATTTCACGACCGAGGAATATTTCTTCCTGCTTTTCGCCATACGTGATGGGACCCAACTCGTCGCTCATGCCCCATTCGCACACCATTTTGCGAGCCAATTCAGTGGAGCGTTTGATATCATCGCCGGCGCCGGTGGTCAAATCATTAAAAATAAGCTTCTCGGCTGCCCGACCGCCTAATAATTGCCGTAGTATAGCCAGACAATATGTTTTTGAATAATTATGTTTCTCATCCATGGGCAGTGTCATCGTGGCGCCAAGAGCGCGGCCGCGAGGAATGATAGTGACTTTGTGCACCGGGTCTGAGCCGGGCGTCAATTTGGCAACCAAAACGTGTCCAGCTTCGTGATATGCCGTGCTTTCTTTTTCCTTTTCACTGATGAGCATGCTCTTTCGTTCGGTACCCATGACCACCTTGTCTTTCGCTTCTTCGAGGTCCACCATTTCAACGCGTTTTTTATTTTTGCGAGCTGCCAATAGCGCGGCTTCATTGACCATATTTGCCAGGTCTGCTCCGGAGAATCCTGGCGTGCCTTTGGCAATGACGCTGACGTCCACGTTTTTTGAAAGTGGAATTTTTCGCGTATGCACTTTGAGGATGCCTTCTCGACCGCGAACATCGGGCCGATCGACAACGATTTGGCGATCAAAACGACCTGGCCGCAAGAGTGCGGAATCCAGGACATCGGGGCGATTGGTTGCGGCTAACAGAATAACACCTTCATTAAACTCAAATCCATCCATCTCCACTAAAAGCTGATTCAGCGTCTGTTCGCGCTCATCGTGACCACCACCAAGGCCGGCGCCACGATGCCGCCCGACGGCATCCAGCTCATCGATAAAGATGATACACGGCGCATTTTTTTTGCCCTGCTCGAAAAGATCACGCACACGCGAGGCACCAACGCCAACAAACATCTCGACAAAATCAGCCCCGGACATGCTGAAAAACGGCACACCTGCCTCGCCGGCGACTGCTTTGGCAAGCAATGTCTTGCCCGTTCCCGGAGGTCCAAGCAAGAGTGCCCCTTTGGGGATTTTGCCGCCGAGCTTTTGAAATTTTTCAGGCTCTTTTAAAAATTCAATGATTTCCTGCAACTCTTGCTTGGCTTCATCGGCGCCGGCAACATCATTAAATGTCACTTTGGGGAAATTTTCATTCACCAATCGAGCCCGTGATTTGCCAAAATTAAAAATACCGCGTTGTCCACCTCCGCCCTGCATGCGGCGAAGAAAATAGATCCACAAACCAATAAACAGTATCCACGGCACGATCTGAATCAAAATACCCATAAAACCGGGCGAGCTTTGTTTGAACCTGAGCTGGATATTATAATCCTGGCGCCATTTTTCAATTGTTTGAAAATCTGGCGGCGATAATAAAACAACCTTGAACGCATCACCTCGCTGTTGCGCCGCCTCACTCCCGGGAATCAATTTGCCCGTGACCGCTGTGTTTTCAATCTTTAGCTCCTGAACCTGCCCGGATTCAACGAGCTCCATAAATTCATTATAATTCAGCATGGACTGTTTATCGCGATCAGAGGTAAATTGTTGGGAGATGAGCAAGGCGATAACAAATAATCCGATCCAAAATATAATTGAGCGTGAGGCTTTGCCCCACTGCGGGCCATCCGGTTTCTGATTCGATCCACCCGGCTTCTTTGCACCACCGGGCGAGGGATTCCGAGAGCCGGACATTTTATAAACCTGTGCTTTTTTTTGCAATATTTTCATATTCTAACGTCTTTGCCTTTTTCTGTTTTAATCCATAATATAAACTGCTGGTAAATTGCGCAAAATTTGTTTGTGATCTAAACCGTAACCGATCACAAATTCATCCGGAATTTCAAAACCGATGTAATCAATCTCAAAATGAATTTTCGCTTTCTGCTTTTTATAAAGCAAGGTGACAAATTTGAGCGATGCCGGCTTTAATGCCGATAGTTTCTCTTGCAAAAACTTGAGCGATAAACCGGTGTCAACAATGTCTTCGACGACCAGCACATGTCTTCCGCGTATATCGGCCTGAAGGTCTTTGAGCATCGTCACCTGGCCGGATGATACCTGCGCATCACCATAGCTGGATATCTTTAAAAAATCAATCTCAAGGTCCAACTCGATAGCCCGAACCAGATCAGCAATAAAGATAAAACAACCATTCAGAACACCAACGATGATCGGTTCCTTGTCACGATAATCTCTGGTCAATTGCTGACCCAACTGTTGAATTCTTTTTTCGAGTGCGTTTTTGCTAACAAGCACCCGAAAGGCGCTATCATATACAGCTTTTTCAAAAACTGTTTTTTTGTTCACGTGTCCCGATTCTCAGTTTAAAAATCCGACTCGTTTGTTCGGTAATTTTGAACCGATCATCCATTCTCAAACCACCAATCCATACGATCTTGCCGGCGCTCTCCAGAACAGGCACATGTTCTCGATCATAAAATGGAATTTTTTCATCAATAAAAAAATCCGAGAGCTTTTTTTTGCCGGCGCCATTTATGGGATAAAAATAGTCAGCATCCTGATATGAGCGCACAATCAGCGGGTCAACAATGCTGTCAGCATCGACGTATTCGCTCTCTCTGTTTTTGCTCTTCAAGATTAACGGCTTTAGTATCTCCTTTATTTCCAGAAAAAGACCGTTCCAAAGTTCGTATCTTCCTGGACCTTTATTGATGATCAGAAAATGTCTCTTCTCCTCAGAAACCTCACCAAAAATGGCAAACCGTCCTGAGATCATGATAGAAAAATTCTCTTTGATTCGCAAGGTTCGACCACTTTGTTGCGCCCGTAGAAATGACAGGATATTCTCGAACCTGCTAAACGAAAGTATGCGCGGATCATGGCCGCTCTCGTCAAGTATCTGCTGTAATATTAGTCTTTGCAGAGATTTAAGGTAAGCTAAAAAGCGTTCAATTTCAAGAATAATTTTGCCGTCGGCCGTGTGCTTTGTTGCATTACGAAAGGCTTTACGACCGGCTCGTTTCATGATGAGACTGCTTTCACCAGCGCTTTCGCTCAACCGATTCAGTGCTTTGGTGATTTGCGGATTAAATTGTGCCTGCAAAAGTGGTAAAAGCGTATGCCGAACCCGGTTACGCCTGTACTTTTCATCTTGGTTGCTGCTGTCCTCTCGCCACTGCAGCCCCCGTGCTATGGCATAGACATGTATCTCTCGACGCTGGGCACAAAGCAGAGGACGAATAATGCGTCCGCGCTTGAGCGGGATGCCTCGCAGTCCATTCAATCCAGAACCGCGTACAATATGCAGCAACACCGTTTCGGCTTGATCGCTGGCCGTATGGCCCGTGGCAATTTTGTCGAGGTCTAGTATAGTGGCTATATCGTCAAAATATGTATAACGGCATTGTCGAGCTGCCATTTCGACCGATATCTTTTGCTGCTCTGCAATGTGAGCCACCTCTTGCTGCCCGCATTCAAAGTGCAATTTAAAATGTTCGCTCAACGCGGCAACAAAGTCAGCATCGTCATCTGCATCTGCGCGAAGTTTGTGATTAAAATGCAAGACCACAATATCTAATCCCCACGCGTCGCGTATTCTGACAAACAAATCCAACAATACAACGGAATCAAGTCCACCGGACACACACAGTCCAATTTTTTCACCTTTCGAAAAGAGCTTTTTGTCATGGTTAAATGCCAAAAATTTTTTTAGCAGATCATGTGACACATTCACATCCAAAACTGGGCGTTGTCACGATACCAGTCAATGGCCAGCTCGAGTCCCTGAAATACATCATAAATTGGCTCATACCCGAGGATTTGTCGAGCGAGAGAGATATCGGCCAGTGAATGCTTGACATCACCGGGCCGTTCCTTGACATAGCGCGGTTCGATATAAATATTGAGCAGCTCGCATATTTTTGTATACAGGTCATTCAGCGTTGTGCGTTGTCCACATGCAATATTAAAGACTTTACCGCATGCCTGTTTGGGGGCACGCGACGCCAATATATTCGCTTCAATGACATTATCGATATAACTAAAATCACGACTCTGGGTTCCATCTCCAAAAATTACCGGTTGTTCACCGCGCATGAGTGCCTTGACAAACAGGGGAATGACCGCGGCATAGGTCGAATTTGGATCTTGTCGCCGACCAAACACATTAAAATAACGCAGCGCAATAATTTCGATATCATACAATTCGTAAAAAATTCGACCATACATTTCACAGATGTTTTTTGACGCTGCATAAGGCGAGATAGGATGCGGAATCATGGATTCCACCTTGGGTAGTGTATTTGCGTTGCCATAAACTGAAGATGATGATGCAAAAACAATACGCTTTACATTTTCGTCGCGCGCAGCAATGAACAGATTGAGGGTACCGCTCACATTGTTTTCATTCGTGGTGATCGGATGGGCGATAGAGCGCGGCACAGAGCCTAATGCGCCCTGGTGCAGGACATAGTCCACCATGTGGCAAGCTTCTCGGCAGGTATCCAGGTCGCGTAAATCACCCTCAATGAGGCGAAACTTTGATTGATACTGCTCGAATCCGGCCAAATTATGCCGCAAGCCCGTGGAAAAATTATCCAATACAACAACCTCGTGCCCCTGTTGCAGCAGTGTTTCAGTTAAATTGGCACCGATAAAGCCGGCCCCACCAGTGACTAAATATTTCATAAAATCCTCTTTTTGTACACGTCAATTTACTAAAATAAATTGGGACTAACAAATACGATCAAAAATAACATTTTGCATCAAACCGTGATTGTTTTTACATTTAATGCAAAACCATGGATGAAAGGACAAAATGAGCGGCAAAATCAAATCACTGGAAGACCTACGGGCGATTCGACTGAATGCAAAAAATGCCGAGAAAAAAATCGTATGGACAAACGGCTGCTATGATATCCTGCACGCGGGCCATGTGCTCTATCTGCAGCGAGCCAAACGGCTCGGGCACTATTTGATTGTCGGATTGAACAGTGACCGATCAATACGCGCCACCAAAGGTCCGCTACGCCCAATCGTGAATCAGAACGAGCGAGCCATTGTGCTCTCGGCATTGGAATGTGTGGATTATATAATTATCTTTGATCAGGACTCCCCCATCGAAATCATCAAAGACCTCAAACCGGACATTTACGCCAAAGGCGGAGATTACACACTGGAGACGATCAATCAACCTGAACGTCGAGTGGTTGAAAGTTACGGCGGCGACATCGTCATTTTGCCCGGACTCAAAGGCAGCTCGACAACTACAATCATCACCAAAATTTTGCGGGCATATGAGGATACCGTACGACGATAAAAGTCATCCTCCAAGCATCCAACCTTCTGCATCACAATGCTGCCGTATTTTACCTTTTTTTCCCCACACGAGGCTAAAAAGACTTGAAATGAATGATATGATCTGTGTTTCATCCAGGAAAATCCGTGGCTTATAAACTTTGCTAAAAAAAAAGATGTTGCAGATTTGTAGTACGGATAAAACCTGGCGCGGCTTTTGGCTGTAATCAAAATTCATTACCGGATGGTGCTCATGGCAAAAAAAGCCGAAACAGGTGGTTTTAGCGAATGAGGCATAATTTTTTCACTTCCACAAAAGGACCGGCCTGTAACCGCACAAAATAGATGCCGGTCGCAACTATCTCGCTCTGATCGGTCTGACCATCCCATTTTACCGAGTATTTCCCGCTCACCTGCGTGCAATCTGCCAGTGTGGCGATTTTCTGTCCGGAAACATTATAAACCTGAATAGTGATCGCCGCCGGAGTGTGAAGGGAGTAGCGAATCAGCGTCTCGGCGTTGAATGGATTGGGGTAATTTTGTAACAGTTCGAATTGCGCCGGCACGGTTTGATCTTTGGATTGAACAATAGACCCGGGAAACAATTCATCCAGCGGGAGTGCAAAATAGATCCAATCCTTGCCGCCATTGGTCGGGAAAACCACGTCGAGGACAGTGCTGAGCGGTGTGCCTGTTCGGGGTGCCGAAATACCATACCCCGAGTATTCCACGCGATATCCCTGCAAATCAAACCGGACGGAATCCACAGTGGTATAACCATCGTCTGCAAAAAGGTAAATGATACCGGCATCTCCCAAAAGAAAAAAACGCTCGTTCCAATCCTGAAAGATGCGGCTGTACCATCCGGCGGCATGCGGTATCTCTCCGTCAAAGAGCGTTTCGCCATGAGCTGAAAAAACGGCGTGTCGGTGTTGCACAGCACCGGCCGTTGTCGAACCAACTTTGATGTAGAGCACATGCACATGTCCCCGGGTATCGACATATGCATCAATTTGAGCATTGCATACGACAAAGGGAAACGCTTCGGTGGGTGGTTCTTCGACAAATGCCCTCTCAACAAGCGGCGCCATGCTGCTGTCAGCATGCCAGTAACGAAATGCATTGAAAACATAATCCGAGGCGTTATCTGGCTTTTGATAGCCGAGGGCTTGCCAGCGGACATCCCGTGTCGAAACCAGCGACAATCCGTTCTCCGCCAGAGGAAATACAAAAGTGTAGCAATAGCGAAAATCAAGGTCGGATTTCCGGTTAATCCATTGCTGTTGCGCAGCGCTGTAATTCGACCAGCGGAATGTACCACCGGGCTTTTCCCCTCCTGTGCTGGATAACACACAAATATTGCCGGTGAGATCGATTCCGGCAGAATTATATGGCCAGTAGCCGCTGGACTGGCCCCCGACTGACTGTTGGTGCACGTCCCAAACTTCTCCCGCACGTGTCAACGTCCACATGCGCGCCCTGCCGTCGGGCCAACCGATGATGTACAACGTGCCGTCCGGTGCGGCCAGCAGATTCACCGGTTCCCGTCCTGCCACTCCTTGGGCAATCGCGCGCCAGCCGTCATCTGTCCGTTCAGCCACATGCCATTCGCGCTCAAAATACCCGCTGCCTTCGGTGGTGAATGCCGTAAAAACGCCGTAGCGGGTACGGACAATCCGGCATTGATGTCCACCCCAGGCATTGCCGCCATCCCCGACGGCCGCACTGTCACAAACGACTTGAAAATTCACGGTGATCGAATCGGGCAGGGCGAAACTGTTTCGGTTTTGGAAAAAAAGTGCGATTATAACAACAAGAATAAATGAGTGTCTCCAAAATCGAATTGACATCATTACAGTATATAAAATGATCTGTATCTCTTGCAAGGCTGCGGCTTTCTTGGAATAATGATGGCAGAATTGTCCTGCCGGTAGTTACTGTTTAAATCGAGATAAAATCGTCCGGTTCTGATGATTATAGATATCCTTCCCTTCCGGCGTGTACATGTAATCAATTCTCGCCTGATAAAATTCGGTAATCTTGCCGCGAACCATTTTGAGCGTACTGTTGAGAAAACCGTTTTGTTCTGTAAAACCTTCTCCCAGCACTGCGAAAGAGGCTGGCAACCACTTTGACGGAAACATGTCGACATACTTGCCCTGGCGAAATTCATCAATCTCGGATTCTATTAATTTCAAAACCGTGTCTTGACCTTCCTCGGTATCAAATCGATAGCCTTTATCCTTGAGCTCGCCTGCCACAGCAGCCTGGTTGAGAACCAGCAGCGCCACAGTATAGGCTGATTGATTATTATAAAGCATAACCTGATCGATATAATTACTGTGCGACATCAAGGCCTCTTCAATCCCTTCTGGGCTATATTTCTCACCGTCGTTGCTGATGAGCAGGCTTTTTTGTCGGCCGAGAACATACAGAAAACCATCTCGATCGAGATATCCCAGATCACCGGTGTATAACCAACCATCTCGCAAGGTCTCATTGGTGGCCTTTTCATTTTTCCAATAGCCGGCCATGACGTTCTCACCTCGCACAACAATTTCGCCCTTCTCACCAACTGGCAGACTGTTTCCCTGATCATCGCAAATTTTCACATCCAAATTGGCAACAATGGAGCCGGATGACCCTAACTTGTGCTTGGCGGGCACATTTGCCGAAATGATTGGTGCGGCTTCGGTGAGCCCATACCCCTGATACATCGGCATACCAATGGCATAAAAGAAACGCTGCAGCTCGATATCGAGCAACGCGCCGCCGCCGATAAAAAATTCGAGCCGCCCGCCAAATCCACCCCGAATTTTGCTGAACAGTATTTTGTCGTACAAGGCATACATGGGTTTTAGAAAGATTTTAAGACCCTTCCCACGATCCCAGCCGATACCGTTGTATTTATAGGCGAGTTTGAGCGCCTTTTCAAAGAGCTTTTCCACCTTGGGACCTTTTTGACGAATGCCCTTTTCAATGTTTTTTCGAAAGTTTTGCGCCAGGGATGGCACGCTCAGCAAAAACACGGGCCCGGTTTCTTTTATATTGACCGGAATATTTTTCAATGTCTCCATCGGTGTTTTGCCCACCTGTACCGATGACATACTGGCACCGTTCTTCATCAGTGTATAGATGCCGGCGGTGTGGGCAAAAGAGTGATCCCACGGCAGGATGAGCAGTGACGTATACCATTCCGGAATTGGCAGCAATGAGGAGGCTTGCTCAACGTTCGCCGTATAATTCCGATGCGTCAGAATGATGCCTTTTGGATCAGCGGTGGTGCCGGAAGTATAGCAAATATTTGCTGCATCGTTTTCTTTTACATCCCCCCAACGTTCGAAGAATGCCTGGGATTGACGCTGCAGAAAATCCTCTCCCATTTGATAGATTTCATTCAGCAAGACAATCTGATGATTCTTTTCTTCAACCGTATCAAGGACGATAATTTTTTCCAGGTCCGGCAGATCATTTTGAATTGTCAAAATCTTGGGCAGTTGTCGATCCGAGACAACGACCATACGGCAGCCGGAATGCGACAGCCGAAATTTTAAATCGGATGATTCATTAATCTTGACCGACATGGGAACATTGATTGCACCCGCGTAAAGAATGCCGAGCTCGGAGATGACCCATTCATTTCTGCCTTCAGCAATGAGCGCAATACGATCTCCTTTTTGAATTCCTAACGTCAACAGGCCGGCAGCAAATTTGTAAACAGACTCTTGAATTTTACGATAGGTTGTTCCCTCATATGCCTCGCCCTTTTTCTCCCACATCAAAATATTATCACCATAAGCTGCTATACTGTCCTCAAACAACTGCACTAACGTTCGCTCGGCCACGGCTCACTCCTTTCATTGGATGATAATAATGAGTTAAATAATCCTGAATAATTCGGAAAGATTTGTTTGTTTGCTTTTTTTTATTAATTTTTGCTATCATATCAAGAAAGAAGTAAAATGTCAAGAGATTTATTCAAAATGGATATAAAATCCCAAAAGGATGTCGAAAAAGCATTTTGTTTTAACTTGGATCAAAATCAAAATAAAAGAGGACAATTTTGAGTCAAATTCCGGAACAAGTGATTGACCAGGTGCGTTTTGCCAGCGACATTGTATCCGTTGTTTCAGGTTATTTGACGCTGCGGCAAAAGGGTAGAAATTTTTTTGGCTTGTGTCCGTTTCATAAGGAAAAGACACCCTCCTTTAGTGTCAATCAGGACTTGCAGATTTTTCATTGTTTCGGCTGTGGTGCCGGGGGGAATGTCTTTACCTTTATTATGAAAATCGAAGGATTGACCTTTATCGAATCGGTCAAATTATTGGCCAAACAAGCTGGCATCACCCTGCCGGAAGATGTCGAAAATTATGATCAATATCGTGAAAAAGAAGCACTCTATTTTGCCAACAAATTGGCGGCGCAGTTGTATCAAGAGTCCATTCGAACGGAGAGCGCCGCTGAGGCCCGCCAGTACCTGAACAGCCGCGGCATCACGGATGATGAATTTGAGACCTTTGGCATCGGCTATGCACCGAACAGCTGGGATGCTCTGATTCGCGCTGCGACAGCAAAGTCTTTGAACATTGAAGTGTTGCATCGCGCCGGTCTTGTGATCAAAAAAGATGGCGGCAGTTTTTACGATCGCTTCCGCGGCCGCATCACATTTGCGATTGTAAATCTCACCGGCCAGGTCGTGGGATTTGGAGCGCGACGCATCCTCAACGATAACTCGCCTAAATATATCAACTCGCCGGAAACGGATATTTATCAGAAAAGATATATTCTTTACGGTTTGTATCAGTCGCGTGATACGATTCGCTCAAACGACCAGGTCATTATCGTTGAGGGCTACACGGATTTGACCAGTTTATTTCGCTCGCACATTCGCAATGTTGTAGCAACCTCCGGCACCGCACTCACTGAGGACCATGCCCGATTGTTGCGCCGATATACCTCAAATGCTATCCTTTTGTATGATGCGGATTCGGCCGGTGCGGCGGCAGCGTTGCGCGGTGCTGATATTTTGCTGGAAAACGGCATGGAGGTAAAGATTTGTATAATGCCCCCTGGGCTTGATCCCGATGAATTTGCACGCACCAAAGGTGACGAAGAGGTGAAACGTCTGCTAGCATCCGCTGTGCCGCTGATGGAATTTAAACTCAATAAATTTGAATCGATTCAGCATGGCTCCACATCGCAAAAAGCCTCGGGCACACGCGATATTTTAGCCTCGATTGCCAAAGTCAATGATCCCATTCGGCGCTCCTTTCTCGTGCGCGATTTGGCAGAACGCCTGAAAATCGACGAGTCTTCCTTGTGGAATGAAATCGGTCACATCGAACGGCAGTACAGATTTCGTGTTCCCGGCGAGGAAAAGCAGGCCGATGAAAAAGACACTTTCTTCGAAACTTCAAAAGGCACCGCTGAATTAGGGCTGCTGCAGGTTGCCATGCGCCATCCCAATCTGATTGGCCGTATTGTAAAAAATCTCAATATTGATAACATTGAGCATAGCGAAATACGTCTTTTATTCCAGAATTTTCTGAAAGGCGTTGATCCCCTCACATTCAAGCCACAAGACTATTTGACCGCGATTCAAGATGCAAAAATTGCTGCTAAATTATCCGATTTGATGATGCAGGAAAATCCGCATCCAAAACCGTGGGAGTTTGCACGCGATTGTTTGATTCGTTTACACCTGGCGCTCGTCGATACCGAGATCAAACGCGTCAAAGAAAAGATGAAACCCGCTGCCGGCGTGGAGCCTGATCTAAAGTCGCTTATGGACGAGCTTGTTTATTATTTGGGAGAACGAAAAAAAATCCAGTCTGGCGAGTATATTGTAGAATAAATCCGCAACGGAGGCACATGAAGAGCCGATTTCGCAAGAGCTTGAAAATTTTTTATGAACGCCTCAAGGTGCCGAAACACCTGATTCGGTTCACCCTGCACCTGTTCGGCTTGTACAAACGTGGCTTGCGCAACGCGCATAATATTCAATTTGAGCATTATGACATCAGCTTTGCCAACCTCCCGCCCGCCTTTGATGGCTATACGCTGCTGATGATGAGCGATTTACATATTGACAGCGAACTGCACATCATACCAAAAATGAAGCAGCTGCTGGCGGAGGCACCAGCAGATGTTCTGCTATTACTTGGCGATTATCGTTACCGCTTGACGGGATCTTATGACCTCGTGCTGAAAAGAATACACGACATTCTCCAGGTCGCTCACACCAGAGATGGCATTTACGCAGTTCGCGGCAACCATGATCCGCCAGAATTGATGCTGCACATATCCGAGCTGGGTGTGCGACTCCTCAACAACGAATCTGTTAGACTCTGCAAAGGAGAGGATTGCATTTACATCATTGGTGTCGATGAACCGCATTACGACAAAGCGGACGACCTTCCCAAAGCAACACAGCACGTGCCGGCGGATGTCTTCAAAATATTGCTGGCGCACACTGCCGAGATTTATCGGCAGGCAGCCCATCTCGGCATAGGCTTTTATCTGTGCGGGCACACGCATGGCGGACAAATCAGATTGAAAAAAATTGGTCCCATTATTACCAATGTCAAGGCACCGCGTCGGTTTGTCAAGGGATTCTGGACATATAGAGGAATGACTGGATACACTTCGGCGGGTGTTGGCACCAGCGCTGTGCCGGTTCGTTATAATTGCCCGCCTGAAATTGTTCTGTTCACTTTAAAAAAAGGAAAAAATGCAACCCATTAATCATGCGACTATCAGTACGAGCACAGATGTTATACGCCCAACGCTCGTTGAGGTGAATCTCTCGCGACTGCGGGAGAATTTCACAGCAATAAAACAACAGGTTACACCTGCCAGGATGATGCCCATTTTAAAGGCCAACGCCTATGGCCATGGCCTGGTGCGCGTTGCGCAATTTTTCCAAGAGCTTGGGGCGGACTACATTGGCGTTGCGGTTTTGGAGGAAGGTATATTGTTGAGAGAATCAGGCATCACTATTCCTATTCTCGTGCTCGGGGGCGTGCTTGGGAATCAGATTCCACATTTTCTTAATTTTGATCTGACGATCACCGCCTCTTCCATCACCAAGTTACAAGCTATTGAAAGTGCAGCGCATGAACTGGGGATGAGGGCCAAGGTGCATCTTAAAATCGATACCGGCATGGAACGCATTGGCGTGCACTATTACAGCGCTGAAGGTTTTTTGACCGAGTCACTTCGTTGTTCTCATGTTTGCATTGAAGGCATTTACACCCACTTTGCCAATGCGGAAAATGCCGACCTGAGTCATGCGCGGCAGCAGCTCGAGCGTTTTGAAAGCGTCCTGTCTTTTTATGAAAAGCGCGCCGTGGAACGCCCCCCGCTGGTGCATGCCGCCAATTCCGGTGCCATCCTGCAACTTCGAGAGGCAACGTTCGACATGGTGCGTCCCGGAATTTTACTTTATGGAGTTTATCCATCTAAAGAAGTGCAGCGCACTGTGAATGTCAAACCGGCGTTGACCTGGAAGTCACGTGTTGTCTATTTCAAAGTGATCACCCCCGGCCATCCAGTCGGTTATGGCTCGACGTGGCAAACCGACCACAATACACGCGCCGTCACGGTTCCCGTAGGATATGGCGACGGGTATTTTCGCAGCATGTCACACAAAGCTTACGTCGGCATTCGAGGGAAACGCTACCCGGTGGTCGGCAGCATTTCAATGGATCAAATAGTTGTCGATATTGGTGCCGACAGCGCCTACAATAATGATGATGTGCTGCTCATTGGCGAACAAGATGGTGTTCCGATCCGTGTAGAAGACCTGGCTGAATGGGCCGGAACAATTCCGTATGAAATTTTAACGAATATCAATACGAGAGTTCCGCGGTTGTATGTTGATTGACATCACCATACGTTTCTCGTGCTCACCGAACTACACAATGCTATTTCGCATTCGGCAATTTCTTGCTTCTTTGTTCAGCTTTCCGTAGTTTAAGCATCAAATTGACAATTGAAGATGGATGGCTATGGATCGCAGAACCCTGCTCAAAAACCTCGCTGTTGGCTTTATTCCACTTTTTATTTTTATCATTGCCGATGAATTATTTGATTTATTGACCGGTCTCGTTATCGCTCTTGGTTTTAGTTTTATTTATCTGATTTTTATTTTTTTTCGAGAAAAAAGGATTGATAGATTTGCGCTATTGGACATGATTCTGATCGCAGCGCTCGGCGGGATATCCGTGCTATTTGCGAATCCTGTGTTTATCCTCATCAAACCAGCGATCATCGAGTTGATTTTTGTCATTTTAATCGGCGTAACCGTTTTTACAAAAAATCCGCTGCTCATCCGCATGTCGCAACGCTACATGAAAGGTATGGAGCTTGGCGACCAGCAGTTGTTCATGATGCGACGTATGTTGCATGGACTCTTTTGGCTGCTGCTCGCGCACATAATTTTGATCGTCCTCACAGCGGTTTCTGTCGGTGAGCCGGGCACGCCAGGTTATCTCCGGCGCAAAGAAATTTGGGCGTTTGTCAGTGGTGGTTTGTTTTATATTATGCTTGTTCTGGTTTTTGTGTGGCAATTTATCAAAACCAAAATGAATCAGCGCGCATTCATGCAGCAGTACAAAAATGACGAGTGGTTCGACATAGTCACACCGCATGGCAAAGTTGTTGGCAAAGCACCGCGAACGCTGTGCCATGGCAATCCCGCGCTTTTACATCCGGTCGTGCACGTGCATGTTTTTAATTCGCGCGGCCAGCTTTGGCTGCAAAAGCGGGCGTCATCTAAAAAGATACAGCCCGGAAAATGGGATACATCGGTTGGAGGTCACGTTTCCAGTGGCGAAAAGATCAACGATGCAGTCCTGCGCGAGATCAAGGAAGAGCTTGGTGTCGACAAGATACCCCATGAACCACTTTATATGTATATCATGAAAAACGAAATTGAAAGTGAGTTGGTCTATACGTTTCGAGGATTTCATGATGGGCCATTCATTTGGCCCAAGGATGAAATCGAAACAGGAACATTTTGGAAAATTAGCGATATTCGCCGCAACATTGGCAAAGGTGTTTTCACGCCGAACTTTGAACAAGAGTTCGGCTTTCTGGAAAAGAAAAAAATTGTCTCATAAAAAAAGCCGTCTCGATTTGCGAGACGGCTTTTATCGTGAAAAAAGTGCGGACGCTATTTGATCATCGTCATTTTATGATAAAAGACCTGTTCACCGGCACGCAACTCATAGATGAAAATGCCGGATTCAAGCCGTTGGCCATTTCTGGCCGTGCCGTCCCATGCTACACTATATCTGCCGGCCACCTGATGTCCGTCAACCAATGAGACGATTTCATTGCCTAAAATATCATAAATCGTCAATTTGACATCACTCGCAGCTGACAGTTCATAACGAATCTGCGTTTCCGGATTGAATGGATTTGGATAATTTTGTCGCAGCATAAAGTTGACCGGCATCTCCGGTGTTCCACTGGCGATGGCGCTCGATACTGTCGCTGGAAAAGGACCATAAAATGTACTCAAGCCGTCCAGCGAAATGGTTTCGATGGCATACCAATAATCTACTTTGGGCAAAATACTCTTGTCAATATATTGATAATCATGAGGTGTAGATGTCGAACCTTGACCGCGAATCAGCTCCCCGGTCAGTCTGACGAATCCGCTCTCTTCATTTTCGCTTCGGTAAACATTAAAACCAAGATTATTGAGTTCGCTTTCAGTTCGCCATTTGACAACCGCTGTGTTGTTCTCGATATTGGCCGAGTAAACACTCATCTCGACTGGCAGTGGAAAGTCTTGCAGCTCAGGTGGAATCGGCATATAATCGCCAGTAATATCTTTACCGTTTTCATCCAGCACCAAGTAAGAGGGTGATCCAGCCCATGAGAGCGATGCAATTTCATCCGCGGTGTTATATATGATCCGTACGCGCAAAACGCTGAGCCAATCCTCTGGAATTGAAGCGTACGGGCCAGCATTACCAGTGTTGTAGGTGTAAACCCAGTAAAATTTTCTGTAATCCGAACTATAGCCGATTTGTGTTTTATAATCCGGAGATGTGAATACAAGATTGTCAAAACCGACAAATGTCACTCGCTTTTCAAGCGTCTCGGAAATTTTAAATGCACCACGGTACAGGCTGATCAATGGCTCACCATCATCGCTTTTTGCCTGAACGTCCACCACAAGTACGCCGTTTTCGTTACTCACCAGAACCAGTTGAGTATAAACCTTGGCAAAACTGGTTGTAACGAACAGCATTGAAACGAGCACCACAAATACTGTAATTTTTTTCATGACTTACTCCCTAAGGTAAGTAGTTCATAGTTTAGTAAATTTCACTTGTAACATCGCGCAAGACTTGGATGTGGTTCTGTGGAGGATAATCTGGTGCAGGAATATCAAAGCGCCTTTCAGCTCGATTGAATCCTCGTTTACTTACATTTAACATACGAAAAATTGGGAAAAATCCGTAAAAATATTTTTATTTCACCGGTTCTTTATAAAAATCAATGCGGCACTTTTCCAGAATGCGACCGATACGGATAGCTTCATCGGTGGTGTATGATCCGTTGGAATCGGCATATATGACCATGTCATCACCAAAAGATTGACGCACCAGGGGGATCAATTTTTCTGTGCGCCCTGGCGGATTTTCAGCATTGTTGCTCATGCGACCACCGATTTTAAATTTCAGCGCCTTGGCCTGAATCTCGGCTACATCTTTTTTAATGAGTTCAATGGATTCTTCTGCGGTTTTGCCGCGATAATTGTTGGCCTGATAAACAGCAACTTTGGTATTGTAAATATCACCAATCCATTCCCCCATTGATTTTCCGGCGATACGTCCCAACAGATCGAGAATAGCAAATTCAATCGTCGCGAGCGGCACCCATAGGGCTAAATTTTGCACCTTATAATCGCTTTTGTAAACATACACGTCCTGAAGCAGGTCATCGAGATCACGCGCATCTTTGCCGATAAAAAAGGATTGCAGACGACTGACAAAAACCGGATAAAGCTGATTTGAGAAAATATTGTCTGTTTGGCTTTATTGTTTTTTTTTCCTTTAATTGTGTCCAGCTCTGCCGACAAGGAAAGGATTCGCGAGCATCAGTCGACCAAGATACAAACGGGACAAAAGAGCCAACTCGCTCGTTTTAAACCGATGAATAATTCCTTGAATGTTTATATCTTTTTAGGTATAATTTACCTGCATACTTTATAAAGAGGCTGACGTGGACGATCCTAAAATACAAATATTATCCGAACATGTCATCAATAAAATCGCCGCTGGTGAGGTTATTGATCGTCCTTCATCCGTTGTCAAAGAGCTGATCGAAAATTCCATCGATGCCGATGCTGATTGTATTACGGTTATCCTTAAAGATGGCGGTAAGACGCTCATCCAGGTTATTGACAATGGTTTGGGTATGAGCGAACAAGATGCCATCATGTCATTTCAACGGCACGCGACGTCAAAGATTCACAATTTTCAAGATGTCGAACGGGTGACGAGTCTTGGATTTCGCGGAGAAGCATTAGCCAGTATCGCATCGGTCTCACGAGTCGAGATGAAAACCGTACAGCGCGACGACATCGAAGGGACGCAGATCAACATTGATGCCGGTGCTGTATCGAATATCGCTAGCGTCGGCGGCAACGCTGGGACCTCGGTGGCTGTCAAAAATATCTTTTTCAACACTCCGGCGCGACGCAAATTTTTACGCGCGACAGCCACGGAGTATCGACATATTTTGGGCGTGCTCAGCCGGTTCACACTGGCGCATCCGCACATCGAATTTACCCTGTTTCACGATGATAAACAGATCTATAGCCTGAAAAAAACCGATGCACAGCATCGGATTGCCGAGGTATTGGGTAAACACGTCGGCGAAAATTTGTTACCTATTTCAGAAGAAAACGTTGTGTTCAAGGTGACAGGATTTCTCGGTAATTATGAAATTGTTCGCAAATCTCGCGGCGAACAATATTTTTACGTCAATTCGCGCTTTATTTACGACAGAACTTTGTCGGCGGCGGTCGTGTCCGGCTATGGCGAGCTGCTGCCCAAAGGCCGCTTTCCTATCTACATTCTCTTTTTTGAAATTGATCCGGAACGCATCGACGTGAATGTTCATCCAACAAAAAGTGAGATAAAGTTCGCCGATCAGCACATGCTTTTTTCTCTGGTACGCGGCGCTGTAAAACGCGCGCTGATGTCCGACCAGATTGTCCCCGACATCAAGCCGGAGGATTTGAAATCGTTTCCACGAAAGCGGTCGAGATTTCGCGCGTCGTTAATTGATGAGTTGAAGAATTTCAACAGCCAACAGGCAACTCTCGATTTTGATGCACCGCCTGCAGCAATCTATGCGTCACCTCAGGATTCGGCATCCCAGGCCGACAACGAGTGGAACGACTCGGCAGTAACATCGTCAAGGTCACAAGGAGGCAGACAAGAATCCGAGCGGTCACTGATGTGGCAGCTGCATAACAAATATATCTTGTCGCAGATCAAAAGCGGTCTGGTTGTCATTGATCAGCATGCTGCACACGAACGCATTACCTATGAAAAAGTCAAAAAAAGAATGCAGAAAAAGGAAGCACCGTCGCAGCAGTTGCTGTTTCCACTCACACTGGAATTATCTGCGGAAGATCATGCCATGCTGCTGGATATTTTGTCATTGCTGGAAAATATTGGCTTTATTTTAAAAGGATTTGGTGGCCGCACTGTTGTTGTCGAAGGTATTCCTGCCGGTATGCGTATACGCAATGAGGAAAGGATTTTGCCGGAGATTTTGGACGAATATAAACTCAAGATTGGCACTGAAATTGATATGCAGGAGCGTGTCGCTAAAAGTGTGGCGTGCCGCGCTTCTATTATGAGCGGTGACAGATTAACAAGTGATGAAATGCATGCCCTGGTTGATCAACTTTTCGCCTGTGAAACACCCTATTTTTGTCCGCACGGACGCCCAACCATGATTACTTTTTCTTTGGATGAATTTGACGACAGATTTGCGCGCACATAAGGTTCTGTTCATCATTGGCCCGACGGCTGTCGGTAAAACAGAGCTGTCGCTGGACGTGGCTGAACATCTCGATGGCGAGATTGTCTCCGCCGATTCCCGTCAGATTTACAAGTATCTTGATATCGGCACCGCCAAACCGACTCAAACAGAACGTGATCGCGTACCGCACCATTTTATTGATATATGTTACCCGGATCAGAACTATAGCGCCGGCCAGTACGGTCGCGAAGCGCGCATTTGTATTCGCCAAATTCAATCAAGACATAAAAGAGCGATTGTTGTCGGCGGGTCAGGATTTTATATTCGGGCGCTTGTCGAGGGCTTGTTTGCACCCAAAATGTCCGATCCCGCAGTGAAAGAAAAATGGCGGCAACAGATTCGCAATGTCGGCAATGAGAAGGTTTTTCATCTACTTAAAAGAGTAGATCCGGTCACCGCAGAACGCTTACACCCCAATGACACGCAAAGGATTGTGCGGGCCCTGGAGGTATGGGAGTTATCCGGCCGACCGATTTCTGCGTATCGTCAGGGCGAGGAGAAAGCGGCGGACTTTGTGCCGGTTTTTATCGGCCTGTCCAGGGCTCGTGAAATACTTTATCGCCGTATTGATGATCGTGTTGATCAGATGATCGCTGCAGGACTCGTTGAGGAGGTAAAAAATCTGCAAAAAATGGGATATGGACCAAAGCTTAATGCGCTACGTACCGTCGGCTATCAAGAAGTGTTTGACTACCTGGCCGGCACCCTGGATTATGCTACCATGATACAGACCATAAAACAGAATACCCGCCGTTTTGCGAAACGCCAACTCACCTGGTTTCGACGCGATTTGCGAATTCATTGGATGGATATCGAAAATAAGAGCCCAGGTGATATACAAAAAAAAATTTTAACTAAATTAGTTGCAGACCGGGAATGATACCTGAATCAGTCTGTTAGAGTATTTATTATACTTTGGCTGCGGCCTTCGGCCGCGCTGTGATATTCTCGAAAAAATATGTCATAAACCATTTTAATCTATTTTAACAAGGAGAAGGACGATGACCAGGCGACTTTTTATGGGATGGACTGTCGGGCTATTCAGCATTCTTGTGTTGCTGCCACATATAGCTCACTCTGATATTTATATGAAACAAAAGCAGCATATTGATGCCATTTCAGCAATGGGTCAGAATCAACCGGCACAAGATCTGATCGTTGAAATCTGGATTACCAAGACAAAAATGATGACCAGCAATGAGAAACAAAAAACTGTCGTCGATCTTGAGAAACAGGTCGTGACTTTTGCCGACCATGAAAAGAAAACTGTGACAACCATGCCGCTGGATTTTACTCAAATGGTTAAAAATCAGGAAAAAGAGATGTCCGCTGAAGATCAGGCCGCCTTTCAGCAATTTATGGGCAAAATGATGGACATCAAAGTGAGTGTCAAGCCGACATCCGAAAAGAAAAAAATCGGCAAGTGGGAGTGCCAAAAATACATTCAAACCATTGAGATGGCCATGGGCACGATGACGTCTGAAATTTGGGCGACAACTGATATTAAAATTGACGAGCAGTTGTATGCCAAGTTTAATGCGGCGCTGATGGCACAGATGCCGGGATTGAGTCAAAATGTCAACAAGATTATGGAAGAGACGCAAAAGATCAAAGGCGTTCACGTTCTCTCAAAACAAACGAATGAGATGATGGGGCAATCCTTCAGCTCTTCAACAGAACTCATCGACTTTAAAGAGGCGGCAGCCCCGGCAGGTGTTTTCGCCATGCCGTCCGGCTATAAAAGTCAAAATCCGTTTTAGCCTAAGCGGTCCGTGCTTTTTTGTCATCATCCGGGTGGTGAACATGCGGTGGATTCCAACCAACAACCGATCCCGCCTTCACCTTGAGCATATATGGGGATAATGTGGTTCCCGGCAGGGTTCTGACATTATCCTCAATCCGGATGACCCCCATACCTGTACCGGCACCAATGGTGCAGTCGTTGCCTATCTCGACCAGACCATAGCGAAAGCGTCCATGGCCTTCGTATGCATGTACTGTCACCCGGGTAAAGGCGCCCATCAACGTATTGTCGCCTATAAAAATCAGTTCCGGACGAAAATGGTCGAGCCACACACCCTGCATGATCTCGGTGTTTTCACCAATGTGCACGCCCATCTTGCGGAAAAACTTTATTTTTTTCGGCGTCCCCTTCATCGTCACCGAATGCAACAACTGCATAAACAGCAGCATGCGGCGCCAGGCCGGCGCATTGACGGCCCGCCAGTTGATCGAATCTTTTTCCTCGGGTTTGCCAAGCCCATAAATAGTATAGTGCCGTTTGATGGGTGTTAAAAACTTTTCCAGGTTTTCGCGACCTTCCGGTGTATTCGGGTTGAGCGTGTTCACGTCAAGACCTTTGCCACCCGATGTTTTGCTGATGTAGACAGAACGGTTTTTTTTCTTGGCCAGTTTGATTGCACGCTCTAAAATCTCAATGGTCACCATTCGGATGACCTGTTCAGGTGTCTTGTCCTGATATTTTTTCATGATGTCTCCATGTAATTTAATTTATTATCCCCAAGAGAATATTCTTTATATAGATGCTGTTTGAAAAAAATGGCGAAAGAGCTGTACAAAACACCATAAAGAAAATAGTGAAAATAAAGTTGATTTTCAATAATTTGTATGTAACTTGTAGATGTCATCAATATTAATAAAGGGCATAAAAATGTCACTTTTATCTATTCATGATGTTAAAAAAAAATATGAAGAAAAGATTATGAACATTCCGGGCGTTATCGGTATCGGAATTGGCAAACAGGATGATCTTGACGCGATAACCGTACTGGTTGTCGAACGTACGCCGCTTATTGAAAAAAAAGTGCCGAAAAAACTCAAGCAATTTCCGGTGATCATCAGAGAAACCGGCGTCATCCGAGCATTATAATTTCCAGTGCGCGTCCCCCTTGAGAATTGTGCGTTTACGTCTATTTCAGGACGAGCGCGCTCTTTTGAATCATTTTGAGGATCTATCATGTTTGAATCGGACATTTATGTGCAACGCCGCGAACTGCTGAAGAAAGAGCTGCAAGGCGGTATTGTTCTGTTTCTTGGCAATGGTGAAAGCCCAATGAACTATGCTGATAATCCATATTCCTTTCGCCAGGATAGCACCTTCCTGTATTATTTCGGCCTTGACACGCCAGGTCTCGCTGCGATCATGGATATCGACGAGGATCTTGAAATTTTTTATGGTTACGATTACACGGTAGATGACATCGTTTGGATGGGGCCGCAACTGTCATTGCAGGAGCGCGCCGAACGTGTTGGGATAAAAAAAAGCGCGCCAGAAGAAAACCTCACGAATGCAGTGACCAGTGCCCTGAACAGAGGACGACTCGTTCATGTTTTGCCACCATATCGCGATGAGCATCGTATCAAAATTGCATCACTTTTGCATCTCAATATTGACACTGCTGAACATTATGTCTCCGAGCCATTGATTAAAGCTGTTGTAGCGCAGCGCAGCGTCAAATCAGCAGAAGAGATAGGCGAGATTGAAAAGGCCATTGACATCACTTACGAAATGCACACGTTTGCCATGCAGCATGCCAGGCCAGGCATGCTTGAGCGAGAGATTTCCGGCAAAATGGCGGGGATTGCTGCAGCGTATGGCTCCAGCATCTCGTTTCCCATTATTTTCTCCGTGCATGGAGAAACCTTGCATAACCATTATCACGGCAATGTCATGCAGGCCGGTGATCTTGTCGTCAACGACTCCGGCGCGGAATCTCTTTTGCATTATGCCGGCGATATCACGCGAACCATCCCCATCGGCGGACATTTTTCCAAACGTCAACGTGATATTTATGAGATTGTCCTGGCAGCCCAGAAAAACGCGATCAACGCCATTCGTCCCGGCATTGCATATCGGGACATACACCTGCAGAGCGCCAGAGATATGGCCGATGGCCTCAAACAAATCGGCCTCATGCGCGGTGACATAAAAGAGGCGGTCGCCGTAGGCGCACACGCGCTGTTTTTCCCGCATGGCCTCGGCCATATGCTCGGGCTTGATGTACATGATATGGAAAATCTGGGTGAAAATGTCGTTGGTTATGATGCGACGATACAAAGGAGTTCCCAGTTTGGTCTCAAATCATTGCGCCTTGCTAAAGCCCTGCAGCCCGGTTACGTCCTGACGGTTGAACCAGGACTCTATTTTATCCCCGCCCTCATCGAAAAGTGGCAATCGGACAAAAAATTTGTCGAATTCATCAACTATGACAACTTGAAGGATTACATGGATTTTGGCGGTATCCGGATTGAAGACGATGTCCTGGTGACGCAAAACGGTTCTCGTGTACTGGGCAAACCGATTCCCAAAACCGTCGATAACGTTGAAGCACTCGCTTCTGCCTGAACTAATTTAATACGAGAGAAACAAAGAATGACCGGTCGTGAGCTCGTCAAGGCAGCGATGCGTTGCGAACAAGTCGAGCGAATCCCCTGGGTGCCATTTGTCGGCGTACACGGCGGACACCTTATCCATGCCGGGGCAACAGACTATTTGAAATCGGCTGACTTGATTTTGGCGGGCATGGACAAAGCTATTGAATTGTATCGCCCGGATGGTTTACCGATCGTTTTTGATCTGCAAATCGAAGCCGAAATTTTAGGCTGTGATCTGGAGTGGGCCGCCGAGAATCCGCCTGCCGTTGTTTCACATCCATTGTTGTTGGGAAAAACCTTGAAAGATTTACACGTCCCGCAGCCCGATGAGGGACGTCTTGCCGTGACAATGGCGGCTGCTCGACGCGCTCGCGAGACATATCCGAATGTGGCGCTGTACGGCCTGGTTACTGGACCGTTCACCCTGGCGTTGCATTTGTTAGGCACCGACATTTTTATGAAAATGATGCTGGAGCCGGATGCCATTTTTGAGTTGTTTGATTTTACGAAAACGGTGGCTATGGCCATGTCCGACTATTACATCGATGCCAATTGCGACGTGATCGCCTTGGTCGATCCGATGACGAGTCAGATCGGTCCCGAACAATTTCGCCAGTTTGTGAGACAGCCAGTGACCGAGATATTTAACCATATCCGAAAACGCGGTGCCCTGAGCTCATTTTTTGTCTGCGGCCATGCACAACAAAATGTGGAAGCGATGTGCGAGTGTAAACCGGATAATGTATCGGTCGACGAAAATATTCCCCTCGATTTTGTCCGAGATGTGGCGCTGCCGAAGAAAGTCAGTTTTGGCGGTAATATGCAGCTGACGGTTATTTTACTCCTCGGCTCACCCGAGGATGCTCAGCGACATGCGATCGAATGTATGAATGTCGGTGGCGAAACCGGCTTTATTTTGGCGCCGGGATGTGATTTGCCCTATTCTACACCGATAAAAAATTTGGCCGCAGTGGCTGATGTTGTACACGATCCATATCAACAGCAGGTCATCCAAACCCTCGAAACAACCGGACCACAGCCGGATGTCCTGGATATGAGCGACTATGGCAAAACCGACAAGGTGATTGTTGATATCATTACGATCGACTCCGAAGCCTGCGCGCCATGCCAGTATATGGTGGAATCCGTCAAGGCGGTGACACCACAATTTGAGAATATCGTCGAGTGGCGCGAACACAAGATAAAACATTCTGACTCGGTGCAGTTTATGACGTCGCTTATGGTGAAAAATATCCCCACGATTTGTATCGATGGCAAGATCACCTTTGTCTCGCGCATTCCACCAAAAGAGGAGCTCATTGCCGCTATTCAAAAACGGATTTATGAAAAACTGCGTTTCCGCATTCGATCGCAAAAAGGACGACTGTTGCTTTTTGCCAGGAATGAAAAAGATTTCGCAGCGGTCAGGACCATTTTACAGCAAGCCATGCGAGAGATTGGCGCCGAGGTTGAAATTGTTGAAATTGCGGATGAAAAAAAGATGGTGCAGTATGGCGTTGTCAACACGCCGGCGGTGGTGACGGCTCATTTTAAAATAAAGTCTGAGGGCACAGTGCCGGCTTTGGCAGCGGTGAAGGAATGGATAAAAGAGATCGCTTGAAAGGAGTGTTACCATCGCTTTGAGTGGGAGCACTTTGTCAAATTATGTCAACACCACTCACCATCATCACCGGATTCCTCGGCAGTGGCAAAACCACCTTTCTCAAACGGGTGATTGACCGATATGCTGATATAAAAAAAATCGGCATCATCCAAAACGAGTTTGCCCCGATGAATGTTGATGCGCTTGAACTGAGACGAACCGGCAAAACATTTGATGTGCTGGAAATCAACCGCGGTTCAGTTTTTTGCGTCTGTTTGATCGCAGATTTTCAATCCGACTTGCGTGCCTTTATTGATGAGCATCATCCCGATGTCGTATTTCTTGAGGCGTCGGGATTGTCCGATCCCATCGCCGTCGTTGAAATATTGCAGGCACCGGTCTTAAAAGATCGTGTGCACCTGGCAAAAATCTGCACCATTGTTGATGCCAGTTCATTTTTGCTTTTGCAGCAAGCCAATCAAAGACTGACCAACCAGGTGCGCGTGGCGGATGTGGTGATTGTTAACAAGCAGGACAAGGCTGAGGCCAAGGCTAAGCTTGAAGAGGTGGTATCGGAGATCAGGCGGATTAATCCACTCGCCTGCATTATTCCGGCTTCTTATTGTGATGTTGATATGAATGTGTTCGAGTCTGAGGTTCAGCCGGTTGCCTTGGAAAAAAGATCGGCGCTCGCGGCATATAAATCACCGGGGCGTCCAGCTATCGGCACGGCTGTTGTCAAATCAACGCGAAAAATATCCAGAACTGCGCTCGACTTGTTTCTTGCAGAACAACTGCCCAAATCTTACCGTCTCAAGGGGCATGTGCAACTTGACGACGCAACCGCACTCATGCTGCAATCGACGTTGGGAGACCTCCACCTTGTCCCGTTGGAAAATTATATTGGCCCGAGCGAGATCATTGCCATTGGCCCGGAGATTCACCCACAGAATTTTTCCCGTCGGTTTCGGGAATTAGCGACATCTTAGAATTTTCTTGTTTCTTCAAAGAAAAGTTTGTATGCTTTCTATCATTCCACAGTCATCACGTGAGAAATAATGAAGCTTGAATATCATCCTATCGGCATCATCCATACTCCATTTACCACACGACAGGGCATGCCCATTCAGCCAACCGGTGCAGCGGGTATCCAGGGTACAATCGAGGTCTATCAGGAGTACCAGGATGGCTTGAGCGATCTCGACGGCTTTTCTCATATTTTCCTGATTTATCATTTTCACGCAAGTCAGGGATTCGAGCTTCGTGTCGTTCCATTCATGGATTCCGTGCCGCGCGGCCTTTTTGCCACTCGCGCACCCAGACGTCCAAATCCTGTTGGACTTTCGGTTGTTCAGTTGGAAAAGATAATGGATGGCATTTTATATATCCGAAACGTCGACATGCTTGACGGCACACCGCTTTTGGATATCAAACCCTATGTTCCAGAATTTGATTCGCAAAACGATTTCAGAACCGGTTGGCTGGAGCACGCGCGAAAAACTGTGGCACAGCGCAAATCAGATGACCGGTTCGTATGAGATGAATGTCGATTGAAAATGGATTGCCCGCAATTTGCCCAGTTATATCTTGAGGAGGCATAAATGACTTCACGGGAGCGAGTCCTTATAACTTTAAAGCACCAACAACCGGACAAAATCCCGGTGGATTTTGGCTCCACCGCGGTGACCGGCATTCACTGCAAAATGGTGGCTGACCTGCGCGACTATTTTGACCTCGAAAAAAGACTCGTCAAAGTGCATGAACCTTATCAAATGTTGGGTCTTGTTGAGCCTGACTTGCAGGAAGCCCTTGGCGTTGATGTTGAAGGTATTCCGGGCCGCGAAACGCTATTCGGTTTTCCAAACGAAAACTGGCAGGAGTGGACGTTTTTGAATGGCTTCACCGTGCTTGTGTCCAGTTTTTTTCAGGTCGATGCAGAAGAAGATGGCAGTTGTCTCATTTATCCCAAAGGAGACCGTTCGGCGCGTCCCAGTGGCCGTATGCCCAAAGGCGGCTACTTTTTCGATACCATTGTGCGCCAGGAACCGATCGATGATACAAAACTGAATGTCGAGGATAACCTGGAGGAATTCAACGAGATGTCCGAAGTTGATTTGGTCTATTTTGCCGAGCAGGCGCAACAGGCACGCGAGACCGGTCGGGCGGTTATCGCCGGATTTGGCGGTACAGCCCTTGGCGATATCGCACTGGTGCCGGCACCCTTTCTCACCAATCCCAAAGGCATCCGCGACATCAGCGAGTGGTACATGTCAACGCTCATTCGCCAGGATTATGTGAAGGAAATTTTTGATCGGCAAACGCACATTGCGGTCAAGAACCTGGAGAAACTCTGGCAGCGCGTGGGTCATCTGGTGGATATTGTCTTCATCTGCGGCACGGATTTCGGAACGCAAAATTCGACCTTTTGTTCTGTTGAAACATATCGGGATGTCTGGATGCCGTATTATAAACGTCTCAATGACTGGATTCACCAGAACACATCCTGGAAAACCTTCAAACATTCCTGCGGTGCAGTAGAGACGCTCATCGACTCGTTCATTGAAAGCGGTTTTGATATCCTCAATCCGGTGCAGGTTGCCGCGACCGGCATGGATCCGATGCATCTGAAAAGCACCTATGGTCAAGATATCACCTTTTGGGGCGGCGGTATCGACACACAAACGACGCTCATGTTCAATTCGCCGGAAGAGGTTCGAGCCCAGGTACTCAAACATTGCGAAATTTTCGGCAAGGATGGCGGTTTTGTTTACAATACGGTTCACAATATACAGGGTAATGTGCCGGTGGATAATGTTGTGGCAATGATTCGGGCTTTGCACGAATTTAATGGAGAAGCATACCAGTGAACAGACGTTATGTCTACTTTGCCGCGATCGTCGCAGCGCTTGGCGGAATGTTATTTGGCTATGATACGGCAGTCATTGCCGGCGCAATTGGTTTTCTGCGCCAGCATTTTAACCTCAATGCAGCACAGACCGGCTGGGCCGTGTCAAACGCGCTCATTGGCTGCATTATTGGCGTTGCGTTCGCCGGTGTGCTGAGCGATGCGTTCGGCAGAAAAAAAGTGCTGCTGTTGGCGGCAATTCTGTTCACGATTTCAGCAATCGGCTCCGCTCTGCCGGTCACCCTCACGCAATTTGTTTTATTTCGCATGCTTGGCGGTGTTGGCGTTGGCGCAGCGTCCATGCTGTCGCCGCTGTTTATTGCGGAAATTTCGCCACCGGCCATTCGCGGGCGACTCGTGTCGTGGAACCAGTTTGCCATTGTCTTTGGTATGCTCATCGTCTATTTTGTCAATTATCTCATCTCCGGCATCGGCACCGAAGCGTGGAATATTGCTACCGGCTGGCGCTGGATGATCGGCTCGGAGACGCTACCAGCGGTCATTTTTTTCTTTTTGCTCTTTCTGGTTCCGGAAAGCCCGCGCTGGCTCATCAAGCAGGGACGAACAGACGAGGGGCGAAAAATCCTCGCTCGTATCGGCGGCGAGGAGCACGCCCGACGAGAGGCTGAGGATATTCAAAAGACCGTCGCTCAGGAAAGTCGATCCCTCAGGGAAATATTCAAGCCGGGATTACGAACGATTCTGCTCGTCGGTATTGGGTTGGCGATATTACAGCAGGTCACCGGCATCAATGTGATTATCTACTATGCACCAGAAATTTTCAAAGGCCTCGGCGCCACCTCAAATGTCGCTTTGCTGCAAACGGTTGCCGTTGGTGCCTTCAATTTGGGATTCACCATTGTCGCCATGATCTACGTCGATCGAATCGGCCGCAAGCCACTGATGCTCATCGGTGCCACCGGTATGGGCTTGTCACTATTTTTATTTGGACTGACATTCTATCTTCAAATTAAAGCTGCGTGGGTTATCCTCTTTGTCTTGAGTTATGCCGCCAGTTTTTCCCTCTCGGTTGGCCCAGTCACCTGGGTGATTCTCGCGGAAGTCTTTCCCACCCGCATTCGCGGTCGCGCCATGTCCATATGCACTGTTATCTTGTGGGCAGCCAACTGGCTGGTATCTCAGACCTTTCCCATGCTGGATGAAAATGTGTGGTTGGTGGAAAAATTTCATCACGGCTTTTCCTTCTGGATTTATGCGATACTATGTGTCGCACTCTTTCTGTTGGTGAAATTGGCCGTGCCGGAGACCAAGGGCAAAACATTGGAAGAGATCGAAAGACATTGGCTGGCAAAGGTGCCGGGATGAAATGTCAGAGTTTTCCGCGCGGCCGCAGGCCGCAACCAAAATGGTCCGCGCAATTACACGGATGACACGGATTATCCGGATCAATGTGCTTTGAAAATGATTTCTAGTCCGTGTAAATCCGTGCAATCCGTGGACATTGGTGCACGGTTACACAGATTGCACGGATTTTTTTGATGTGGATAAAGATTTATTGATACAAGCAAATAAATCAGATCCGTAACGTGTTTTTTGTATTACTGAAAAATTTTGCTAAAAAAACACGATGTTGTAGATTTGTAGTATGGATTTTTCGGCTTTGCTTCGAGAAAGTTATGGGGCTGGAGGTTGAAAAATATTAAAATGAATGATATTATCCGTGTTTCATCCGTGAAAATCCGTGGCTCATAAACTGTGCATAAAAAACAGTGTTGCTCATTTTACCCTTTTGTGGAGCGTGTGCGATGAAAAATCTTTTTGTTATTCTTCTCGTGTTGTCTGCGTTTTGTCATATCAGCACGGCGGATGAGTTTATCCCTCTCTTCAACGGCGTCGATCTGAGCGGTTGGGTGAATGTAAACTGTGCTCCCGAAACCTGGTCTGTGCAAAACGGCATGATTCACTGCACCGGATTGCCAACCGGTGTATTGAGAACGGAAAGCATGTACGAAAATTACATTCTCGAGCTCGAATATCGTCATCTGGAGAAGGAGGGAAATTCCGGATTGTTTGTGCATTCAGACCCGCTGCCGGTGACCGGCAAGCCGTTCACCCGTGCCATTGAAATTCAGATTCTCACCGATCGAGATACGGAAAACTATACCAGTCATGGTGATGTGTTCGCGATCCAGGGGGCGAGCATGGCGCCCTGGCCATTACACCCGGCGGATTGGATGCGCTCACTGCCGCAAAAGCAACTCGCCAATCCCACCGGCGAATGGAACCACTATCGCGTCGAGAGCCGTGAGGGCACATTGACCCTGGCTGTCAATGGAGAAGTGGTGACGCGAGCCTATCACGTGCAGCCGCGCAAAGGTTATATTTGCCTCGAATCCGAAGGCGGTGTAGTTGATTTTCGCAATATTCGCATTCAGGAGCTGCCCGGAACAAATCCACCCCCGGAAGTAACTGCTGCTGCAGCACGCGGATTCACGTCACTTTATAATGGTGTTGATCTGCGCGGCTGGAAACAGGTGGAGGGCAACGAGGATCACTGGCAAGCCAAAGACTGGATTTTAGCCTATGATGGTCAAAGTGAAGCGGATGGCGAAGACAAGCATCTGTGGACGGAGCAGGAATATGTGAATTTCACTCTCATCGTTGATTGGCGCCTGCCGGCCAAACCACGCGTCGAGAAGGTCCCGGTTGTGCTGCCGGATGGCTCCACGCTCAAAGATGAAACAGGAGAGGACCTGACTATTCCGGTTAAAAACGCTGGTGATAGCGGCATTTACTTGCGCGGTTCATCAAAAAGCCAGATCAATATCTGGAATTGGCCGGTCGGCTCCGGTGAAATATATGGTTATCGAACGGATGCGTCCATGCCGGCCGAGGTCAGGCGTGCCACAACGCCCATCCAAAATGCGGACAATCCGGTCAATGAATGGAATCGCTTTGAAATTACCGTGATCGATGATACGGTGACGGTTTTGCTCAACAATAAACTGGTGATTGATCGCGCGACTCTGCCCGGCATGCCCAAACGTGGTCCCATTGCCCTGCAACATCATGGCGATCCGCTAGAGTTTGCCAATATTTATATCAAAAGACTGAAATAATGAGGGAGAGCTGAATGGCGAAATTCTCATTTTCAGAAAATGTCATCCTTATCACCGGCGCTTCTGCCGGTATCGGTCGTTCGTTGGCGTTGCAATTGGCCGGACACGGTGCGTGGTTATCATTGGCGGCACGCGATCAGAATCGCCTTGAACAGTTAGCACAGGAATGTCGTGAACGGGGTGCCCGCGCGCTCGTGGTACCGACGGATGTGTCGGAAGAGCTTCAATGCAAAAATTTCATCGAGCAGACCATTGCCGAGTATGGCCGCATTGATACGCTGATCAATAACGCCGGTGTATCCATGTTCTCCCGATTTGATCAGATAAAGGATATCTCCTATATTCGACAGATCATGAATGTCAATTATATGGGGAGTGTCTGCACAACCTACTATGCTTTACCTTATTTGAAAGCGAGCCAGGGACGCCTCGTTGGCATCTCGAGTCTCACGGGCAAAAACGGCGTACCGACGCGCTCCGCCTACGCCGCCAGCAAGCACGCCATGGCCGGATTTTTTGATTCCATTCGCATTGAATTGGCGGACGATGGCGTGTCCGTCACTATAATCTATCCGGGATTTGTCGCCACAGAAGTCCGACAGCGCGCTATACAGGGCGATGGCTCCCCGCTCAAGGAGAGCTATATCGATGAAACTCGCGTCATGTCCGCGGATGCATGTGCCCGCATCATCATCACCGCCGCCGGCAAGCGCAAGCGAGAAGTTGTTATGACAACCAGGGCAAAAATTGGCTTGTGGCTCAAGCTTTTTTCTCCGGGACTCGTAGATAAAATAGCGAAAAAAACCGTGTTGAGCGGCAAGTGAGCATTTCTGCGACTTTTATTTATGATACATCAGCGCAACAATAACTATATTGCTCTTGTCATCCATGCTATTTTTTGCCTGTTGACGGCACATTGTAGAAACGGTGATTCGTTGCACAGCTCGATGTCCAAAGCCTCAATTCCTTTCGCAGATACAACAACTTTTGTTTTTATCATGCCCGACTCGCTGGGCAATTTTCAGATGGAGCACGGCTTGTTGAATGAATCGCCCATGCCCATCCAGGGCCTTCTCAAAATACCCCGATTAGCGGTCAATCCGGAGAAACAGCAGCAATTGTCATTGCAGATGCAGCATGACGGCAAGATCGCCCTCGCATGTGCGGTTGTCTTTGCTGCCACCGGAGACGAACGTTTTCGCCACAAAGCGTGTGACTATTTAGCCGCCTGGTCACATATAGAAGAATTTGCGGATGGCGGGTCTTTTTTCTGGGATTTTTTCATCGGCCGTCTGGCGGGTGATACGCCGATTGTGACGTTTTGCCAATTCAGCAAATTTATCGTTGCTGCCGAGCTGTGCCGCTATTTTGCGGATGATTTCCAGGCGCAGGTTGCGCGCGCCTACCGCTATGCGCTAAAATATCGACCTGCCCAAAATAATAATCATCAAAGCTGGAAAAATCTCTTTTTATTGTTGAGCAGTTTGTATCTTCGCGACGGGAATTATCGACACTTTTTGGATGAATTGGCCACCTGTATTACAACACAAATTGATTATCAGGGAAGGATGCCTTTGGAGCTCAGGCGCGGGCGCAAGGCGCTGACCTATACCCTGATGAATCTGGAAGCGCTGGTCTATGCTGCTTATCTCGGGCGTGTTCTCGGCTATCCTTTGCCGGAGGAAAAATTGAAAAGCGCCGTGGATTTTTTCATGCTGCACTTTGTCAATGAGACTGCCTGGCGACGGCAAGCCGGCGTTCGCGGTGATGTGAATGCTCCGGATTCACCGGATGTTTGGGCATGGATCACCGTCCTGCCGTCTCGTTGGTGGAAAACAGCAGATTGGCCTGGCGGGCAACAATGGTTCAACATCGAAGCGCGTAGAGCATACCTTTTATTTTATCCGCAATTATTTTTGTGTCAAACCAATCGAAAAGCTGAAATGACATGTACATTGTAAAAACTGTTTTTAATTAACTCATCTCATGCCTATATTTATTCTGTATATCTTTTTTTCATGGAGGTCGAGATGAAAAGAGTTATTATCGTTCTTGTATCTTTTGCCTTTTTGCTTGCTTGTGGAAAAGACGAGCCCACCGGACCGGAAGAAAAAACGCCATCGGAAGATTCATCCTTCTTTTTCCCGCTCAAAACGGGCAATATCTGGTACTATTACGAGAACGACCCATCGAGCGGCACGCGCAGTGAGCGCGTCTGGGAATCATTTGCGCTCAACGATACAGTATATTTCCTATATGGTAACAAGCCATCCTTCGCTGATACGTTGTATCAGGATCAATGGGGTCGTATTTACAAACGTTTTGGCGGTGTAAATTTATTGTGGCTCGATTTTTCGGTTGAAAATAGCGGAACATATCAATATACAAAGTCTGCAACTTTGGATTATCAAGTTACGGTGACGAGACAACAGACCATAGAATATGAAAGTCAAAAGTTCGAGGGCTGTATAATATTTGAGTTTGATGCGCCGGAAATCAAGACTGAAGAGGAAACGATTATCCTGGCACCGGATATAGGAATTATCCAATACATTAGATCTAACGGCACGTTCTATCTAAAGTCCTGGGATCTGAAATAAGGCCCGGGTGGTGATCTAATCGAAAAGCGATCCTGGTATTGGGGAAAGTTGCGAAAAAAAAGACTCGGCTTATTTGAGCAGCATCAGCTTTTTGGTGACGGTTTCATTTTCACCTGCCAAGCGATAGAGATAGACACCTGACGGGACTTGAAGCGCCGAGTTATCCCTGCCATCCCATACCACCGTATATTCACCTGCCTCTTGCCAGGCACTTGTCAGACAACGGACTTTTTTACCGTTCACATCATAAAGCAGGATTTCTACGAATTGCGCTTTCGGCAAAATATAACGAATCGTTGTGTTCGGATTAAAGGGATTTGGATAATTTTGCGCCAACACAATCGTCACCGGCAGCGGTATGGATATATCGACTGAACCAATTTTTACTTGATCTGAGGTGCCACTTGCTAAAAGCTGATAAGTATAGTTGACACCGCACAACACATCCCGATCAATCACATTATAGCGCTTGCTCTGTTGCGGCGTGATCAAATCCGCCACCTGTTTCTTCGGTTCCTCCTCTTTGTCACTCGTCCGTTCGACGATAAAACCTCTTATATCACTTTCTGTACTGGTTTGCCATGACAGCTCTACCGCGTTTTCTTTGAACGAGGCAATTAATTCGGTTAATTCAACATACGTCTTTTTGTGTAGCAAAACAGTCCACCGCAACGGCATCAGTCGATTTTCTTTTATGATGTTGGCAAAAATGCGCAGCTCAGGAATTGGAAATGACGCAACCGTGAAATGAATCGGACAGCGTGGGCCTTCAACCAATCGACGGGATTCATGATACCACAAGATGCGAGCTCGGCTATCAGCGGGCTCGTTAAGATCAATAGCAAAGAGCACGGTGTCGTCGTACGGCACATCAAGAGTGGTGGTCTCAGGCTGCCGCTGTCGAATTGCAAAATAGTCAGGCTGCTCGGTCACATCAATGTGGAGGGAAAGACTGTCGGCGGCGCCGTAAAAATCGGATGCGATCAATATTATGTCATACGCCCCTGTTTGGTCTTCTGCCGGCTTCCAGGCAAATTGTTTGTACAGCGTGCCGGAAAAGGACGCACCTTCAGGCAGATCATACGCTGAATAAGAGACGGAATCAAAGTCGCTGTCTTGTGCTTCGATAGTCAACAAGACTTCTTCACCGATCGGTATATTGATAAAATGGATCAGGGGGGATGGCTGGATAAACACCGGTGGCATGTTATCGACAAATGCCGTGTAAACAAGCGCCCCAAAGCCGTCGACCGGCTTCACTTCCAGCGCTTGTTGGCCTGAAACACCAAGCGACCAGTCAAACGACGCTTCGCCTGTGGGTGAAGTTATAGTCGAATCAATAGCCACCGATCCGCCACCTTTTTCTACCGTAGCAACAAGTCGCTCATTCGGCACTGGCCGCGCAAAAGCGTCCAGCATCAGCAGCGCACATCGGATGGTTTCCAACGGCCTGGCCGTTTGCCCGTCTTGCGACGTTTTGAGGAGTGTAAAAATTCGCTCCGATTCCACCCACAGGGTGAATTCCGCACTGCCCCATTGAAAAGATTCGGCGCGCACGTGCTGGAGACCAGTTTTATCTCCAGCCTGATAAAGTGCCCGCGCCCGACCATGCTGATCAGTTTTTTGCTGCACGTCAGTAATAATCGTCCCGTTTTCTGGACCGGCACCACCAACTACTGAAAAAGTAATGATTTCATTCGGCAATGGATGGCCGGCTTTGTCAACCAACTCGACAATGAGTGAGTCACGAACGACTTTTCCCACCTGCACAATCTGCAAGTCACCGGAAACAATGCTGACCTGTGCTTCTCCCTGCTGCTGTGCAAAGGCTGTGAACAGGATTGTTGTATCCATCTCCGCAATCTGGGCCCGCGCATGCTGCTCGCCGACAATCGGTCCGAGTCGCCAATGGGCAAAAGCGCGGCCGGTGACATCCGTTTTCACCGGCTGGGCATCGATAATGTCGCCCCCGCCATCGATGATGGTAAAATGTGCTTTTTCACCCGCGAGTGGATGGCTCCAGGCGTCGGTGACCAAAACACCTATGGGCTGCGGCAGGAGCTGCTCCGGATTGTGCCTTTGCCGATCGCCAAATGCATAGGCCCTGGTTGCCGGGCCAGGTAGACAGTCGACAATAACTGACAGAAAAGTTCTGTTATTCACCATAGCGGCGATTGTCACCTGGCCAACCATTGCCGAGGTGAAGGAACCGACGGTTCTTCCCTGACGATTCGTTGGCGAGTCTGGCTGGTTGAGATGTACTTGCAAGCCGGAAGCGAAAAACTCCACCGTTTGCTGCGGGATCGGATTGCCGTAAGCATCGAGGAGTTGTACCTCCAGGTCGCCAACCGTCGTGCCGTCTGCGAGCAGCGTGGTTGGTGCTGTAAATAGGCTCGCGGCAGTATCGGGCGGTCCAACGCGTGATATGATCCGAACTTTGAAAAAACCCGGTGCCAGTGTCTGAATGCCATTGTTGGCTTCGATCTGCAGGACGGTCGTATCAGATGTTGTGCCAAGCTGCACCGCCACAGCAGCGTCTCCCCCCGCATCGGATTTTTTTGTCGCGCTGGATAACATTCCGTCAAGTCGGCTCGAACCCGATAAAATGTCAAAAACGACGGGTTGGTTGGCAACGGGTTGATCCTTCGCATCATATATGCGGACGCGAACCGAATCATTGAGCACGGTCCCAACCAAACCGCTCATCTCGGATTCGGATAGCAGTTCCATTTTTGTCGCTGCCGTCCAGATGCCGGAGGCGACAAAACTCAGCGGCGAATCGTGCAGATGCTGATCCTCGTACAAGGCAAAAACGTCAAAGTGGTAGACATCCTGGCCGACCAACGAGCCGAGCGTCGCTGTGGCGGTTGCATAGCCATCCTTATCTGTCATATTTGTAATGGCGGTTTTTCCGTCAAAAGAAGCAGCGGACGAATCGGCACGAAATTCGACCGGAAAGTTGGAAATTGGGTTTCCACTTGCGGACAGCACCAGGACGCGGAATGGTTTTGACAAAGGTTTGTTGATCAAACCGGTTTGTGCATCGCCATCGATTTTTTTTAGCCGTTGCGGTGTGTTGTCCTGTCCAATGGCGGTAAATATTTGCGGACTTGCGACCAGCGCTTTGCCGAGATAAAAGCTGTTAGCCTGAACGCGACTGGTATCAGCCTGGCCCAGCGTGAAAAACGCGTTCACTTTTCCTGTTACTTCTGTTGATAGACTGATAGTTGGCTGGCCATCAAATGATCCGTCACCCTTGATGATGCTGAATTGCACCGGTTGTTGCGACACGGGATTGGCGAATGAATCCTGCACCGCCAAAACCAGCGGCTCCGGCAGTACGCTGTTTTTGTCTCCGATTTGATTGTCGCCGGATATCTTGGTCAGAAGATAGGCGTGCCCGGCACGTGCTGTAGCAGTGACGATGATAGGCGAACCCTGCATTCCCGCGGAAGACACCGTGACGCTTTGATTGTCCACACCGGCTTTTTGTCCCAATTTCCACTTTATTTTTGCCAAGCCGTTCGACTGCGTTGGTATGGTCACTTTGCTTTCGCCGTTCACCAGGCCACCACCCTGGGTCATGTCAAAAGTTACCGGCACCCCACGAATGGGATGTCCGTCGGCATCGGTTATTTGGGCGGCAAGTGAATCCGGCAGGTTTGTGTTGACGACACCTTCAAAATGTAATGGACTCACCCAGGCAAGCTTTGTTGGCGGACCAAATGCTGTGGCGGTAAAAGTGGTGATCAGTGTTGGTCTGGCCATGGGATACGCATCCACCCTTTGACGTGCGGAGACTTGTAAACCCAAAGTCCAGTCCACGTGCGCCTTGCCCTCACTATTTGTTAAAACTTCATAAAAAGAGTCCTTATTGACCAATCCACCGCCCTCAATGACCTGAAAATGTATCGCGGCGTTGGCCAAAGGTTTGCTGTTGTTGTCCTTCAACAGCACCACAAGCGGTAAATCCAGAGTATAACCTGCTTGACCTTTTTGATCGTCCCCGGATACGATGTCAATGCTGCCGATATTCGTTCCTGTGCCGGTAATGGTAAAATGGAGTGTCTCGTCGGGAATGCTCATGCAGCTCACCGTCACGATTTGCAAAGCGCTCAATCCGAGACGGTAGTGAACCGAAATATACCCCTCTTTATCGGTGTGGACAACGTCGCTCGGCAGGAAACGCGCGCTCGTGTCATCCGATTGAAACGTCACTCGAGCGCCATGGACAGGGCTGCCGTCTTTCGCCAGAATACGAACGACCAGCGGCTGTGGCGTCAGGCTGCCGATGGGGACGCTCTGGCCGTCACCGCTCACCTTGACGATCTGCGAAGGTTTCTTAAAAAACAACCGACTGTTCGCCGGTGATTTCAGCATGAATAACTCGGTACCGTCCAATAACTTCACCTTGACATCCACCGTATCGCGCTGCCCGATGCCAAAGTGCTGCTCGGGGTCGTCCTGGCACAGATAGCCATAGCTGTTGATGACTTGCCGGTAGCCGACCAGATAGTCCGGATCCTCGATATGATCTTTGTCGAACAGCCAGATTTTGCTGCCGAATCCACCGATATCGCCGCCTGGTCCGCGGCCGGTGATTTTGATCCAGCGATTCGATGATTTGAGATCATTGCGGAACAGGCGGTTGCTGTAGAGCGGATCAATAAATTTGTTTGCATCTGCATAATAAAAATCGACATCGCCGTCATCATCGATATCACCGATGGCGCCACCGCGCGGATCATACGCCCGAATCTCGACGCCAACGCCTGATTGCTCGGAGAAGGTGCCGTCGCCGTTATTGCGGTAAAAAGTCGTATAATCTCGTGTTTTAGGTGCGATGATATCCAGATCGCCGTCATTGTCGGCATCGAGAAAAAACGTGCTGAATCCCCACTGCCTTATCCCCAAAGCAGATGTTACATCATCAAAATAACCATTGCCGCGGTTTCGATAAATTCGAATAAAAGTCCGCGTTTTATCTTTGGGCGGAACAAACAGGTCCAGATCGCCGTCGTTGTCATAATCGGCGAATGTAGCACCATTGGCGTCGTTCCTGGCGTCAAAAAGACCACGAGCCGAGGTTTCGTCGGTGAAATGGCCGTGACCATCATTGATCATCAACTGATTGGGGATCTGCTGCTCCGGATTAAAGCCATTGATCGAGCGTCCATCCTCTGTCAGCGCCGTATAATTGCGATGTACAATCAAAACGTCCATATCACCATCATTGTCGACATCCGCCGCCGTGACACCCTGCGTACCCATATAACTATGATTGGGCGGATGTGTTAATCCGCTGTTCGTCACTGTTCTAAAGCTACCGTCACCGTTATTCAGGTAAAACTCGTTTGGCTGAGGTGGAATGACAATGCGGGTGTTTTCATCATAGCGCGATTCCGCCGGCCCCCAATTGACGGCCAATAAATCCATAAAACCATCGTTATTGGCATCAAACGCCGTGACACCGCGTGTTCCATAACCATAAGCCTCGGAGTCGAAATCCGGAAAAACAAAACGATACAGCGGTAGTCTGGCGGCATCCGTGACATCCTGGTAAAAGCCGTCGCCGCTATTCTTGTACAACCGGTTGCGGTCATCGGTGGTGGCGTTGACAATATCATAATCGCCGTCGTTGTCATAATCAAAAAAAATGATCCCGTGCGAACCGGTCCACCCATATTTATCCTCGACGCCGCGGGCTTGGTCGTTTTCCTGGTAACCGCTTGTTGTACTGACATACATCGTTTCAGCCAACTCATCCGCGTAGCGCACCGCGTTGGAAATGTAAATATCCGGTCGCTGGTCACCGTTAATGTCCGCCATGATGACGCCATGCCCGTAGGCACTGACGTTGTTTACCGTATTGCCGGGCATCTGATACAGAGAAGTGACATCTTTGAATTGAATTTTTTGGCCAAAGAGAAAATGTGGACAAAGCAGGGAGAGTATAAAAATGAGCCCCGCCGCTGACGGGCGAAAGTTTTGAATCGACATTGTGCCCTCATTCATCCCAAATCGTCGTAAAATCGCCTGCATGACACTCAAATCCTTTTATTGCCGGTTGCCTGGATTCGGGTGAACAAAACGACTATAATATACGCCTGATTATTCACATTGCAGAGAAAATTCTCTGTAAAGACTTGATCTGCGGTGGCAAAACCTCAAGAGACTGTTGAAAAAGATAACACAGCATTCCAACAAGAGATAGCTGAACGTCGCAACAAAAATTTTAAAATGATTGCTCTATTAACTCAGAAAAGCAGTGCCTATTTGGAGTGCATTCTCTTCGTGAATGCATGACGGCGAAGCCGTCAATTT
>JAFGKD010000089.1 GCA_016928775.1 Candidatus Zhuqueibacterota bacterium | reverse complement strand
CAGTTCGTACACGCCTCATTCCGCGGCTCCCGCACAATGTGCGGCGAAATTTTTCCGTCTGCATTGAATGCGGATAAATTATACTCAACTTTCACAGGAGTGCCGTCAAGAACAGAACCGGTCACAACCGCCCATGTGGACGAGGCTGTCGGCGCCCAGCGAAAATTCAGGCTTTCGAGTTGTTTTTTGCGCTCGCCAAAATTGTACTCCGGTTGATGGCAGATCATACAATCCGCTTCCAGCACGCCGGTTTCCCTCCAGCGCGCCTGATAATAGTCGCCGTCAAAATTATTGTCACCACCGGCAGTATAGCCGGCTTGCTGCATGAACTCGTCATAGCGAAAACCGGTGCGGTCGTATTCTGCCGAACCACCGCCGGGATGACAATCGCCGCACCCGGCGGTGATAAAACTGAACGACGTCATATCCATCTCTTTGGGCGAATCATTCTCCTTTGGTGATAAATAGCGATACAGTGGGGCAGGGGAGCACCACGATCCGCCATAATTCCCCGGCGTTGACACCCATTGACATCGTTCGGCTTGGGCTTCTGTCGGTTCCTCCCCTGCGCCCTGGGTGAAATGATAACCTTGCGTAATCAGCGCGTAATCGTGACACCCGACTGCCCCGCACGTCTGTTTGGGCGAATAGGGCTTGTCCGCATTTATGCCTTCAATCGGATTGATGATGCCGCCCGACTCATCTCGCAAAAAGAATGGCGGGCAAACCGCGTCCAGCGAGGACTGCGTTTGGGCAAGATCATCCGCATGCGCGCGCAACGCCAAAACATGGCTCACAAACAGCAAAATCGAAATAACCTGCAAACCGCTTCGCATTTGTCTCCTCCATTCATGAGTAAAGCCTTATAGTGCTAATGTCATTTCTAAAAAATAGTAACGCCATAGGCCGTTGGTCCTTCTGCCATACGGTTTGGCCACTGCTGCGGATCGTGAAAAGGATTATTGCCGTTAAAATCATTATCGGTCAACGAATGGCCGGCAATTCGATTTGCCAAGTGCAAATTACGGCTTTACCTTGTCAGCATAAAACTGATAAAAATTCCGCTTGATCTCATCGCGAATCCGCCGAAATTCGGCCAATACTTCCTCTTCCGTGCCCACCGCATCCGCTGGATCCTCAAAACCAATGTGCACCTGTTCTTTCACATCTCCCAAAAACATCGGACATGTTTCTTTTGCATTATCGCACACCGTGATCACATAATCAAAAGAGTGATCCAGATAGCCATCGACATTCGCCGGTGTGCCCTCCGAAATATCAATGCCGATTTCCGCCATGACCTGGACAGCCTTGGGATGCACCTGCGACGACGGATTTGTGCCCGCCGAATACACCTCCAGCTTTGCATCAAACGATTTCAAGAATCCCTCCGCCATTTGACTGCGGCAGGAATTGCCCGTGCATAAAATGAGTATTTTCTTTTTCATCTATATTCTTCCAATGAAAATGATTTTATCTTCTTAAAGAATACCAAAAGTTAATCCCGTGACCGTTGCCAGGATGATTACCAAAATCACAAATACAACCGTCTTTTTCGTCCCGATCACACTGCGAATCACCAGCATGTTCGGTAGTGACAAAGCCGGACCGGCCAGTAACAACGCTAACGCCGGACCTTTCCCCATGCCGTTGGCGATTAATCCTTGCAAAATGGGTATCTCTGTCAAGGTCGCAAAATACATGAACGTTCCAACAACCGATGCGAAAAAATTCGCAAACAGCGAATTTCCTCCCACCAATCCCGCAATCCACTGGCCGGGAATCAATCCGTCGCCTCCCTCGGTCGATCCTAATAAAAATCCCGCAACCAGCACACCGGCGGCTAACAGCGGCAGTATCTGTTTGGTGAAATCCCACGTCGCGGCCATCCATTGCTGAGGCTCACCCTCTGTACGAGAAATCAGAAAACTCGTCAACACCACCGCCGTCATAAACGGGATCATCGGATATTTGGGAAAAACTAATGCCGCAGCTGCTGTTAATACGACGCCTAGCAGCACCGGCGCTTTGCCCAGCTTGAGTACAACCATCAAGGATACCGCATACAACAGCCCGAAAAATCCGGTGATCCACCATTTATAGCGCCATAACAAAAACCAGAATCCGCTGCCATCCGCCGGTTTGCCCCAGTTGACAAACACCAGAATGGCCACCAGCACAAGGAAATGAAACGCCGTCTGCCACAACGGCCGGCTTTTATCAGTTTCCGGTATCACAAGCGACTCTTTTGACTTTTCTTCATTTCTGAAAAAGAACTCCATCAATAATCCAATGATAATACTAAAACTCACCGCCCCCACCACACGCGCCAGTGCCAATTCCGGCCCCAGAATACGTGCCGTCAATATAATCGCCAGAATATTGATCGCCGGACCGCTGTACAAAAACGCCACTGCCGGTCCCAAACCAGCGCCGCGTTTGTGGATGCTGGCGAACAACGGCAGCACCGTACAGGAGCACACCGCCAAAATAGTCCCCGACACGGAGGCCACCATATACGCCGCCCACTTTTTTGCACCTGTTCCAAGATATTTTATCACCAACGCTTGACTGAAAAACACGCTGATCACGCCGGCGATAAAGAACGCCGGAATAAGACACAAAATCACATGTTCGCGCGCGTACCACCTGGCCAATGCCAGTGCCTCGTCCATCGCCTGATCAAATCGGATTGTGCCGACCGGCAAAAAATAGGCGAGCAAAAAAAGTCCCGCAACCCACAACAGTTTCTTGTACTCGTCTTTCCAGTTCATTGTCGCTGTTTTTCCTGTATTTCGCAATATACCGAAATATTAAAATCGATCAACTTTATAAATTGCATAAAATGTTCCGGTCAACCTGATGAACCCGCTCGGCATCCTTGCGATAAACATCATCGTCAAAACTCCTGTTCTGTAATACCATTAAAAGAGCATAGGCCACATCATCATCCGTTCGCTTGTTCAAATGATAATTCACCCACTTGTTGTCTTTGATATCATAGATGAATCCCGCATCGCGCAGTATAGCCAGATGCTGCGATACCGTCGAGTTTGCCAGATTTAATATCTCGCGAATCTCGCACACGCACAGCGGTCGCACCTCCAGCATTTTTAAAATCCGCAAGCGATTCTTGTCCGCCAGCGCTTTGAATAATTTTGTTCTGTCATCCATCTCTTTCCTCATTTCGGTAATTTACGAAATATATAATTTTTCCCGGACACATCCAAGAAAATAGTTGCATCATGGTCGCACTGCCCTGTTGAAAGCGATTTAATGTATCAACAACCGGGGTACAAGCAGGGCGTTTACCTGCGCCCGAGCATATAAATTGCCGGATTCAAGTTCTTTGCTATTTACAATTATATTTTTTATTTTGTTGACGAACGTTTTTTTCGAACTCTATTGCATCTAGAATGTGTTATAAAAGTAAACGTAATTATATTTTAAAAAGTATGTACAACTTTTTCTAATTATTCTCAATCTTGCTATGGCAGATTCCATTCGTTTATTTATTGCGGACGATAATCGATTGCTGCGTGAAGGCCTTGTTACAATGCTGCTTGAGCAGGACGATATCGTCGTTATTGGCAAGGCGCCAAGTGGCAGCGATGCGCTGGAACAAATAAAAAGACTGCGCCCGGAAGTGGCCCTGATTGATATCGGCATGCCGGATAAGGACGGCATTGAATTGACGAAAGCCTTGCACCAGGATGCCCCGGGTGTTAGAGTGATAATCCTCGGCATGATCGATTTGACAGAGGAAATTATGCAGTGCATTGAAGCCGGAGCCGCAGGCTATGTTTTAAAAGAAGCGTCGTTTGATTACCTGGTCGAAACAATACGTTCGGTTCATCGAGGTGAATCGTTTTGCTCACCCCAAATGACGGCTTCACTCTTTTCCCGCATTGCCGAGCTGGCAAGTGAAAAAATACCTAAAACTCAAAACGACATCAAGCTCACTGCGCGAGAATTGGAAGTGATTCACTTGATTGCGGAAGGCTTGCCCAACAAAGCGATTGCTCAAAAGTTGTTTATTGAAACTCAAACTGTAAAAAATCACGTTCACAATATCCTCGACAAGCTGCAGCTCCAGAACCGTCTCGAGGCCGTTCAGTATGCCCGCGAAAGAAATCTTCTTGAGAAGAAATGATAGTACCAAACGATCGTTAATTAACGTACCAGTACCCTCTATGGACCTCAATTGAGTCTTATGGTCTATTGTATCATCGCATAGTATTGCTTATACTTGACCGATGAATAATAAAAATGCGACAATTCATATCATGCTGGCTAGCCGGCCCAAGATGCTGTCTGAAGTTATTAAAAGCATGGTGGAGCATCAACCTGACATGGAGGTAGTTGGCGAAGTACTTGATCCCATTGAACTTTTGACGGCGGTCAAGATGCTGTCAGTGGACGTTGTCATCATAGCCCCAATGGAGATCAAAGGAGAGCCACGGATATGCGTGCACTTGCTGGAAAAACATCCGCTGTTAAAAATAATCATCCTCTCCTCAGAAAGCGAGGCGGGATTTTTATATCAGTCGGATGCCCCGGTTCTTCAAATAAAAGATCCAACCGAACAGGCTGTCTTTGACGCTATTCGGCGTTCTTTGAGAAAGTGAAATGGACGATCGGATGAAAGAGTTTATTGAGAATATCATTCAACATCTGGTCGACAAACCTGAAGGTATCCATGTTGATCACATCATTGGCGAACACACCATAGTTCTTGAACTGCAGGTTGAGGTGAGCGATATGGGAAAGGTTATCGGTCGGAACGGACAAATGGCAAACTCGCTCAAGACCATTCTGGCGGTTACCTAGGCCAAACAATTTGCAGCTTGACACTTTTTAAAAAGGAGATAACCATGAATATTTATGTTGGAAACTTGTCACATGACGTCCAAGAAGAAGATTTAAAACAGGCATTTGAAGCATTCGGTAAAGTAGAGTCCGCTTCTGTCATTAAGGACAGATATACCGGCGAGTCAAAAGGATTCGGATTCGTCGATATGTTTTCCAAAGATGAAGCGCAGGCGGCTATGGAAGCCATGAACGGCAAAGAATTAAAAGGTCAAAATATTATCGTTAACGAGGCACGACCTCGGTCAAACAATAATCGTGGTGGCAGACGACAAGGCGGCGGCGGTCGACGATACTAAAAGAACTTGTGGGAGCGATTCCGAATATTAAAAAAGAAAACTCTTAAATGAAAAAGCGTGAGAAAGATAATAAAGGATCACGTGCGCCTGGAGGCCAGGTGAAAGAATTTTTTGCCTGGCTTCGAGGATTGTGGTCTCCCAGGTATGTGCCGCAAAAATCTCGATTTGGCGATAGTCGACGAGAAAACAAACTGCGGGATTCAGATTCGCATCGTTAAGATTAAGTTTTTTGCTGAGCGGCACCTCGACTTTGGCTGCCGTGAGATTTTTAAAAAAGGACAGACATTGAGAAAAACAATAGAGTATGAATGTAAATTTTGTAAACGTAAAACAACAATGAAGATCGAGGGATTGTCCAAACAGTTGGGCGTTTATTGGCTGAAATGTTCAAGTTGTAAAAATAATTGGCGAATTCCAATTGAGATGCTTGAACGCCTGGCACAATGAGATAATTATCCTGCTTGAAGATATAACTATGCAAACAGCCTCATTTGAGCATAAAACACAATCTGAAAAAATCCAGTGGATGAAATCCATTGCTGACTATAATAATTCCAGCATCAAAAAAAGCATATGGCAAATAATAAATTCATTTGTGCCCTACATCGGACTATGGGTACTCATGGTACTCAGCTTTGATATTTCATACTGGCTCACACTGGCGCTGGCTGTTCCGGCTGCAGGATTTCTGGTACGAATCTTTATCATTTTTCATGATTGCGGCCACGGATCGTTTTTTAAATCACAAAAAGCAAATCACATTCTCGGCATTATTAGCGGTATCCTCACCTTCACGCCCTATTTCGAATGGCGCTTTGAACATGGCGTCCATCACGCCACGTCCGGTGATTTGGATCGGCGCGGCCGCGGGGACGTATGGACGTTGACCGTGGAAGAATACAAAGCGGCATCAAGATTTAAAAGGTTGTTGTATCGTATCTATCGGCATCCCTTTTTTATGTTTGTTTTCGGACCAATCTTTAGCTTTGTTCTTGTCTATCGATTCCCTCACCGCCATTCAAAAAAACGCGAACGCTGGAGCGTCTATTATACCAATGCCGCGCTGTTGGCGATTCTGCTTGTTATGGGATTTACCGTTGGCTTTGAAACCTATTTGCTCATTCAAGCGCCGGTGCTGCTGTTGGCCGGAAGCGCCGGTATCTGGCTTTTTTATGTGCAGCATCAATATGAAGGCGTTTACTGGGAACGCCACGAAAATTGGGACTTTATGAGCGCCGCCATCAACGGCAGCTCGTTTTATAAACTGCCCAAAGTGTTGCAATGGTTTTCCGGCAATATCGGTTTTCATCATATCCATCATCTCAGCTCACGAATTCCAAATTATAACTTGGAAAAATGCCATTATGACACTCCCGAGTTTCAAAATGTTCATCCAATTACGCTGCTAAAGAGTTTAAAATCACTAAAATTTCGCCTTTACGATGAAGCCGCACAAAAGCTGGTGAGTTTTGCCATTTTAAATAGAAAAACCGCATGAATCGCACGGTCAAAATCCGACAGTTGTATCTTGATCGTGTGGAAGCACTGCCTAAAGTATAGTTTTTCACAAAAGAAATGCGTATATTTCTTAGAACGCATGAGCCGCATCATTCCATCGCCACCAAAGTCCACTGAATGATTGCTTGCTTGTTAATATCCATGGTGGATATCCTAGCCGAATCATGTCACATGCCAAACATGTGGCGCAACCAAAGGAGTTCTTATGACTATTCAATTAGGCAAAGCCGTCTCGATCTTGTTTTCACTCAAAGTCGCTCGAAATGATAAACTAATTGCATCGCATCAGAAAAATCCGCTCCATTTCATTGTTGGCGAAAAAAAGATGATCCTCGGTCTCGATAACGAGCTGATCGGACTCAAACCAGGCGATAAAAAACAAGTCACGCTCACACCGGATAATGCCTATGGGTACAGAGATGAGGAGCTCGTTGTATCGATCGATCGATCGAAATTGGCAGAACATATCAACGTGCATAAAGGCCTGGTCCTGAGTCGTAAAACGAAAAGCGGGCGGGTTTTAAAAGGACGAGTTGCGTCTTTCGATAGCCACGTTGTCATGGTTGATTTTAACCATCCGCTTGCCGGCCAAACATTACGATTTGAGGCGGAAATAATTGATGTAAAAGATGCGGTTGCCGCATAAGTGAGGACGTGAAAACGAAAACAATTCTTTAAAAGTCGACTCACTGTCGCTAATCGATCTGCAAGGAATAACAGTGGAACAAGATCAAAACCTCGCCGTCCTCATTGATGGCGACAATATCCCATCTGCCTATGTTAAGGAAATGATGGCGGAAATCTCAAAATACGGCAATCCCACCATTAAAAGAATTTATGGCGATTGGACAAAACCGATTTTGGCAAAATGGAAAAACCTGCTTCTGCAAAATGCCATCACTCCCATTCAGCAGTATTCCTATACGACCGGCAAAAATGCCACCGACTCGGCCATGATCATTGACGCTATGGATATCCTTTACTCGCACAAAGTTAACGGCTTTTGTCTCGTTTCCAGCGATAGCGATTTTACTCGCCTGGCGACTCGGTTGCGTGAGGCGGGTGTGGTTGTTATCGGCATTGGTGAAAAAAAGACGCCCAATCCGTTCATTGTGGCGTGCGATAAATTTATTTATATCGAAATTTTAAAAAATCAGGGCGATGATAGCGAATCCGCTGTGAAACGAAAAAGCACCAAAGAGGAAGCAGATGTTGATAAAATTACCCCTCCAGTCATCAAATTGATTTCATCCACTATATCAGATGTGGCGGATGAAGAAGGCTGGGCCTTTTTGGGTGATGTTGGCAATCTGCTGCAAAAGAAACAGCCCAATTTTGATTCGCGAAATTACGGCTTTGCCAAGTTGACGCCCTTGATAAAATCAATTGGCCTTTACGAAATCGAACAGCGGGAAAATCAAAAAGGCCGATTCAAGTTGATTTATGTGAGAAATCTGCAATAAGGGAGCTGTACGTCGCCGATGCTTTTACAATGCTACGGGATGTGAATAAATTGATCTCCGAATAATAAAATCTAAAATATTATTTTTTCGGAAGGATGGTGTCGTAAATGCAAACATCCCCTCTGTTTTTATTCGTAGCGGCGCAGGGATTCGAACCCCGGACACGCGGATTATGATTCCGCTGCTCTAACCAGCTGAGCTACGCCGCCGTTTCTAAAGCGGCAAAATATAAGATATAAGGATCTTAATCGCAAGAAAAAATTTTTCTACTTATCCCTCTTCAGCCAAATCATCGAGCCCCAGTGCGTGGCGTACCGGTTCCAGACTTATCTCAGACCACGATTCAACATTTTTGTCGTCGAGCATGCAAATCTCCTCAAGTTGGTCATACGACATAAATCCGCCCCAGGAAATTTCCTTGTCTTTTGGCCTGATTTTTTTCGAGTCCGTTTCAATCAAATATAATAAACCAAAATGAACTGTCCCAACCTCGGTCTGATCATCATTAATGTAACCCAAAATTTGTGGATCCTCAAAACCATCAATTTCGACCTCTTCTCCGATCTCGCGAAGCAAGCTGGTTTTGATCGGATCTTTTTCCTCGGAATCGATTTTATCAATATGACCACCAATACCCCATGACCATTTGCCGCGCAATCGCTTCTCATTGTAGTCATCGGTGCCGGCCCGTTGATAGGCAAAGATATGTCTGCTTTCTTTATTGACAATGATCGCATAGGCAATGGGTTGCTTGTATTTGGGATCAGGCTCCACGAGGCTACGTTGCATATAAAAATAGTTATCGTGAATGATGTTATAATAATTCAGCCCGTCAGCCGGGGCAAAGCCTTGAAAATAACCCTCTGAAAATAACGTCGAACGATCGATAACCATGATTTGTTTGTCATTTTTTTCCACGTGCTATTCTCCATTGATCTGCTTGTCGAGGACAGATTTTCTCTCTTCATACCCATCTTTGCCCAAAAGTGCGAACATATTTTGTTTATAAGCTTCAACACCGGGCTGATTAAAAGGATTAATCCCTAACAGGAGCCCGCTGATGGCTACCGCAAATTCAAAAAAATAAAATAGCTGTCCCAGCGCATATTCGTTACGCTCCGATAATTCAACCGTCATGTTGGGAAGATCACCATCAAAATGAGCATATTTCGTACCAACATACGCCTGTTGATTCACGAATTCCACGGTTTGGCCGGCAACAAAATTGAGTTTATCCGCATCACTATTTATAGTGGGAATGACAATGTCGAATCGCGATTTACCTATCGTCAGAAAAGTCTCAAATAAAATGCGCGATCCCTCTTGCATGAATTGGCCGAGTGAATGAAGATCTGTAGTGAGCGTCGCGGATGTGGGAAAAATACCCTTGTGCTCTTTGCCTTCGCTTTCGCCAAAGAGTTGTTTCCACCATTCCGCGATAAAATAAGCGCCAGGCTCAAAGGTTGAAAACACCTCGACACATTTGCCTTTTTGGTACAGTGCATATCGTGCCGCTGCATATTTGAGAGCGTCATTCTCCAAAATCCCGGATTCGTTTGCACAAGCTTGCGCCATATCTCTCGCGCCAGCAACAATCGCTTCGATATCGAAACCCGCAACCGCGATGGGCAAGAGGCCTACCGGGCTCAGGACTGAAAAGCGGCCGCCGATGTCATCTTGAATGGCAAAAGACCGATAGTTCGCTGAATTCGTCATCTCACGTAAAATGCCGCTGCTTACATCTGTTGTTGTAATGATGCGTCGAGCAAGTTCGTCTTGAGAGTATTTACCGCTGAGCATATGTCGCAACAATCGAAAACTTACGGCGGGTTCTGTTGTGGTTCCGGATTTGGAAATAACATTGATGTAGACGTTCTTTTGCATCACATAGTCAAGGAATGAGGCGGTGTAATCTGAGCCAAGATGATGGCCAAAGTAAAGAACTTTGTCATTGCGCAAAAAGGGATCGGCCAAAAATTCAATCGCAGCTCGCGCCCCCAGGTAGCTGCCACCGATGCCAATGATGATGAGATGATCCGCATTATCCTGGATTTCCGCGGCGATATTTTGAATACGATCGAGCTCGGATTCTATACGCCATGGCAAATGAATCCAGCCAAGAAAATCATGCCCCATGCAGGTCTTGTTCATTAAGCGACTATGCGCTGTGGTGACTCGTGTTTGTTGTGCTTCAAGATCGGCGTCCACGATGTACTTTTTTAATAAAGCAATATCTAATGACAACGCGCTTTGAGACATAGCGACTCCTGATTTTCCGATTGAATTTACCAGTACACTTTCGGCCGGTAAAAATACTCTTTTTTAATGAGAAATCAAAACATCTCGGCTCAGGTGACCTAAAAAGCGTGCAAAGATTTTGGTGTTTCTGTGGAGGGGACGTTGTCGGAAGCTAATCCCGCTCTTCCGAGTTGGATGAATGCGAGTGTTTGCTCTTTTTCCATTCCCACCCGAAAAGTCGGTATGTTAATCGCCGGCTCCATCGATGTTTGGCAGCCCATCGCTTGAACCGTGATTGCTTTCTTTTTTTAAAACTCAGGTGGTTATGGATCTTGTCTTTGACAATATCGTGTCTCAGTCGAGTTTGGCGTTCTTCGTTAAGAATTTCATTTGATGTCAAAATTCCCTTGCGAACCAAAAGTTTGACCAGTGTTGTCGTCGAGATTTCATCGGAAAAAGAGACATCGGGACGCGTTGTAAAGTCGACTCGATCTTTCGGTTGCTCAGCGCGTTTATCGCCCATAAGCTGTGTACCTAACGAAATATTTTTGCTAAAATAATACCCAGAATCAGCCAAAAAGGAATGGAAATAAGCAGCGCCCAGTTCATACCCTTGAGAAAAGGAATAGCTCGCATCCTTTCTTTGCGTTCCAAACTTTTCTCAATTCGCAATTTCAACTCATCATAATTCACCGGCTTGACAAGATAATCATCCGCTCCTGCATGCATGGCTTCAATTGCTGTGTCGTCGGATGGATAGCCGGTGAGAAAAATAACCGGAACTTGTTTATCAATATCCTGGACTTTTTGCAAAAGTTGTAATCCATCCATCTCGGGCATGCGTATGTCAGAGACAATCAAATCGACCTCATTCTCTTCAAATACGTTCAGCGCTTCAAATCCATTAGAGGCGGTGAGTGCTGAATATCCCCAACGTTTGATGATGGACGGCAATTGATCCAAAATGTCTTGTTCGTCATCAACGATTAAAATAGTTGCCATAACTTGTGACCACGTTAATACACCAGGTTAAAAGTTGGTAAATCAACCAATTATAGATAACAGTAAAACAATTTGCGGAAAGTTAATAAATTGTTTTTAAATTTCAAGAAATATCTGAAAGTTTAAATTGGATTGATGGTGAAAATTCAGTTTATAAATGCACCCTATTTGGGCCGATTCAGCCGCGCACAGAGGAGTCCTGGAGTCATCAAGTCAGGTACAATGTATTATCCCTACTGGCTGGCACACGCCGCTGCTGTGGCTGAGCAACAGGGCCATGCAATTCATCTCGTGGATTGTCCGGCTAAAAGTCTGAGTGAGATGGAATTACATGCTTTGGTTCGTGATTTTCAACCGGACATGCTGGTGCTTGAATCTGTTGCAGTGAGTTGGAGGTCAGATTGCCGCGTTGCGGCGCACCTCAAATCCCTCTTGCCAAAAAGCACGATCGTTCTGGTTGGCACGCACGTGACCGCCATGAGGGAGGAAACCCTGTTGTGTGAGCCCGCCATCGATTTTGTCGTTATTGGAGAATATGATTATGCGGTCTCGGATATCGCGCGGGCTTTGGAAAATGACATCGATTTTTTGGAAATTCCCGGCATAGCCTGTCGTCGAAATGAAAAAATTGTTAAAACCAGGGAACGGCCTCTCATTGAAAACCTCGACGACCTGCCGTGGATTTCGCCAATTGTCAAGCGCTTTCTGAATCCGTACGACTATTATTTCAATTTGTCTTTTCACCCCATGCTCATGCTCATAAGCGGTCGCGGCTGCAATGGCTTCTGTTTTTATTGTGCTTATCCACAGGTCGTACATGGTCATCGTCACCGGCATCGCAGTCCCGAGAGCGTTGTTGCGGAGATGCTTTGGGTCCAAAACAATATGCCGGAGATCCGTGAGATCACCTTTGAAGACGACAATTTTGCTGCAGATCCACAATTTGCACGACGTTTCGCAGAGAATGTGCGCGAAAGCGGCGTCAAATTGCCATTTTTTGCCAATGTGCGAACAACTGTTGATTACAACACCCTGAAAGCACTCAAAGACGCCGGACTCAGAAATACAGCGGTCGGATTCGAGTCCGGTGATAACATAATATTGTCCAATATGCGCAAAGGACAAAATCTCAATACGCAAAAAAAGTTTATGCACAACGCGCGCAAGCTTGGCCTGCTTGTGCACGGCTGTTTTATGGTCGGTTTTCCAGGTGAAACAGCAGAGACTATGAATAAAACCCTGGAGCTGGCCAAAGAACTCCGACCGGACAGTGCACAGTTTTATCCCGTCATGCCATATCCTGGCACTGGCGCCTATGCATATTACAAGCGCGAAGGATACCTGATTGAGGAAGAATTTGACAAATGGCTGACCGATGAAGGGAGGCATCGCTGCGTGCTCAATCTGCCGAACCTGCCACCGGAGACTATAGAGGCGTTTTGTGAAGCGGCATCTCGTAAATATCACTTTCGGCCGCGCTACCTTTTTTATAAATTAAATCAATTAATGGTATCACCCAGGGAGGGCTGGCGCTCGCTCAAAGCGGGATTAAGATTTCTTCAGTATACGCTAAAGAACAGACGAAAAAAAACTGTATCGAGCCATGTTCCACACCTGTCGCCGCCTGTTTTCTGGCGTGAACATATCAAAGTTCCAATGGGCAGGATGGAACGACTCACAAAAGGCCTGGATCCGTCAATAAAAGCACAAATCGAAAGCAGCGATGCATTATGAACCAAAGTGCGATGTTTTTGATTTAAACGCTGAAAACAGTGGCATTTCACAAATATGAAAGTTATATTTGTCTATGAATGGATATCTCATATCAAAAACATGGGAGGAAAAATGAAACTATTTCGAATTGCTGTTCTGTTATTTTTATCATCCGTGATTTCAGTTGTGGCCGGTCCACGCGGCGTCTATTTTGGTGGTTCGTTAGGTCAGAGTTTTATTAAAACCGAAGTCCAGGACATCCAGGATGTTGACTTTAAGCTTGATGACAATGATTTTGCATACAAATTCCAGATGGGTGTGCGCATGTCGGATACGTTTGCTATTGAAGGCGGATACAAACACCTTGGCACAATCAGAGACAAAGTCAATGACCTCACATTTGAATCAAAGTTAACCGGGTATGATCTGTGCGCTGTTGGTAATATGTATCTGATCTTTGCAGATGTTTTTGCCAAAGCCGGTGGCCTGTGGTGGGATAGAGAAAACGTAGTGCTTGATGAAAAACAGACCGAGGGTGACGTCGCATTCATGTGGGGCTTTGGTGCAACGCTGCGACTCGGTTCTCTCGGAGTGCGTGCTGAATGGGAAAGATTCGAGCTGCCAGATTATGAAAAATTGTCCATGCTATCACTAGGTCTGCTATTTGGCTTTTAGATTCCAAGCATTTCACCGTAAAAGGGCTTGATCGAGTAAAGTGAGCTCTGCCAACCTCTGTGTCGGGTGGATATAGTAACTTCCAAATGCCTTGATGTTTTTAGGAGAAATGATCAAAACGCTATGTTCTGCTTGAACGTGATAGGAAGTGAAAACTTTTAAAGACCTCAGGTTTTGCTGCTTAACATCAAATTGGCTTGATATTCATAGTAAATTTTATTATAATGAAAACTCTTTCAATCAAACTTCAAATCTAAGATAAGGTGTTCACAAAACATGTCACTTGAAAAATTTTTTAACCCGAGCTCTGTGGCTGTTGTAGGCGCTTCACAACAAAAGGGCAAGGTCGGATATGAAATTTTAACAAACCTTATAAAAGGCGAATTTCCGGGCGTGATTTATCCGGTCAATAACAAAGCGGAAAAAATCGAGGGTCTCAAATGTTATCCTGATTTGGCATCTATTGGAAAAGCACCCGAGCTGGTTATTATTATACTGCCAGCCAAAGTTGTACCCGCTATCATGGAGCAGTGTGTCAAGATTGGCGTTAAATCCGTCATCATCATTACGGCCGGATTCAAAGAAGTTGGTGAGGAAGGATTAAAACTCGAAAAGCAGGTTGCCCAAATCGCCCGACGCGGCAATGTGCGATTCATTGGCCCCAACTGTCTTGGCGTTATCTCCACTTATGATAAACTCAACGCCAGTTTTGGCGGTGACTTGCCCGTCGAGGGAGGAACCAGTTATATTTCGCAATCCGGGGCTCTTTTGGCGGCGATTCTGGACAAAGCGAATGCGCAAGGGATAGGCCTCAGCAAGTTGGTCAGTATTGGCAACAAGGCGGATTTGAATGAACTTGACATTATCCAGGCCATGGATGCAGATCCCACCACCAAAGTTATAGCCGGATATTTGGAAAGTATAGAGGATGGCAATCTGTTCGCCAGAGAAGCAGAACGTATATCGGGGCGCAAGCCCATTTTGTTGATTAAATCCGGTGGAACGACAGCCGGTGCACAAGCCGCTTCATCTCATACGGGCAGCCTTGCCGGTGGCGAAACCGCTTATGAGGCGGTGTTTAAAAAATCTGGTATCGTACGCTGTAAATCAATTACCCAGCAATTCAACTATGCACAAGCTTTTGCCAACCAGCCGCTGCCCAACGCTGCCCGCGTAGCCGTCATCACCAACGCAGGTGGACCGGGTATCATGACAGCTGATGCCATTGAAGATCATGGCCTTGACTTCGCTACGCTTGGTGAGGATACCAAGCGTAGATTAGCTGAAAAATTGCCGGCAGCAGCGAATATCAATAATCCCATCGATGTGCTCGGAGACGCTTTAGCGGATCGATATGAATTTGCGCTCGACGTGGTTTTGGATGATGATGGTGTCGACGCCGTCATGGTCCTCTTGACGCCGCAAGCGATGACTCAGGAGATAGAAACGGCTCAAGCCATTGTCAAGATTGCGCAAAGCAAGCCGAATAAGCCGGTTTATGCGTGTTTTATTGGTGCCTCCAAGGTTGAAAAAGGCATCAACGTTCTGCAACAAGGCAAAATTCCACAGTATAGTTCACCAGAAGATGCGGTCGATACGCTTCAGGTCGTGGTCGAGTATGTCAGATGGCGCTCCAAGCCCAAGCGCGTCGTCAAGCTTTTTCCAGTGAACAGGAGGAAGGTCGATAAAATTGTTGAAAAGCATCTGCGCGATGCGAGGCGCGAGATCGGTGAGATGGAAGCAAAGGATATTTTGGAGGCCTATGGATTTGCTACGCCACAAGGTGCCATAGCGACCAGTGCCGAACATGCTGCGTCAATTGCCCAGCAAATAGGATTTCCAGTGGTTATGAAAATTTGGTCGCCTGATATCATTCATAAATCTGATGTCGGAGGCGTCAAAGTCGGATTGCGATCAATCACCGAGGTTCAGGATGCTTTTGATCTTATGATGTATCGTATACCCAAAAAACAGCCTGGCGCCAATATCCTGGGTGTATTGGTGGAAAAGATGGCTACCAGTGGCAAAGAGGTCATTTTGGGTATGAACCGTGATCCGCGGTTTGGCCCGCTGATGATGTTCGGCATGGGCGGAACGATGGTTGAAGTCTTGAAAGATGTGTCGTTCTACCTTGCGCCAGTTACAGCCGAGGAAGCCAAACAAATGCTCCGAAGCACAAAAACCTATCAAATGCTGGAGGGTGTCCGTGGTGATGAGGGTGTTGATATTGACGCATTGGCTGAGGCCATACAGCGCCTTTCACAACTTGTCATAGAATACCCACAAATTAAAGAACTGGACATCAATCCGTTTCTTGTCGGTCCAGCCGGCATGACTCCCATAGCTGTCGATGCAAGAATGAGTGTTGAATAATTTATAAAAATTGAGAGAAAAAAATGCAGCAAGAATTTGATTGGAAAGAACGATATAAAGACAAAATTGCTGATGCGGCATTTGCCATAAAATCAGTAAAGCCGGGAAATAGCATTTTTATTGGCACTGGATGCGCGCAACCGCAGCACCTGGTGAATGCATTGGTCGAGTATTCCAGCCATATTTATGATGCCCATATTGTCCATCTGTTAACCGTTGGAGATGCACCCTATACGGATGAAAAACTGAGCGAAAAATTCAAGATGAACAGTTTTTTTATTGCCGACAATGTCCGTCACTCATTAGCCAAAGGAATCGGGGACTATACGCCCATTTTTTTGTCCGAAATCCCCGACGAATTTGAAAGTGGCCGAATCCCATTAGACGTAGCGCTCATCACCGTGACACCACCGGATGCCAATGGGCTGTGCAGCCTCGGCGTCTCGGTTGATATCATTAAATCAGCGGTCGCCAATTCCCATTATGTCATAGCGCAAGTGAATAGTAAAATGCCGCGCACCTATGGTGACAGCTTTTTGCACGTCAACAATATCGATATGTTGGTGCCGCTCGATGAGCCCATTGTTGAAATACCGGAGCGGGAAACGGATGAAACATTAAAAAGAATCGGACAAAACATCGGTATGTTGGTTGAGGATGGCAGTACAATCGAGTGCGGTATTGGCCGCATTCCGCAAGCTTTGGCCGAGTTTCTCAAGGATAAAAAGGATCTCGGTGTACATACAGAGATGTTTAGCGATTGGATCATCGATTTGATCGAATGCGGTGCGATTACTTGTTCGAAAAAAACTGTGAATCGTAACAAAGTTGTCGCAAGCTTTTGCATGGGCAGCAAACGACTTTACGATTTTATAGATCATAATCCGTTCTTTGAATTCCGTCCGACAGAGTATGTCAATGATATTAATGTTATTGCTCAACATGAGAAAATGGTTGGCATCAATGTCGGACTTGAAGTCGATTTGACTGGCCAGGTGTGCGCGGATTCCCTGGGCTATCAGTTCTACAGCGGTATTGGTGGTCAGGTTGATTTTATCCGCGGTTGCGCGCGCAGCCGTGGCGGCAAGCCGATCATCGCACTGCCATCAACTGCGAAGAATAATACGATCTCCCGAATCGTACCGCATCTCACCGAAGGCGCGGGGGTTGTCACGACCCGTGGCGATGTTCATTATGTGGTGACCGAGTTCGGTGTCGCCTATCTGCATGGAAAATCAATTCGTGAACGTGCGCTTGCATTAATCAACATTGCACATCCAAAGTTCAGGAATGAATTGCTGCAGGCCGCCAAGAAACATCGCTATGTCTATGAAGATCAGATTGAGCTCTCCTGGGATCAAATAGAATATCCAAAACAATTGGAAAGATATGAGACGTTGCGCGATGGTACAGAAATCTTTTTCCGCCCCGTCAAACCCACTGATGAATCAGCGATCTCTGAAATGCTTTATTCCCTCAGCGAAGAGTCTGTCCGAAAACGCTATATGACGCGTACAGTCGCCTTTCCCCATAAAGATGTGCAACAGTTGGCCAATGTCGACTATCAGAATACATTGGCAATAGTTGGTGTTGTCCCAAGTGTGAACGGGGAAGAAATTGTTGCTATCGGCGAATACTTTTTGGAACCACGACAGGGAGATGCTGAGGTTGCTTTTCTTGTGCAGGATGAGTGGCAAAAAAAAGGCATGGGAACCCTCTTGATAAAGTTTTTAAGCGAAACAGCTCGCAAGCGTGAGGTCAAGAGCTTCCATGCCAAAGTGTTGCCGCAAAATAAAGCCATGCTGTCCGTGTTCTACAATTCGGGCTACAATATCACAACCGAGTTCGACGGTGAGGTTTATGACCTTCGATATGATTTAAATGATTTACAAAAAAAATAGGATGACTTTTGAAGATGAAAAATGCTGTCTTCCTTTACTCGGAACAGCTTGAAAAATACAGCTATCCAAAAGGGTGTCCGTTCAAAATTGAGCGAACACCCCGGTTGCGAAAAACTTTGGCATCGATGGGATTGTTGCACGGTCACGGGCGGCGTGAAGTTGAACCGCAACCTGCCGCGCGGCACATGCTCGAGATATTTCATACTCCACGATATCTTGATGCCTTAAAAGCGAGTGAAAATGGTGGCTGGGATATTGATGCACTGCATATGGGAATTGGCGGACCGGATACGCCGGTTTTCAAAGGCATGCACGATTATGGCGCTCTCGCTTGCGGGGCTACACTTTACGGAGCCGATTTACTTCTCTCGGGAGAAGCGGATATTGTCTTTAATTCGTTTGGCGGATTTCATCATGCCGGCCCCGAGCTTGCGGCAGGTTTTTGCTATATCAATGATGTCGCCATTGCCTGTTTGCACCTCGCTCAGAGGGGGCAACGCGTCCTCTATCTCGATATCGATGTCCATCATGGCGATGGGGTGCAAAACTCAGTTTATGATCGTAAAGAAGTCATGACGATCTCAATGCATGAGAGCGGACGATTTTTGTTTCCCGGCACCGGCTTTGAAGATGAGATCGGTGAGGGAGAAGGCCGCGGCTTTTCCGTGAATATGCCATTACCGCCCAGGACTTATAATGACGCTTTTATGAGATGTTTTAATGAAATCGCTATTCCATTGATCAACACCTTTGATGCTGATATTTTCGTTTTTGAGCTGGGTGCAGATGGGCTCGCCGGTGATCCGCTGGCACATCTCAAATTGACCAACGATGTCTATCAGCGAGTGCTTGAATTCCTGTTATCCCAGCACAAGCCGCTTCTCATGACTGGTGGTGGCGGCTATAACATCGACAATACGGTACGAGCCTGGTCGCTTGCATGGAGCGTGGCGACCGGCGTACATGAAGATGCCGAGGCGATGAAATTCGGCCTGGGTGGCGTTATGCTGGAATCCACGGACTGGATGGGCGGCTTTCATGACCATGATCAACCGGTGACCGACGAACAACGACGGCGCGTGGACCCTGAAATAGAAAAAACAATTCGCAAATTAAAAGATACGCTATTTCCAATCCACGGATTATAAATGGCAAAACAGGTGAACCAACTCGAACGGACAACGAATATGAAAGAACGAACACTGGCTATCATTAAACCGGATGCTGTGGCGGACAAGAACACGGGACGAATCATCACAATTATCGAAGAGAGTGGCTTGTCCATTCTCGCAATCAAAAAGTTAAGATTGACTGCTGAGCAAGCGAGGCAGTTTTATGCTGTCCATAAGGAAAGAGCCTTTTTCGCCGAGCTGGTCACATATATGACTTCCGGCCCCATTTACGTTCTGGCTCTGGAGAGTGACAATGCCATAAAACGATGGCGAGCGCTCATGGGCGCTACCAATCCGGCGGAAGCAGCAGAGGGTAGCATCCGCAAACTCTACGGCAAAAGCCTTTCCTACAACGCCTCGCATGGCTCGGATGCCCCGGAAACAGCCAAAGTTGAGGTGGCATTTTTTTTCAAAGAGAGCGATTTTATCAGATAGATCGAGAACCACTGGGGCGAGGTTTAAGCAGATTATTACAAAGTGATCACAATATTTTATTTTTTTTGCTTTTATTGCTTTTGACGGGATGATCAAGCTCGACCTGACTCTATAATCCGGTTAGCCTGATCATCCCATCAAATGAAAGCACGTTATGAAATATACCTCTCAGGCGGATTTTGGTGGTTTTATCGCCATGGTGATGCCGGCAGCGATGATGCACAAAACACCGCAGCCAATGAACGCGAGGGGAAAATTCCCCAGATCACCCAATTTACCGCCGAGAATCGGGCCAAAAATGCCACCCACGCCATAGGCAAGAAAAACCCATGGATAGTTCTGACCGATAAATTTAGCGCCGAACGTATCCGCCGTAATCGTCGGGAACAAGGCAAAATTGCCGCCAAAGTTAAAGCCGATCAGGGTGGCAGCGATGAATAACAATCCGGGTATTCCGGCCATTTGAGTGAAAGCAATCATAAAAATACCCTGGGTGGCGCACATGATGATCACGGACAATTTTCGCCCAAGTTTATCCGATAGCGTTCCCCAGGCGATACGACCAATACCATTGGCCAGAGAGAAAAAAACCGCCATAGCAGTGCCGGCAATAGCGCTGGCCTCAACTTCGGATTTGCCTGCTGCTTGCAATGCTTCCAACGGAAAGAGTTTCATCAGACCAATCGTCATAAGTCCCGCACCGCCGCTAAAAACAAAGGTCAGAAAAATCATATAAAACTGCGGTGTTTTGAGCATCTGGTTGCTTTCCAGATTGACATGGGCTGCGACCTGACCCGCTTTTGGAGGGGGTGCTATCCAGCCTTCGGGCTTCCAATCTTCCGGCGGAAAAACCATCCAAAGACCACCAACGACCACCATAAGCAAAAAAACAATGCCATAAATTGTAAAGGTGGTGCTAAGACCGAGATTCGCAATAAGCTGTCCCCACTCTCCGGCCAATTTCACCCAGAGCATGGCGCCAAAGCCAAATCCGGCGACCGCCAGACCGGTGATCAGTCCTTTTTTATCCGGGAACCAGCGCATACCTACGGCAATGGGTACAACGTAAGCGAGGCCAATGCCACTTCCGCCAATGACACCGATAAACAGGATCAATAAAAGCGGATTTGTTCCGCCAAAGAGGCCGCCCAAAATATAGCCCAGACCGAGAACGAGTCCACCAGAAATGGCCAGTTTCTTCGGGCCTAATTTCGGAATCATTTTGCCAGCCAGGACCATAACAATAGCAAAAAATGCCAGGCCGGCGGAGAAAACATATTGTGTTTGTGCTCTTGTCCAACCGGCATCTTTGAGTGACGGTGTAAAAACCGACCACGCATAAATGGCACCGAGAGCTAATTGAATGAGTATGGCCCCCACCACAGCAAACCATCTGTTCATTATCTTTTGTTCGGACATGTGCACTCTCCTCTAAGATGAATAAATAAAACCGGGCCAGAAGCCCGGCTTTGTGATCTCGTGTTATCCGATAGCCTGGCGATCAGCGATGAGTTTTTCAACAACATGCGGATCGGCAAGCGTGGTGATGTCGCCGAGATTATCTGTACTTTTTTCAGCGATCTTGCGGAGAATACGACGCATGATTTTGCCTGAGCGTGTTTTAGGCAAAGCCGGTGCAAATTGAATGGCTTCGGGAGCGGCGATCGGGCCGATCTCCTTGCGCACATGCAGGATCAATTCTTTTTTCAGCTCTTCCGATTCTTCAACGCCTTCCACCAAGGTGACGTAAGCGTACAAGCCCTGGCCTTTGATTTCATGCGGGATCGGTGTCACTGCAGCTTCGGCAACTTTGGTATGACTGACGAGGGCGCTTTCAACCTCTGCTGTACCGATGCGGTGCCCGGAAACATTGACGACGTCGTCAATTCGACCCATCAACCAGTAATCGCCGTCTTCGTCCATGCGACAGCCATCGCCGGTGAAATAGTGATCATCGAATATGGTGAAATAGGTATCGACAAAACGATCGTGATCACCCCACATGGTGCGCATCATGCCGGGCCATGGTTTGCGAATGCATAATTTGCCACCTTCATTCGGGGGGCATTGGGAGCCATCATCACGGAAAATAACCGGATCAACGCCAAAGACCGGCCGCGATGCGCTTCCAGGTTTGAGCGTATGTGCGCCGGGTAGCGGTGTGATCATAAAACCGCCGGTTTCTGTTTGCCACCAGGTATCGACGATCGGGCATCGCTTGCGACCGATTTTTTCATAGTACCACATCCACGCTTCCGGATTGATCGGTTCCCCGACGGTTCCAAGAACTCGCATCGTGTCCAGTTTGTATTTAGCCGGCCACTCATCGCCAAGACGCATCAAGGCGCGGATAGCAGTTGGTGCCGTGTAGAAAACGGTCACGCCAAATTTGTCACAAATTTGCCAGAAACGACCGGCATCCGGCCAGGTGGGAACACCTTCAAACATCATTGAGGTGGCGCCGTTTGCCAGGGGACCATAAACAATATAACTGTGACCGGTAACCCAACCGATGTCTGCCGTGCACCAGTAGATGTCATCTTCATGAATGTTAAATGTGATTTTATGCGTCAGCGTCGTGTGCAGCAGATAGCCAGCTGTTGTATGAACGACGCCTTTTGGTTTGCCAGTTGATCCGGATGTGTAAAGTATAAAAAGTGGATCTTCGGCATTCATTTCCTCGGCGGGACAATCATCGCTGGCTTTGGCCATTTCTTCATGATACCAGAAATCACGGCCTGCTTCCATATGACAATCACCTGCACCGACTTGAGTGACAATCACACTTTCGATTGTTGGTGTGCTTTTGAGGGCTTCGTCTACAATCGCTTTAAGTCCTATTTGTCGGCCGCCGCGGTGCGAGATATCGCAGGTAATCAGCATTTTGCAATCAGAATCATTGACGCGGCCGGTGATGGCATCCGCGCTAAAGCCGCCAAATATGATCGAGTGTATAGCACCAATACGTGTGCAAGCCAGCATGACAATGGCGAGTTCAGGAACCATACCCATGTAAATGGCAACCCGGTCGCCCTTTTTTATGCCTTTGGATTTTAATACATTGGCGAACTTGGACACCTCTTTGTGCAATTCTTCATACGTGTATTTTTTAACTGCGTCCTCCGCATCACCCTGCCAAATGATGGCGGTTTTTTTCGCGATGGGCGTGCCCAAATGCCGGTCAAGACAATTGTAGGACACATTCAACGTACCATCAGCATACCACGTGTGCTCAATCTGGCGTGCTTTTGTGTCCCAGGTATATTCGAGACTTTTTGTAGGTTCTTTGAACCAGGTGAGCGACTTTGCCTGTTCCAGCCAAAAGGTATCGGGATCATTAATCGACTGGTCCCACATCTTTTGGTACTGATCTTCACTGCTCACATATGCATTCGATTTTACTGATTCCGGGGGTGGAAATTTTCGACTTTCACTCATTAATGATTTCATGGATTCAGTCTTTTCACTCATTCTTTACTCCTTTATAAATGGATTAATGATTATATTAATGATAATAACGAATGGCCGAGTATCTTATTTCTGTGCAATTATAAAAAAAGAAGCTAGTTGTCTAAATCGCTCAATAATTAATTCCTACATAATAGTAAATTGAAGGATCAATTTCAAGTGAATATTGCGAGTTTTTCAGTGCACTTGTCTTTTTTGAGTTGCATTAACAAAAGGTAATTTATTATATTGAACAATGAAAATTGTAACCTCAAATCCTGACCAACAATATGGTCGCAGTTATCCGCTTGGAGCAACTGTTTATCCGGAAGGTGTCAACTTTTCAATTTATACAAAAAATGCAAGAGCTGTTGAAATCTTGCTTTTTGAAGACGCTGACGACACAAAACCTTATCGGGTGATTCGGCTTGATCCGCAAAAAAATCGTACTTTTTTTTATTGGCACACATTTGTAAACGACATTGGTGCTGGACAACTCTATGGGTACCGAGTTTACGGTCCGTATGCTCCCAACAGAGGATTCCGATTTGACGGTCACAAGTTGCTGCTCGATCCCTATGCAAAAGCAATTGTTCGCGGTGTAAATTATGATCGCGAGGCGGCGATCAGGCCGGGTGATAATTGTGGCAGAGCGTTAAAGTGTGTGACCGTTGATCCTTACAACTATGATTGGGGGGATGATCATCCACCAAAATACAGCTATGCCAACTCTATCATTTACGAACTGCATGTCGGCGGATTCACCAAACATCCGAGTTCAGGTTTGAGCCAAAACAAGCGGGGAACCTATGCCGGTCTGATTGAAAAGCTGCCCTATCTGAAGGAGCTCGGCATCACTGCAGTGGAGTTAATGCCCGTTCAGGCTTTCGATGAACAGGACGTTTTACCACCGCTGAAAAACTATTGGGGCTACAACCCTGTGGCTTTTTTCGCGCCGCATGTCGGCTATAGTTCTGATAAAAGTCCGCTGGGACCGGTAAACGAGTTTAGAGATATGGTGAAGGCCTGCCACAATGTGGATATTGAGGTTATTCTCGATGTCGTTTTTAATCATACGGCAGAGGGAAATCATGCGGGACCAACACTATCTTTCCGCGGTCTGGAAAACGAAGCTTATTATATTTTAGAGAACAATAAAGCACATTATGCTAATTATAGCGGCACAGGCAATTCTCTCAATGCCAATCATTCGGTCGTCCGGCGAATGATCCTGGATTGTTTACGCCATTGGGTGGATGACATGCATGTGGACGGCTTTCGATTTGATCTTGCGTCAGTACTGAGCCGGGATGAAGCAGGCCATCCGCTGGATAATCCCCCGACACTTCTGGCTATTGATACAATCCCGGAAATTGCCCACGCCAAGATCATTGCGGAGGCCTGGGATGCTGCCGGTTTGTATCAGGTGGGCTCGTTTGTCGGTGAACGATGGGCAGAATGGAATGGACACTATCGTGACGATGTACGACGGTTTGTCAAGGGGGAGGAGGGTATGGTGCCCAAAATCGCCAGTCGGATTCTCGCGAGTCCGGATATTTATCCCGATCCCAATCGTGAACCCAATCGAAGTATTAATTTCATTACCTGCCATGATGGTTTCACATTAAATGACCTGGTTACTTTTAATCACAAACACAACGAGGAGAATCTCGAAAACAATCTCGATGGCATGAATGAGAATTTTAGCTGGAATTGTGGGGTGGAAGGCCCAACCGATGATGTTGAGATTGAAACAGTGCGGCTGCGCCAAATTAAGAACCTCATGACAATATTATTCGTGTCGCAGGGAACCCCTATGCTGCTCATGGGTGATGAGATACGACGGTCACAAAAGGGAAATAACAACGCTTACTGCCAGGATAATGAATTATCGTGGTTCAACTGGGATGATATAGACCAGCATAAAAATGTATTGCGCTTTGTCAAAGGATTAATTGATTTTATTCAACATCGAGAAATCTTTACCCACGAACAGCTCCTTCGTACAATCGAGTGCGTCGATAAACCTCACTTGATCTGGCATGGCACGCGACTTGGACAGCCGGATTGGGGAGACAAGTCTCACACCCTTGCCTTTATGCTCCATCATCCACGATATGATGAAAAATTGCATGTTATGCTCAATGTATTTTGGGAGCCGCTGGTTTTTGAGCTTCCTCCCTTGATGTATCATGAGCAGTGGTATCGGATTGTCGATACATCACTGCAGCCACCCGATGATTTTATGAACGTACAAGACGCACCATTTTACGCTGGGGACACATACCAGGTAAATGCACGCTCTGTTGTCGTTCTTGCAGTGAAAACTAAAAAGTGAAGAGCTCCTGGATATTAATTATTCGATGACGGCCTGGACCGCGTCGGGAATGACAGCGAAAGGACTTTGCTCATGCGACCTGTGCTAAAATTCATGGAAAACGTTTTGATTGAAAGAATTCTGTCCGAGGCAATTGATATTCTGTGCAAACTTGGCGTCGAACTGCAGAATAAAAAAGTATTATCCATGCTCTCGGAACATGGCGCCGCGGTTGATGATCATAAGATGCATGTGCATTTTACCCAGGCCCTGATTGAAAAAGCGCTTGACACTGCGGCGAAACCTTTCAAGCTATTCGATGTCCTGGGAAATGAAACACACTTTTTTGCACATGATAACGTCTACTTTACGCCAGGATCTGCAGCAATTCATTTTCTGGATTATCCCGGCAAAAATATTCGCCCACCTTTGACTGATGATTACATAAAGTACGCCAAAATTATCAGCCAACTCGATTTTATTGCCTCCCAAAGCACGGCTTTTATTCCGGCTGATGTGCATGACAAGATTTCGGATAGTTACCGTCTGTTTCTCAGCTTGTTATTGTGCGAAAAACCAGTGGTCACGGGTACGTTCACTATAGAATCGTTTGCCGTGATGAAAGATTTTCAAGTCGCTGTACGGGAATCTGAAGCGGCATTAAAGGAAAAGCCGCTGACCATATTTTCAGCCTGCCCGACATCTCCGTTGAAATGGAGCGAAGTCACCTCGCAAAATGTTGTCGATTGTGCGACATACGGCATACCCGTGGAATTTATCGCAATGCCGTTGTCCGGTTTTATGGCGCCGGTCACATTGGTTGGTACACTGGTGCAACACACGGCTGAAACGTTAAGTGGAATTGTGATCAGCCAGTTAACAAATCCTGGTGCACCTATCCTGTATGGCGGATCACCGGCCATTTTTGATGTGCGCTATGAGACGACGCCCATGGGGGCGATTGAAACAATGATGATTGATTGCGCCTACAGCGAAATTGGCAAATTTTTGGGACTACCGACACAAGCCTATATATCCTTGAGCGATGCGAAACTGCTGGATGCCCAGGCGGGCTTTGAAAGCGGCATTGGCGCGACGTTGGCGGCATTAGCCGGAATCAACAATGTCGCCGGACCGGGAATGCTCGATTTTGAAAATTGTCAGAGCCTGGAAAAATTGGTTTTGGACAATGAGATTTGTGGACTGTGCCTGCGACTGATTCGCGGCATTGAGCCAAAGGATGATTTTCCGGCATTGCCGCATTTACAGGAGCTGCTCAAGGAGGGTCATCTGCTCATCGCGGATCATACGCGGCGTTATATCGGAGAGGAAATATTGTTCCCGGGACCGATCATTGATCGGGCGAATCATTCACGCTGGCAAGATGAGGGCTCAAAAAGTCTTGAAGAGCGCGCTCATATCGAGGTCAATAATCTGTTAACCACCTATCAACCATCGCGGCTCTCTGACGAGACAAAGAATGAAATCATCAAGTTGATGGAAGCCGAAGCCAGGCGATATGGACAGGATTCTTTGCCATTTCGGAATATATAAAATAATTGGCTTACGTTTCATAAAAGGAGTGATGAATGGATCTTTTGCAGCAGATTTCCGATTCTTTACAAAACGGTGATGAAAAACAAGTCTTTGAACTCACCCGGCAGGCAATTGAACAGAAAGTCCCGGCAAAGCAGATTTTAGACGATGGATTAATTGCCGGTATGAACATTGTCGGTGAGCAATTCAGGACGCATAAAATATTTATCCCGCACGTGTTGTTTGCGGCAAAAGCCATGTATGCCGGCATGGATCAACTCAAGCCATTGCTCATCAAGGAGAATATTCGTCCAATCGGCAAAATTGTATTAGGGACCATTGAAGGCGACTTGCACGACATCGGCAAGAATCTTGTGGGCATTATGTTAAAAGGTGCCGGATTTGAAGTGATCGATCTCGGCAAAGATGTCTCTGCAGATACATTCGTGCAGACGGCTATTGCTGAAAGCGCCGATATTATTGGCATGTCGGCACTCCTCACGACAACCATGCTCAATATGAGAAAAGTAACTGATCTATTGAGAGCGCGAGACCTCAACAGCTCAATCAGAACAATTGTCGGCGGGGCACCACTCTCTGAAGCTTTTGCCCGGGAAATTGGTGCAGATGCCTATGCATATGATGCGGCGAATGCTGTTGATCGCGTCAAAAAGCTTCTCGAAAGCGCGTAATTCACATTTACCTCCCTAAAATCAAACACTCTCGATGATGATGGTCTCCATTGAACAAGCCCCATTGTTCTCTGTTCATCGATTTTTTTATGCAATAATTTCCATCTTTTTTCGTCGTAAAAATTGCAAGGATATGAACAAAAGGAGAAAACAATGGCCGAACATATATGTCCCATTTGGGTTGGATATTTGTTAGCGAGTCCTGTGCGAAAGCTGTGGCACTCGCCGCAAAAAATCTTGCGACCATTCATAAAGGACGGAGACATTGTCATGGATGTTGGCTGTGCGATGGGATTTTTCAGCCTGCCCATGGCACAGATGGTGGGGGAGAGGGGCAAAGTGATTTGTCTGGATGTGCAGGAAAAAATGCTGGGTAAATTGCAGCGACACGCAGAAAAACTGGAAATTTACAGACGAATATCTTTACGGCTCGCCAATTCGAATGGTTTAAATATACAAGATCTGCAGGAAAGTATTGATTTTATTTTGGCGTTTTCTGTTGTCCATGAGGTTCCGGATCAAACTGTTTTTTTCAGAGAACTCTTTGATGCTCTTAAAGATGGCGGATACATGTTGGTTTCAGAACCAAAAGGACACGTTTCACAAGTAAATTTTGCGCGTACAATTATGACAGCAAAAAATTGCGGGTTGAAGGTTCGTGAAGATGTGATAATTCCAAAAAGTCGGGCGGCTTTGCTTGAAAAGTGAAAAGCTAGTATCCCAGCTTTTTTAACTTTTTCATCGCCTTATCGGCTGAAACAAAAGCCGGCCCCATCATTTCTGCGCTGCTCTTTGATGCAAGACCTTCGCTGATTCCACCCAAAACCGTCACCCAGCGGAGATTGATAGTCTGAGCGCATTCAACGAAATGCAATATAGGCGAGAACCAATTGGCTCCGATGTTTGTGATCAGGGCGACTTGATCGCCGCGTGTAATTTCAAAAGGTCCGACTATACCCGAACGTTGAATTTTATTGGTTTCGAAAACAGCCTTTTGTATTTCCATTTTCATTTTTTGCAAAAAAAAAGGCCGCGTGGTGAAGGCGGCCATTAAATACGGTGATAAAATGAAAAAAGCCCCAGTAGGTCAGGGGCTTCTTTATAGTAGCGGGGGCAGGATTTGAACCTGCGGCCTTTGGGTTATGAGCCCAACGAGCTACCAGACTGCTCCACCCCGCGTCGTTTTGCGAACAGTAAAGTTAACAATTTATTTCATAATGTCAAGATTAATTTTTCCTTTTGATGACAGCTCACCCGTTGAACTTTGGTTTGTAAAATGTAAATCTTGAATATGAAGCTTTATATTGCTATCTTTGGCGCATGGAATGAAAGTGCTCATCCTGACATATTATTTTCCGCCGCTCGGCCTGGGAGGTGCTCAAAGAGTAGCCAAATTTGTAAAGTATTTGCCTCAATTTGGCTGGAGACCAACGGTCGTAACGGTGAAACCAATTGCCTATTGGGCGACAGATTTATCTTTGCTACAAGATGTACGAGATGCGCGCGTTTTTCGCACCGAGTCTTATGATCCACAAAGACTGTTAGCTCGAATGGGCAAAACATCCATCCAGACTCAGACCGATAATAGTCGTATGAGCATTGGCACTTTTTTGAATGAAAAGCTATTGCCGTTTTTGTTGATGCCGGATAGCAAAATTTTATGGCAACCCTTTGTTCAAAAGGCAGTCAAAGATCTACTTGCAGGTGAAAAATTTGATGCCTTGATGACGTCGTCACCACCACACTCGGTACATATGATAGGGCGTCGAATTGTGAAAAAATATAAACTGCCCTGGTTAACTGATTTTCGCGATGGGTGGGCAGGAAGCCATATTGTTCATGAGCCAACGCGATGGCAATACAAACAAAATTATCGACTGCAAAAAAGTGTGATCGCTGACGCCGATGCTGTGGTTTCAGCGTCTCCCGGTATTGACCTCGCGTTTAAATCGGTGTCATTTGAACCGAAAAAGTTTTACATTATTACAAATGGATTTGATCCGCAGGATTTTGACAGTGCGGCGCAAGGCGACAATACGCTATTTACACTCTGTTATAGTGGTACGATCAATAAATTTGCGGATCCAATGCCGTTTTTAGATGCCCTTGTTAAAATGCAACAGCAAACGCCGCAGACTCTGGCACGGTTGCGCGTACAGTTTGTGGGTTTTGATGCGCTGGGGTGCTTGGCTAAAGAGGTGAAAAAAAGAGGTCTTGCAAAAGTTGTTGATATTATCGGGCATCAGGATCACTCGGAATCGGTCAAGTACCTTGTCAACGCGAATGCACTTTTGTTGATTGCCAAAGCACGCGAAACGGATACGTTCATTCCGGGCAAAACTTTTGAATATATCGGTGCTCACAAACCTGTTTTTGCAATAAGCAACAGCCGATATACCAACGCGCTGTTAAGCGACTATGCGCTGGCGTACGTTACGGATTCTTTTGATCCAGACAAGATATTTCTCCGTTTGAAGGAATTTTTGCATACGAAATGGAATTCAATAAGCATCAATTTGAACCTGGATCGATTCAACCGAGTGAAACAAACAGAACAATTAACCGAGGTTCTCAACACTATTTGTAGAAAATAAGCTATGCAACGCATTTTATTATTCACCAGCTCTTTTCTCATCTTTGCAAAGGTAATTTTTGCCCAGGAATACATATGGCCTACGGATGCGAGTCAGCTTTTCACATCGTCATTTGCCGAATCCCGAGGTGGGCGCTTTCACGCCGGTTTTGATGTGAAAACGTGGGGGAAAACCGGTTATCCCATTTACGCTGTTCGAGATGGTTATATCTCACGCATACGGGTATCGCCGTTCGGTTACGGTCGAGCGCTTTATTTAACCCTTGATACCGGAGAAATCGCCGTTTATGGTCATCTTGAAAAGTTTAGCGATGAGATTGAAGCTTATGTCAAGGCCGAACAAAAGCGTCGAAATATGTATGAAATTCAGCTTTATCCCAGGAGTTCTCAATTTCGAGTCAAGCAGGGAGACCTCATCGCCCTCTCCGGTGATAGCGGCGTGGGTTATCCGCACCTGCATTTTGAACTGCGGGATGCGGCATCCAATCCGATGAATCCTTTGCTAAAAGGCTATAAAGTCATTGACAATATCGCGCCGCAGATCACAAAAATTCTCATTCAATCCATGGATGCACTATCCTCGGTGAATGGTGATTTTATCCCCAGGCTTTTTTGGCCTGTTTATAACGGTAATGGTCAATATAAGGTGAAAGATGCCATCGTTGTCTCTGGTCGCATTGGTTTTGGCATCGATACTTTTGATCAAATGGATAGTGTCTCGAACAAGTTCGGCACGTATCGAAATGAAGTCTATGTTGATGACCAGCTCATTTTTGCTACCCAATACGACAAGTTTTCTTATTCTGTCAATAATCATTTTAATTTGGATCGTGATTACCGTCAACGCATTTACGGTAACGGCTATATCTATAACCTGTTTCGAGATGTTGGTAACAAACTGTCTTTTTACTCGAGTCGAGAACCATATGCCGGAGTTGTGGATTTTTTCAATAGTGGCGTTGATTCGAATCGTGTTGAGCCAGGAGAGATTGTCGAAATTCCGCCGGGAGCGCTCAAATTGGATGGCGGCTCGCACAGCTTTACAATTACGGTTAAAGATTTCTGGGGGAATACCTCACATGTTTCCGGTCGATTGGTTGTCGATGGGGAGTCGCTGTTCGCGCAGGAGCAAGAGACGCCGATCGATTCTCTCTATGGACCGATCCCTCCAAACAGCGTCATTACTATAAGTGATGAGAATCAAGAGGTACCCAAAAAAGATATTAAATTGGATGTGGGATTTTATGACCGCTATCTCAGAATTCATTTGTCTTCACGTATACCCCTCTTGGCCGAACCGATTGTTTCGGGTTGGCGCTGTTCTGGCAAAACCTATCGGATGCCGCTGTTGCAGCGCTCTTCTTCGTATATTGGTGCCTGGCCACTCTCGGGCTGCGATAGTGGACCACTTCCTTTGTCGATCATCTATGTGACACAAGCGGGCGATACCTTGATGCAAAACGAATGGATTGAGTTTGCCACCGTACCGCGTGGACAGGTAAAATCAGTCCTCTCGGATGATGGAATATGCAAGCTGGACTTTGCGACAAACTCACTTTTTAAGGATATTTTTGTTCGAACAACAGCCATACTACCGGACAATAAAAACGAATACGATATTGTCGGCAATTATTATCGAATTGATCCGGTCGATGTCCCCCTTGACAAGGGTGCAACACTTTCACTTGTCTATCCGGATAGCACCATTTTGCCCAACAAGCTCGGTCTTTATATGAAAGCTGGCGGCAGCATGCGATTTGTCGGGAATGATAAAATTCATGAGCGACGAATTTCAGGTCACATCTCGAGTTTTGGCACTTATGCACTGGTTCGCGACATCGAGCCACCGGTTATTTATTCTTTGTACCCGAGTAATGGATCGCGCACCTCGCAAAGCACGCCGACTTTACGTTGTATTTTTAAAGATAATTTGTCCGGCATCGCTGGTGAAAGAAACCGGATTTTGAAACTCGATGGCGAAAAGGTAATCGCCGAGTACGATCCCGAAGCGACAGCTATTTTTTACACGCCGGAAAACGTTTTGTCAAAAGGACAGCATACAGTCGAGATTGTGCTCAAGGATCAAGCCGGAAATGTTGCCAGGCAATTAAATACATTTTACGTGGATTAATATGATTCCAATCCACGATGACAATCCGAGGAAGCTTTTCCCGTTTATCACAATTGCGATAATTGTCATGAACGTCGGGATTTTTATCTATCAGCTATTTTTGACTCGCGAGAATTACCTTGCTTTTTTGTATAATTTTGGTGCGATCCCGGATCTGATCATCCACGGCGAACGATTGCAGACCATATTAACGTCTATGTTTTTGCATGGTGGTATGCTGCATTTGCTGGGCAACATGCTCTATTTGTGGATTTTTGGTGATAATATTGAAGGTATCTGTGGGCATATACGTTTTGTTCTTTTTTATTTGATCTGCGGTCTTGCTGCTTTTTTCAGTCATTTTATTATGGGACCATTTTCGAACATACCCATGGTCGGTGCAAGCGGTGCGATCAGTGGTATTCTTGGGGCTTACGCGGTAAGATTCCCGCAAACGCGCGTGCGGGTGCTTTTGCCACTGTTCCCGTTTCTTTGGCTATGGCGGACGATCAGCTTGCCTGCTATTTTTGTCCTGGGCTTTTGGTTTGTTATGCAAATACTAAACGCTCTTTTTTCTGGCGGCAGCGGTGTTGCCTGGTTTGCCCATGTGGGCGGTTTTATAGCAGGTGTTCTTCTCATTCGCAAATTTGAAAAAAGACGCTATCGTGTTTATTACTGAGGTGAACAAATGTTTATATTTTAAATGAACTGCCGGATCGCTGGTATCTGTGCATGTCGGGTCAAATCCTGTCTCGAGGCTGGGCGCCCAGCAATGTTTTCCTTCAATTTATTTCTTTATGCTCTTTTACTTTTTTGTATCTCCATCCTAATAATTGTTCAATGATTATAAATTCTTTGCAGTCTCACTCACTCAAAAGCCTGCTGCGGCTATTGTTGACATGGAAATTTGAACAAAATAGAGAAATGAGTACTAAAAAATTAGAAAAAAATGCTTGACAAATGTTCATAATATATCTATCTTTGGGTAAACAAATGTTTACATTAGATAGTGATAGATTGACTATGACAAGTGAATTGACAAAGAAGCAGCAGCGGGTTTTAGATGCAGTGCGAGAATTTCAGTCACAAAACGGTTTTCCGCCAACGGTTCGAGAATTGGCAACAATGTTTGGCCAATCATCGACCGCCGGAATTCACAGGATTTTGACTATTCTGAGAGATAAAGGGCACCTTATCAAAGATGATCGTAAATCTCGTTCCCTCGGCATTGTTAATCAGGGGGAACTGACTGCGGATCGTATCCGCAGCTTACCGATTCTGGGACAGGTGCAGGCTGGTATGCCGCAATTGGCCTATGAAGAGAAAGAAGGCGATATGCTCATTGATTCGCAATGGGTCGGATATAGTGATTCCTTTTTATTGCGCGTCCGCGGCTTGAGTATGATCGATGCGGATATTCGTGATGGCGATATCCTGGTCGTACAAAAAACACAACAGTGTCGCAACGGTGATATCGTCATTGCTTTGCTGGATGATGAAGCAACGGTAAAAAGAATATATCGGGAGCACGATCGTATTCGCCTGCAACCGGAAAATCAGACAATGCAGCCGATCTATGTCGAGCGAGACTATCCCCACTTTTATATTATCGGACTGGTACGTGGTTTGTTGAGAAAATTTTAGCAAAGGATGAAAAAAATGAAAAAGCAAATTCAGATCGATCCATTAATGGCCGAAATGACCGACAATATTTTTGCATTGAAAGATTTGGATCATCCCGCTGATTTGATGGAGCGTGCGCTCGAAGATGTGAACAAGGCGTTTGAAACGCTCTATGAAAACTATAATATGTCCTATGATGAATTTTACACATACATTCAATTTTACAATGATGGACTCTCTCGGGAAATCGATGAGTTGTGGGATCGAATAGACAGTGATATTTATGATCATTATGAGCAGGGTACATTGCTGAGCTTTGAGTTGAATACCTGGAAAAGTGAGCTCATCGAATGGAAAGAAAATATTTTGGCGGCTATTCGAGATATTATCAAAGCCGAATATTATGATGAGTTACACACAGATTCAACCGGTATTGCCTATGGTGAAGCAGCATAAAAATCATCTTTGTGTTTCCATAATCGAAAAGGAGGTTTAAATGTATAAACATACATTGCCCGATTGGGAAAAGTATTGGGCAAATTTTGATGATAAAAATCTGCTCTTGCAGAAAGCAGATAACCTGGATGAAACATTACAACTCATTGAAAAAGAATTTGATAAAAAATTGCTTTCCGGCGATCACATGATGATCCTCGACGCACTGGATGATCGTATAGATGAACTGAACCGGATCGAAACCGCAAAAAGAACAGTTGTGCAGACAAATCTGTTTGAAAATGTTTAAGCTCTGTAATAGAAAAATGTGAATTTTACTCGAGCATCCAAAATTACGAAAAGGACGTTGAATAACATTATTGAACTCACATGGCCACACGAAACCGCCAAAAGTCGCGAAAAACAAACAAAAATATACATTAATAAGTATAGGAAATACAGTAAAATAATGTACCTGAAAATGTGAGTTGTGTAGTCTATGGCACTTTGTTTGCTCTCACCAGCCAAATAATAAGCAACGACTCAACGTGTGGTTAATGACACAACGCGATTTTGTTGACGGAGTGAGGCATCGGTGAGTGGGCAGAGGTTGGATTTTAACAAGAATCTTGTCAATTTTATACATAATATGGACCCGGGAAGGTCCGCTGTTGAAAATGGGCTGGGCGTACGAGATGAGAGGAATCAATATATCCGTTCCATGCTTGATCCACTTCATTGCGCTACACAGTCAGATATCTTTAGCAGTACGCTTGAACGCGTTTTATATGCCGCTTTGGTTTTCACGCAAGCCGATTGCGGCTTTATTTCCCTGCGAAATTTGGAAAACAAGATTGAATTCAAGCTTGGGCGTGACAAACAGAATCACCCTCTCCATGTGCGAGATTTTGTCATTGATCGCAATTTGATCAGGAACACTATTCAAAATGAACAGCCGATGTGCTGCAACTATAAAGCAAGCGCGTCCCCACATCCATCTGTGAAAAAACAGAATATTCTTATTGCCCCCCTTTTTCTCTATTCTGATCTCGTCGGATTAATATACTTGCAAAGCTGCCAAACGCTTTTACCCGCCTCATCCAGCCAATGGCCGGCATTTCTGATCTTTCTTGAACAAGCCTCGATAGCGATTCGCAATTTGCAGTATAATAAATTAAAGGATGAATTTGCTACCGAAAAGGGAAATCTTCAAAAAAGCTTGATTCAGTCGGATAACCTGGCAATGAAAGGGCGAATGGCCGCTAAAATTGGCCACGAAATGAATAATTTTTTATCAGGTATACAAGCTAATATTGAAATGGCTGCAGACCTGGTACGAAACAAAGGAAAAAAAAGCAATATTATTGAAAGACTTGAAAAAGCGCAAGAAATGATTATGAGCATGGCATCCCTGTCAAATAGCTTGATGTCAAGGGATGGCTTTGAAGCCAATATCGAAAAATCAAGTTTGAATCAGGTTGTTGACAAGTTTGTTGATTTTGTCAAACCAATATATAAATACTCCAATGTGGTTATCGATAAGGAGCTTGATCGATTTATCCCTCAAGTTGAGATTGATAACGGCTTGATGATTCAGGTTTTGTTCAATCTGGTCAAAAACGCTGTTGAGGCCAAGCCGGATGCCCGAATTCTCCTCAAAACATATTTCGAAAGGCAGAATAAAAAAGTAAACCTTCGCGTCCACGATAATGGACCAGGGATTCCTCCGGAGAAGCAGCAGAAAATATTCAAACCCCTCTACACCGACAAAGCAAATGGACATGGTTATGGCCTGGCTATTTGTCGAGATATTGTGCTGAAGCATAATGGTGATATCCACGTCGAGAGCAAACCGGGTGAGGGAACGACTTTTGTTATCAGCCTTCCCATCAATGTCGATGAAGATTATGCACAAGTTGAGTTCGACACCCTCGAGCGGCTGGAAGTGCGGCGGGCACGCACTCTAAAAAACGGCATCAAAACCAAAAAGAAAAGGACAATCACGAATCCACCTTATCGACCTATATCCAATGGATCAAGAGTCTTTAGTCTTAAATGATTTATTTTATATAATAATCGATGACTCGTTCGATGGTATTTTGGCACACTGGGCAAAATTCAACCACACTTTTTGAAAACATGCGACAGTTGATAGACGGACGATATATCCCCTCCGATGAATAGCCGCCCCCTTCGAAACAACCGACCACACCTTTTAACTCATCTGCGTCGAGAATAGCATTTATTTGTGCAGCCAGGCTTTCCTTTTTTTTCGCGTAATCTGCATCGCTGTGAGATAACGATCGGCGTACGCCCGATAGTGAATCAAAAGTCACTTTCCCCCAATCCGTTGGAATGGCAAGACCAGGTGTGAGCAGATTGTACCATTTGGGTTGACCGTCCATCTGCAGAGTGGTAATGTTCGGCTCCCAGGGTTCGAGATGCAGAGGATACATATCATTGTATGCCACCTCTGCGCTATAATATTCATCCGCCAAACCGGCAAACGAGTGACCAAACTCGTGTACAAAAACATAGTCAGACCACCAGTCCGGCGCATTCTCTGGTTGCCCGGTGTAGCACGTTGCGATACAATTATAGATGCCACCGCCACCGTATCGTGATGCGTTGAATAGAATGTAAAGAGCGTCGTAGGGGACGATGGAAGCGATGTCACGAATTCGTCTGTTCTCCATGGTCAGCACATAACGTTCGATATCGAATGAGTTGAACGTCGATCCCAGCGCATTATCTTTCCAGATATTCCTGCGCGGCTCATCAATGCCGGATTGGCCGGAAATGACCTCGATGCTCCAGACATTAAAGTCTTGCTTCCTGCTGCTAAATGGTGGCGACTCAAACAGGACATTTATATAGTGCTTGATATCGCGACGAAATTTTTTGCGCTCATTTTTGGCATAACCATCACCCATGATGAGCAGATCAACCTTTTCAAATGGCAAACCGTTATCGATATCTTTTATTATTTTGAAGGGATGCTGCTTTTTTTCCCGGTTCACAAACCGAGAGTTTGGATCAACCGAGGTCGACCAAATTGGCATAAAATTGTTGTTGGTATCACGTTTGGCGATCACAAATTTCACCGGCTTTTTTGGAAAAGGCAGGCGAACTGTCTCATGCATCGTTCGATAAATGCCATTGATGGCTTCACCGGTTGTCTGCCATTCGCCAAATATCGAGCAAAAGCCATAATTAAAAATGAGTTCGCTGGTTTCCATATCGTATAATTGTGCTTCATAAAGACCGAGCTGTAAATTGTTGATGAGCTGATTGCGCGTGCCCGGCCATTCTCCTTCCTCATACACCTGGTCAAGGCTAAAGATTTCCGTTTGCGCCGTGCCCGAATGAAAATAGTCAATACGGAGGGTTTTGTTCTCAAAATACTTTTCAAATTGCGGTTTGGCAAATAAAAGTGTTGAGGCTAGCAGAACTAAAGCTGTGCAATTTTTCATGGCTTTCTCACTCATAAAGTGTTCGACATAAGATCTCTTGTTGAAAGCTTGCCGCAGATCAAGCATACCACTTGGCGTGCCTATCTATTTATCAGCTCAATCTGAATATCGAAAACTATTCCTTTTGTCATGTCATCTCTCGTTTACTACGGGCGGCATTTTACAAAATATTATCTGGTTTTGCAAGGCTTTGATTACATAAATGGAAAACCTCAAGACTCTATTTCAAATATGATATTTCCAGTTGGAAAAAAGTTCATAAATAAGCGATATGTCAGAATCATTTTTTCTAACTGCAATAAATTTAATCTCAGCTTTGCGGATGGATATTTCCAAAAGTTGACCATTTCGGCATATTTGTTGCTAAGTGCGGATATGAGGACATAAATGGCATGTCTTGCATAGCATCTCCAGGATTGTTTTTACTATTGCATTTTTTACAACGCATCTGTGTTGAGCTTTCCTCCTTTTACAGCAGCAATTTGTTGTACAAAGATTTTTGCACCTCTATTGGATAAACTCGGGCACTGATTTTCCCCCATGCTGGTCGCTGATCCCCCCTAGGCGGCGAGCATCAGTGCCCGTGATTTACAGCGCATAAAAACCGTTCTCCTCTCCATATATTCCCTTTTGGGAATATAAAGCCCCGGCAGAAATATGCCGGGGTTTTTATTTAAAATTCCGTCGACTGAAATAATGCATATCGACGAAATTCGGATGAACCATTTTTTTCTTGACATTCATTTCCACGCTCAATACTTTGGCAAAACTTTTAATTTGGAGTGATGAATGAAAAAATACAACATCTTAACAACTGCAATCATTGGCGTGCTCTTTTTTTTTCTATCCTGTACAGATATGCCAAAAGATAAACAAGCGAGGGATAGCATGATTTTAGCTCCTTTGGAACAAGCGGGGGAATACATTGATCTCCATCCCGGATTTGTCAGAGCGTTCGAGTTTTTGCAGCAAGAGAATATAGACACCTTGTCACCAGGCAGATATGATCTGGCGGGCGACACTTTGTTTGCTATTGTTTCCAGAGATTCTGGCAAAACAAGGCAGCAAGCCAGGCTTGAGGCACATCGAAAATATATTGATATTCAATATGTCATCGCCGGCGTGGAGGAGATGGGCTGGCGGCCAACCGCAGAGTGCACGCAAATCGCAACACCTTATGATATCGAAAAAGATATCATGTTTTTCAACGATGTGCCCAAAACATGGACGATCGTGCCGCCGGGATCTTTTGTTATCTTTTTCCCAAAAGATGCGCACGCTCCCATGGTTGGCACTGGAGAAATTCACAAAATCGTTTGCAAGGTTCTTGAAGCTCAATAATCCTCCATTTTTTAAAAAGATGAGTATCACCGAGATCCAATCAAAGTCAATTCTGCGCAAACAGAAAAAAATAGAGACGTGGTTTGTCTCGCGATACGGTATGAACCTGTACCGCGGCTGTACGCATAATTGCGCCTACTGCGATGGGCGGACGGAAAAATACAGAGTCGATGGTGAGTTTGGCAAAGATGTCGCCGTTAAAGTCAACGCGATTGATGTTCTCAAACGCGAGCTTGATCCGAGGCGCAAGCGTAAACCGATGCAAAAAGGTTTTATATTTGTCGGTGGTGGTGTGTGCGATAGCTACCAACCCGTTGAACTAAAGTATGAATTGACCCGCCAGGCTCTGGAACTGATGGCGCTTCACAATTTCCCGGTGCACATGTTGACAAAATCCACCCACATCGAACGCGATCTTGATGTGCTCCATCAAATAAATGAAAAGAGCCGCGCTATCATTAGCATGAGCTTCTCCTCTGTCGACGACAAGATCAGCCGGCATTTTGAACCAGGAGTACCAGGTCCAAGTCAACGATTAAAAACGCTGGCAAAATTTAAAAAAGAGGGCTTTCCCATTGGGATGTATTTGATGCCGGTATTACCGTTTATAACGGACACACACGATAAAGTGCAGGAAACAGTGAGCGCAGCCGCCAATATGGGCATTGATTTTATCATTTTTGGCGGCATGACGTTGAAAGGTGGTCGACAACACGATTATTTGATGAATGTATTACGTGACTATGACAGGAATTTGGCGCCGAAGTATGAGCAGATCTTTACAGGAGATCAATGGGGGAGAGCCCGGATGGACTATTATGATTCTGTGCACCGGGTGTTCTTTGAAATAGTCAAAGAATACAAAATCCCAATCCGGATTCCGCCTGCTATTTGGACAAATTTTGTCGATTCTACGGATCGTGTTATTATTATATTGGAACATATAGATTATCTGCTCAAAATGGATAATAAAAAAAGCTCTTTTGGCTATGCTGCTTATTCGATATCCCAGCTCAAAGAACCGGTTGAACATAGTCGTCAAAAAATTGAAGAGATGAAGGGAATAGGTGCTACAACTGCACGGTTGATTCGTGAGATTTTGGATACGGGTACCTCTCAATACTATGAATGGCTACTGTCCTGAAAATGAGCTTTCCGTAAAATAAACAATATGTTGTAAATATGATAATCTGTAGAAAAAAATGTTGCATATTGCAATCTCTTTTGATACTTTACGCGGCATTTTTAAAATTTGGACTAAAGCAATTAGAGGTAATAATGAGCAAAGATCCATTCATCGATGATGACGATTTTTTGGACGAGGAATATGGCATGGATGAAGAAGAAGATGCCGATGAATTTGGCATCTTTGAAGAACAGGAACCCGATGCCGAAAGCCTTGACGATGTGGGTGACGAAGAGGATTGGGAAGAAGAGGAAGAAATAGAAGAAGAGGAAGTTGTTGATGAAGACGAGGAGGTTGAGTGGGAAGACGACTATTGGGGAGATGAGGAAGAGGACGAGGAAGAGGATGAAGACGAAGAAGATGAGGAGTGGGAAGAGTTCGAAGACGATGAAGATTGGCTCGACGGCACACCCTCATGGGAAGGCGACGACGAGTGGGACTAGGCATATTTAACAGTCTGACGATTAATATTTGAGTTATCAGAATAAAGCAAAAGAAGAGCATCGATATTACCCGAAAACTCCGCGCCTGGGCGTTGGCGTACTTGTCGTGAACGACAACAAATTGCTACTAATTAAACGGGGGCAGGAGCCGGCAAAGGGTGAGTGGAGTATTCCCGGGGGTCTTGTTGAGATTGGAGAAACACTTGCACAAGCTGCCCATCGAGAGGTAATGGAAGAATGTCATATCCATATAAGTCATTTGCAAAGGCTCGATCTGTTTGAATATATTGAAAAAGATGTCAGGAATAATATAAAATATCATTATATTGTCGTTGATTATTTGGCAGAGTTCGCGGGTGGAAAACTTGCTGCTGCAAGCGATATTGATGCGGCATGCTGGGTAGCACTTGAAGATATAGGGTCTATGAAATGTAGCCAGAGTATAAAAAAACTCGTTCATCAGGCTAACAAATTCCTCAAAAGTACAGCTTGTCTTAAATATGAAAATGATCCCAAAATAAAATGAATTAAAGGAGCATGTTTGGGATCAAGACTGTTTGGAGGATTTTATAAATGAATTTCTTTTTGGAAGAAGTGGACGGAATCAAAATTATTCGGATCAAAGAAGAACGTTTGGACACGAGTGTTGCGCCAGATCTGAAAGCACAATTGCTGGTGCTGATAAATCAAGGTAAAGCGGTTCTGCTCAATCTGGAAGATGTCGAATATGCCGATAGTTCCGGACTGGGGGCGATTTTGCTGGGTTTTCGTCAGGCGCGCGATGCTGGTGGCGATTTTGCGATTTGTGGTGTACAAAAGCGCGTGGAGACGATGATTCATATCGCCCAGCTCACCAATGTTATAACAATTTATAAAGATCAGTTTGAAGCATTAGAACAAATGAAAAATGTTGACTGACAGGCAGCAGAAAAAAAAGGCACCTCTGCTGGAAAAGGGTGCCTTTTTTTGTGGAAGATTAAAGCGGCGCTACATCGTGTCAGATGTATTTAATATGATTCAAATTTATGAGCATCCACTGGTGTCGCCACAGTTGAGACATTTGTAGCACGCACCGTTGCGAACCATAATCGCACCACAGGTGGGGCAAGGGGGCGCATCTTCATGACCTTCAAATGTCGTCCTGGCAACTTTGGGATTTTCCAACTGCTTGGCAATATTTTGTTTTTCAACATTCGTCATCTCGGTCGTTTTTGTTCCGTCTTCCTCAGACCTGTTTTCTCCCAGATAACGTAGTTCCAGCCATCTGAAAATATAGTCTGCAATAGATTTTGCCATACGAATTTTGGGATTATTGGTATAACCATAGGGCTCAAATCGCGTATGGGTGAATTTTCGCACATAGGTTTCGAGCGGGACTCCAGATTGCAAACCGATCGAAATTGATGTGGCAAAGCAGTCCATAAGACCGGAAACGACAGATCCTTCTTTTGCCATCGTGACGAAGATTTCACCGGGTGTGTGGTCTTCATATTCGCCGACGGTCAAATAACCTTCGTGGCCACCAATTTCAAATTTATGGGTAATTGCGGAGCGTTCGTCTGGCAAACGACGGCGAATGCCGCGCGAACCATGCGGTTTGGTGTTCTCGCCAAACAGTCGTACCAGATCTTCTTCTTCCTTGTTCGCTTTTCCGGTAGACAATGGCTGCGTTCGTTTTGATCCATCACGATAAATAGCAATCGATTTGAGTCCAAGTTCCCACGCCTTCATGTAGGTATCGGCAATATCGTCTGGAGTTACGTCATTGGGCATATTGACTGTTTTTGAAATAGCGCCGGACAAAAATGGCTGCACTGCACCCATCATTTTGACGTGCCCCATGTGCTTAATAAAACGAGAGCCATTTTGCGGTTTGAAAGCACAATCAAATACCGGCAGATCTTGTTCCTTGATGTGCGGCGCACCTTCAATGGTGTCAAACTGGTTTATATACTCGAGTATCTCTTCCCGTTCTTCTTCAGCATAACCCAGGCGCTGCAAGGCGGGACTAATCGTATTGTTGACCAATTTGATAAAACCGCCGCCGACCATATTTTTGAATTTAACCAAAGCAAGGTCAGGTTCAATGCCGGTTGTATCACAATCCATCATAAAGCCGATGGTTCCTGTTGGCGCCAGGACAGTGACCTGGGAGTTGCGATAACCGTAACGTTCGCCAAATTCCACAGCATCAGTCCACACTTCCTGGGCCGCGCTGAATAAATCATCGGATACATACTGGCTCTCAATGTCCCGCAGCGCTTGCTGATGTTTTTTAATGACGCGCAACATGGGCGCCCGATTCTTTTCAAATTCTTTGAATGGTTGAACCGCGCTGGCCAAAATCGCCGAGGAAAGATAGGATTGTCCAGTGAGTAAAGCCGTGAGCGTCGCAGCCATGGCGCGCCCTTTTGGACTGTCATAAGGAAGGCCATAATACATCAGCAGCGCGCCGAGATTGGCATAGCCGAGGCCGAGCGGGCGGAACTTGTGGCTGTTGCGCGCGATCTTTTCAGTCGGATAACTGGAATTGTCAACAATTATTTCCTGTGATACGATTAAAATATGAATGGCGCGTCGATAGGCTTCAATATCAAAAGAGCCATCCTTTTTGATGAATTTCATCAAGTTCAAGGAGGCGAGATTGCAGGCGGAATCATCAACGAACATATACTCGCTGCACGGATTTGACGCATTGATGGGAGCAGAATTGGGGCAGGTATGCCAATCATTGATCGTTGTATGAAATTGAATGCCGGGATCACCGCAAATGTGTGCTGCATCACAGATCATTTTCATCAGATCGCGTGATCGGAATCGATCGACGACATCGCCCGTTGTGATGGCGCGAGTACACCACTCTCGATCTTCCTGTACGGTCATCATGAATTCATCCGTCACACGAATGCTGTTATTCGAGTTTTGAAAAAAGACCGAGGTATATGCATCACCACCAAACGAGCCGTCATAACCGGCATCGATGAGCGCCCAGGCTTTCTTTTCTTCAATGACTTTGCAATTGATGAATGCCACGATATCGGGGTGGTCAATATTGAGAATAACCATTTTCGCAGCGCGTCTTGTTTTACCGCCGGACTTTATGACGCCGGCAAAAGCATCGTAGCCGCGCATGAAAGAAACGGGGCCTGAGGCCAACCCGCCGGTGGATAGACGTTCTTGGGATGAACGAAGCGGCGACAGATTGGTCCCGGTGCCCGATCCCCATTTAAATAACAGACCCTCGGTTTTCGCCAAAGTGAGGATGGCTTCCATCTTGTCTTCAACGGAATTGATAAAACAGGCTGAGCATTGTGGCTTTTCTTCACAGCCCATATTAAACCAGACCGGACTGTTAAAAGCTGCTTTTTGATTCACCAGCAGATGTGTCAATTCTGCCTCAAAGGTATCGGCATCGGCGGCGCCGGCAAAATAACCGTCTTTCTCCCCCCACATTCTCAGCGTTTTCGCGACTCGATCAATGAGCTGTTTCACACTGGTTTCATGCTCATTTCGATCGCGATAGGTATGAAAATATTTTGATGCAACAATATTGATTGCGGTTTGTGACCAGCTTTTGGGCACATCTATGTTATGCCGTTCAAAAAGAATTTCCCCTTTATCATTTGTGATTGATGCGGTTCGGTTCTCCCACTCTATAACATCATATGGATGCTTATCCGGTGATGTGAAAAAACGCGGTATTTGCAGCTTTATCGGGTTTTTATCCGAAAGATTCAAAGTTTTTTGGGAAAGATCAGTTTCCGGTGCTGTCTTCAGATCATCAAAATCAAACTGCAATTCAGATGTTTTTGCCATATTCACCCCATGAGTAAAGTGTGATTGTTGGTTGTGAAAACGATTTAAGTGTCATCTTGGAGCTGCCAGGCTTGTGATGATTGTATATCTATGACGGGGCATAATACTTAAAATTTGCCCTCAACCCTTCCATTCATACCCGGATCAATATATTGATTTGGATATTTTTTGTCAAGGGAAAAGTCTATATTTAGTGGTGTTTTTCTCAAAAACGTCAATTTATTGTGGTATACTCGTTTTGAAGATATAAACTAAAAATCAAGGAGAGAATATTCCCGAATTATCAAAAAATTAGAGAATATTGTAGATAAAGCAAACTAAAAATTTTTGAGCATTGAATCAACAGTTAGTTTTGAAATATTGATATATATTTTGATATGTCCGGTCCATTTGGGCTTTTGATAATATTCGATGAATTTTTTTATTGCTGGGGCTGTTGCGTGAGAATAGGGCATGTTGTGCTGATCCACCGGATTTATGATGATCAAATTTCGCGGTGCTATGCAGCAATTGATATCCTTCAGGTCATGATAGGCAAGAGCGCCAGGGACTGTTGCATGAATGAGCTCGGGCGCATAATACTCGTTTTCAACAAGTGAAGCATACGATAACAACGGCTGCAGGAGAACGACGTCGGCTAGGGAGGATTCGAGAGCCGCGGTGTATTGCACGACTGTACAGGCCAATCCCTCCCCGATGATTCTTAATTTAGGTGACGCCTGTTCTTTTGTTCCCTGCAGATAGCTCAAAAGGTCCAATAATTGACGGACGCGCACATAGACGAGGCTCTCATCGAGCTGCAGGCCAAAAAACCATATATTATAGGCACCACTTCCCACTTTAAAATCATAGGCGTCACCGTGAAAATCTCCGGGGCCACTTTCACCATAACCGATTAAATCAGGTATAATAATTTTAGTGCCACGAGCGACAGCTTCCTGCAGCCACTCTTTTTGCAATGCGTCCTGCTTACCACGAGGCGTGATGTAAATAATCGCTGGATGCTCAACATTGTCATTTGGTCTGACCGTCAAAACGGGCGTCACATAGTACCTGTTTTTGAGAAACCATTTTTCGATCAGCAGATTGTGCTTTGTAAATCTGCCCGTAAAAACCGGCTCAGGCTTTTCAGAGGGGATATGCCGAATCTGATTCCTGATCTGTTCGATGATGGCTTTGGGATAGTGTGGCGACAAACGAACACTATCCAGATCGGATAATAATGTCACCGTCTGTTTTTTGTTCAAGCTAAATACGGTTTCACTCGAATACGATGTGCTCACTTGACCTGAATCCGTAACATAAAGCGCCTCATTTGACAGTATTTGGACGTCCTGGTCGCTAACATCTCCTGCGACCTGAAAAGTGTGCATGAAAAAATCATACAACGCTTCGCGATTTTTTCGGGTTGAGGCATGTGTCGAGTCATCTGCGGCAAAGTTGATATTCTTTGACAAACCATACTGATCATAAATCAAGCGCGCCTCTTGAAAGGTTTCATACATTCCTTGAATGCTAAAAAAATCGCGCGTTGTCGCGACAATGAGCGTTGGTTTGGGAGCCCGTACCTCAAGCAGATCCGCAAAGTCAATGCCGTTCGCCAGGCCATGATAAAGATTTTGTTCGGCATCCTGCAGGCCGATGGACTCGATCAAACGCTGAAAACTGGTGATATAACACTCGGGCGCTGAGGCGGTGATCCGTTCATCAAAGGCAGCGATATAAGCCGACTGGGTGCCGCCACCGGAACGGCCTGTAATACCGATGCGAGTCGGGTCCACCTCGTTTCGTGATAACAGATAATCCACCGCACGAATGCCATCCCAGATCATATACTTGGCAAGAGAGCTGCCAATTAAAAAACACTGTGCCCCGGGATAAGAGTGCTCTTTGGTTGGTCCACCAATTTTGGATGCTTTTGTTTGCGGATCATAGTACAACAATCTTTCACCCTGGCCGATCGGATCAAATGCAAAAACAATAAATCCCTTTTGCACCAGATTGAGGATGACACGCTGGTACGTTGCGCTGCGAAAACCCTCGGTTGTATGTCCGCTGCAGTAAATGATTGTCGGGGCTTTATTCTCCCGCTCTTTCGGCAAAAAAAGACACGCTGTGACATAAAATCCCGGCTGTGATTCATAAACTATTTTCTCAATGACCATATCGTCATGCTCAAACGTGCCGGTGATCCTGGGTTTCAGCGGCGTTTTGTGCGGAAAGGGACCGACGATTCTGTACAATGTCGCACGTATCTCGGCTTGCCGATTTTGCCAGTCAGCTAATGTTGTTAGCTTGGAAATGTGGGCTCGACGTTCTGCCAGGCAAGCAAACGCTCTGTTCGCATAATAGTGATACAGAGAATTTTCAACATCTGAATAAATGAGCCAATCAGAGAGCACATCGTACTCGCCGGCGAAAAGCAAAGGGCAAGTCATAAGCAAAATAAAAATAAAATACTTCATAAGCATGGCTCCTGAATGAGGCTGACTTTTTCGGCAACTGGTACGTGAAACGTCAGACGTGAAACGTGAGACGCGCCTTCTGATAATAATAGGCTTAGTTTTTCGTCTCACGTTTGCCGTTTCACGTTTCACATTTTCATCATCGCGTTTTCACTGGATCCGGCGGCCGGGTTGGCAGCACTTTGGGTTCTGTTTGGATTTTTTTCATAATTTCCTGCACCGCCCGCTCCAACTGGGGATCGCGACCCTGAATGACCGATCGGGGATCGTTTTCCACCTCAATATCCGGTTTTACACCATAGCCTTCGATAATCCAGTTGCCGTTCACGTCGTTTGTGCCCTGCAGTGGAACATAAATCGTTCCGCCATCGAGCAGAGGTCCGACTCCGGAGATACCGACAACGCCACCCCAGGAGCGTTTGCCAATGAGAAGCCCCAATCCGGCATCCCGAAACCGTTGCGGGAATATATCTCCATCGGATGCAGAGGTCTCATTCAGCAGACAGGCGAGATGGCCATGAAAGACAGTGTAGGGATATGTTCGCGGGTGATCATTATAATAGCCAAAGCGAGTGCCTAACAGTTTGCTGTCCAGTCGTTCGATCAACCACTGCGACACATTACCGCCGCCGTTTGAGCGAACATCAACGACCATGCCTTGTTTGCGAATTTGCGGGTAAAACCATTTGATGAATTCGTAAATGCCATCGGCTCCCATATCCGGAATATGAATGTAACCAACTTGATTGTCCGTTTTTACTGCGACTTTTTGGCGATTGCTGTCGACCCACTCTTTATAGAGCAATTTTGCTTCGCTGGTGACAGGATTGAACGTCACTTTTCGAGTTTCTTTATCATCGGCAGCTGCAGCAATTAGCAGTGTGACGGGATTGGTTTTGTGTTGCAGCAATTTGTAGGGATTTTCGGGTGCTTTAAGATCGTGACCGTCAATTTGCAGGATATAATCGCCAACTTGAATATCCACGCCTATTTCTGTCAGCGGGGCACGATAGTGCGGCTCTTCATTGTCACCGGTGAATATTTTGGCGATGCGATAGCGTCCCGTCTTTTCATCTAATTCAAAGCGTGCGCCGGGTAATGCCACTGTGGGACGATCCGGTATCTCGTAATCGCCGCCGGAAATATAAGCATGTCCCACACTCAGCTCGGCGATCATTTCTCCCAAAAGATAGTTGAGATCCGAACGATGCGCCACATGCGTGAGCAAAGTTTGATATTGCGCACCGATGGCACGCCAATCGTAACCATGCATATTTTCGACGTAGAAAAAATCGCGATAGCGGCGCCATACTTCCTTGAAAATCGTCGCCCATTCTTGCTCGGGAATTCGGTCAACCAATAGGCCATCCGTTGACACCGTTTTGGGATCTTTGGCTTCCGGTTTGGTTTCGTACAGCTTGTAACTATTTTTATCACGCACCAGCACCTTTTTACCATCGAAGCTCAAGGCATAATTCCCTACTTTTTCTACCAGGGTGGATTCTTTTCGCTCCTTTAATTCAAAAATGTACAGGCCGGATTCGGCATAGCTGTCGCGCCCATAAAATGGCGCGCCACGCTTGATATAAATGAGAAAATCTTCGACAGCAGAAAGCCCTGAGTAATTGTCAAATTCAACCGGGACTTGTGTCACCCGCGTCGCCAAACCGGCAAAATCAATTTGAATCGGCTCTTTTTTGGTTTCTTTTTCTTCTTCTTTGGTCGATTTTTCTTTTTCTTCATCCCCCGCTGATTCGTTGATCGTCACTTCATCGATTTTGGGAGCAAATGGATGGCTCACATCCCGGCGAAGCGCCATGGCATACAAACCGACCTCCCGATTCAAGGCGTAATTCCACTCGATGGTGCTTATTTGTGGTGCGAATGACCGATCCGATAAGAAATAAAGATAGTCACCTTTTCTGCCCCATGTTGGATCATAAACGTTGAAAAATTCGTCGGTGATACGATGCAGCTTTGCCTCTGCCAAGCTGTAGATATACAGCGAGTTGAATCCATTCACATTACCCAGGGTGAGAGCAATATAACCGCCGTTTGGTGACCAGTCATAATAAATGGCGCCGGCATACTCATCATCTGCAACTGTGGTCACCTTTTTTGTCTCCGTGTTGACAAAGTATAGCACGCCGTCTTTGTCTGTGAACGCGATGTGCATCCCATCAGGCGACCAGGCGAGCGATGTGAGCATGGCTGCAAAATCCTTTGTCAGTTGTTCCGCTTTTTCGTTAGCCTCGTGATCAATGACATAAAGCTGCTCCTCACCGGAGACATCAGAGATATAGGCGATCTTTGTCCCGTCCGGTGACCAGCGCGCCAGTTTGTCGTGCGCATTGGATGAATTCGTCAGATTGAGCGTACGACCATGTTCTATCGGCGCTGAAAATACATCACCACGGGCGACGAACAAGGCGCGCTCGCCTTTGGGCGATAGCTCAAAATCTTCAATGTTTTTTGCTGCGCTGTAGCGCGAAGGACGCTTCCATAAACCATCATCCGGCACGTTGATTGAAATTTTTACGTTACTTTTTGTCGCAACCGAATAAATGAACAGTTCACCATTGGATTCATAGACAATTTGATTGACATTATCGGATGAGGGCCAGCGCACATCCCACAATGTGTTGGTCGTCAGTTGGTTCACTTTATCTGACTGGATGTCATAACTGTATAAATTCAAGGTAGCATCGCGATCTGAAACGAAAAAGATGGTGTCGCCAATCCACATTGGATCGCGTTCGCTGCGCTCGCTATAAGCTATTCGTTTGGCCGCGTGTGTTTTGAGATCAAAAATGTAGAGATATTGTGCCCAGCCGCCCTGGTAACGTTTCCAGGTGCGAAAATCGCGGAACAGGGGGGAGTAGACCATCTTTTCGCCGTCCGGGGAAAAATCCCCGGCGCCGGATGTCGGCATGGGAAGCTTTTGCGGCAATCCGCCATTTTTTGCCACCGTATAAAGCGCTGTCTCCACACTGCCGCCATTGGCATCGCGCAACGAGCGAAAAAAGACTTTATCGCCATCGGGTGTCCAGCCGTAGACCTGATGATCGTAGCCCCAGCGTGGTGCCAAAGGTCCTTGTGCCGGATAATAGGTTAATTGTTGCGGCATGCCACCACTCGCCGGCATCACATAGACCTGCTCATCCCCGTCATACTGGCCGGTGAAAGCAACCCACTGACCATCCGGCGAGAATTTTGGAAATAATTCCTGCCCCGGATGCGCTGTCAGCCGAATCGCTGTGCCGCCGTTAGCCGATACTTTCCACAGATCGCCGGCGTAGCAAAAGACAACCTGATCTTGGTGAATATCCGGAAAACGCAATAATTTTGTTTGCGAGAACAAGCTGGATACAAAAACGCATAAAAAGAAAAAAATGTTAGTGATTCTCATTGTCGACTCCTTTTCTCAGCACAATCGCAACCCAACTTTCGTTGGAGGGTGTCTGTAGTCTTATTTTTTCCTGGAAATTGACCAGCGATGTATCACCCCATTCACCGGTGGAAATATTTATCCAAAATAACTTTACTGTATCATCCTCGACATGGCGCATATCGAGATCAACGGTGCCGGTCTCGGGAAAATAAACGGCATAAGCGGTGCCGGGTTTGGCCGCGACATAGGCTTCATTGTCTTCGCGATTGGCGAGTAACTCCATATGGGGCTCGAGATCCCACATTTTGACTAGCGTTTCCATTTTTCGTATCGCTTTTATGGAGGCGATGGCGTGCGCATTCAATCCGCAGCCCGTCGGTGGGCGATGATGCCGCATACTCGCACTGCCGCCAATGACGTGCCGCCACATTCGCTCAATCCCGTCCTTGTTGGTGCCAGATCCCCAGGGGGTTTCGTTACCGCCGTATATTTTTGTGTTATTGAGAGGGCGCGGAAAATCCTTGACTTGATCGTGCAGCCAGCGCAGCCGATCCCAATGCTGTTGGCCAAAGTTGCGGCTGTTGACCTGCGAGATATCGACGAAGGCGTAGAGCTCGGGAGCGCTAAAAACCAATTCAACGTTGTCAGACTCTTCTCCCTGCCAAAAATCATCGAACATATCCGTCACATAAACCGTAACACTTTTTTTCTGCGCCTGATCCCGAATGTATTTCATCCAGTATTGCCCCCACTTTGAGGAGGTGGATGTTTCATTATTCATGCAATAAAGCACATTGGGAAAATCGAGGCTATAGCTGAGCAGTTTATCGACGAATTTTTCCTGATAGAGTCGAAAAATATCGTATTTTGTATCATATTTGTCCATTCCGGGTATGGAGTGAAAGAATGGCTGCAGATCGCTGGAGGGATGTTTCGGATATTCGGGCGCAAAGCCGGTCTCTTCAAAACTGTAATTGATGTTATTTTCTGGATTCCACGGGCATGTCAGCCACTCATCCCGGGAATAATCAAAACGATCCCACACTTCAATCTGTACAATGATATCGCGCTCATAGGTCCACTGCAGCATGTTTTGAAAACGAGTCCAATAGTCGTCGTTCCATTGCGCGAGATCGTATTGTCCGTTTTCCAGTTGCTTGAATCGATAAATCTCCCAGCCTCGATTCACACGTGAGCTCATGGTGTTGCGAATATAATTGCCGCCAATTTGTGCCAATGAATCCAGGTGCTGCTCCAAATCAGGTAATTGAAAAAGATTGTCATCTTTGGTGCCGCCAACCAGCAGGACGGGCGCACCCTTGTACTGCCAGTATTTTGGATTGTGCGGCCAGGGTTGTATGCGGTCCGCGTTATTTTGCCGGTGTATCGGAACACAGGTGAAAATTAAAAGGCTGAGGCTAAGGCTGAGGCGAAGAATGAGATGATTATTGCACATGATTCTTTGTCCTTATTTGTGATCAGACAGGGTAAATCCAGGGGGGGCGATAGTCGCGTTTCAGGAGGCGATTGGCCTCCGGATCATCGGGGATGATATTTTTTTCGCCGTCCCATTTGATGCTGCGCCCGAGTTTGGCGGAGAGCATACCGAGCAAGCTCAGATTCGTCGAGCGGTGCCCGATTTCGATATCGCAGATCGGTTTTGTTCGTGATTTGATGCAGGATAAAAAGTTGGTCCATAGCTCCTGGATATTTTGGTCGTCCGGTTTGTGCAGTTGCGGCTCCTCGTGATAAATCTGCGCGTTTCTGCCGGTGGGATAAAAGGTCCAGCCATCGTGCCAGCCAATATGCACGATGCCCTTGGTACCGTAAAAATAGATACCAAGGCGGTGCTTTTCCGCATCATTACCGCCGTAGCGGCGATGTTCCCAGGTTGCGGTGAAATCCTCGAACTCATAGGTGACGATCTGCGTGTCAGGCACATCCGTATTATCCTGTACGATATGCCGCGCGCCGATCGAATGCACAGATGTGGGATATTTTTCTTCCGACCACCACAAGATATGATCGACCCAGTGAATGCCCCAATCGCCAAGCTGGCCGTTGGCAAAATCCAGAAATGACCGAAAGCCGCGCGGGTGCATTCGTTCATTGAACGGATGGTATGGAGCGGGGCCGCACCAAAAATCCCAATCCAGTCCCTCCGGAATATCCGAATCCGGTGTGGGTTTGCCCGGTCCACCATCATAGTGCACAAAGGTACGAATCATACCGACCGTGCCGGCACCACCTTCTTTCAGGAATTTTATGGCTGCCATATTGTGCGGCGACACGCGGCGATGCGTGCCAACCTGGACGACGCGTTCATACTCGCGCGCCGCTTTGACCATGGCCACCCCTTCATTGATGGTATGACAGATCGGCTTTTCGACATAGACGTCCGCGCCGGATTGAATAGCCGCGATGGTCGGTAGCGCATGCCAATGATCCGGCGTGGCGACGATGACGATTTCAGGTTTTTCCTTTTTCAGCATGTCACGAAAGTCCGTGTAATGCTTTGGATCGTCACTGGTCATCTCGGAGAGTTTTTTCCGAGCGATGGCCAGCTGGTTTTGGTCGACATCGCACAGGCCGACAATACGACACTGACCGGAGGCAACGGCTTCACGGGTTATATTCATCGCCCACCATCCCGTGCCGATGACGGCGGTTTTGTAAGTCTTTACTTTTTGCGCATTCAGCAAAAGTGGCCCAGCCACTGCGGAGGCTGTTGTCGCTTTGATGAAAAGACGGCGATTTATACTCATACAATTCTCCTTTAAACAATTTTGGAAACCGCAAGCAGCATTTTTTCAAGCCCGATGCGGGCGACTTCAAGGGCATCTCTGCTCCATAAATCTTGCCGGAAGATTTCGAGTGACAAGATGATGGGCTTGTTTTTATTATTCAAATCCGCAAGTATCTGGGTGAGCGGCGCGATGCCATCGCCGGGATAGAGACGATCCGCATCCTTGATGTCCGCGCGCACCGGTTCAGCGGGATAATCATTGATATGAAACACCGATATCGCATCACCGCTGATTAATTTGAGGCCGTTAAAATCCGAGCCGCCTTTGTAGATGTGATAAACATCCAGAAGCAAGCCAGCTTTGGGGTGTCCCGCTTCGGCGGCGACGTACAATACATCCCCGAGAGAATGGAGATTGGCGGAAAAGCCCCACAATTCCAGTTGCGGTGTCACGCCCATTTCATCACCGAGCTCCAACAGGGCACGATAGCGTTCGGCCGCCTGGCGCACATCGAGTCCAGGCGTTGCTGTGGCGCCGACCGGCGGTGCCGCTATTCGAGGACAGCCGATGTCAGCCAACAATGCCATCTCGTTCTTTGCTTGCTCCAGTGCTAACGCGCGTTCGGTTTTATCATCAACGATCCAGCGCGGAAAACTTATGGCATTCTCGATTCGAATTCCGAGATCGTGTGCCAGCTTTTGGATATCGCGCGACGCACCGCCGTCCTTGACAAATGTTTGCAAGTCGCGCATCCAGATTTCGATGCCGCTAAATCCGGCTTGCGCCGCTGTCTCGATCTCTTTGACAAGACCAAGCTTTTGCCCCCGTATCGTGCTGGTGTTCAAACAGAAGGAAAAATTATGTGGTTTGTCGTGTGAATGCCAGGTAGCGCATCCGCCAAAAAGTGATGCACCCACCAGGCAGCCGCCGGTTTTGAAGAAATCGCGTCGATTCATGGCTCACCATTTGTTTTCAGTACTGAGAAGCTCAGCGTAATAATTGATCCATGGATTGTTGATATCCAATTCCTGCGCGGACGCCAACGCTGTACGCGCGAGATCAGGTTCACCTTTGCCCAAATGTCCCAAAGCGATAAAATAGTGTGCTCGCGCCAGCCGACTGTTTTGCTGACTTTTTTGACCAAATTTGGCAAAGAAATCTATATCTTCATTTGATTTTGTCTGTTTGTTGCCGTTCGCAACAAGGCGATCAAAGAGTGCATCAGCTTCCTTTTGTCGGGAAAGCTTGCGCAGCGCCATAGCTTGATAAAAGGAGAGCTCATCACGGGTTTCATGCGCCGCAGCTATTTGATAAAAATGTTGCGATTTTGTTTTTTGATCGAGCTGTTCATAGAGCTGTCCCAGGAAAAACGCGACGCGACCGGCGTTTTGATCGTAAATTGGCCGGCCAACTTCAAGATTGTCAGGATACTGGTCCGCCATTTGAAAGTCAGCTAACGCCAGGCTGTTTTGTCCATCCCGCATATAAGAGAGGCCGCGTAAAAGGTGGGCATCGACAAACACATCGTGAATGTCTCCGCCGCCTTCCCAGACATTAAAATGATGCGTGGTGAGGATTTTGATGGCTGCATCAAAATCTCCGGTCAGGACATACAAGGCTGTCAAACGCGCCAGAGCATCATCTCGTTTCGCCACTGTTTTTTTATTTTTCTTCAGCAGCTCAAGTCGCTTGTCCGGTTCGGTATTGGCGGCTTCATAGAGCACGTCCAGTTCATAATAATAGCGCGGATCCTTTTTGTTGATGTCAATGGCCTTTTCATAAAATGAAATGGCGGTGGGTATGTCATTGCAGGTTTGTGAATAAGCAACACCGAGATTGCGAAAAGCAATGGCAAACTCGGGATCGAGCGCAACGGCTTTTTCCCACGCCCGTATCGCAACGTCAGGCTGGAGGTCAAACAATAAATTGCCCAGGTAATAGAACGCATTCGCATCTTGCGGCTGCTGCTCGGTGGCATAGTTGAGAACATCGATCGTTTCCAGTCGGTATGGAAAACAATAATCGTGCGGCATGGTGCTGGCGTGCACCACAAAATAGGCGGCTACGGCTTCATCGCCGACAAGGTGCGAATAATAAGCCAGATAATATGAGATGAGCGGATAATCGGTAACAGGCGAGCGCTTTAAAACCTCGATCGCTTCTCTGTAAAAGCCTGCATTACCATAATCGGTTGCCACTTCGAGATAAAGCTGCGGATCGATTTGCATCTGTTTGGCGCACGCCAGATGCGCCTGTTTGGCAATGGCTTTACTGGCAACAATTTTTTGAATTTCGGCGCATTCATTCAACGCCCAATAATCCAAAGGATCAATGGCGATCGTTTGTTCATTCGTTTTTATGGCATCATCCAGTCGCTCAAGTCGGCGAAGAATAACCGTTTTTAAATTGAGCGCTTTGGTGTTGAGCGAATTGACGATCAATGCCTCGTTGATGTGCTGCAAAGCTTTTTCAAAATCTTGTTGCAGACAGTCCAATAGTGCCAGCTCGTAAAATGCGGCGGCACGCCAGGCAAAATTCCATGCCGCTCTGGAAAAGGCATCATAAGCATTTACTTTTTTGCCTAATGCGCAAAGCGCACAGCCAAGATAATAGTGTGGCTCACCGTTTTTGGGGCGCGTATAATTTGTGGTCAGACGTCTGACAGCACGCTGCAAATGCTCTTCAGCAGCTTGCCACATGCCGCGCTTGCAATAAAGAATACCGAGCTGCGTATTAACGCGGACATCATTGGAATCGCGTTTCAGCGCCTCCATGTAATAGGGATAGGATTCCATTTGCGGATTGTGAAATTCATCGAGCCGCAAACCCGTAAAGTATAATTCCTCGGCCGTCTCATAGTCTTCCGGACGAGCGGGTGGCTTGACCGGCTCTGGCATCGATGCGCCAGCCCTGGCGACTGTTTGATAAGAGAGGAGTTCCTTGCCATCGGCCGTGTGCACCGAAATCACAATGTCGGTGGTTTTGATCTGTTGCGGCAGGGTGATTTCAGCCTGCAAAACGTTTTGCGGGCTGATATTCGCCTGGTGTTGCCACACGATATTTTTGTCTACAGTCAGAGTAACGTTTGTTTGTTCATAGGCCTTTGTTGTGAGAATGTTGAGCCAAGCCTTTTGGCCGTTTTTTTCAAAATAGAGGGCACCGTTCAGATTGGCGAAGCTGAGACCGCCGAGATCGCGAATGGGATACCAGAATTGTTTAATGGTTTTGGTCTCATAAGGTTGAATCCAGCTATAGTCCGGTTGATTATCCGAATAAGCGCCGGCCATGAGCTCGAGATAGGGACCGTCGGTATCCGTGAGCATCTTGTCCCACATCTGTCCCTGATCGCCGCAGCCAAAGGTGAAGAATTTTTTCCCTGGTGCAAAAAAGACATCTGCGATATAAGCGACACCGGCATCTTTGCCGTGATCATAGCCGCCAAAATAATCGGACGTGTGATCCCAGGCAAAAAATGATACCGGTTTTGGCAGATTTTTCCACCAGCTGATGTCAACATTTTTATAATCGAATCCACCATAGTACGTATCGGCAATTGGCCACCGGGCATATTCGCGCTTGGCGTGCTGGGTCACATATTCAACCTCCGGTGGGAAAATAACCTGATAGGTTGTATCGACATGCACGGCTGGATTGGCAAAATAGAGGAACGAGTGGACAAATGGTGTGCGATTGAAGAACTTGAATTCCGCCTGCAGGATATTGCTATCCGGCCAAATAGTCAATCCGATCAGCATTTTCATCCGATGGCGACGCTCGATCTCGGTGAGCCATACTGTTTTGCTGCCATCGATATTCTCTATGATCAGAAAATCCATAGGCATAAAGGTATTGGCGCGATGATGATGCGGAAAATTCCACTCGACACCACCCGAGATCCAGGCACCCAACATGCCGATTAATGAGGGTTTGATGACGCTCTGTCGGTAAAAAAAGTTGTAATTATTGGTTTTATCAACTGCTTCAAAAATACGACCGCCGATCTCCGGCAATACGCTGATTTTTATATAATCATTTTCCAGCGTGACGGCCTTGTAGATTTTGTCCTCTTTTTTATTGGTCAATACATCCGACATGGGATAGGGATAGATGCGACCTTGTGCACCCTGGTAAACGCGACCGGCATAAAAGCGTGGATTGGGATCGGGCTTGTCCACGCCATACGTTGGAATTATGATGTCGTTTTGATAAATAGCAGCATCCCCTAATAACAATGGCATTGGCTGTAAGAGCAGAATCAGCAGGAACAATCGCAGCATAAAGCGCACGACATTCTCCTTTCGTCGAATGAACAGGACACAGAACATTATTGGAAAGATGAATCAAGATAAAAAAGAAGAGTGAGAAAGTCAAATGTGGAATGCAAAATTTTTAACTGCGTCTACCTCGTTGCCGATTACCTCGTTTTACCTCGGTGCGAGGCTCTGCCTCGCAATGCCACGTATATGATGCAGCGAGCAGTTGTTTATGAGAACGCTCGGCGTTCCAACCAAAAAAATTACAAAAACATGCGCCGAGAGCACACCTCACCTCCGGTTTTGGCACTGTGCGTTGTCTATAACATTTCGCCAGGACCGAATGAGGAATGTTGTGATTTACACTAAGATCCGATGCTACCCTGGTCGTGTTCGCCGCATGTATACACACAACGAATCTCGCCACACCCGGTGATGAGAGAAAAGCGCAGTTCAATATAAACTTCTTCAACATTATTCAGCGAGCCGCAGGCAGTTTTGGCTGTTTCAAGACATTCTCTTGCTTTTTTCACCAATTGAAGTGGTCCTCGGCAAAGCAGCATCACAGAATGTGTGGCGACAAAAGCGGAAAAAATGCCCGGATCAACTGCCGCCGCATTGTTTATGGAAGTCGTCGTCGCTGTTTTTGTCAGGCCCTCTATCTTGTTTATCACAAAAGAGACGGGCTCCATATTTCTGTTGTCAAGATTGGTGAGCACGACGAGATATTTTGACGGCGTTGCAGATTGGGAGACGACGACTTGTAGCCGCATATAATTGCCCAGCTGGATGACGGTTGTGCCAGGAATATTAAAATTATTCAAACTGACCTCAGCGACCAAATCCTGCGCTGCATAAAAATTGCCTTGTCCAATTTTTTGAGAATTATCAAAAAACTGCGTCTCTATCGACCAATCTCCAGTATTGTTATTTGAAAAAAGCTCGATTTCAGTCTTGAGTGTGTCACCAATTGAACCGCTAGAGTCCTCAACCGGTTCATCACCCGGCGGATTATAGGGAGGTGTGATTTGGTCGCAGCTCAAAAAGAGTGCAATAGAGCCCATGGCCAACAGGCTGCACGTCAGAATAACTGCTAAGTAGAGCTTGACTTTGTGAAGCATTGTCTATTCTCCTGCAATTCAGTTTCACGTTTATAAATATGCTTTAGAATACATCAAAAAGGCTAAAGTGCATACTTGCGTTTGCGGCAAAATGTCGAAAATTTAATAAAGCCAGTTTTATTTGTGCTGATTTCAAAGGATAAATATCCATAGCAAAATTCATATATTTTGTATCATAATCCACTAAAAGTGCGATACGGCGAAAATAAGCGGAGCGAATTTTGATGCCGCCAAAAAAGCCCAGCAGCTCTGTTTGGTCGCTCTCGAGTATCTCGAAACCATAGCCGATAGTGGGTGCGATCATAAATGTGCCGTGCAAAAAATGTTTTGTCGCGACAAAATAGGTGGCGCCAAAATGACGCGCTTGTCCGTGTTCGACGGTGCTAAAGATATCATGAACGCCAAATAAAATTGTTGGGAGTGTCCGGCGCTCGCGCACAAGTTTAACTCTTACACTTGGCGATCGATCAACCGTATGCCGCTCGCTGGCGGCAAGTCCAAGCTGCTTGGTCAGCCTCAAATCGATCTCAAGAAAGGGCAAAAATGTCATTGAGGCAAAAACCACCAGACCATCTCTTTGTTGCCGAGAGTAACTCAGGCTTTCTTTGGGAATGTAACTCAATCCGATTGCAGACACGCCATCCTTCTTAAGTTCGGCGGTCGGAATATAGACCAGACCTGGAATCCCTGACAACGATTGCGCCAGGCTTGAGTGCACTGCAATGGCTATAAAAATCGCTAATAGCGCGCGAGATGAACATTGCAAAAATATCATTATTGCTTCTTAACTCCTATTGGCCTATCTCGGATACGCCGCACGACCGAGATGCGATATTAGCAGGGATGGATGATGGCGTATAAACATGTCGTCGATCAGGGTGTTGGCGTGCAAGCTAATACCGCTGGAAGCGCTGTATTTGCCCTGGTAAACCAAGCCAAAATAATCGGCCATGCGCAGCCGAAAAGTACCGCGCTGCTTATAAGTACGGGGCGGCAAGGGTATTGAAAATTGAAAGCCACCATTCACAGTATTATCCGCGTAAACACCCCACAAGCCAAATTGAAACTCGTTGTAAAAACGCAGCACATCAAATCTCAAACCAAAATCCTGAAACACGAATCGAAAAAAACCAAGTGAAACAAACAAGTTGTACTGTCTGACAAAATATTGCGCTGACAGCGAGTACGTCAGGTCTTTGAGAAAATCGTATTTGAAAATACCTCTATCCATAATCCAGTAACCGGAATAGCCGAGGCGCAGGTCCGTCACCAGCAAGCCTCTGTAAAAAAATTTCTTTATCCCGCCTTCCATGCCGTAGCGTTCGCCCTTGAACAAACCAGCCGCAACAAACATAAAATAATTTTTGTCCAGTCGCCGTAAATAGTTCAGTGTCGTTGGGCCGAGTCGTATATAGTTGCCATAACTTTCGAGCTCATTGTAGATCGGAACCACCATGGATGCGGATAAAAAAAGTCCGTTGACCAGCAGTGTTCGGAGCTCCGGTACAATGTTGAGCTGCATTTCAAACGGATTGTTATAGTTGCCGAATCGCATTTTGACATCCGGATGAAAAATCAGATCTGACTTGAATTGAGGCGAATTATAAGCTGGATAGACTGCCATTCCCCGGATGAGTTGATCCGACCGCGGGCTGATCGCCAATTGTGGAATGAGCACCTCCCGTTGTCGACGACTGTGTGAGGTGGAGAGTATATTTGCACTTTCAAAAACAGCGAGCGGTACGCCGTATTTTTGCGTGAGTATCACCACTTTTTTGGTGGTTGGTGGCAGTAACAGGCTCGTTTGCGCAACAATTTCCTGAAGTCCCCAAACGGGATAGCGATTTTTTGAATCTTCATACTGCACCAGAGTCGCGCCAGAGCTTGTGCGCGCGATAACATCCTCATATCCCTGGCCAACTAAAGTGCGAATCAGGATGGTGTGGTTTATCGTCCGACGGTCTTGAGCAGAAAGCGGATAAACGATGAGCAGGAATGTAACAAAAAAAACTGACAATATCTTGTGGGTCATTGAGCAACCGAGCCTGAGAGTAAATGTATCACCTGTAATATTTGATGCTGGGCCTTTGATCATTATATAAGGGTAAGCCGATTCTAATGCAATTATAATGCCGTTTTGCGTCCAGGGATAAAATCCCTATCCCGATCGTTCGGCATATTCATACCGGACGGGAAATGAATACGAACATTTATCCGAGTGGGATAAATATCCCGCTTTACTATCCGCCCAGGATGGATATCCCAGGCGATCGTGTGTGTTTTTTTTGAAAAGTTTTCAAGCCGCGCCAAATGCAACGCTGGCTTTTCGTTTTGGGTGCGGTTGAAGGTTATGTGGAGTCTCTGTACGAAAAAGTGTGCATGAGACGACACACTGTCTCATTCCAGAAACGTTCTCTTGCGGTTACATTTTTTCTGGTGATGGGTTGGGTGAGTGCCGAACGAGCTTATCTTCCCACCATTTGAAACTGTTTTTTTAAATTAATCCAGAGTAAATCCACAATATATCGAAACGAGCCCACAGTACCATTCTCAACCAGCCTGATGATGATTTTGAATAATTTGACGAAACCGAGCTGCGGTTGATTCAACACATAAACATTGTCAAATTCAAAAACCAGCGCATTGAGCCTGGAAGGTGCGAATGTCGCCCAGGAAAAGTTCTGTGGCAAAAAGCCCGCTTTTTTCACTTCTGCTTCCAGTTTTGTCCCGGGATAAACTCTCAGGCCAACCGTTGTCGCATAAAAGTCGATTGTGTGCCGATGCTGTTTGAGGTATTTCACATCATTCAGACAGCTTTGATAGGATTGATACAGGTGTCCAAAACTGAAAAAAACCTTGGTCTTGATATCAAGGAGTCGACACCACTCCAGCACACGTTCGACGTGCTGGAGCTTGAGTTTTTTATTGATGCGCTGCAGGATGTATTCATCAGTAGTTTCCAGGCCTACGTCAATATAGCAACAACCAGCCTCTTTCATGCGCTGCAATAAAGCAAAATTGACTGTATCGGCGCGCACTTCGCATTCCCACAACAAGTTATAGGGTTGAATCAGCTCGCAAAAACCTAAAACATGCTTTTTTGATGCGGTGAAGGTGCTGTCAAATATTTTAAGTGCCTTGATGGATGAGCGACTGACAATGAGGTCAATTTCTTTTTGAATATGTTCAGGACTCCGGTATCGAACCCCACCCGGAAACATGGCGGATGCCGAACAAAAGGTGCAGGAAAAGGGGCAACCGCGTGAGGTCATGATAAAATCAGCTTCAATACCCAGATAATCGAGTTTGATTTTATAGCGACCATCAAATAAATGCCTCGCGGGCAACGGCAGATCGTCAAGATTATCTATACGTTTTACCGGATTATTGACAACTTTATTATTGCGATATGAGAGACCCGGCAAATTGTAAATGTCAATTTTTTCGTCGTGACGAACAAAGTATTGCGCCAGTTTTAAAAAGGTGAATTCCCCTTCGCCTCGAACGATATAGTCTATTTCTGCAATGTGCTGCAGCGTATCATCCGAAGTGAAAGACGCATGCACACCGCCGTACACTACCGGGACGTGCGGCAAGATTTGTTTGGCTAATTTCGCTGTTTTAAAGCTACCGTTTCGTGTCGCTGTGGTGCCACCAATTCCGATGAGCTTTGGATTCCACTTGATCACATCCATCCGAAAGTCGCCATGATAAAAATTAAAATCGATGATTTTGACAGTGAATCCATGTTGTTCGAGCAGGGCAGCAATGCCTGCAATGCCCAGAGGGATCATGTAGTAAAACGTATTGATACGTTCCCTGGGGTAGGCTAAAAGAATGTCGACGTTGCCCACGTGCACTACTCTTTCACAATACCGGCAAGCTTTGTTTTCAGATCGTATGGATCAACAAAATGTGGATCAAGGCGTTCAAGCTTTTTGAGAATCTTCCAGGCGCTCTCATAGTTCTGTTGTTGAACATGCGCGATACATAAATTATAGAGTAAAAGCGGATCGTTTGGTAGCAACGCGCGCGCTTTTTCGAGATGATCTACCGCCTCCCTTGCCTGGCGCTTCTGCAGATGGATTTGACCCAACAACATGTGCGCCTGGCCGGTTTCCTGAATTTTCAAGGATTTTTGTAATTCGACCATCGCTGCATCAAACTGTTGCGCCTCGATGAGCTGTTCGGCTGTTTGCACAAGTTCAACAGCCCGGCTGTCACTCGGAGTATCATCACTGTTTTGCCGCGCATGTATTGTTCGATCCAGTATGTCCTTCTCTCTGGTGAATTGACCGAGGGCGTTATAGGCGTAGCGTAAACCCACCACAATATGCGGATCAGTTTCTGCAGCACCGAGTTGCCGGGCGCGCTGGAATGCAACAATTGCCTGCTGATATCGCTGTAATCTGTTGTACGCTTCCCCCAGGAGAATGTAGGGGAGGGGGGATTCATCAAAAATTAGCGATTCACGGATCAGTGCCTGAACACGCGCGACGTCATCCGACTTTATGAGCATTTCGCTCACTTTTAAATAGGGCACGACCGAGTAAGATTTTAGCGCCACCAGGGCATTGTATTCCTGTAGTGCTTTTGCTTCCTCGCCCTGTTTGGTGAAATGCTCGGCAAGAATTTCGTGCCCCTGGTGGATGGAGACATTGTCATATGTGATGACTTGTTTGGCGATTTCTTCAACAAAATCTTGGGGTATAAAATATTCCAGCGCTCTGTTTGTTTCAGACCGGGGCGTGAAGGGCCAACCTCCCTTGAGTATGCGTAAGCCAAGATCACCGTAAAGACTGTCCAGTCTTGTGTATCCCCAGGATTGGCGAAGCTGTTCGGCAGGCATCGATCTTTCGGCAGCTTGTGGCAGCAGTCCGGCTCGCAACATTTCAGTGTAAAAAGCATCTGCCATCAAAAAATAGCCGGTTATTGTGGGATGCAGATGATCCAGCATCAGATTGTCGCCGACAAGACCATGTGGTGAGGCCGTTTCAAAGACCGATTGCATGGGCACAACTGGCACGGTATATTGTTCGGCGGTTTGATGAATGATCCGGTTGAATTCTGACGGCGCGCGAAAACGCAGGGCATCCAGATCTTTAGCCTTTTTGTAAAGTACCCTGGCTGAGTCATACTCTTGATTTTTGCGCAGACGAATGGCCTGGTTGAAAACATCCAAAGCCGACTCTTCGTCGAGGGAAACAAAGGGCGTCAGATCACATGTGTTGCTGACGAGCTCGCTGAGCAGCAGCGGCACATGTGCCTTTTTCGCTTTTTTTGCAATCGCCCGCATATTTCTGGCAAATTGGTCGCGACCGGTTGTATAAAGCCGGCTATCAAAGGCTATGGATTGATTCGCCACGATGCGCTCCATCAGGGTGGCGGTTGGCGGTGCGGTATCCTTTGTGCCCAAAGCGGTTATCCGGGTGATCATATCTCGCACAAGCATAAACGTTTTGAGACGACACAGCTTCATGTAAACCAGGATCAAAGTCCGGCTGCGTCCCGGCTTGATCATCGAGGCGGCACCCAGAGCGCCGTAATATTCATTATGGCCGGTGTAGATTAAAATGGCATCCGGTTGCTGCTGTACAATCTCATCCATAAAATCCAGCAGCGCATAGCTATTGATAGCAGTCATGGAGACATTGATCACCTCAACGGCTCGATCCGGCAAAACATCCTCAAGTTGCGCCTCCAGAATTCGGGAGAACATCAAATTGCTGCCATAGGGATAGCCGTTTGTCGTCGAGCCGCCCAAAACAAAAATCCGATAGCCATTGGCGGGTTTTAACCGGGCGAAATAGTCATTTGGCGGGACGGGTATTTGTTTGAGTGTGGCAAAATAGCGCCGTCCGACCTGTGGATTGCTTATATAATGATTTTCCAGCCTTCCGGGTCCCGGAATAAAAAGATCAAGTCTGCCGCCATAATTCAGCATGCGCAAGATGAGCTCCAGGAGCACAAAGAAAAGAACGGGTAGTACAATCAGAATCGTTCGAAACAGCCGAATTTTCCCGCGGGACAAAGTCCTGGCTGATGGTTTTGGAGAAATCGAGTGTCGCGTGCGCCGTGTCTGTTTTTTCATGGGCAATTTTCGCAAGGACGTTATAAAATAAAAGAGGCAGAAGCATGGTGCCTCTGCCTGTGTGTGCTTGTGAACAACCTCAAAGGTCTGAACGACCTTTGAGGTTTTGGGGAAAAATTATTTGATAAACATCATCTTTTTATTCATGGTTTGTTCGCTGGTTTGCAGGCTGTAGAGATAGACACCGGAAGCAAATCGACGGGCGTCAAAAGAGACGGCATGCCGGCCAGCTTCCATGCGTTCATCAACCAGTACCGCAACCTGGCGACCGAGAATGTCATAGATTGTGAGTTTGACCTTGTCCGCTTGTGGAATCGCAAATTCAATCGTTGTCGATGGATTGAACGGATTCGGATAGTTTTGGCTCAGCTCATATTCTGTGACAACCGCCTCGATATCGGATTCAACTTCGGATTCGAGTTTGCTGCCGACAAAGCGGGCCAGACCCATCAGGCGGGAATCACCCCACACGCCGTCCGTTGGATCAAACGCTTTGATCTTGGTATCCCGGAAATTCGCACCGGCTTGTTCATCCGGCGTATCACTGTCATTCCAGTCCAGATCGAGCGCCATTTTTGTGCCCTCTCCGGGGGCGATGTTCAGCACATCGAGCGGGAAGGCTATTTCCATAACCAGACCTTTATCGGTTAATTTTTTCGCTTGCATGATACTGGCCAACTGCGTCGAATCCAGTTCTGGCGATGGGTTTCTGCCACCCCACACGATCGGCGTCAGGACAGTCTCTTCACTAAAATTACATTTGAGGAACTGATCGTACACGCCATCCCAGCTGGCGGTTTGATCTCCGTTGCCGTCGAACCAGAACTCGATACCATCATCCGCCCAGGTGCTGGTGCTGTTTTCAAAGAGCAACACATCATCAACGACATTGATCCAGAAGTAGAGATAGTCGTAATTCCACGCCACTTTCCAGCTCATTTCGGCATCGTTCGGTGTGGACATAGAATCGGGCGTGTTCATGCGATGATTGCCAAAGACTTCAGCAACATCATTCCAGCCAAAGTCCATTTCAGCATCGACCGTAATTGGATAGGGCATAAATGGAATCGGCAGCACGCGACCAAGTTCCTCTTCGTTGATGGTACGGTCGGTGAACATCGCTGTACCGAGAACGCTTGGATCGTGCCATGCTTCGCCTGTTTCGCCCCACCACATCTGAACATTTTCGCGGTCTTCTCCACCGTCAGCGTCATTGATGGCGATTTCAAAGCCGATGATGCTTCCGGGTTCGGCTTCCATGGGCTGACCTGCCAAAGGCATGGCTAATTCGAGATTCCAGCCTTTGTCGGTTTCCACAGTCACAAACTCGGCGTTGGACGTGTCATAGCGCCCCATTAAGGAGCCGTTTTGCCCGACGCCGCTGTAGACGAAGCGGAACTGGTCGTCATTGTCGTCATAATTGACTGGCGGCCAGGCCCATGGGTCCTCGCCTTCATCCAGGGTATTTTTCGAGTTGTCGCCGTCAAAAAAGAGTTCAATGGAATCTTTTTTGTAATCATCGGTGAGATGTACATCAAGGACATCATCATGGACAGTGACGAACATGTAGAGGTTATCGTCGTCGTAAACGATTCGGTAATAGCCATAAGAATCCCACCAGCCATCCGAGGTTGGGCCTTGCATGATGCCGATATGGTAGTTTCTCGCTGTATCCCACAGGGGTTCCATGGTCCCATCAATCACCGGCGGCACCGCTGTTTTATCGATGCACAAGCCAACGATCTCCTCCGGCAGCTCTTCTCCCGGACCGCCCATCAGTTTGGCCGGATTCATGTAGCTCGGATTTTGCCATGTTTCGTCCACCGGCGGGAAGACTTTGGCTTTGGTATCGCGGTCGCCGCTGTCATCATCGTCATTGTAATCGATATCATGGGCAAACATATAACCATTCATCGGTTTGATCTGCACGGAATCCAGCGGGATGGCGAATTCGAGGAACACACCATCTTCAGTCTCCGATGAGGCGGATAAAAGTGTAGCGGGATCAAAGGCTGCAAAACCGGCATTCCAGGTGTACACGTCCTTGACCGACAATCCGGTGCCGGGTTCCAGCTTGAAACCGACGCCGATGTCATTAATCCCGTCATAGGCCGTTTTGCGACTATTATCGCCATCCAGCCACAGTTCAAGGCCGTCGTCAGTGTGGTCGTAGGCACCATCCTGAATGAGCGTATCATCAGCGACATGGATTGAATAATAGAGGTAATTGTCGTCCCACACGACCTGATAATCCATGGCAACATCTTCCAGCCAATTGTCCATTTTATCGACGCTGGCCATGTACTGATTGAGTGGAAAGACCGGGTAGGCTGACAAGTCGTCAGGTACGCCATCGATGGCTACCGGAGTGCTCGTATACCAGACATCCGTATAATCATACACCACGCGGTCGACCAACTGGATTGTTCCCATGAGGCTGGGATTATCCCAGGAGTTGTCGGTGGCATCGAACCATTTGCATTTGGTGTCGCGGTCGCCGCCTTCCTCATCGTTGTCATTCCAGTCGACATCCATACCCATCAAATGCCCCGGCATGGGAGCCGATACGCCGAGATTTGCCATTGGGATGGCTAATTCAAGATCAACACCGCCTTCCCAATATGCTGCACCCTGCAAGTGGCCTGCAGTACCCATTCGCCATTCATCTCCAGGATGGAAAATCAATGGATTGTTTGGATCGTCCGTGTATAAAAAGCCGTAGCCGAGGTCATTGATGCCATCATACGCGGTTTGTTTGCTATTGTCGCCATCAAGCCAGAGCTCAACGCTGTCGCCGTGCCAGGTTATTTGCGTTTCTGCCTTAAAGACGTCATCGACAACTCTGATGTAGAGGTAGAGATAGTCATAGTCCCACATGGCGCGCCAGCTCAGCGCCGCATCGCGAAAAATGGTAGCGCCTGAGGGGTAGATAAAGTCGCGAACCCAGGGCGTATGTTTCCAGATCGGATCCATATCACCGTCAATTGCCGGTGGGTGCGACGCCATGACAACGGGTAGAGGTCGTTCGTCTTCCGGAACGGCTTCCAGTCCCACTTTAAAGTCGTCAATCCAGAAGGTGGCCTGATGAGTTCCGGGCCATTTCACCACTTCGAGTAACAGACGGGTGATGTTGGTGTAGACATTCGGATTTGTCGTCTGATCGGCATCCGGTGTCCGCCAATCAAAAACGACATCATGCCACTCGCCGTCATCCGGGACATTCACTGTCGGATTGCTGTGTTGACGCGTCTGGGTGGGTCCATTTTTGCTGAATGGCGAGCCCATAAACGGGACGGCATCTATGTCGGTGACGTTGCCGTCCTGCGTGTAGGTGGCACCGGGTTCAACCTTGATTTTCATCGCCCACATGGGGAAATGGGTCAAATTGAAAGTGATGTTGTCCTGCAAAAAGTCATACATCTGACCATCGGGAAAGTTTGCCTGGTTCATCACTACTTTGAGGGCGCCGTCTTCCTGGCTGACGTCAAAAATCGGTGTGCCATCGTCATGCTCAGCCTTGTTGGGCCGCCAGAAATCGACATCAACCGCTGCGTCAAAATCTTCCATATAGGACGTTAACGGCGGCTGTTGGGCTAACATAAAATCAACCGCATTCAGGAACAGTTGTGCGCCTACCGGCGTGAGGTTGTAAATGCCCTGATTGGTCTCGCTCGCATTTTCCCGCGTGCCGCAGTTGAACAGCATTCGAGGCGCTGCTGCGACCTCTTCGGTCGCGGCATGAAACTGGGTTTTGTAGCCCCAATAGGCGATCGCAACCGTGCCGGTATCAGCAACACTTGCCAAAAGTGCACCGTTACCAAAATCCTGGCAATCCGGCAGTGAGGTGTTGCCACTTCCAACAGTTCCATCCAGTACTGCAATATTGCCGTTTTCGTCGGGTTCAATACCGGCAAAAATTGGATGGTCTGTGTATTCGATTCTATACAACGGTGCCCCGCTATCACCACCACCAAGAATGTCACTATTATTCAGCCATTTCCAGCGATTGTCGCGCGAAAGGTAAGAGGTGGTCGAAATCAACGGTTTTGCAACCGTATTCCAGCTGGTGCTGTTGTAAGTGCCGCTGTTCGTGGAGCGGCTGACGATGACCAGATCTCCACTTTCTAATACAGCTACCTGCTCGGGCGTGAGCGGTTTACCGATTATGGTGTCATTTTCACGCTGCACTTCATGGCCGGCGGCCTCCAGCATGTCAACAAACCCCTGGTCCCAGTCGACGCCGCCCTCGTCTTGAAGATTTCCCGATACCCAGATTATTTTCGCAGCAAATGTCGGATTAGCCAGAAAAAATCCGACAAGCACCAATACAAAAAAAGTGATACTAACAGTACGTTTCATAAGAGCCTCCAATAAATGAATAAACTAACTACTGTCAGAATCGGAATGTGGTCATGTTTTCCTCTCCCAACGTTAAAAAACTGCATAGCTCTTGTATCAGACCATAGGCACAATCCTCCATAAAGAATGATTTAGTGATTAAGGTAGGTGTCTCCATGTTGCATGTTTTTGAAAAAAGTGATGGAAAGTTATTGTCGTTACGCCAAAACATCATATTTATACCAGCCGGAATAGGGCGAAACGTTTATGCAGATGTTGTTTTTAATTTAGCACAACAAATGAAAATGTCAATAAAAAAATTGGTGTGTCTATATCAGGGAATATTCTTTATTTCCTGCTCGTTTTCATGTTGGATTCGATAAATCAAAGTTCAAGTCATTTTAACTTGGAGAATTGGTGAAAATCAAGAGGAGCCGTTATGAAAGCCCTGCCCCGAAATATTCTTTTCATTGCTGTGTTCGCTTTTTTTATAGCATCCTGCAGCACTGTTCCACTCACTGGTCGTAAACAACTCAATCTCATTCCCAGCTCTGAAATGATGTCGATGAGCTATCAGCAGTACGATCAGTTTCTCAGCGAAAACAAAAAAAGCACCAACCAGGAACAGGTCGCGATGGTACAACGATGCGGTGCGCGAATTCAAAAAGCTGTTGAACAATACTTTGCCCAAAACAACATGAGCGATCACTTGCAAGGTTATCAATGGGAATTTAATCTTGTCGACGATCCGCAAGTGAATGCTTGGTGCATGCCCGGCGGTAAAGTCGTGGTGTATACGGGACTCTTGCCTGTCGCGCAGGATGAAACAGGCCTGGCCGTGGTGATGGGACACGAAATTGCGCATGCTGTCGCTGAACATGGCAGTGAACGTATGAGTCAGCAGTTGGTTCAGCAGTTGGGCGGTACGGCACTTGCTGTGGCGATGAAAGACAAACCGCAACAAACGCAAGTTTTGTGGATGGGGGTGTATGGTGTCGGTACGCAATACGCCGCTATTTTGCCGTATAGTCGTTTGCATGAAAGCGAAGCCGATCGTCTCGGCTTGATTTTTATGGCCATGGCAGGCTATGATCCCAACGCTGCAATTGAGTTTTGGCAGCGCATGGCTGCGAAGAAAGGCGGCGCTGAGCCCCCCGAAATTCTCAGTACCCACCCCTCGGACGCCACAAGAATCAGCAAGCTCCAAGAACACTTGCCGGAAGCGATGAGATATTATAAGGCGCAGTAGTTTGCGCTATTAAAGTATATCGTTTGGTCGACTAAATATATTAGGTCAAAGAAGTGAAACGGAAGACGTGAAACGTGAAACGTATTTGAAAATTTTCGCTCTTTTTGTCATATTTATATATTCTTTTCTCTTTGGCAGTGCCACTCCACGTGGCACTCTTGCCGGATTAATACGCGATGTCGGGACAAATGAGCCATTAGCTTATTGTAATGTTTTTTTAGCCAATACGACAATCGGTGACGCCGCCGATAATAACGGGAAATTTGTGCTTGACAAAATTCCTTTCGGTAGCTATCAGCTTGTTGTTTCACATATTGGTTATGAAACAGTTGTAATGGATGTGGCGATTCTACCCGGGAAAGTAAAATCCATTGATATTGCGATGAACGTCAAGGCCATCGAAGGCGAGGAAATCCATGTTATTGCCAACAAAAATAGTCGCCAATGGCAGTGTGACCTGAAAGAATTCAGGCAAAATTTCATCGGCAATACAGAAAATTCTACAAAATGTCGGATACTCAATCCCGAAGTGATATCATTCAGGCGTGAGCCTGGCACACAAAATTTATTGGCTTTTAGCGATCAAGTTATTGTTGTTGAAAACCGATCACTGGGATACAAACTTGACATTGTGTTACACTCTTTTCGATGGGGCCGAGATGGGGGACAATATATTATTTATCCCAAATACGCTGAACTTGAGCCGAAGAATGAAGGTGAGTATAAAAAGTGGCGTGTAAACCGCGCCGAGACTTTTCGGTTGTCAATGCGCGATTTTTTTGCCTCGCTCGCAGTGGATGATTTAGTGACGCAGTACAAATTATTTCAAGTGACAGAGGGGATGCAGGGACGAGTAAATAATCCCGTGTCTGTGGATAGCCTGCATATTGTGACGATCGACTCAACCTGGGGATTAAGGCGCATTCAACTGCCAGGTCTTTTTAGGGTTGAAAGCCGAGGCGGGATGTCAAATTTAACTTTGAAATATGATTATCTCGATTTTGACAAGTGGGGGAATATTTTTCCGGCAAACGGTCTATCTGTCTCCGGTTATTGGGGTCAATTTAGAGTGGCGGACGCGTTGCCATTTGACTATCGGCCGGACCAGCCTTTGTAGTTTTTGTACAGAGCGTTTGAATCGCCTCGTCGGTTAATCAAATTTGAATTGGCGTGCAAGTTTTTAGATTATAGGAAAGTGTGACAGGAGAAACTATATGGATCTTGACTTTGGACAAAGAGTGGCACAAACGGCTCAGGAGATGATTTCCCAGGGCAAAGATGTCAATCAAACCGCAAAAATACTATTCGACAGGGATCAGGACGGCTTTAACTATGGTATTGGCATTATTCTGGACGGAAGCGGGGCGCCAATGTCAAGTTCCTTCACGCTGACGCAATACGCAACCGCAGAAGTACAGAGCAGCGGCACCGGCACCTATTACAACTCGGCCAAACTGATGCATCAGCTCAAAACCGCCGTGCTGCGCTGGCAGCGTATTCCCGAGACCTATTGGGACTCCTTCAAGCTTGCCTTGCCCTCTGACGCAGGAACCGGCGCTGTCAAGTCTGCTGTTGAGCTGGAATTACTGCTCAATCCAGGTTATAAGAAGATCGGCATTGAGGAGCTCGGCTGGCCAGCTCACAAAGCGATCGCCAAATTGGCGCGCGTTGATATAAAAGAGTTCCCACAAGATGCTGTGATGCCGGCTGATATGCTGGCGCTTTACCAATCCGGGCCAATGAATACCACTGGTATGGTGCGAGGCAAAGAGGTCATTCGCGCTCGCGCAACGGCTGCGGCGGCATCCGGCAATCATGTTGTGCTTGACCGCGCTTATTCAGGATTTGAATTTGCCCGCTTGGCCGGCAGCGAATCCTACGATTCGATTATGCGCAAAAGTTACGAGCTGCAGCTCAAGGCGTTTCTGGAGGCCGGTGTACCGATGAGCATTGCGATCAGTCCGACCAAAGCATTCCTCACTTTTGCGTTCCGGCCATGCGGATTTTTGTTGGTGTATAATCCGGAACCGGCGAAAGACAAGGAAGTGATCGCGGCGCTCAATGCGACCATACGTGCACGAGGATCGTCGTTTGAACATCCGATCACGCGAGCATTTGTCAAAGCCATGATTCACGATTTACCCGCTCTGGAACAAGAGCAGATGCAGGCGTTTGTACGGCTGTTTGAGGCAGAGAAAATGTGGCACCAGCTCACTGACGGCACGGCCATTGCGGATATTTTCTCCGAAAACTATGCCGGACTCTTTCGAAATCCGCGCGCCAAAACGGATGCACCGGCAGCTGTTTATGGATCGCATCTCTACCCGGTATTCTCGCAGGGACGCTGTCGCTTGAACGCGACGGGCTTGCCGGTCGATGAGGCGCTGGCATCGCAGCACGTCAAAGTCTTTGCCGAGTATTGCCTGGGGGGGTGAGTATTTATGTAATTTTAATGATTACTCTGTGTGAATTCACGCGGGCCGCTGGTCTGTGAGTTTGGCAAACTGTTATGGGTGCGATCACCCAAATTCACGGCTTTGCCATCGTGCATTCACAAAGAGAATGCACTCCAAATAGGGATTGCTTTTCTGAGTTCATAGAGCAATCATTCACCCAAATTCACGGTTTCGCCGTCGTGCATTCACGAAGAGAATGAACTCCAAATAGGCGCTGCTTTTCTGAGTTCATAGAGCAATCATTCACCCAAATTGACGGCTTTGCCGTCGTGCATTCACGAAGAGAATGCACTCCAAATAGGGACTGCTTTTCTGAGTTAATTTGGATGAACCATGCTGCTATCATTGGTGATCGCTCTCCTAGTTCGTATGGGGAGAGCGACTTTTGAGTACAAATGTTGTTTTATTGGGCGTGCTCAGGGTCAAAGCTTTTACAATCTCTTTGATTTTTCCCGAGGTTATTTCTTTCATCCAGTTTCGGAAAAAACCGGCGGATTGAAAAGTCGTTATCTCGAATGAAGCACTTTTGATAATCGTTCGAATTGATTTATTTGTGAATGTGTGCGGATGTCCCGGATCAATTTTCATTTTTTCAACAAAAACCCGGACGATTTTGCCCCACGAGGTATAGAGATTAAGACGCAAATAGACATAACCCGGGTTGCGCAACACTCTGGACATTTCGGAAAAAACCTTTTGGATATCATCACAATGATCCAGCACATTATCACAAATGATAAAATCAAATCGCTGGTCTGCAAAAGGTAAATCTTCTGCCCTGGCTGTTTGATAGGTAACTTTCTGATCGCGTTGCTCGCAAAATTCCGGCACAGTCGCATAAAAATCCTCGAGCGGATCGATGGCCCAGCGGTCGTTGGAATTGAGATAGGTAATTATCCCGCCGGCGCCGCTGCCGATTTCTAAAATCGATGTGCCCGGCGTAATCGTGAAAATGGTGCGAGTCTGTTGCAACAATTCATTTGCATAGGCGCGGTAAAAATCAAATTCGACGAGATGTGTTCGACTTTCCCACCACGCTTTTTCATAATTCTGGGCTGTTTCCCATCGTTTTTTTTGCACGCTTTGTCCTTATCGTCAAGAGTCAGGTCATTTTCGACATCGTTTTTCTCATTTAAAGCCAATCTGCGGTGCATTATAATATCCCATCGAGGCATCCGCCACGGCCATACGATACAAATGGTTTTGCATCAGGCACACTCGTTTCGAGTCCGCTAAAATATTGGTCGAGTAAATTCGCAGCTCCCCCGGCAGACTGGTGAGAATTTCCTCACGCCAGTCACCAATAATGTCCGCGACGATAAGCACCTTCCCTTCGATGGTCAAATTTTCCTCGCCATTATATTCAAGGATTTTATGCTGATAACAAATCTCTTTTTGTGCATCCGCATCCCACCAGACCGCTCGCGGCGCCAGGCCCCACAGATTTTGATCGGACAACCTTTCACCTTGTGCCGAATATAAAAAGAATTTGTCGCCACCTTTGGCTTCTCCGGCATAACATTCAATGCCTGGATAGTCTTCAGTCAAATCGCCGATCATACCCTGGCTGTGCACGTGATAGGTTTTTCCCTCATAACCCCAAATGATGTCGCCGGTTTTGGCATCTACCAGGCAGACGCCGTTTTTGGGGGAACGCGATTCAATGCCGTAGAAAATCTCATAACCCGGGCGATCCGGAGCAATATCAGCGATGTATCCGGCGTCGTTGTGACCTAGGCCTGTACGCCACATGGGGATACCGTTATCATCCAGCGCTGCCGTGCCAATGACCAGCTCGTCTTTGCCGTCCAGATCAATGTCGCCGGTCAAAATGCCGTGCATGCCCTGACCTTTATAATTTTCATACTCGCCCAGACTCGCCCAGTGCCAAATTGGCTGGAGATTCTTGTTCAGAGCAACAGTTTGAATAAGTGTATAGGTTCCGCGCTGCATGATGAGCGCTGGATTGAGTCCATCAAGATACGCCACTGAAAGAAAATTGCGACTCCAGTAGTTATAAGATTCATAACCGTCGCGGGAGATCCACTCCCTTTTGGCTAATATTTCGCCGGATTGTCCATCCAGTTTGATCAGATATTCTGGTCCTTGCAGAACATGCCCGTCCAGCTCGCGAGGATCACCTTCACCTGCTTTGGCATAGACTTCGGCGAGGCCATCCTGGTCAATATCAAAAACCATATAGGGAGAATACCAGGTGCCCGTTTCGATTGCCCAGCCCATGTCGTGCCGCCAGAGAAATTTGCCCTTTGATGTGTAGGCATCGAGCTTGTAGGATTCGGGGCTACGTTTCCAGTAACCCGGACGATAGTAGGGATCGACATTAAAATCCGGATGCTGAAGGACGTAATCGTATGCGCCGTCACCATCGAGATCTCCAATGCCGACTCTTTTTAATGTAATATCATCCGCCAGTTTAAGAGCGTACCAGGGCTGATTTCCGGTCAGCGTAAAGACATAAGCCTCACCGGGTGATTCTTGTTCTGTTTTGTTCACAATGGCTGTAATTTTGTACAGGAACCCATGTCCAGGCGTTGCCGTGCGGTCAATATAATTCGTCGACATGGTGATGGGTTCACGATTGATTTTTGTAAAATCCGTCAGGCCAATGTCCTTTCTGTACACATTAAACGCCACATCGTGCGGATCCTCTTTTAACAATCGCCAGCCAACATACACTTTTCCTTCTTCCAGAGTCAGGGCGACGACGCCACGGTCTATGCTTTCGTTGACCTGTGATGGTGACACTGATGCAATTAGAAGGGTAAAGAAAATCGGCACACACCAGAATTTTATTTGCGGCTGAAAGTGTAGCATGTTCACCTCGGCTTTTTAAGGTTACGGTTCAATTGTAATAAAAGAGCTCGAAAGGTCCGGCGTTTCCACCGAGATTTCATCACCCGATGCATTGTAAAAACATAGTTCCGAGAGTGATACGAGCGTCAAACCTGGCGAACGGGCGTGAAAGGTAAATTCGCCCAAAGTCCCGGAGCCTGACACGAGTGGTTGACCTTGTATGAGCGAGAGAAAGACATAGCCCTTCTCCAGGAAAATTAAAGGCTCGTTACCAAAAAAATCACCCTGATCAAAGTCCGAGCTGCCATAGGTAATGATTGTTAGAATATGGTACTCGTCGACAGCGTCATAGTCGAGTTTAAAGCTCATAGCAAAGATGGAATCCTGCAGATTAGCGATTTCCAGGCTCAGATTGATGCTGTCTCCCGGGCTGATAACAGCACTGTCGGGAGAGAAAAAAATGGCAAAAGGTTTATTCTCCGGCTCACTCTCGGGATCCTCTATTTTTTCCGGTTCAGTTGGCTTTTTGCTGCAGACCATACAAACGATTAAGATCAAGCCAAGAAAGATATAGAATCGCATACACTTCTCCGTCTTATTTTGTGATCATCATTTTGCGCGAGCAACTCCAGTCACCCGCTGTAATGCGGTAAAAATAAACACCGCTGCTTAAATTGTCAGTGCGGATGTATAATAAATGGACTCCCGCTTCATAAGGTTCATTTTCTGCAAGAGTGTGCACAAGCTGGCCTAACGTGTTATATATTTTTAGCGAGACAGTGTGATGTCTTGGCAGACTGAATTCAATGGTTGTTGTTGGATTGAAAGGATTCGGATAATTTTGTTCCAGTACGTATTCAGAAGGTACAGGGATGTCTGAAAATATCTCTTTGAGCATGTCGCGCATTTCCCTGACGGCCGGGCTATTGCCTTCAAGTGAATTGTAGATGGCTACAAACGCTTCCTTGTGGTTTTGCATCTGCTTTTTGTCGAAAAGATTTCGCCCGCTGGTTGGATGTGCGTTAGCATGTTTATTGCCCCAGTTCACAGCAACAGCAAGGACATCTTTGATATTGATGATACCATCGCCATTTGTATCGGCATATTGCCCGGCGGGAAAGACCAAAAAATCCTGTTTGGCTTTGACTGTATGAGCCGCCCAAACAATGGATGTTGAATCACGTGCTTGTGTAATACGTTCAAAATAATAGCCAATCGGCAGGATATCGAATTTATCGACAAGGCCATCATTGTTGGTGTCACCCGGATGGACGACAATTTCTTCGACATATTGTGGCGATTCATCAAATTGGTAATCGTTTTGATAGATTTTCTGGGCTGTCTTTTTGAGTTGAAACAAAACCGGAACAGCATGATCCGGGTAATTCGTGCCAGCCAAATCTTCGTGCGAATGTAATTGCGCAACAGAAATACGTTCGCTCCAGCCGCGATAGAGCGGAAAGGCACCGGATGCAAAAGTGAGGACAATATCTGAAATATGGCCAGAATACTCTGCGAGCGTTTGGTCGTTCAATAATGCCCACATTCCGGCATCATCACGGAACCATGGCGTTGTATTTGTCGAATTGGGATATGGCGAAACATGAAAAGCTGTCATGCCAAGCATATCGGACTCATCGACATCGAGAAGACCAAAATTGGGCTCAGAACCAATCCCAGAGTAAACATCAGGTCGATGATTGCATTCTGTGCCATCCAAATCTGGACCTATATAGTTGATATCTGTCGGACCGATACCGTCCAGACCGATATCATCCCCGGCAAATTCAATGGATTCATAGATACCGTTATTATTCGTGTCGTTTCCATCTCGCCAATCCTGGTCTTCATCGGCATCCCAATGGTTCTTTAATTGATCTTCGGTCAATCCATAAAACTCCAAAAAAGTTTCTAGATCATAAATCCCGTCATAAGGTCCGATGAGACCTCGAGCAGTATTATCTCGCCTTTCGTCAATTACACCGTCATGATCATTATCGAGTCCGTCATAGTACAAACCGGGACTCTCCAAAAAGGCGTACCCCATGGTGCCTGTATTACCTCCTGAAAATCCGCTGCCGTCGACATCCCAGGAATAGACGAGATCCACGGATTCATCGAAATAATAATTATCATCGGCATCGCCGCTGATCCGGCTATCCATCCAAAAGCCGAATATGATTTCAGGCAAATCATAATCGGATATATTTGAAATTGTGTATTCCGAAAAAAGAATATCTCGGGCTTGCTGATTCGTCCATTGAAATCCCCGATGTTCCACTCGAAGTCCCAATCCTCCCCATGGTTTCCCCTTGTTGGCAACATCCCTGGGTGAAATATCGCCTATTTTAATCCCGGGCCGGGGGTGGTATCGGACCCGATTTTCCGGTCCCAGATATTCTTGATCCTGAGCATCATTCGCGACAAAAAAAGTTTCCACATCAGCTTTATGGACATCCAGGCCAAAGCGACCATTCCAGACGCCGGGCCACTTTTTCTCGTAGCGGTGGGCCGGCCAACCATCCACTGGCCAGGACTCGGGACGGGTGCTCATGGCGAAATAATCACATTCTTCATTAAAATAACCAAATACCGGCAAAAATCCCCAGGGGACATGGTTATCCGGGTCCATGTCCATTCCTACTCGATAATATGTTTGGCAGTAGAATAAAGAGTCAAGAGCCGGACGCCGCATTTCGATGATCCACGGATCCGTGACCGGAATACTGTCATTCTCGACGTATACACGTGCGGCTACCAGCAGCGCCATACCGTTCAGCATTTTGATCGCATTGCTTCCGTCATTCCAGAGTGAAGGATTTCCATCAGGCCAGTACGCCAGTTCTGTCGTATTTGTCAGATGAAGCGTCAGATTGTTGGCATCCAGCACGCCTATGCGCACTGCCGTCGGATCACCGGCTGGATCATCAGGCCCGTAATAAGGTACTCCCTGACTTAATCCGTATGACAAGAACAGCAATTGAAAAATGAAAAGCAGTTTGAGTCTCGCTAATTTGCTCATAGCAAACTCTCCATAAAGTTGTTTTATGTTCGACTATAGTGCTGTCTACAAAATAGCGGGAGTGGACTTATTTGACGAGGCTCATTTTCTGTCGTGCTGCAAAGTCACCCGCTTGAAATACATAGATATAAATTCCATTTGCCATTGAATGACCAAAATTATCCGTACCATCCCAGTTCGCCTGATGGCTGCCTCCAGGATACTCGGCGTCGATCAGAGTTTTGATCTCCTGTCCGCGCATGTTGTAAATTTTTAGCAGCACACGACTTGCTTTTGGCACGCTAAACTGAATGACCGTTTCAGGATTGAACGGATTGGGATGATTCTGAAACAACTGATAGGTTTTCGGTTGGCTTGATTTATTTTGCGCGACATCTGCTGTCGTGACGGTAACTTGGGCGCTCAAGTCGCTGGCATTACCATGCACATCCACCGCCCGGAGCTGATAATTATAGGTCTGGTTTTCCTGGGTATTGGCGTCGACAAAAGAATTCTCAATGACTGAAATCAGCTCGACCTGGTTCCGATAAAGCAGGAAATGTGAAAAATCTGTCACGGGAGAGATATCCCATTTCAGCATCACTTGATTGCCCTGTGTCGCAGCTATCAATCCGGTGGGCGGTGGAGGCGCCAAATTATCCACGCTGTAGCCAGCAGCAATATTTGAATCAAAGAAAATATCTTCATTCTTTTGATGCGCAGAAACCATAAAGTAATGCATACCATCCGTGCCAGCCATTGAATCACATGATGTTGGTGCAGCATAGACATACTCTTCATGCCGGTGGCCGGGGACGTTCGCAATCCAGCCCCAGGTTTGACTCTCACCCTTGTGCAGGGTGTGCCATTGCATATTTGCCGTATTTGACAGCAGGAGGGAGGGATCTTCCAGTGAGCGCCAAATGCTGTAATAAGACAAGTTACGTCCAAAATCATAGAATGAGGCGCTCCATTTGATCTCGACATAGCCGCCTTGATCGTGCAGAACATCTTTGACGGACAGAATGTGCGGATTTTCCTGCAGATTGAAAACATATGCTGCGCCGGCATTATCGCCATTGTCATCCTGGTTTCTGGCCCCAATAGCGATCAAATTCCCGTCCATCGACACTTTTAAGCCAAAATAGTCGCCATTTGCGGCATTTGAAGCGGTGATTTTGCCCAGCTCTTGATAACTGTATCCTTCGCGCTCGTAAAGATAAACAGAACCGCTGTTTTCACCGCTGAGATCATCCCGATAGGCACTGACAACAAGATGTGTTGCTGTCAGATCGATGTTGCTGCCGAAATAATCATCGCTGTTGCCATCGCTCGCTGTGTATTTATAGATAAGATTCCACACGCCACCTTCCCGCTGGTAATAATATATTGCGCCGGCATTTCGACCTTTATCGTCATCCAGATATGATCCAATGACAAGTGTATTGCCAAAAATACATGGCGTACCGAATTCGTCACCCGCTTCGCCATCGTAGGCGGTTATTTTTGCTTGCTCACTCCAGCCACTACCAGAGCGATTGTATACATAGACCGCACCGGAGTTGCTCCCCAATTCGTCATGGCGCCGGGAGACCACTGCAACATCATTGTTGTGCAAAGACAGCACCACGCCAAACCAGTCATCAGCTGCACCATCACTGGGAGTTAGTTTGGCTTGCTGGAGCCAGGTTGACTCTTCACGGACAAAAATATAGGCTGATCCCGATCGATTGTCAACGACGTCGTCAAAAAAAGCGCCAACAGCCACTGTCTCTGCATAAATTTGTACGCCAATGCCAAAGCGATCATCTTCGGATGCATCAGCCGCCCGCAGCTTGGCGTGCTCAATCCATGCGCCTTCTTCCAGTTTGTAGATGTATGCTGCTCCGGATTTCTCGCCAGCGTCGTCATCCCAGGGACATCCTACGATCAGATAGTCTCCGTCGATGTCCACACTGTAACCAAACAATTCATCTTCCGAGCCATCACTGGCTAAAAGTTTGGTTTGCAGAATCCACTGGCTGTTTTCATATTTATAGATGTATGCTGCGCCTGCATCAACCCCGTTCTCATTGTCATTGTAAGGAGCGCCGGATACCAGATAATCGCCGCAAATGGCGACCTCGTGTCCAAACTGATCTCCTTCAACACCATCATGTGCGGTAATAAAACTTTCAATTTGGGCGAACGATACGCTGTTCACTCCACCTAACAGAATGAACAGGCATAGCGCACCTAATTTTTTTCGCCAGATGAATTTTGGGCTTCTTGAGCACGAGTTGTTTTTTGGAATGTGCATGATGGCCTCCTTATTTGATCACCAACATTTTGCGAATATCCACAAAGTTGCCAGCTTTGATTTTATAGAGATATAATCCTCCGACAATATCATTGGCATCGAATGTGACCGCATGATATCCAATTGCTTTCTGTTCATCAGCAAGTACAGCAATTTTTTCTCCCAAAATATTATAGACCTCGATAGTCACGTGCTCTGCGCTGGGCAGCGCAAAACGAATCGTTGTTGATGGATTAAACGGATTGGGGAAATTCTGCATCAATTCATAATGAGCCGGTTTTTCAGCAGTTTGATCATCGATGCCGCTCTCCACACTAGTCACTACAATTTTAAAGGCTCTAATCTGTTTTCCCTGAGCATAATAGTAATGCGTAATAGAGTGCATATCAATGGTTTGGTCGGCATCCATATCATATAGCGAAAATGTGTGACCGGCAATTGTAATGGGATTCCATGATAAAAAGACAGCACCGGGCGCATAAATCTCGAAAAGCCATTCTTTCTGCTCATCAGGATTCAGCGGGTGGCGCACGTCACTATTGTACTTTGCTGCGCTCACTTGCCAATCATCGTGTCTGAAATAGAGCTGAATCCCCTTGTTGTCTGGCAGCAGCGGTGGTTCCGGATTGTCGTAAAGCGGATCAAAGCCGTCAGTCGCTGCTGTTCTGATGCCCAATGATGATATCAAGTCCGCATAACCACCGGCGCGAACAGACAAAGTGACATCCCAATTATTTTCATTTGACTTTTCGCTTAGACTTGACAATCGCGTAAGGGATGTTTGCCGCGCTGTGGGTGTCGAGAAAGTGAGTTCCAGAGGAGTGACGAGGGCATAGGTCCAATAACCATCCCAGGGATAAAGGGTGTCGGCGTTGACATAGCTCAGACTATCGTTTGAATAGGCGAACATATCATTTGTGAGCCAGCCGCGCATAACCGCCGTATTAAAATCGGTTGTGCTGCCATTATGTGTGACTCTTAATGCTGCTTTTTGCATCTGTTCATTCAGAGGATGTCCTACCAGATTCCAGCCACTCTGAAGAGGGACATGCGAGGAATCGGAAACAAAAGTACCCAATACATCAAGCTTGATCGTGTCCGACGTGGCAAGCCAGTAGCCCTGTCCATTCAAGACTGTCGTGCTTGTTTGATACCCTTTCTCTAGCTCATAATTGAACAGATAATAATGATCCCGCACGAACGGATCAAAAACAGCGTGCACACTATTATCAAAAGGCACAAAGGGAATGCTCATCAATGTCCAGCCCGGATTAAAAATGTGGCTTGTGGCGCTTATTGAAAAGACTTTATTATTCACGTCATCGGCTGTGTGGAACATAGAGTCGATCGCAGCGATTTTTATCAAAGCCTTTGTTGTTGAGATTGAGGGAACCACCCAATCGTAGTTCGTTCGATCTCCGGGCAATTCAACTATGGGCAGATAATTGGCTCCGTCATCCGGAGTGTAATAAAGTATGAATTTAAGCAAACCTGAGCTGTCCGATGTTGTCCAGTTAATATTAATGTGTTGTCCGGCGCTCAGGTTTTCGCCGCCGTTTGGTGACAAAAGACTCACCACCGGTGCAATCGAATCGCCGATTGCTAGCTGAAAGTGATTGACGCCATTGGCTGCAAAATGTAAAGATTGTCTGCTCCTTAGATTGATGATATGATCATTATCGAGGTTAATGAGTCTCATGCCATAGTTGACCGGAATATCCACATCGTAAAACTGCAGCTGCACCTGCTGCCCAATTTGATCTGTTTCGATACAAAAATCCCACGTTTTCGCCCTATGCACCAGGTTTTCAGTTGAACGAATATCCCGGGTGAAAATATCAGATAAAGGGTAATCCCATTCGGGATGGGAGAAAAACAGGTTGATAAAATTTTCCGGAGGTGGGGGAGGATTGGGTACATCATACAGAGCATCAAAACCGTCGGTGGCGTTTGGATCAGCGCCCGCATAATTATCTGTGTCTATAGCGTTGTCGGTTTTGGCATGAATCTGCATTGTCCACTCAGCCGCCTGCACCGAATCAATTCGAAACGGTTCGTAAATGACCTGACCGATAAAATCCTCCTCATCATCATAGATACGCGTGTCAATCACGGCGGAATCAATAGCGCCCCACCAGTTGCCCTGTGCATAAACCGTGCTCTCACTCAAATTTTTGACCGCATAGCCAAGATTATTTTTAAATGAATTGAATCCGTCATCAGAATTGTCCTCATTGGTCAAATCGCCCAGATTCGCACAAGTACAATGCGGCGCCAAAATGACACCATCTGTCCAGTTTCCTTCAAATAAATTGCTCGTTAAAATAAAACGATCTCGGCCATCCAGCTTGATGGCGAATCCGCGATTTAGAGTAAATTCGCATTTTTCTATCCGATAATCAAACGCACCTTGCGCAGAATAGATTTCCAATCCGGGGCCGTTATTATTCGTAATTTGACAATCTGTCATATAGCCGCTCAAGCGTGTTTGGTTGCTCAGATGGCCCTGGGCAGTATAGTAGATACCTCCGTTGTGATTTTGGCTCACAACACAATTTTCCAAAATAATCGTCGCCGATCCGCCGCCATACCCGTTAACACTTGTCTCAATGGCCCAATTATTTTCTATAAAGGTCGTGCTATACCCTTCAAGTCGCGCATTACCACCGTTTGCTCCACCTGCCAGGCTGGCTGCAACATCATTTTTTAAAAGAATAGCATTGTCACACACACATCTGCCATTATAGCCGATTCTTAAGCCCATATCATTATTCATGATGCTTGAGTTGAAAAATTTTCCCCCGCCTTGTGATGCCTCTACTCCATAAGTGTTGTAACGAATGACACTGTTGGTCAGGCTCATCAATGCCTGTTCGACCTCGGAACATTTGATTCCTGTTTGGGCGTACTCGATAACACATGTTCTGAGGCGTTTTTCCCTTGGACTGGCTAAAAATCGGAAACCGGCCCAGCTCCCTGCCACACTGTAATTCGAAGTAAATCGGATCGTATCGCCCTCGACACCATGAGGCGCAATGATACCTCCAGTGACTGTTATTGATTTGCCTGCTGACACTTTGATGACCGTACCCGCGAGGATGAATAAATCAACATCCGCCGGAACGGTCACATCATCCTCGACCTCAATGAATGGATCGCCGATAACCTGCACCCAGCCGGGATCCGAACCGGGTGGACCCCAGATTCGATTGTCAGGCCCTATGTGCCCCTGGATTGTCGTTGCTTGGATGTGGAAAGAGATTGCACAAAGAAGAATCAATATCATCTTGATCAATGAGCGTAAATTTTGATTTTTCATGATGCCTCCCGTTTTCATAAAGAAGATGCTTGGAATTTATTTAAATTAGCTATCGCACAAATGCAAAATGTTGACTGATCAAGTATAAAGCCTATTTCAACATGGCCATTTTCCCTGTTTTTCGCTTTGCATTCATCCGACACTTTCCCTTTATCGAGCCACTTGTAATTCGGATCAGCGGGATCGAGCGTTGTATTGGTTGCCAGCCCTATACAAGAACGATTGCTGCCAAAAGTTGACAATGAATAGTAGAGATAACAGATTCCTTCATTGTAAAAAATATCAGGTGCCCAAATGTTGCTGACTCCGGGAACTTCCCGTTCTCCCCATGCGGGGATGTCCTCGAAAACTTTATCCATAAAATGCCAAAAAGTTAAATCTGGTGACCGTCTTATGGCAATTCTATCGCCAGTTGAATAAATATAATAATAATCACCGCATTTTATGATACAAGGATCATGAACATGAGTCACATCACCAGTTTGAGCGGATGCGGCAAGCGTTATAAAAAGCATCAGCAAGAGCAAGCTGCTTAAACATTTGATGTTTTAATCGACGCAGAAACATAATCATGGTAGTTCCATAAACAATCAGTGTCGCGCATATTTATCGAAAACAGTGATGACGGGCATGGCGACACCATCTCGATCAAACATGGTTCGCCAGCCACCCCGCCGCGTAGCCGGCTCCCACCAAAATAGACCTTTGCCGCGATTATGCGGTGTGCTAAGCATCAAACGGTTTACCTCATCCAAAAATTGACGTTGGCCTTCAGGTGTTTCGGGAAAAGGCGCCGGTTTTTCCCGGTATTCTGCCGGCTCACAATTATAAGCTACTTCAACCATAATGATATCTTTTTCATACGCGTTCGCCATAAAGTTCAAATTCTCGCGCAAGTCAAGCAAGCTGCCATGCCACCACGGGTAAAAAGATTGTCCTATGACGTCGTAATTGATACCATAAGAATGCCATTTATCAAAAAAGCATTTCGTTGCCTGCACATCGCCGCCTTTGTCAATGTGAATCATGATGAGTGGTCGTGGATTGTTGCTGCGCCCTGCGTCCACGCCATTAATTCCGGCTTGAATCAGTTCAGCCAGATTATCCCAATTCTCCGGCAGTTTACCGTCGGGCCACAGCATGCCATGGATAATTTCATTACCGATCTGCACCATATCAGGCAACACATCAGCATCGACAAAGGCTTTTATCGTATCTCGCGTATACGCGTAAACTGCCTCAACCAATTGATCGTGCGAATTCCCTTCCCAAGCCTTGGGAATATATTGTTTGCCAGGATCAGCCCAGGTATCGGAGTAGTGGTAATTCAACAAAAATTTGAAACCGAGTTTTTTGGCATCTTGAGCAAGAGCGATGGTATATTCCAGGTCATTGGGCAACCGAGTTGGCGTATGAAAGAGTCGCAGACGAATCCAATTATAGCCGTGATCTTTGAAAATCTGCAGTCCGGGCTTTGTTTGGTCACCGTCCTTAAAGGAAAAACCGGAATCTTCTGCCTGTTTGAGAAAGGAGAGATCAGCGCCGATGGCATACTCAAGAGCCTGAAGGGGCGGAAAAATCATCGCTTGTAGGAAAATAATGAGGATGGTTAATCCGAACAAAGTGAAGTTTGTCTTGTTCATGGAAGTACTTTCGATTTGAAAATGACGCATTCGAAATCTCCTGATCATATCGAATGATTTTTTATCGCAGCAAACTTATTTTTTGCGCCAAAGTGTGCGACGCTGCTTTTAACTCGCATACATAAACACTGCTACTCACAGCCGCCCCATTTTCATTTGTGCCATCCCATGTGGCAAAATAGCTGCCGTAGGTTTGATGGTCATCGACCAGGACTTTTACCTGGCGGCCCAATAAATCTACAATTCGCACGGTCACATGACCGGCGCGAGGTACATCATAGCGCATCACCGTACGTGGATTAAATGGATTGGGGTAATTCGAATAGAGCCGATAATCTTGAATTGTATTGACATCCTTCATTCCCAAACCACTATTCGGATCTTGACTGACCGTGACGATGACCGCACCGTAAACTGGAACAGTCATGCCTACGAATTGCCCATCAATCTGCGCCTCACCGCGTTCGATTTTGAGAGCATTGGGATTCGCCATTGTATTTGCTGTTGAAAGACGGGGTGGCGCAATTTGATCCACTCGAACACTTTGGGGTTGAAAAAAACCTCTAATTTCAAAACGGACTGGAATCGCAGATGCAGCGGTATTGATGACTTTGATGTAAAGCGTCTGCAAATCCTCTGAAAGTGTTGACACCACATTGAGATTTGTGTTTTGACCACTGTTTCGTACAAATTTGGGAGCAAAGTGGTCGTACCAAAACTTCATCACAACATAATTGCTTGCCGGAAACCAACTGGAATTATTGAAATTGATAAGTGCATTATTCCAGCCGGTGGCGATGGAATGCCGTAAAAAGAGAGCCGGTGCACCAATTTCAAAGGCTGCCCCGTTTTTTTCAAAGACATTTAGCATGCCACCGGTGTAAAGGCCAGTACGCCAGTCGAGTCCGCTCCATACGTTCCACTCAGACATGTAAATTTTCATATCGGGATTGGATGACGATGAAATGGTATGCCCGAGTGTTCTCAAAAAATTATCAAAAGTGCGAACACCGGTTTTATAATTTTCAATATCCTCATAGTGGTGCGTGCTGATATAATCAATCATATCCGCACAGTTTGCCAAAATAACTCTGTTCCAATCTTGATCAAAACCACCACTGCCACAGGCGATGATTTTAATCGAAGGATCAATTTGTTTCAAAGCGGGAACAAAAGCTTTGAGAAATTCCACGTATGTATGGGCATCACGCGTTAGCCAGATTTCATTACTGATTTCCCAATACTTGACATTATACGATTCAGCATGCCCATTTGCCGCACGAACAGCGCCCCACTCGGATGTTGCAGGTCCATTGCAGTATTCCAGCCAGTGCTGCGCTTCTTCAATGTACTCAGCTTGCGGAACGGAAAATAATCGATGCCCAATATTGATGACAATGATCGGCTCGGCGCCCAGACGGCGGCACAGTGTTATAAACTCATCGGTTCCGAACGAATTGACATCTTGATCGTTCCAGGCCTCAAGCGGATATGCGCGGCGTTCGTGCTGCGGACCGATGCTGTCTTTCCAGCGATAGTATTCGGCAAAGTAGCCGCCCGGCCAACGAATCACCGGCGGTCGTAAATCTTTGATCGCATTGAACAGGTCAGGGCGAAATCCGTCGTTGTCAATGGCATCTTGTCCCATCATGCTGATTTGATCCAGATAAACCGTGCCCGTATCATCAAAAGTTATTTGGAGCGCGCCGTTTCTCGTTTCCACCGAAGAAATCAGATCGAATTCATACTCCTGCCAATTGTTTGTTGGTGAATCATAAATTTGTTCGGCCACAACAGATGCTCCGCCGCGCAGTTGAATTTTTAAAACACCGGGGGTTGTCCCTTTAGCCCAAAATGAGCCACTATAGGATTGCTGGTTGAGATTGATTGATCGTTGTTGCACGCCCGACTCTGTCGCATCCGTGTTGACTATTTTGATACTGGACTGACTGTTTAACGCCTGACTTGAACGATAAATTTTGCTATTTCCAATTTTGGTCCAGTTGTGCAGCGTTGCCTCTTCTTCCATAATGTTCGGCAATCCCTGAAACAAGGTGTCGCCGGAGGGTATGGCCGCAACATGAAAATTGCGATAACGGGATTGTGTCGCCCAGGTACCAATTCCGACTTGACCGGTCATGTGTGCAGAGCTATCTGTAAAATCAAAAATTATCGCATTATTGAGCCAGATTTGAAAATGATTACCATCGCAGCGAACTTTGATGTCGTACCATTGTCCTGTGGCGATCGAACCGGAAATCGCATTGCCGAACACACCCCAGCGCGTTCCGGGAACGCCTTTTTCAATGGCGTGTTGCGTGTTTCCCCAGCCCCCAAGATTACACCAATAGAAATTTTCTCCATCAGCCCGGAATATGATCAGAAAGCCTTCGGCTCCTCCGTCTTTACAAGCTTGCAGCGTGAATTCATAGTCTCTCCATTCAGTATCACCAAATAAAAGACGGACATTCTCACCTGGAGAAGTTTGGATGACCTCATCATCCTCTATATGCCAGCTGCCGCTGCTGCTGATGAATCGTTCCAGACTACGGTTCCAAATCAAATCACCCCACAAACCACCATTCACCGAGTTATAAATGTGCTCGAGAAAATGTCCATAGATCTTATTGTCGATTTTGTGTAAAACATCATCAGTGAAGATAGTGTATTCAGATTGTGCAAAGAGAAAAAGCGCAGGCGAGAGAATCAAAATGAGCATGAAATCCCTGGTCTTACATAGTACATTTTTCATATCAGACCGCCAGGAGTTGTTTCAGCAGTTTTTCCGATACCTTGAAAGCAGTGCCATGGCGCATATTTTTCAAATAGTGCAGTATATCCGATTTGTCCTGCCAAGCTTTCAGATCGGGCGAGATAAGCACACCGTATTCTCGTTGGCGATACTTGTCAAAGTACAAGTGCCAATAGTCGCCGGTTTTAATAACGGTTGGTCCTTCCGCCCAGTATTCACCTGTAATGGGTTCAGAAGCCGCACTATAAGGCCCTTCGGCATGTTCGCTTTTGGCTATTTTTATATTTTTTTGAGGGGCAAAGGGCTTGTTCGTTTCATCTTTGAGAAACATAACATATTCTGAACCGGCTTTAATAATTGTCGCATCAATGACATTAAATCCATGATCATAAAAAATCCTGGTCTCGGAAAAATTCTCAAAATCTTTGGTCGTCACATAATACATTCTATGGTTATGTCCCCGACCCTTGAGGCCTTCATTGTTTTGATAATCCGTCTCAGGAAATCTGCCCGGGATCGTCGTCGCCCAAAAGATTAAATAGTGTTGGTTGATGTCGTCATACAATATTTCCGGCGCCCAGCAATTTTGTGCGTCGGGCTCATGCTCCATAACCGGGATATACTTTTGCTCCGACCAATTAATCAGATTTTTGGACGATGCGTAGCCAATTCCTTTTTCGCCCCAACTGACGGTCCACACCATGTGAAACATACCGTCCGGACCTTGAATGATGCAAGGATCGCGCATCAGCTTGTCATTTCCGACCATTGGCGTCAAGAAAGATGCACCATTTTTTAAGGCGCTCCAGTTAAATCCATCATAGCTGTATGCCAGATGCAGGCCATCTTCACCATTGCCGATAAAATACGAAAAGAGAAAAACATTTTTCTGTTCTTTATGACATTGGATGGCACATGCCATAAGAAGGAATACACAAGCTCTGAACAGATGTCTCATATTTTCTTAGTCCCTGTGAAATTTAATTTCAATAGCACAAAGCCTCACTGTTCTAAATTAATGAAATTGACTGGAAAAGCAAGCGGAAATCAAATAATCTTTTCAGAACGAACAGCACCTTAAATTCATTGATTTCTATTTTGTGGTAAAGTATATTAAGCGACCTGATGTGATCATCTATCTTATAAGGGTGAGAAAAATGGACAACAAAATTTCAAGGCGTTCCATCGGTTTAATTGTGAATTACCTCGTTTTAGCTCTGTTTTTATTCATCTCCTTTACAAGCAAGATAAGCGCTGAAAACAGGCTCAAGCTCAATGACAAGGATTATTTTGAAACCCGAGGCTTCAATGTACTGGTTTTTGAGAACGAGTACAACGGCATGTTTTTCGATGAAAAGACGGCCGGCATTTTATTGATTCATCACGGCGTGCGAACGGCGACCGGCGGGGCGGTCAGATTAAAGCCAACGCCGGAGCAATGGGATCAGATTCCCAGGGTCGTTGAACGCAATGTGAATAAAGAGGATAATAGTATTGATGTTCTTTTACGCTATGAGGACTTTGACTTTAATTCGCGACTTTATGTTCAACCGCGAGGTGACAGTCTTTTGTTCCGCGTCACGCTTGATAAACCATTGCCGAAAAAACTCGAGGGACGTACGGGATTAAATATCGAGTTTTTGCCGTCGAAATATTTTGGCAAAACCTACATCATGGATGACAAAATGGGTATATTCCCTCGTTATCCGTTTGGCCCCATGAAGGTCTTACCGGCTGAAACCCAGCTACGACAGTTTTCCGATCACACGACTTTTGACGACCGCGGTCGAGGTGAATATGTCGAAGCACAGCCGATTGCATCCGGCCACAAGCTCATTCTGGCACCCGACGATCCGGAGTCTCGTATTGTCATCCAGGCACTGGACGGAGTGCTCTCATTGCTGGATGGCCGCACTGTGGCGCAAAATGGCTGGTTTGTTGTGCGAAGTTTGATTCCAGCCAATAAAACGGGCATTGTCGTGGAATGGCTGCTCACCCCAAACCTGATTCCAAACTGGACGAAAAAACCAATGATCGGCTATTCCCAGGTAGGCTATCATCCAGATCAACAGAAAAAAGCCATTATTGAGCTGGACGTCAACGACACATCGCACACAAAAGTATCGCTTTTCAAACTGGACAACAAAGGTGAATGGCAAGAGGTGCTAAACGGTGAGGTGGAGGAATGGGGCAACTTTTTACGCTACAACTATGTTACCTTTGATTTTTCATCGGTCAAGGAAAACGGCCTCTATATGATTCAATATGGTGGCCAAAAAAGCGGATCGTTTCGAATTGGTCCGCATGTTTACGACGATATATGGCAGCCGACGCTGGATGTGTGGTTTCCGGTGCAAATGGATCATATGTTTGTGAATGAAGCCTATCGTGTTTGGCACGGCGCTGCGCACCTCGACGACGCCCGCCAGGCGCCGACCAACCATCAGCACTTTGATGGCTTTCGCATGGACGACAGCACAGATACCCAATACAAAGTCGGCGAACATATCCCGGGTCTGAACATTGGCGGCTGGTTTGATGCCGGAGATTATGACATTCGCACAAGCTCCCATTGCCCAACTGTTATGCATCTCGTGGATGCGTGGGAGCATTTTAAAATAGAGCGCGATGAAACGCTGATTGATCAGAAACAGCGATATGTCGATATTCACCATCCTGATGGCCATCCCGATTTATTACAGCAGATCGAGCATGGCACGCTGGCGCTCATCGCCCAGCACCGCGCCTTTGGCCGGGCGATCCAGGATATTATTGTGCCGCATCTCCATCAGTATCATCATCTGGGTGATGGATCGACGATGACGGACAATCTCGTTTACAATCCCGATCTTCAGCCTTATGAAACGGACGGCTACACCAGCGGCACACCGGACGACCGTTGGGCGTTTACCAATCGTTCTTCTTTTACAAACTATAGTTCCATGAGCGCTTTGGCAGCAGCCAGTCGTGCGTTACGTGGTTATCATGATGCATTGGCCGACGAATGCCTCGAAACCGCTAAAAAAGCGTGGCTGTATGAACATGAAAATCCCGTGTCCTCGGGGCGATTTGGCGCCTTTGGTGAGATGAGCGCAGCGCTGCAACTTTATATCAGTACCAAAGAAGAAATGTATGCCGAAAAGTTTGAGGAATTATTATGGCCCAGCATGGAACGTGGATTTGCCTGGAGCATCGGTACAGCCATAAATGCCTTGCCGTATATGGACAGCGCTTATAAAGAAAAGTTAAGGCCGTATGTCGAAAAATATAAAGCATCCAATGAAGAACTGCTGCGGCAAAATCCCTATGGTGTATCCATTTCCCGAGGTGGTTGGGCCGGGAACTCGGGTATCATCCGCTGGGCGATCACCAATTATCTTTTGCATAAAGCCTATCCGGATATTATTGGACCAGAGTATACATTCCGCGGCGTCGATTACATCTTTGGCTGCCACCCCACCTCTAACGTTTCATTTGTATCGGGTATTGGCGCCCATTCAAAAACAATGGCGTACGGTAATAATCGCGCCGATTTTTCTTTTATTGCCGGTGGTGTCGTTCCAGGTGTGTTAATCCTCAAGCCCGATTTCCCCGAACACATGACTGACTGGCCCTTTTTGTGGGGAGAGAATGAATACGTGATCGATATTTGTGCAGCCTATATTTTTTTAGCGAATGCTGTCCAGGATTTGGCTCGAGAATAGCTTTGAGTCTGTGGGCGATACTGGAATTAAACCAGTGACCTCCGCTATGTGAGTGCTAATAAAAAAAACAAAATGATTGCTCTATTAACTCAGAAAAGCAGTGCCTATTTGGAGTGCATTCTCTTCGTGAATGCATGACGGCGAAGCCGTCAATTT
>JAFGKD010000088.1 GCA_016928775.1 Candidatus Zhuqueibacterota bacterium | reverse complement strand
TTATCGCGGCCGTCAACGTCGTCTTGCCATGATCAACGTGACCTATCGTCCCGATGTTCACATGTGGCTTGGATCGTTCAAATTTTGCCTTGGCCATCACTCAAATCTCCTATATTGATTCTAAATACATTCCTGTTTCTCAAGCCGCCAATCCCATTCTTGCCAGAAGCTTTTTTGATACGTCGGCTGTAACTACTTTGTATTCCGAAAATTGCATGGTAAATATCGCACGTCCCTGCGACATATTTCTTAACGCTGTGGCATAGCCAAACATCTCGGCTAATGGTACTTTTGCGGCGACGGTTTGGTTCTCGCCGCGCTTGCCATGGTTTTGCACCTGGGCGCGTCGTCCTGCCAGGTCGCTTAAAATCGAGCCAAAATACTCTTCCGGTGTGATCACCTCGAGCTGCATCAACGGCTCCATTAAAACCGGCTTGCCTTTTCGAACTGCATCTTGCAAAGCCATAGAACCAGCAATTTTAAAAGAGAGCTCCGATGAGTCGTTCTCATCATAGGACGCATCAATCAGCGTCGCTTTTATATCAATAACCGGGTAACCGGCGATTGTGCCACTTGACATCGATTCTCGCAAGCCATCTGCAACAGGTTTGATGAATTCTCGTGGAATTTGGCCTGGCTCGAGATGATTTTCGAACTCAAAAGTGCTGCCTGGCTGGGCGGGTTGAACATCGACGACGATATGGGCAAAATGCCCTTTTCCGCCACCGGTTTGGCGCTCAAACCGAACATCACTACGAATCTTTTCGGTGATAGTCTCCCGATACGCGACCATTGGCCTGCCTACATTGGCACCCACTTTAAATTCGCGGAGCAAGCGATCCGCGACAATGTCCAGATGAAGCTCTCCCATGCCTGAAATCAACATTTGACCCGTTTCCGGATCGGTCTTGACATGCAGGGTCGGATCTTCATTGCTGAGGGTATCCAGCGCATTCACCAGCTTTTCTTCATCGGCCTTTGATTTGGCTTCTATTGCCACCGAAATGACCGGTACCGGGAACGTAACCTCTTCCAATAAAAGAGGATGTTTTGGATCGGCGAGTGTATCACCGGTTTTTGTATCCCGCAATCCAACCACCGCAACGATGTCTCCAGCGAACACCTCTTTAACATCCTGCTGTTTGTTGGCAGACATAAGCAAAAGCCGTCCAAGGCGCTCTTTCTTTTTTGTCCGCGGATTGAGCGCGATCTCTCCGGCGGCAATTTTTCCAGCATAGACTCGGCAAAACGTCAATTTCCCGACGTAGGTATCGCTCTGGACTTTAAAAGCCAGCGCTGTAAAGGGTTCTTTTTCTGATGGATGTCTTGATTCCATCTTTCCGGTGAACGGATTCTCTCCTTGAATTGCCGGAACATCAATCGGGCTTGGCAAATAGTCAGTTATTGCATCCAAAAGTCTTTGCACGCCCTTGTTTCGCACCGCTGCGCCGCACAACACAGGAACAGCATGCGAACCCAGGGTTGCCTTGCGAATGGCGCTGTGAATCTCCTGTTCTCCGATCTCCTCGCCCGATAAATATTTTGCCAGCACTTGATCGTTATAATCGGAAAGTGTCTCAAGCAACTGATTTCGGTAGCTGTCTGCAGTTGCTGCTATATCGTCAGGAATTGGGTACTCCTCCCACGTCGAACCGAGTGATGCTTCATTAAACTTGATCATCCTCATGCGAACCAGGTCAATGATACCGGCAAATGAATCACCCGCGCCGACGGGTAGTTGAATAACCAGTGGACGAGCGTAAAGCCGTCTTTCAATCATCGCCACAGCGTTGTAAAAGTCCGAACCAAGACGATCCATCTTGTTGATAAAAGCAATGCGGGGAATATGATACTTGTCAGCCTGCAGCCAAACCGTCTCGGATTGCGGCTCGACACCGCCAACAGCACAGAACACGGCGACCGCGCCGTCTAAAACTCTCAAAGAACGTTCGACCTCCGCGGTAAAATCAACGTGACCCGGAGTGTCGATAATATTTATCTGATGGTTTTTCCACGTACAGGATATTGCGGCAGAGGTGATCGTAATGCCGCGCTCTTTCTCCTGCTGCATCCAATCCATAGTCGCTGCCCCATCATCGACTTCACCCATTCTGTGCACCTTGCCCGTGTAATACAGAATTCGTTCCGTCGTGGTGGTCTTTCCGGCATCAATATGCGCCATGATGCCGATATTGCGAATATTTTCCAGCGATTTAGGCTTTGACATAAAAAAAACCATTTGTTACAAGATCATACGTCATGCTGTAGTCAAAGACACATGACGCCAGACACAACGTCAAACTCATAACCAATGGTTTACATTGCATATGCGTCAGGTTCTTACAACTACTTTCTAATCCAGCCATGGGCTATATATGGATTAGAGTTGGACTGCAAGACTGGCTTTCTGATTCGGCGTTACCACTTAAAATGAGCAAAAGCCTTATTTGCTTCAGCCATTTTATGAGTATCTTCACGTTTTTTTATCGAAGCGCCTTCGTTATGAAATGCTGCTATAAATTCGCCGGCTAACCGTTCAGCCATTGTCTTCTCAGATCGGCCTTTCGCGTAGGTGATAATCCAGCGAATAGCCAAAGCCTGTTGCCGCTCTCGGCGAACCTCAACCGGCACCTGATAAGTGGCACCACCGACGCGACGAGAACGAACTTCAAGCACCGGCTTTACATTCTCAATCGCTTTTTCAAATACGCTGATGCCGTCGGAATTATTTTTGGCATTGGCGATATCAACAGCTCGATAAAATATTTTTTCAGCAACACTTCTTTTGCCATCACGGAGCAGTCCGTTGATGAATTTGGCCACCAGAACGCTGTTATATTTCGGGTCTGGCAAAACTTGTCTTTTTGTCGCTCTTTTTCTTCTGGGCATTTTTCTGCTATATCTTAGATAATACTAACTTTTCAGTTTTGTACCATATTTGGAACGGCCCTGCTTCCTATCCGCAACACCACTCGTATCCAAAACACCTCGGATAATGTGATAACGCACACCAGGTAAATCTTTAATGCGCCCGCCGCGAATCAGCACAATCGAGTGTTCTTGTAAATTGTGACCCTCTCCCGGAATATAAGCCGTCACCTCAAACCCATTGACCAAACGGACACGAGCAACTTTTCTCAAAGCAGAGTTTGGTTTTTTCGGGGTCGTTGTATACACTCTTGTACACACACCTCGCTTCTGCGGCGCTCCCGCCAAAGCCGGAGCGGTACCTTTTTTGTAAATACGCTTACGCCCATGTCGGACTAACTGATTAAGCGTGGGCACATTTCCTCCTCAGTTTTTACAAAGCCTATTAATTTATATATTTGTCCTATCAAATGCAAGATATTTTTGTAAATATCAAGGTTTCTCAATTACAAAAAACAACTTTTTCCAACAAGCAGCAAATGCGAACACCTATTCTTCCACAGTTGCTTCGGCTTCTGCTTCAATAGGGATACGCTCTTCTTCGTCCTCGTTTTCGAGGTACAGATCAGGTCCTGACACTCTCAAATCATTGAATTTGCGAATGCCCGTACCCGCCGGGATCATATGTCCCATAATGACATTTTCTTTCAATCCGTACAATCGATCAATCTTGCCTTCGACAGACGCATCGGTCAAGACTCGAGTTGTCTCCTGGAATGATGCAGCTGATAAAAAGCTCTCCGTCGTCAAGGATGCTTTGGTAATACCAAGCAACAAGGGCTGAAATGTCGCCGGTTGCGCTGGGCGCGATTGCGGTGCAATTTTATCCTTCTCCTCCAACTGACTTGTTTTTTCCCGAAAGTCGTCAGCGAGAACGAGATCACCCTCTTCAAAATCAGAATCACCTTTTTCAGTGATTACAACATAGTTGCGGATTTCTTCATTTTCACGCAAGAAGCGCAAACGATCAACCTGGTCTCCAGGCAAATAGAGCGTGTCTCCAGGCTCTTCTATCTTGACTTTTTGCAGCATTTGCCGAACAATCACTTCAATATGCTTGTCATTGATACGAACGCCTTGCAGGCGATAGACTTCCTGGATTTCATTCACCAGATATTCCTGCACTTTATTAGCACCCATGATAGCAAGAATATCGTGCGGCGCTACTGAACCCTCGGACAGTTTTTCCCCGGCATGCACAAAATCGCCGTCATGAACAAGGATATGTTTGCCATAAGGAATGAGATAAATCTTCTCCTCGTGACCATCCTCGGACGTAATGTGAATTCGGCGTATACCTCGCTTGAGCTCGCCAAAACGGATGATCCCGTCTATTTCACTCACAACCGCCGGTTCTTTCGGTTTGCGTGCTTCGAACAGCTCGGCAACCCGCGGCAGACCACCGGTAATATCGCGCGTTTTTGAAATTTCACGCGGTATTTTTACCAGAGCATCACCGGCGATGATGGCATCACCTTCGTGGACCTGCAGAAATGAACCAACCGGCAGAACAAAACTGGCGAGCTTTTCCTCGGCCTCATTGGAGATCACAACCGTCGGATTCAGATTTCTGCTGCGCGATTCGATGATAACCCGTTGTCGCATTCCAGTGGTTTCATCCAACTCTTCGCGAAAGGTTATACCTTCGATGATATCCACAAATTTGGCGGTTCCACTGTGGGTGGAGACAATACTTGCGGTATACGGATCCCACTTGAATATAACGCTGCCTTTTTGCACTTTATCGCCAGGCCTGACGAGCACAGCGGCGGCATATGGTACTGTCAAACGTTCAACGACGCGGTTATCATCATCAACAACTTTTATTCGACCACTACGGCCAAGCGAAATTACTTCGTCTTCGCGTTCAACAACACGGAGATTATCCCACTCAATCGTTCCGTCTTGTTTGGCGATGACCTGCGATTGCGCGGCAATACGAGACGCTGTACCGCCGATATGAAATGTACGGAGCGTCAGCTGAGTGCCGGGTTCACCAATAGACTGCGCTGCCATGACGCCAACCGTCTCGCCAATATTGACCATCTTGCCGGTGGCCAGATTACGACCGTAGCACAAGGCGCAGACGCCGCGGGGCGATTCACAGGTGAGGACCGAGCGTATCATAACATTCTCGATGCCGGAATCGGCAATTTCGTCCGCAATCTCTTCTGAAATCATTTGGCCGGATTCGATGATAATATCACCAGAATCCGGATGAAAAACTTCTTCCGCCGCGACGCGCCCTGTGATACGATCCGTCATAGATTCGATGATCTCTTCGCCCTCTTTCAAATCGCCCACGCGAAGTCCCAAAATCGTTCCGCAGTCATATTCCGTGATAATCACATCTTGTGCGACATCGACAAGCCGACGCGTTAAATAGCCGGCATCGGCCGTTTTTAACGCTGTATCCGCTAATCCCTTACGGGCACCGTGCGTGGAGATAAAATACTCGAGCATCGAAAGGCCTTCGCGAAAGTTGGCGGTGATTGGACTTTCGATAATTTCTCCCATCGAACCGGTCATCTTTTTCTGCGGCTTGGCCATCAAACCGCGCATGCCGGCTAACTGGCGTATCTGCTCCTTGGAGCCACGCGCACCGGAATCCGCCATCATAAAAATGGGATTAAATCCCTGGCGGTCTTTGGAGAGCGTCTGAAACATCTTTTCGGCGACATTGCTGGTCGTGTGCGTCCAAATATCGATAATCTGATTGTATCGCTCGCCATCGGTGATAATGCCGCGCTCGTATCGTTTTTGAATGGTTTCGACCGCTTGAAACGCATCATCCAACAGTTTCTGCTTTTCTTCCGGAATGATCACATCATATATACCTATGCTTGATCCAGATTTCATGGCAAAGTTAAAACCGATCTCTTTAATTTTATCAAGCATTTCAGCGGTACGATAGTTTCCGAGCAAGCTATATGCACGAGCAATAAGCGCTTCTGTCCCCTTTTTTGTCAACAGGGTGTTGATAAAACCGACTTCTTTCGGTAATATTTCATTAAAAAGCACACGGCCGACGGTTGTATCCAAAATCGCACCGTCAATCCGAACCTTTATTGGCGCATTCAGATGCACCCGATTGTCATGATAGGCGATGGACACTTCACCGGGTGATGAGAACATCATCCCTTCACCTTTAACGCCAGTGCGTTTTTTGGTCAAATAATAGATACCCAAAACCATATCTTGACTTGGGATGGCGAGCGGTCGACCATGGGCGGGTGACAATAAATTATGGCTGGAGAGCATGAGAATCTTGGTCTCAATTTGTGCATAAAAAGACAGCGGCACGTGCACAGCCATCTGGTCGCCATCAAAGTCAGCATTAAACGCAGCGCAAACGAGCGGGTGAAGATGAATAGCTTTCCCTTCAACCAAAACAGGCTGAAACGCCTGAATTCCCAGTCTATGCAACGTTGGCGCGCGGTTGAGCATGATAGGATGATCGTCAATAATCTCTTCGAGAATATCCCAAACCTCCGGCCCGCGACGCTCAACTTGCTTTTTCGCACTTTTTACTGTTTTCACCAGACCGCGTTCGACAAGTTTGCGAATGACAAATGGCTTGAATAACTCCAAAGCCATGTCCTTTGGTAAACCAGCCTCGTGGAGCTTGAGTTCAGGGCCAACAACAATGACTGATCGTCCCGAATAGTCAATACGTTTTCCAAGCAGGTTTTGTCGAAATCGCCCCTGTTTGCCGCGTAACATATCCGACAAGCTTTTGAGGGCGCGATTACCATCACTGCGAACGGCGGATGTTTTGCGACCATTATCAAACAGTGAATCCACAGCTTCTTGCAGCATTCTCTTTTCATTGCGCAGAATAACCTCGGGAGCGCGGATTTCCAGCAGCTTTTTCAAACGATTGTTACGTATAATAACTCGCCGATAAAGATCATTCAGATCGGATGTTGCAAAACGTCCTCCTTCAAGTGGGACCAGAGGTCGCAGCTCCGGCGGAATAACCGGGACAACCGTCATCACCATCCACTCGGGTCGATTTTCCTGGCGTTGATTAGCGCGTCGAAATGCTTCAACCACCTTGAGACGCTTCAAAGCATCGGTGCGCCGCTGAATCGACGTTTCATTCGCAACGGCGTAGCGCAATTCTTTGGCAACCTCATTTGTATCAATTTTCTTGAGCATCTCAAGCACAGCTTGCCCGCCCATTTCAGCACGAAACCGCTTTTCTTCAGGCAAATCATTCTCTTTGTCGCGTAATTGCTCGACAAGATCAAGATACTCCTCTTCCGTGAGCAAATCGCGCTGATTCAAGCCGCTTGAACCAGGACTGATCACGACGTAATTCTCGTAATAGATGACTCGCTCTAAATTTTTCATACTCATGCCGAGTATGTAGCCTGCTTTTGAGGGCAACGATTTCCAGTACCAAATATGCACAACTGGTACCGCCAATGAAATGTGCCCCATTCGCTCGCGCCGAACACTCTTGGTTGTCACTTCGACGCCGCAACGGTCACAGACTATCCCTTTGTAGCGAATCCTTTTATATTTACCACAATGGCATTCATAATCGCGCACCGGCCCAAAGATTTTTTCGCAAAACAGACCATCTTTTTCCGGCTTGAAGGAACGATAATTAATCGTTTCGGGCTTTGTCACTTCACCATGCGACCGCTCCAAAATCTTATCCGGTGACGACAACCCGATATAGATAGCATTAAATTTCGTGCTACCTGTCGGAGATTCAGTTCCGATCATTGTATTCAAATTATCACCTCCAAACTCAATGAGAGCCTGGTAAAAATTACCATGAACATCTAATTATTATCAGTTTCGTTGAGCAGTTGAACATCCAGGCCAAGACCTTGTAACTCTCGAATGAGAACATTAAAGGATTCCGGTAGTCCGGGTTCCGGGATATTCTCACCCTTAACAATAGCTTCATAAGTTCTCGAACGCCCCCGGACATCATCACTCTTGACTGTGAGTATTTCCTGAAGCGTGTGGGCAGCACCATAAGCTTCAAGCGCCCAAACTTCCATCTCACCAAAACGTTGACCGCCAAATTGTGCCTTGCCACCGAGCGGCTGCTGGGTAATCAACGAATAGGGACCAATCGACCGGGCATGAATTTTATCCTCGACCAGATGCGACAATTTTAGCATATAAATCATGCCGACCGTCACTTCTTCATCAAATGGCTCGCCAGTGCGGCCGTCGTACAATTGGATTTTGCCATTTTCCGGCAAGGCGGCTTTATCCATTTCTTCCTTCACTTCTTCAAGTGAAGCGCCGTCAAAAACCGGAGTGGCGTAGTTGATCTTGAGCTTGTCAGCCGCCCAACCGAGATTGGTCTCCAGTATCTGCCCCAAGTTCATACGCGAGGGAACACCAAGCGGGTTGAGAACGATATCCACAGGTGTCCCATCCGGAAGATATGGCATATCTTCGATGGGCACAATTTTTGACACGACGCCTTTATTACCGTGTCGACCTGCCATTTTATCGCCGACCATCAGCTTGCGTTTTTTCGCCACATACACCTTGGCTAATTGTGTTATGCCTGGAGGGAGTTCGTCCCCGACAACTATCTTGAATTTTCGCAGCTCATATTCTTCTTCAAGATTTCTGAGTTTGGTTTCATAACGCTTTAATATATCATGAACGAGATGATCGGTTTTTTCATCTTTTGTCAGAGGTTGCGAAAAATCAATTTGCTCAATAGCTATTTTCTCAAAATGGCCAGGTGACAGTTTTGTATTCGCCTTGATGATCACCTTGCCGGAGCTGATGTCACGAATTCCGTCGCTCACCGTATCATCCAAAACGGACACTATCTTTTCATCTCGCATCTCTCTGGCTTTGGCCTTGCTGCGCGCCAACCAATTATCAAGATCATCCAGCCCTTCTTTGTCTTTCTTTTTTGTATCGGAATCCTTTTTCTTGCGCGAAAAGAGATTCGTATCAATAACAATACCTTTCAGCCCCGGTGAACCCTTGAGCGATGCATCTTTGACATCCCCTGCTTTTTCACCAAAAATGGCCTTGAGCAGCTTTTCTTCCGGCGTCGGATCTGTCTCACCCTTTGGCGTCACTTTACCAACTAGAATGTCGCCCGCGTGCACTTCAGCACCGATGCGCACAATACCATTTTCATCCAGATTCCGCGTGGCTTCTTCACTGACATTTGGAATTTCTTTGGTCAGCTCTTCTTCACCTCTTTTGGTATCGCGCACCTGCAGCTCAAACTCCTCTATGTGAACAGAGGTATACACATCATCCCGAACAACGCGCTCGGAAATGACAATAGCATCTTCAAAATTATAGCCGCGCCACGGCATAAAAGCGACCAATATATTTCGTCCAAGCGCCAATTCACCATTTTCCGTGGAATGTCCATCGGCAATAACTTGTCCTTTTTTGACAGATTCACCTTCAGCGACAACAGGACGTTGATTGACGCAGGTATCCTGATTGGTGCGTTTAAACTTGGTCAAGTGGTAGACAATACGATCCGACTCGTCAAAATCAAGTAAATCATCCAGGTCTCTGCCCTTGCTCGAAGATGTTGTGGTTTTGCGGATAACGATATGGTTTGCATCGACCATTTCAACAACTCCGTCAAATTGACTGACAAGCACGGCGCGAGAATCGTTTGCGACTTTGGCTTCCATGCCAGTTCCGACCATTGGCGCTTCCGGAACCAGTAACGGTACTGCCTGCCGTTGCATGTTAGATCCCATCAGGGCGCGGTTGGCATCATCATGCTCCAAAAATGGAATCAATGCGGCAGCGGCGGATACAATTTGATTCGGCGAAACGTCCATATACGTCACCTGGTCGGGGGGAACGATAGGAAACTCACCACGGTGACGACATTTGACACGATCATTGACAAAGTACCCATCCGCACCAATTTCGGCATTCGCCTGTGCTACCATCTCTTCTTCTTCATCATCGGCCGCCAGGAACTCGATCCGATTTGTCGGGACGCCATTTTCAACAACCCGATACGGCGCTTCGACAAAACCGAAATCATTAATTCTGGCATAAGTTGTCAGCGAGGAAATAAGGCCGATATTGGGTCCTTCAGGTGTCTCGATCGGACAAAGACGACCATAATGGGTGTAGTGAACATCACGAACCTCAAAGCCGGCGCGTTCGCGCGTCAAACCGCCCGGCCCCAAAGCGGATAGACGTCGCTTGTGCGTCATCTCGGCCAGTGGATTGGTTTGATCCATAAACTGCGACAACTGGCTCGTGCCAAAAAATGTATTGATCACTGATAAAATTGTTCGGGCATTGACCAAATCTTGCGGCGTTGGATTTTCACTTTCGCGCAGATTCATCCGCTCCTTGATCGTTCGCGCCATCCGGGAAAGCCCAACCATCATCTGTGCTGACAGTTGTTCGCCCACGGTTCGAACACGACGATTGCCGAGGTGATCGATATCATCTGCATTTCTCTTGCCCTGACGCAAATCCATCAAGTAGTGAATAATGCCGATGATATCTTCTTTGGCGAGAGCCAAATTCTTGTTATCAACATCAAGTCCCAGCTTCCGATTCAAACGATGACGACCAACATCACCAAGTTCGTACCTCTTGGGATTAAAAAACAGTCTTTCGATCAATTGTTTGGCCGTATCGCTATCAGGCGGTTCACCGGAACGGAGCTGACGATAAATTAAATCCAGCGCTTCAACTTGATTATGGGTCGGATCCTTTTGCAGCGTATTGCTGATAATATCTTGTCCCAGGTACTTGTCTGATTCGAGGATGTCGATAGAGTCCAAGCCAAGAGCCAAAATAGTATCAACCTTCTCGGCGGTCAATTCTGTATAACGATCCAGAATAACTTCACCCGTATCCATATCAACAATATCTTCCACAACTCGAGAGCCGATATTGGCCTCGAGACTTTTACGATTGACCTCAATGGCGGTGATGATGTCAAATGCATCCAGAATCTCACGATCCGTAGAAAATCCGATAGCTCTCAGCAGCGTTGTGGCCAAAAACTTTTTACGACGATCAATGTAAACATTCATGAGATCGTAAATATCGGTGGTAAATTCTATCCATGATCCTCGCAATGGAATAATTCGCGCCGAGTAGAGTTTTGTACCATTGGGATGAATGACTTCATCAAAAAAGACGCCAGGCGATCGATGCAATTGGCTGACGATAATTCGTTCAGCACCATTGATGATAAAGGTACCTTTTTCCGTCATAAAGGGAATATTGCCCAGGTAAACAACCTGCTCGATAGAATTAGCGAGCGGATTCTCCGCATCATACTCATCTTTGATTGAAAGACGGAGCTTTGCTTTGAGAGAAACCGAGTAGGTTGTTCCTCGTTCCTGGCATTCAATGACCGAATACTTGGGCGATTCAATATAGTATTCAATAAACTCGAGCTCAAAATTTTCCCGACTGTCTACGATCGGGAATATACTTTTAAATACAGCTTCAAGTCCCTGATTTTTCCGCTCCCTGGAAGGTACATTGGTTTGCAGAAAATCATCGAACGATTTAAGCTGTATATCAAGTAAATCCGGTAGCTCAGCAGCAGCAGGAATTTTTGAAAAAGATTTGCGAACTCTTTTTTGTCCGATTGCCAAAGATTTCACTCCCTTTCAAAGGATTAATAATAATCAAAAACCGAGCTAGAGAAATCCCAACTCGGTTTTAGGCTTTTCATCGAATTTGTTGCCTTACTTTATCTCGACTTCGGCGCCGGCCTCTTCAAGCTTTGCCTTAACTTCCTCGGCTTCTTCTTTTGTGACACCCTTTTTGAGCTCACTCGGGGCGCTATCGACGAGTTCTTTGGCCTCTTTCAGGCCCAGATCAGTCAAGCTTCGAACAACTTTGATGACCGGAATTTTTTGGGCGCCAGCACTCTTGAGAATAACATCAAACTCGGTTTTTTCCTCAACTGCCTCCTCAGCACCACCTGCACCGGCAGCTCCGGGAGCAGCAGCCATGGCCATCGGGGCGGCTGCCGTCACACCAAACCGTTCTTCCAAAGCTTTGACTAATTTTGATAACTGGAGAACAGTCATCTCTTCTATAACAGTCAAAATCTCGGCGATCTTTGGATCATCGACTTTGACTTGTTGCTCCTCAGCCTGAGCAGCTTTTTCTTCGGGCATTTCTACCTCCCGTTAGCGTTAAATGTATCTATAATTAACTTTCTTTTTTATCTCGAATCGCATCTAATGTATAGACAAGATTTCGTATAACACCCTGCAATCCACCAACCAATCCGGTTAATGGAGCAGCGATCCCGCCAACCACTTGCGCAATCAGCACGTGGCGGGGAGGGATATTTTTCATCGCCTCAGCCTCTTCGGCAGTCAGCATCTGCCCCTCCACCACAGCTCCTTTGATCTCCGGCTTTCCTTTTGCTTTATGCATTTTGAGGAAATCGACAATAACCCGCACAGGAGCCACAGGATCAACATGTGCCAGCGCCAGACCCGTTGGTCCATTCAAGTATTGCAGCATACTATTCAAGCCAACTTGTTGGCAAGAACGTTTGGCTAACGTGTTTTTCACGACCACATACGATACATCCGCTTTACGAAACTCCCGGCGAAGTTGGGTTATTTCTTCAACACTTAGTCCGGAAAAATCGGTGAGAAAAACACCTTTTGCCTGCTTTAAGCTTTCCGCTATCTCGTCAACTTTTTTTATTTTCTCTGGTTGAGGCATCTATTTAATTCCTTCAAATAATAGGCTGATTATGCCGCTTCACTTATCGTATTCTTGTCCACTTTCACGCCGGGACCCATTGTACTCGCCAGACTGATGTTTCGAATATAGACGCCTTTAGCAGTTGACGGCTTTAGCCGATTGATGACATCCATAAAGGCTTGAATATTCTGCTTTAGCTGATCACTCGAAAATGACTTTTTCCCGATAGCAGAATGAACAATTCCATATTTATCAACGCGAAAATCAATTTTTCCGGCTTTGGATTCCCGAACAGCCTTGCCAACCTCAAATGTCACAGTACCGACTTTGGGATTGGGCATAAGACCACGAGGGCCGAGAATACGACCCAGTTTGCCAACCATGGCCATAACATCGGGGGTAGCAATGACCACATCAAAATCAAACCAGCCGCCTTGAATTTTTTCCATCAATTCTTCACCACCGACATAATCCGCACCGGCCTCTTTGGCTTCTTCTTCTTTGTCGCCTTTGGTCAAAACACAAACGCGAACCTGTTTACCGGTTCCGGCTGGTAAATTCACGCTGCCACGAACCATTTGATCAGCCTTTCTTGGATCGACTCCGAGACGGATGCTGATCTCAACCGATTCGTCAAATTTTGCCGTTGACGTTTCCTGAACGAGAGTGATCGCCTCATCCAATGGATAGGTTTTACTCCGTTCAATCCTATCGGCGGATTCTTTATATCTTTTGCTACGTTTCATTATTTCTCCATAATGAATACCGCAGAAGCTCAATCTTCTACGAGGATTCCCATGCTTCGCGCAGTTCCTTCGACCTGGCGCATTGCCATCTCAACATCATTGGCGTTCAAGTCCTCCATTTTCGTTTCGGCAATCTCCCTGACTTGATTGCGTGTGACCTTGCCAACCTTGTTTCGATTGGGTTCACCGGAACCTTTATCCAAACCAGCCGCCTTTTTTAATAGCACTGCCGCCGGCGGCGTTTTGGTGATGAATGTAAACGTATGATCCTGATAAACTGTTATCACGACCGGGATGATCAGACCTTGACTCTCCTGCGTCCGTGCATTAAATGCCTTACAGAATTCCATAATGTTTACACCATGCTGACCCAGGGCTGGACCAACCGGTGGAGAAGGATTTGCACTCCCCGCGGGAATCTGCAATTTGATTGTACCAATTACCTTTTTCGCCATTGTGAATTATCCTAAGATTCCAATTCAACCTGTAGAAAATCCAGCTCAACAGGTGTTGCGCGGCCGAAAATACTGACCATAACTTTGACTTTGTTTTTTTCTTCGTTCACACCTTCCACAAAACCCGTGAAATCCGTGAAAGGTCCGTCAATGACTTTGATGGGATCGCCGACATGGAACGGCACAGCGGTGCGATCCTTATCACCTTCTCGGCCGATAATTCTATCCGCTTCCTCTGGTTTGAGAGGAATTGGCTCATTCTTGCGACCGACAAAATTCGTCACTCCGGGCGTGTTCAATACCAGATGTCGTGTCTGCTTGTCAAAAACCATATGAACAAGCATGTAGCCGGGGAATATGATTTTTGTGCGACTGCGTTTTTTGCCGTCTCGCATTTCCGTAATATCTTCGGAAGGAATGATAATATTATCAATCTTGTCCGAGAGACCGGCATGATTCGCCTCGTTTTCCAAATATGCTTTTACCTTGTTCTCATGCCCTGAGAGCACGTGTATAGCATACCATTTTGCCTCATTTTCTTCCACGCATTCAACCTGTTCGGTTTGATGATTTTGACCTAATAAACCAGATTCAGCAGCCATGACAAAAGGTGATCAACAATAAAAATGAACAGAGCGAAAAAAAGAGAAACAATAATGACGATCCATGTTTGCCCTTTCAACTCCTGCCGTGATGGCCAACTGACTTTTGACATCTCCGAGCGAACATCCTGGAGAAACTTTGTCGCTTTCGCTATCATTGCGTACCGTTCTTCTATATATATTGTTCTGTTGGAGTCTTAAAAAATAGCAGGCCTGGAGGGACTCGAACCCCCAACCCCTGGATTTGGAGTCCAGTGCACTAGCCAATTGTGCTACAGGCCTACT